>CAZZYQ010000061.1:0-24844 GCA_964658395.1 uncultured Granulicella sp. | reverse complement strand
GCAGAAGCTAGCAATACCTGGCCAGTGAAGCGTCATCTCGACCGGAGCCGGACGTCAGTCCGGCGGAGTGGAGAGACCCGGTATTCCAGTTCGGCGGCAGAAGCTAGCAATACCTGGCCAGTGAAGCGTCATCTCGACCGGAGCCGGACGTAAGTCCGGCGGAGTGGAGAGACCCCCGTATTCCAGTCTGCGACAGGCTACAGTTCACGCCAAACATGAGGATCCTTCTCCTAACGGGGGCCTTCTCGCATCACGAACCATTCCGCGCGAAAGCTATAATCGCCCTCATGCCCGAAGCTCCACTCGTAGCCGTCGTCATGGGAAGTCGCAACGACTACGCCGTCATGAAGCACGCCGTTCAAATCCTCGAAGAGTTCGCCGTGCCCTGCGAGGCCCGCGTCGTCTCCGCCCATCGCACGCCCGATCTTCTCTTCCAATTCGCTGAGCAGGCACACGGCCGCGGTCTCCGCATCATCATCGCCGGAGCCGGCGGCGCGGCGCATCTGCCCGGAATGCTGGCCGCAAAGACCGCCATCCCGGTTCTCGGCGTCCCCATAGCAGCCACCGCACTGCAGGGCACCGACGCTCTTCTGTCCATCGTGCAGATGCCCAAAGGCGTTCCCGTAGCGACCTTCGCCATCGGGGCATCGGGCGCGGCGAACGCTGCACTGTTCGCCATTGCAACCCTGAGCGCAAACGAGCCAGCGCTGTTTGAGAAATTAGTCGCGTGGCGCACCGCCCGCCGCGATGAAGTGCTCGCGCAGACCCTCAACGAGGGGACAGAGTGAGCACAGCCAGACCCATCCTTCCTGGCGCGACCATCGGCATCTTCGGCGGCGGCCAACTCGGCCGCATGACCGCCATGGCCGCCCGCGCCATGGGCTACCGCATCCTCGTGCTTGATCCCGACCCCGCCTGCCCAGCCCGTTTCGTCGTCGACGGCTGCATCGAAGCAGGATGGAGCGACGCCCGCGAAGCCGCCAATCTCGCCCGCGGCTGCGACGTCGTCACCCTTGAGATCGAGCAGATCTCCACGCGCAGCATGGAAGCGGCCAGCGCCTTTGCTCCCGTCCGCCCTAGCCAAGGAATGCTCGCCATCATTCAGGACCGCATCGAGCAGAAGGGCTGGCTCTCCCGTAATGGGTTCCCCTTGGGCGCATACCGGGCCGTTCGCTCCCGCGAAGAACTCGCCGACGGCATCCGGGAACTAGGCGGCAGATGCTTCTGCAAAAGCGCCACCGGCGGCTACGATGGCCGCGGCCAGGGCAAGGTAGGCTTCAATCCTGCCGCTGATCCGAACGACGAACTGCAAGGCGCGTGGGAAGCGCTCGGCGAGGGTTCCGGCGTCGTCGAGCAAGCGATCGATCTGGAACGTGAGATCTCTGTCCTCGTCGCGCGCTCACCTTCCGGCGAAGTGAAGGTCTATCCCGCAGCGTGGAACCACCATGAGAACCAGATCCTCGCCTGGAGCGCGATCCCCGCGCCCATTGCACCTGCACTCGAAGCGCAAGCCCGAACAATCGCCGAAGAGATCGCCGACACCTTCCAGCTGGAAGGCATCCTCGCCGTCGAGCTATTTGTGACCAAAGATGGTCACCTTTTCGTCAACGAACTCGCTCCACGTCCCCATAACAGCTATCACGCCAGCGAACGCGCGTGCATCACGGGCCAGTTCGAGCAGCACGTTCGCGCCATCTGCGACCTGCCGCTCGGTGACGTCGACGTCGTCCAACCCGCTGCCATCGCCAACCTGCTCGGCGAGGTCTGGCTCAACACCGACGGTTCGCCGCGCGAGCCGCGCTTCGACGCCGCACTCTCCGTCCCCGGCGTCCGAGTCCACCTTTACGAAAAGCTCCGCCCGCGCAAGGGCCGCAAGATGGGCCACCTCTCCGCCGTTGCCGCCACCCCGGATGGAGCCGTGGCCCGCGTCCAGCGCGCCATGCAGCTGCTGTAGTATCGGGCCGCTCCTCTTTGATAGCTTGCCGCCGCCTGCAGAGGTCGTAGTTGCTTTACGTCTGTGTCATTCCTCCGAAGGGAATCAGATTCTGTCCCTCCTCCGTCCTTCGCCGTCAACCCAGGCCTCCTTATGTAAACACGCAGAGCACCAGCGTCATGTCATCATGCTGCGGAGCGCCCTGGGTAAAGCCGTCCGCCGCCGCAAGCACGCACGTCAGCAGCTGTTGTGCAGAAGCCATGCAACCGGTCTCTCCGATCCTGCTCTGCGCGCAGGCAAGCATCCGCGCTTCGCCCCACTCCTCATCCTCCCGCGTCATTGCTTCGGAGATGCCGTCTGTAAACGCCAGCAGTACATCGCCAGCCTGGAGCTGCAATGTCGCTTGCCCATATTCCGCATCGTCCAGCAAACCCACCACTGTGCCTGTCACCTCCAGCGTGACTACCTCACCCGCACGCAGAACATAAGGCGAGTTGTGCCCGGCATTCACATACGTCAGCAGCCGTGTCGCCGGCTCGTACTCCGCGTAGAAGAACGTGGCATACCGGTTGGTTGTTGAAGCCTCGTAGACCAGCCGATTCACGTGCTGCATCAGCACCGCCAGGCTTCTCGGCTGCATCATAGCCACACTGCGAAGCGACGCCCGAAGACTCGCCATCAGCAGGGCAGCCGGAATTCCCTTACCGGAGATGTCTCCGATCGCGATCGCCAGCCTCGCCGCCGCTCCGCCATCCGCCGCGGAAGGTACGCTGAAGAAGTCGTAATAATCTCCTCCCACAGCCTGAGCAGGACGGCAGTGTCCCGCCATGTCTACGCCGTCTATAGCTGGATAACTCTGTGGAAACAGCCTCTCCTGGACTTCGCGCGCGATCTCGATGTCCCGCGATATCCTCTCGCGCTGAGCGATCTCCACCGTCAGGTGCTCCAGCAGCTCTGCATTTTCAAGCGCCAGGCCCGTCTGCGAAGCCACCGTCTGCAGCAGCTGGCGATCGGTCTTCGTATAAGGCTCTTCGGACCGCTTTGGACCGAGGGCAATCACTCCTGCCAGCCGGCTTCTTCCCGGCAGCGGAACCAGGAGCTCGGTCGATAGATCGGCGAGGGCCGCTCGCTCCGCATCTGTCGCGTCCACAAGCCAGCTGGTCGGATCGTCCCGGTACACGTTGGCCGGTGCCTTACTCCGCATAAGCGTTGCGAGCGTCGCGGAAGCCGCAGGTAAAGTGAGCACGTTGGTACCTGCCGGAGTGACTGCGTGTCCAGCGCCCGGGTGCAGCTGAAAGCTCTCTCCCACCCGCAGGAACACGGCGATGCGTTGCACATGCAGCGTCTCCCCGATGCGTTGCGTCACTCTGTCCAGCAGCGGGCCAGCCTCGGTAAAGTTGCGCGCTTCCTCGCTCAACTCAGACAGCACCTGCTCCGTCGAATAGGCTTCGCGGAAGAATCTCTGATCGATCGTCTGCTGGAGCCGCTTGGTGAGAATCGATCGGAAGGCGAAGAACAGCGCGAATGCAGCCAGAGCTTCGATGGCTCTCGCTACCCGCTTTTCTCCCGGCTGCGAGAGCAGGTTCTTCAGCGCCACGCTCAACCAGACTGCCAGCAGCGCGCGGATGATGAAGACCGACTGCCGCGCAAAGGCGTACTTGGTACCTTGGCGAACGAGGATGCGGACATCCATGGCCCGCTGCACCACCACCACGTAAGCCAGGGTTAGCGGAAACAGGGTAAACAGAACCAGCACGATCAGCAGCAGCCAGTGCGGAATCGCCTCATTGAAGTCGACGCCGCGGATCAGCTGGATCAGGCCGGTAAGGCCAACCGGGATGCTGCCGATGCAGCCTCCCCAGTACAAAAGCCGCAGCCGCCGGCGCGCATCCTGGTCGGTCGTGAGCCCGATCTTGTTGGCCAGCAGCGCGAACAATGCAGAGAAGCACACAATTGTGACGATCGTCTGTAGCTTTGCGACCGCCGGATAGTAGGGCGCAATGCCCGCTATTGCCGTGAAGTTCACGATAAAGCCGTAACTCACCACCAGCGCTGCAAGAAGAAAGCATGCGGTCAGGCCGATGAAGACCCATTTGACCCACGGAAACCGCACGTCAAAGCGGGAGCGCTGCGGAAAATAGATGCCGAACAGAAATATCCAGAGCGGGCCGCATTGGTTCGCAACATCGCCGATTCCGTGGATGACATACAGTGAGACCGGGTCTGTCCAGTAAAGACCGGAGAGGAGGTTTGTCGGGAAAAAACAGAACACCCCCAGCAGCAGCCACGCATTGCTATCGAGCGGCTTTGCCAGCACCACCCAGGAACCGAGTAGGATGCACAACAGCGGAAATGCAAGGTCGAGCAGAACGATCACGGTGAAAAAATAGAAGCGGCTATAGTGCGAGTCGGATCCCTGCAACCGGATCGCATGCATTGTGGTTCGTCCATCGCTGCCGCGGGTGACCACATGAAGGACCTCGCCGGGCCGCTTCTCCTGCAGCAGCTCCAGGTAGACACGCCCGCCGGTGAAGGCGCGTCCATCCAGGCTCACCACATCGTCGAAGCGGTGCATCCCGGCGGCCTCGGCCTCCGGTGAAAGCGCGCTCGCCCGGTTCAGCTTTATGTCGAACGTCAGCGGGGGCCGTACTACGCGGTCACCATGCAGCGTTCGCTCAAGCAGGGCCGACGCGCCGTGCAGATAGAACAGCAGCATGGAGCCGGTTACCGTTGTGAGGAGCAGATACTGGAGACGTGTGCCTTTTGCATGCATGGTCGATGCAAGCGATGTTAGCAGCGAGCCTCAGATACCCGGGCGGAAAAAGCCCGGCGCACTACGCCGCAGCGTCGATCAGGCGGCGATAAATAAGCTATGCCGCTTCAGCTCCGAGCGCCTTGCGGACCATCGGCGCGACCTTTGTTCCCAGCAGCTCGATCGACGATAGCATCTTCGCGTGGCTCAGGCCCACATTCGTCATCTGAAACGTGATTCGGTCCACGCCGCCAAGGTCTTCATTCTGCCGCAGAATTTTCGTAACGATGTTGTCCGCATCGCCAATCAGATACGCGCCCGTCGCCCCCCGCGTGGCGTCGAACTGCGCACGCGAGGCCGGCGGCCATCCGCGCTCGCGGCCGATGTGCGTCATCATGCGCGCATGGCCCGGGTAAAAGTCATCCGCTGCCTGCTCGGTTGTCTCGCCGACGAAGCCCATCTGATGCAGCCCTACCTTCAAGTCCTGCTGCTTGTATCCCGCGCGTCTGCCAGCCTCTCGGTAAAGATCGATCAACGGCTTGAAGCGCCGCGGTTCACCTCCGATAATCGCCACCATCAGCGGCAAACCCAGCGCTCCGGCTCGTGCAAACGATGCCGGCGTGCCGCCAACGCCGATCCAGATCGGAAGCTTCTCCTGCAAAGGTCTGGGGTAAATACCCTGCCCAGTCAGGGCCGCGCGATGCTTGCCGGACCACCGCACATGCGTGTTCTCGCGGATCGTCAGAAGCAGGTCGAGCTTCTCGACAAACAGCTCGTCGTAGTCTTCAAATGCCAGCCCGAAGAGCGGATACGCTTCTCCGAAGGAACCTCGCCCCACCACCATCTCCGCCCTGCCCTGCGAGAGAAGATCGAGCGTCGCAAACTCCTGGAAGACACGCACCGGATCGGCCGCACTCAGCACGGTAACCGCGCTCGTCAGCCGTATACGCTTCGTCCGCGAAGCCGCCGCAGCCAACAGCACCACGGGCGCGGAGTCAAGAAAGTCCGCGCGGTGATGTTCTCCGATGCCAAAGACGTCGAGACCAACCTGGTCTGCTCTTTCGATCTCTTCGATCAGGTTCTTCACCCGCTCCGCCGGGCTCATCGTCTCGCCGGTGTCCGGGTCGGAGACTACCGCCGCAAAGCTGTCGATTCCGATCTGCATCAAGGCACCTCGCGCGGCTGTTTTGATGTCTCGCCCAACTCCTGTGACTCAGATAAGTCATTCAGCGGCCAGCCGATCACGTACGTCACCGGGAGCAGACCGCCTCGTGCCTCGCCGATCTCCCACCCGTAGCCCTGCGCCAGGTCTCCTTGCACCATGTTCCGCAGTTCCTCGCGGGAGTAAGCACGAAAGCACGACATCACGCCGTCGAACCAGATCACGAACGGCACCACGGGAACCAGGTACGTCCACAGCAATCGCGACCACCGAAAGGGTCGTATGCGCGGCGTCAACGCAAGCACCAGCAGCGGCGTAAGAAAGACCATCAGCAGCGTCTTCACATTCCGACTCGGCACCTCAAATATCCCGATCCCGCGCCTGTTGTTCTTCGCGTCGCGCAGCACAGAGCGAGCGTCCTTCGGGCCGAAGTGATGGAACGACGAGAACATCGTCCGGAACCCGCGCAGCTCACGCGGCGTCTGCATCGCGTCCACTGGTTCCCTCTGGTACGCAATGCCCGCGATGCGCCGCACGCGTTTTGCTCCATCTTCGCTTGGATACTTGTCGGTCAGGCACACGCGCAATCGGACGCCGTATACCTCTTCAAACTCCCGAGCGAGTCTCAGCCAAGGGCCTCCGCCTCCAGAACACAGATCGACGACATCCGTGCCTGAAGCACCCTCTTGCTCAGCGCGTGAAAGCGCAGCGCGCAGTTGCGGCAGGATTGGCTGATACGAATTGCCAGCCTCCCAGAGCGCCTCAAGCGCGTCCGTGATCAGCCCCCGCCACCGCTCGGGGAAGTGCGGGTGATCATGCAGCTCGATCAACTCCATACGTCGCATAGGCAATCTCTCAGAAATCCCGCGCAGAAACACCGCGGCACTGTCTGAGATGCTCCCTGCTCCAACACTGCGATGTGCGTGGCGCAAAGCGGAAGGCGCTCGGTTGCCGGTCGCGCGAGTTAGCATCGAAAGCATGAGCACCACCTTCACCGAAGAGTCTCTCCAGTTCCTGCGCGGCCTCAAACGCAATAACGATCGCGAATGGTTCAACAAGCGCAAGCCCATCTACGAGAGCGCGATCAAGGCGCCCATGCTTGCCCTGATCGAAGAGATCAACCACGACCTGCTCGAGTTTGCGCCGCATCACGTCCGCCCCGCGCAAAAGACCATGATGCGCATCTATCGCGACATCCGGTTCAGCAAGAACAAGCAGCCCTACAAAACCAACATTGCCGCATGGTGGGCGCGAGCCGGGCTTGAGAAGACCTCCGGCGGCGGTTTCTACTTCGAAGTCAACCCGGTCAGCGTCACCATCGCAGCAGGCGTCTACATGCCGGAGCGCGAACAGCTGCTCGCGATCCGCCGCTTCCTTTCTGCCGAAGGCGGCAACCGCCACGCCGACCTCCGCCGCCTGCTCGCCGACAAGAAACTTCTCGCCGTTATGCAGCCGTTCGACGGCGACAGCGAAGCGGGCAAGAAGCTCACCCGGCCGCCGAAGGGCTTTTCGCCCGACGATCCAGCGCTGGATCTGATCATCTACCGGCAATGGGGTGTCTCGACAACTCTGCCCGCCGCAGATGCTCTAAGCCCCGCCTTCCGCAAGGCCATCACTGATCGCTTCAAACGCGCCGCGCCGCTGATCGAATTCCTCAACACGCCTCTGATCGAAGGCAATAGGAGCGCAACCATTGGCCTACGCAAGTCGGTCAACAGCTCCCTCTTTGGCCTTCCAAAAGCTAGATAATCAGTGGAAAAGCATCAATAAAGGCACAAATGCCGCAGAAATGCGGAAAATACCTGTAAAACCCGACGATTCCGATTGACAAAGCACCCTCGATGGTCGAAGGTGAATAGCGGTACAAGAGGTCGACACCCTCATAAACAAAGGCGATTTCGGTATCTTGCGTAAGGCCGCAGTCTTGTTTCATCGGGCAACGGCAGCAGACAAGTCTCACACTTTCAAGAACGAAGGAGTACTACCAATGGCAAAAGGCATGACAAAGACAGCACTGGTTCGCCACATGGCGGAGAAGCTCGAACTCACCAACAAGCAGGTTTCCGGCTTCCTCGATCTCATGGCTGAGACGGCTGTAAAGGAAACCAAGAAGAACGGCGAGTTCACCATTCCCGGAATCGGCAAGCTCGTCAAGGCAGAGCGTAAGGCCCGCCTCGGCCGCAATCCTCAGACCGGCGAGACCATCAAGATCAAGGCCAAGACCGTGGTCAAGTTCCGCGTCGCCAAGGTCGCCAAAGACACCATCGCGCCCGTCAAAAAGTAGGCTGCGCGTCGCGTCCTGTCCCACTCATCGTCGTCTGAGCGCGATGAGTGGGCCCGTCGCCAATGCCGGATCAGGCTTGGAAAAAGCCGACAAACAAGCGTCATCTCGACCGAAGCATCGAACAGTATCTCCGTTCGATGCGAAGTGGAGAGACCCCCGCATTTCGTGCACCACTACCGGCTAAGACGAATAGCAAACTGCGCCACTCTCTGCTCCGTAGTCGTCGCCGTGATGCTCCCGAAGGCCGCTGACCCAAAGCTCCCATTGGGCTGTGCGAACGCCGGGGTGTTCGTCACATTGAACACCTCCGCGCGGAACTCCGCGTCCGTCTTCTCGGTGAATCGCGTGTGCTTTACCAGCGCAAGATCAAGGTCGCGATAGGCCGGTCCGCGAACAGGGTTGCGCGAGGCGTTGCCCAACGTGAACTGAGGTGCGGCAGCAAAGGCAGCTGTGTTGAAGTACCTTCCGGGAGTGCGTTCGCCGGGACTTAGGTTCGGATTTGCCACGATGTTCGGGCGCTGCAGCGAGAACCCCGCAAACGAATTCAGGTTCGTTGCCTGCGTCACCGTCACCGGCATGCCCGACTGCAGCAGTCCAATGGCATTCACCGCCCATCCCCCGGCCAGCAGATTCCCAACAGAGCCGGACGCAAATCGATGCCCGCGCCCTGCAGGCAGCTCATAGGTTGCCGCAATCGAGGTGACGTTGGGCATGTCGCCGTTCGAAGAGTCGCGCTCGAGATAAGGCCTGTAGCTGTCCGCAGCAACCAGGCTGCTGGTGTTGGGCGACGACAGCACGGTCGATGAGAACACCGACGACGCATCGTCGATCAGCTTTGAATGGGTGTACGCCGCCAACAGATAAAGGCCGTGCGAGAGCCGCTGCTCTACCTTTATCTCAAGCGCGTTGTAGTTCGATGTGCCGCTGTTGTTCCGGTAGGTCGCGACGTTTTGGAACCGCGGATAGGGCTTCAACAGCTGTGCCGCCGCTACCTTCTTGCCGCCGATCGGGCTCGACACCGGGATCTGCCCATAGTAAGGGTTCGCCACCTGCCCTGTCAGCGAAGCCGGATCGGTGAGACCCTGCGCCAGCTGTTCCACCGTCAACTGGTTCAGGTTCTGGTCGGGTATTCCAACATGCACGATGTGCGATCCGACATACGCCACGTCGACCGAGAGATCGTTCGTGATCTGCCGCTGAAACGCCAGGTTCCATTGTTCGACATACCCGGACCCGGCGTTGCGGTTGGCTGTGTACACGCTCTGCCCCAACCCTGCATCCGGCGTGAGTGCAATCGGCGCCACAGTGGGGCCGGCAGACAGGCCAAACGCCGCATTGACGTTGTCCAGCGTTCTCTGCTGCACATTCTGAATGAACGGAAACTGCGGCAGTGTGAACGGCGTCGTAATCCCCGACTGGTCGATGAACACGATCCCGAACCCGGACCGCATCACCGTCTTCGGCGTAAGCAGGTAGGTCAGTCCTACCCTCGGTGCAACGTTGCCATAGTGCAGGGTACGTGCGCTCTTCGAGAAGCCGTTTACCCCCGCATAGTCGAGCTGCTGCGTTGCCAGGTTGAACACAGCACCCTGGTTGTTCTTCTCGGTCGAAGGCGAATGCAGTGTCCAGCGCGCGCCGAGGTTCAGAGTAAGCCGGTCGGTCGCGCGCCAGTCGTCCTGAACAAAATACTCCTGGATGTGGTCGCGCGGCCTCAACCGGGAAGTTTGCAGATCGATCGTGAACGTGTCCACCTGGCCCAGCAAGAAGCTTGCAATGCTGTTGCCACCCGAAGTGGTCGTCGTTCCCGTCGCCGTCTTCGATTGGATGTCCGTGCCCGTCGCGGTAAACGCGAAAGAGCCGGTGGGGTTCGGCGGAGAGACCGTGTTCAGTTCGTACCAGCGAACATCTCCGCCAGCCTTCAGTTGATGCCGCCCCACGGTGTCATTCACCGTATCGACAAGCTCCGTCACCACAGTCTGGAACTTCGCGAACGTTCCTGCCGGCGGCCCAAGCTGTTGAAAGCCGGTGAACGTGAACAGCGGGAGCGCGTTGTTGAACGACGCGTTCGTCGGTATTCCTGGGATGCCGAGTGCCGCGGAAGCCGTCGTAGCGAGCGCCGGACCGGCAGTCGTCGTCCCACGCCGCGTATATCCAAAGTGAACATCATTCAGCAGCCGTGCGCTGAACGTGTGCGTCTCGCCGAAGACCCCCTGCTGGCCCAGGATATGGGACAGACCGGCAACATTCCCGGTTCCGATTACCGCGCCCGCTGTAGGTCCGCTACCTTCCGGGAGCGCCGTGATCGGCTGCTCCACATCGGAGAAGTAGGAGTAGCGCGCAAACGCTCGATCGCGCGTATGGTACGCCCCGTCCACCCGAAAATCGAACTGGTTCTGATGGTCCGCATCGTTGGCCGTCCGCGTGTAGTTATTCGCCGCGCCCGCACTTGTCGGCACGGGAAACCGCTGCAGCAACGCGAGCGCTGCAGGATCGAAGCCGCCCGGAATCACGTCGTTCGGGAACTCGGTCCGCGTAATCAGACCGCCAACCGTCTGCGTCGTCGAAGGATCATAGATCTTGCTGACGCCGGTAAAGATGCCCTGGCGCTCTGCCAGTGTCGGGATCGTCGATGTGATCGGCCTTCCAATCAGTTGCTTGATGCCCTGGTAGCCGCCAAAGAAGAACAGGCGGTCATGCAGCGCTGGTCCGCCCAGGGTGCCTCCGTACAGGTTGCGCCGATACTCAGGTTTTGCTCCAGTCCGCGAGAAGTAATTGCGCGCGTTCAGGTCTTCGTTACGGAAGAACTCGTACACGCTGCCATGAAACGTGTTTGATCCCGATCGCGTGGCCACGTTGATGACGCCGCCGTTGAACCGGCCAAACTCCGCCGGCACATTGTTCGCCTCAATCGTGAACTCCTGGATGTCGTCGATGATGGGAAAAAAGACGACTGTGCCTGGCTCCGGCTGCAACGCGGAGATGCCGTCGAAGAGGTACTCGTTCGTTCTGGGCCGGCCACCATTGATGCGCGGCAGCAAGGTGCCGGGCGGGAGGGACACGCCGGGCGCAAGGCTCGCGAGATTGATGAAGTTGCGGCTGTTCAGCGGGATCTCAACCACCGTATTGCCCGGTATATGGGTCTCTACATCACTCTCCGCGACCTGCAGCAGCGGAGCATCCGCATTCACCGTAACGCTCTGCTGATCTGACCCGACCGTCAGCGCAAGTTCAACCGTGGCCGTCTGCCCGACCGTCGCAGTCACGCCAGTACGCTCCAGCCGCTCGAAGCCAGCAGCCGTCACTTGTATCTGATACGTGCCAGGATTCAATTGGCTGAAGCTATAGTCTCCGGCGCTTGTGCTCACCGTATGGTGGTGGATGTTCGTCGCCACCTCCACCAGGTCGATCGCTGCGTTCGCCACGCCTGCGCCTGCAGGATCGGTCACACGGCCCTGGAGCCCGGCCGCGATCTGCGCCTGTACGGAGTGGGAGGCAAGGAGCGCTAGCAGACACAAGAGAAATCGTTGCATTCTTTTCACAGAAGCTCCGGCGGGCGCAAAGAGGCGCCGCATCGCGAGAAGTGCGAGTCGTTCCGCAAGAATATGGTTGAATGAGGCGCCTACTGGCAAGAACCAGCACTGCCCGCCATGAAATCGAATCTATACGGTTGCAATCGTATAGTCAATCAAGCTGCTGCCGGGCCCTCCCCTTGCATTCGTTGCGAAGATCAGCCGCGCTCAGCCATCGAGCCGCTCCACCATCACGTCCGTAGACTTGATGAGTGCCGCCGCCGCATCGCCCTTCTTCAACTGCAGCTCACGCACGGCGGCCGCGGTGATGATCGCCGTGATGTGCGACGACTCGCACGCGATTACTACCTCCGCGAGCAAACCATCCACCCGCACGCTGACCACCTTGCCCGCAAGCTGGTTTCTGCCGCTCACCCTGCGAAATCGACCGCGCGACTCCGCCGCCGGCTTCGCATTGTCCTTGGCAAGAAACGGCTTGAGCGTAGATTCGGCAACGCGGTGGTGCCCGCCAGGCGTCGGCGAGGTCTTCAGCTTGCCGGTGAGGATCCACTGCTTGATCGTCGGATAGCTGACCCCAACTAACCGTGCCGCCTCCCGCGCCGTCATCATGTTGTCCGTCTTTGCCATAGCTATGGTGTAGCACGAAGCGCAGGGATCGAAAACCCGACCAACAGTCATGTCGGCCAGGCGCAGCGAGTAAAGCGACCCGCGCCCCGTTGTGCTCCTGCTAACATCCTTCGCCGAAGGCGGCCGGATCTGCGTGTATGTCCGCCTGGACCTTTACGATGGCACTGGCAGATCTCTGCGGTCCTCCGGTCCCTCCACCGTCAGGATGCCGCCTGCTCCGATCGACATCCGCTGCAGAAACAGGACCCTCCGATCAATCGATCTGTCCGCTGTCGTCCTCGCTCCGTACAGGCAATACATCTCCTTTCCGCTCGGCGACAGCGTCACACAGTTGTGCGCCGGTGAGATCACGTCTCCACCGAGGCCCGTGTTCCTTTGCGCCACGGGATTATTTGCTGCCTTCACGAACGGTCCCCGCGGATAGTCCGCCGTCGCATACCCGAGCGCATAGTCCGGGCCAAACACGGAGTTTGCCGAGTACATCACGTAGTACCGGCCCTCATGTTTCAGCGCCGTCGGCCCCTCTGTCCATCTTCGATTCACCGCGTGCGAAAGTACCGAGGTGTTCTCCCACAACGCCCCAACGTCCGCGAAGCTCACCGGCGGTCTCAGCACCACGACCGGTTCGCCGATCACCCCGGAGAAGTCCGGCTTCAACTCGACGCCGTAGATCCAGCTCTCTTCAATCTCCTTGTACCAGCCCTTCGCCTTCGCCCACTCCGCGATCTCGCTCTCGACCGGATGCTTGTAGCAGCAGCGCGAGTAGTAGAGGTACATCCGGCCATCCGTATCGAACAGGACATCGGCATCGATGATCGGATAGCCGGGATCGAAGACGGGCCCGTTGCGAAGATCGCGAAACGGCCCCGTCGGCTTGTCCGCGACCGCCACACCGATGCGGAAGTTCTCCGCCTCATGCGTCGGATTATGCCGCCACTGGGCACTGTAGACCATGTAGAACTTGCCCTTCATCGCGTACACCTCCGGCGCCCAGAAGTCGCCAACGCACCACGACGTTGCGGGGTCGCGTTCGAAGACCTCGCCAACCGGCTTCCAGTCCACCAGGTTGGAAGAACTCCATGCCGGAAAAGCCGTCCGGCTCTCCTTCTCGCCGCCTGTCCCATACATGAAATAGCTGCTGCCTGACTCGCGCAGCACGTATGGATCGCCGACCTCGACTCCCAAAGGATTCCGGTATGTCTTGGCGTTCTTCTTCGATGGAACTTCATCAGAGACAAGCTCGGCAGGGCCAGACTGCGGCAGTGCTGCCGCACACGCTAGACCAACCAGGAGGGCCCGACGCGAAGACATAAGTGAAGTCGCAGTACCTCCGGGGATGAGCGTAGCTTCTCGCCGCTCTTGCTCTTCAACACTGCCGTCGATACACAAGGAAGGTCTGGGAACAGCTCGCTTCGAACCCGGCCTGAATCGCATCGTTTTCATGGCACTATCTACTCCAATTGGAATTGATACAACACTCTGTGCGGCTGCTCTGAGCTAAGAACGATGGCCACTAAATCACCTGATAGGGGTATGTTACCGCCCTATTCGGCCTCGATACACTCAACGCCTAGGCGGGTAAATGCATCTCTTCACGTGGGTCGACATTCGAACGCTGGTTGCCAGCCAGGTTCCTCTGGCCGCGGTCTTCTCAGTCGTCCTGTTTGGTATGCGGCGACTCTATCCGCATCTTCGGGGCGCCGATCTGCTTGCTTCCGGCTTTGCTCTCCTGGTCCCATCGACTGCCCTCATCGTCGCCCAGGGCAACATTCCGGACTTCTTCTCGGCCGTTGGGGGCAATCTGCTGCTGATTGGCTGCTACGTCTTCATGTACCGCGGCATCCTGCGGCTCATGGAATCAAAAGGCGTGCTTCCGCTGCTCTACGATATTGCCGCCGTCGCCGCCTCGGTCATCATCTATTCGACCGTCGTCTCTGACCACGCCGCGCCGCGCGTCATCGCCATGGCTTCCATCGTTGGCGCAGCTCGTTGCTTCATGTCGGTCGAGCTCTACCGCAAGGCAAAAGACAACCGCTCCAACCTCTTCTTTGCGTCATTTCTGGCCCTCTTCTCCATCTTGCCGCTGGGTCTCGCTCTGGTGTCACTCGCACCGGCGGTCTCACCGCTCAATCGCAGCAGCATCGAGGCCTTCTCCGTTGTGTCCGATGTGTTTTTCCTTTCGGCATACGGCTTGTTTGTGCTGGTTCTCTACTTCGGCGAAGCGAGCGAAGCCGTTCGCCAGCAGGGGCAGCTGGATGCCGTCACTGGCACGCTGAATCGGCACGCCATCGAAGACACGCTGACGGTCGAAATCTCTCGCAGCAGCCGCAGTCATAACCCTGTCTCCGTCATGATGATCGAGATCGATCACTTCAAGACCATCACCGACATCCACGGGCACGCAAAAGGGGATGAGACTCTTTGCACTGTGGTCAAGACCATCGCCTCGATCCTGCGCTTCTATGACAAATGCGGCCGCCTGGCTGAGGACAAGTTCCTTGTCCTGCTGCCGGAGAACACCGCGGAGCACGCCATCGTAATCGCCAACCGCTTCCGCGAGGCATTGAGGCAGCCAACGCTGCCCCACGACCAGCCGGCCATCACGCTCAGCATCGGAGTGACCCAGTGCGTCTTCAAAGAGCTTGCCGTTGATGTTCTCGCCCGCGCCGAGCTTGCCCTCTTTGAGGCACGTCGCAATGGCCGGGACCAGGCCTGCCTGAACTCAGAGACGCATCCGCCCATCGAGCCGAGCAGTGCCGCTTCGCGGGAACGCCTGACCGCGCGTAACCGGATCGCCTAGCCCGCCACCTGGCCTGCAGCACGCCACCCGCGCTTTTGTTGAAACGGTCTTCGCTCTTCCTACACAATCGGGATGGACAGCCCTGCTTCTCACCTGAGTCCGACACTCCGGGGTCAGGGCTGCCACGTCCGGGCACGTGGAGCGTGCCTGAACGCTGGGAGAACCAGTATGTCTGCTCGGACCGACCCTCTCACCCACCACTCCTCGTCAGACCGGCACGATCGTCCTAAAGCTTCCCAAACGAAGCCGCGGACGTCCTTCTCCAGCCGCGAGGCCTCTGCTGCACGCTCTGCTGTCAGCGCTCTTCTGCAGGTGCAGCCGGTCTCGCTCTCGATCCTTATTGTTGTGGCGGGTATATCGCTTTGGCTGGGCTATGGCTTTGTCATGGGGAAGATCTCGCCGGAGGTGATGGTCACGGTGCAACAATTCGAGGTGCCAGCCGAGGTCGCCAATCGGCTTTCACTCTCAGGCAAAAGCGCCTCAGACATCGCCCAGGACGTTATTAATGATGTGCTCGCAAGCGCGAACCGATTCAACGGGCCGGAATACTACAAGTACGATGGCGTCGCCACTCATCTTAGGGCCGCCTCCAAGTCGGTAAAGACACCGGTTGAGACCTCCTATGGCATTGAGCTGAAAGGCATCTCGCTCGACAACCTGATGCACTTGTACAACAGCAGCAGATATCAACAATGGTCGATCTCTGGAGACATCCTCTCCTCTTCCCACGGTCTGGTGGGCCGAGTAAGGTCAAGCCTGCGGGATAGAGCGGGCTTCTGGCAAACACCGCCTTCAAGCGAGAACGACCCGGCCGTGCTGATACAGGAAGCCACCTACTTGATGCTCGCCGGCATCGACCCGGAGTTGTTTGGCCGCGCCTGCCTGCAGCGTGGAGATTATGAGCAGGCCGCAAGAGTGTTTCGCCAGTGGGAGATGGACGACCCGCAAAACTGGAAACCTACCTACTACCTCAGCCTCACCTACAGCTACCAGCAAGGCAAAGAGAAGGAAGCCGATCTTTTTGCCAACTGGTCGGAAGAAGTAAAGACCAAGGGCTACCCTCCTGCCGCAAGCAAGACGGTGCAGACGACATCGAAGCTCCAGTCGGACGAGCAAATCGCCACAGTGTTGCGAAGAACAGTCGAGTTGGCCGGACGAACCAAGCTCGATCCTGGCGCTCTGCAGCAGGCCTCTCGTGAGGACAACCTGAAGAGTCTTCAAACCATGAAGGAAGCGGAAGCAGAGCTCAGAGCTCGGGTGGAATCTGATCCGCAGGTCCCGGATTACAGCTTTGAGGAAGCCCGGACGATCGCCAAGATCGCGCTCGTCCAGTCCTACATAGAGCCCGGTCTGCCGGATGCCGGTATCTCCATTGACAGAGCGCTCGACGAGTTCGCTTCAGCTGCCAAGAGTCTTCCTGACAACGGTGGGTTCCACCAGCAACTCGCGGTGTTCTCCGCGTTTAAGGTAGAGATCATGCAGCGGCATAAAGACCCGCTGCCCGCGATCGAGAAGGTGTTGGAGGAGGAGATACAGCAGTACCGAATAGCGCTGCGCATGCGCCCTTCTGAGACTCCTCCGTTCTGGGGAGCGATTTACGCGCAGCTTGCTTTGGGCCGACCGGAACAGGCCCGCGATCTGGCGCGAACGATGGTACTGCTGCAGCCCGAATCCCAGGACGCTCGTATCGCCTTTGTCCTTGCTGCCGAACGCGATGCCAGCAGAGAGGAGACCGCACGCGATGAGGATACTTATCTGAAGCAGCTCCTGTCCTCAAACCTGGAGGAGAACAAGCTCGAGGTCCTGTGGTCGGCCTTCCGGGATGCGAAGAATGACGAGAAGCTCCGGCTCGTCGTCGCCGAGGGCAGACAGCGTTTTCCGCACAATCCAAGGTTCCAGAGCAGCATCGACCCTGCCCAGCCTAAACCGCGCTCCGGGCACCAGAGGGCTATCTAGAAGAGGCCACGCACAATACAAAATGGGCGGACCCGAGGGCCGCCCATTTTGCTCGCGCGAGATAGATGGTCAGCCAATATCCTCTGCCCAGTTCTCCAGATAAGCCTTGAAGTCCGACATGAACTTGCCAGCGTCCGCGCCATCCACGATCCTGTGGTCAAAGCCCAAGGTAAATCGCTGAATCGAACGGATCGCAATCATGTCGGCGCCATCTTTGTCTGTAATGACTTCGGCCTCTTTATTCAGCCCGCCGATGCCCAGAATGGCAGACTGCGGCTGGTTGATGATGGGCGTACCGAACTGCTCTCCGAAGATGCCGGAGTTCGTCAGGGTAAACGTGCCGCCCGAGATCTCATCGGGAGCCAGTTTCTTGCCGCGCGCCCGCTCCGCAACATCGACAATTGACCTCGCGATGCCCAGGAAGGACTTCTCCTCAGTCTGCTTGATGACAGGAACGATCAAACCCCAGTCCAGCGCGACCGCGATGCCGATGTTGATGTTCTTGTTGTAGCGGATCGCCTCGCCTTCAATCGATCCGTTCACGACAGGATGCTTCTTGAGCGCCACAATCGCCGCCCGCGTGATGAACGGCATATAGGTCAGCTTCACGCCGTTACGCTGCTCGTACTTGTTCTTCTCTCGCTCGCGCAGCTTCACGATCCGGGTCATGTCTACCTTGAAGACGGTATGGACATGCGGGCTGGTCTGCTTCGATTCGACCATGCGCTTCGCAATGATCGCGCGCATCTTGCTCATAGGAACAAGCTCGCCGGCCAGGGGGGCGGGCACAACCGGCTTTGTGGGGGAAGCTGCCGCAAAGCTGGTCGCTGCTGCCACTGCAGAAGCTTGTGGCGGTGCAGAAGCGGCCGCGGGCGACACCGGCGCGGGTACAGGAGCGGCCTTTGCGCCACCCTCAAGATGCCCGACGATGTCTGCTTTGGTAATCCGCCCGGAGGCGCCTGTTCCCGGCACCTGCGCGAGGTCAACGTTGTTGTCCTTCGCCATCTTGCGCACCAGCGGCGAGGAGCGCAGCCGCTCGCCTTCGGAAGCCGACGATGAAGGCGCGGGCGCTTCCGCTGGCTGAGCGTCCGACTTGGGTGCCGGAGCATTTGCCTGTGCGACTGGCGGCTTCGCAGCCGGCACAGGAGCCGATACCGCAGCAGCCGGGCCGCCCCCGATTACTGCCACCACCGTGTTGATCTGTACCGTCGATCCCGCTTCCACCTTGATCTCGGTAAGTACACCCGCTACGGGCGACGGAATCTCCGCATCCACCTTGTCGGTAGAAATTTCGAACAGCGGCTCATCGCGCTGTACGGAGTCGCCCACCTTCTTAAGCCACTTGGTGAGGGTGCCTTCGGTGATCGACTCGCCCATCTGCGGCATCGGCACCTCGGTGCCCGGCCCCGCAGCAGCTTCGCTCGGAGCGGCGGCGCTCAACGATGAAGAAGGCTCGGCCGGAGTCGCGTTTGCAGCCGCGAAATCCACAGCGGCCGGGGTCGCCGAATCTGCAGCTGGCGTCGCAGCGGTCTCGGACTTTGCAGCGGCCGGGGCCTTCGAACTTGCACCGTTTGAGGTTGAACCCGCCTCGGCTATGGTGCAGACCACAGTGTTGATGGTGACCGTAGCTCCTTCCTCTATCTTGATCGCCTCGAGCGTTCCCGCCGCAGGCGACGGAATCTCCGCATCGACCTTGTCGGTCGAAATCTCGAACAGGGGCTCGTCCCGCTGAATGGAATCACCCGGCTTCTTCAGCCACTTCGTCAACGTTCCCTCGGTGATTGATTCGCCCATCTGGGGCATCACTACTTCAGTTGCCATCGGTGTTCCTTCCAAAGATCCTGGGTTCGCCCGCATGCACAAGGCACGGCCATCAAATTATAGAACCGCCCATGCAGAACCGGCTCAACACCAGTCCTTACGCGCGCAAAAGATCAAGCCGTTGTGATCAGGCTTCCATCTCGCGACCTTTACACTATCGCGATCTGGAAAGGCGATACTGAAACTCCAACACTCTGCTACCGGCGCGCGCTCTTCACGCTGGCTGGCCGGGTCAGTCCCTCATGGGCCGCCGTAAGCAGCGTTCCCTGAGGCGTGTCGTCGGAAAGCTCCCAGATCATGAGTCCGCCCAGGTCGTGCTCGCGTGCGTAGCTGGCTTTTGCCTCGATGCTGACAGGATCATCAAAGGTCCAGAAAGAGTCGCCATCGAACAGCCACGGAGTACGGGAGACGGGGTCGCGATAAACGCTGGACGCTGCGGCGAGCGACTGGATGTAGCTGTATGGCCGATCGCCGCGGACGGGAGTGCCTTCCTGAAAGACACCGTTCGCCACCTCGGGAACCTGGGTCCAGCCATAGCCGTAGAACGGTACGCCGATCAAGATCTTCGACGCGGGAACGCCTGCAGATAAGAAGGCCTGGACCGATCCCGCCGTACCGCCGCCGGGCGGCGGTGCCGGTGCCGGGGACAGCGCCGGAGTGCTCGCGCCGCCAGCAGGTGCCGCGGCGAGCGCGGCTTGACTGGTGCTCGCGGTTGATTTGGCACCAGCAGGTGCCGGAGTGCCGCCTTGCAAGCCTGAGGAGGCAGCAGGCTCGACAGGCGGCGGCACGTTGTACAGCGGAGCAATGAAGCCTGTGGACTGCATCCATGGCCCGGCCTGGTCGTAGGTCATCAAGCCTACCTGGCCGACTTTGGCAGCGATGGCCCTGAAGTCCGTGCCATCGTACATGCGTGGACTTGGCCCGACCGCGATGGAGAGGGTGAGCCCTGGACGGGCAAGGTCCATCTGTCGGCGAAGCTCAGTAAGCAGGGCGAGAAAGTTCGCCGCGTCAACGCCCTGCGGGTACTCCCAGTCCACGTCGATGCCATCGAACAGGCCCGGGGCGCTCACATTCGGCGCAAGATTGCCTTGTATGAACAAATTGACGCACGACGCAACAAAAGCCTGGCGGTTCTCAGGCTGGGCGTCAAACGCGAAGTCGGCAGCGTGACCTTCGAGCGAGATAAGTACCCTCAGTCGTGGATTCGCCCGCTTCAATTTCGCTAGCTGATGCAGATGGCCGCGAAACGCCGCTGCGGGGTCGTCCGGCTGGCCGTCTACCGAGTCGGAGGCGGAAAACACATGATCGAGGTCCGCATTCCGGTCGGCAATCGAACAGTGTCCGCCAGTCACAAAGGCCTGCGCGTAGTTCAACTGGTCCAGCATCGCAGCCTTGTTGTTGGCTGCAAGATCTTTGAGTGTGTATTGCGGAGAGTTATACAGCCCCCACTGCCCGAAGTAGCCCACGACTATGGCTTTCGGCGCGGGTGCCTGGGCGTAAACAAGACTGGCCCACAGCGCGAGCATCGACAAAGACACAACGGCCCGCGGCAGACGTCTTTGCTTCAAAAGTTTAGTTTTCAGGCTCACACCATTAAGACGACATCGGTGGGCCGAATGGCGCAACCAGCGCTAAGTTTGCTCAAGATCGATTTCGCGCCCCTAACAACAACGCGGGGAGAACAAGTTTGATTGAAGGTCGTGCATCGACACTTCGTCGTCGTGCATTGTGTACTTCGTCGTCGTGTACTGCTTCAGTCGTCGTCGTGCATCGCTTCGCAGCAGCACCTTTGGCGTGCGGCATGGTCCGGAACACCCAAGCCGCGAACCTCGTACCTGAGCGCCCAGTCATCGCGGCAGGTGCACGCTCACAACCGTTTCTGATGCACCGAGCAACTCGTCGACAGAAACGGCTGCCAGCATCTGCCGCCCAAATATCCGGCCGAAGCTCTTCACCGTTGCATTAACCGCCTTGTCCATTGTTGGTGCCTGTTCCGCTTCGACCTCAAGGCTCGTTACTTCCCGGTCCGAGATACCGCAGGGCACGATCCACTGGAAGTCGCGCAGATCGGTCGTTACATTCAGAGCGAAGCCATGCGAGGTCACCGCTTGCGACACATGCACCCCGATTGCGGCTATCTTCTTTTCCTGCACGCTTCCCCCGGCTATCGTCCAAACGCCGGTCCGCTTACAGATTCGCTGCGCCTGCACCCCGAACTCTCCGCAGGTCCGGATCAGCACCTCTTCAAGTAGCCGCACGAAGTCCACTGGACCGAGGTGCGGCCTCTTCTTTCCTGGCAGATCGCCGCGCAGGTCGAAGATCGGATATCCGACCAACTGCCCGGGGCCGTGATAGGTCACGTCACCGCCGCGATTGGTCTCGTGAAGCTCCACTCCGCGCCGGACCAGCTCTTCGCCAGGCAGCAAGACATTCGCTCGGCCTGCATTTCTGCCCAGCGTCAGGACCGGAGGATGCTCCATTAGAAGCAGTACATCGCCAACTGTTCCCGCCTTGCGCGCGGCGACGATTCGGCTTTGCGCCGACATTCCCTCCGCATAGGTGATGCGGCCTAACCAGATGAAGTGGACGTACATCGATGCTCACTGAGTTCCAGGCACTCGAATTCTCTACGTAAGGGAGCGACCAGGAGTGCTTGAGGTCTCTACGTGCCGCTCTGTATGCCGCTCTTCGTTACAAGCTTGCGGTACAAGCCTAGACGTTGATCGGTATGCCTTCCACGCTGCTGAAGCCATCCAGTAGCGCTTCCGCCACAGTTGGGTGGGCGTGTACCGTAAACATCATCTCCTCAATCGTCGCCTCTAGTTCCATCGCCGTTACACACTCGGCGATGATCTCGGTCGCCGCAGGCCCGATGATGTGAACGCCCAGAATCTCTCCGTACTTGGCGTCCGCGACGACCTTTACGAATCCATCGTGTGCGTCGAGGATGGTCGCCTTTGAATTGCCGACAAAAGGGAATTTGCCGACCTTCACCTGATAACCCTGCGCTTTCGCCTGCGCCTCGGTCAGTCCAACGCTGCCAATCTGCGGGTCGCAGTACGTGCAGCCCGGAATCCGGTCGCGACGTACTGGCTTGGCGTACTTCCCTGCCATCTTCGCCGCAACCACCAGCCCGGACATGCTGCCTGAATGCGCCAGTTGCGGCAATCCAGCAACGATGTCGCCGATTGCGTACACACCCGGCTCGGTTGTTTCCATCCACTCGTTGACGGGAATAAACCCTCGATCCAGAGCGACATTGATCTTGTCCAGTCCAGCATCGTACGTTCGCGGAGCTCGGCCCACTGCCACGAGCACCTTTTCCGCCTGCTTGATCTCGCCGCTGCCGTCGGACTTCGTGAAGTGCACCGCCACGCCGCCTTCGTTCTTCTCGAGCTTGTCGACCTTCGCCGAAAGATGCACCTCGATGCCGCGCTTCTTATAGAGCCGTAGCAGCTCCTTGCTGATCTCTTCATCCTCAACGTTTACGATCCGCGGCAGCATCTCGATGATGGTGACCTCTGCGCCGAAGCTCTTGAATACGGAAGCGAACTCCACCCCAACTGCTCCTGAACCCACCACGACCAGAGACTTCGGGAAGCTCCCCGTCTTCAGGATCTCTATGTTGGTCATGATCGTGTCGTCTGCCGAGTACCCTGGCAGCATGCGCGCATCCGATCCAAGAGCCAAGACCACCTTCTTCGCCCTCACAATCTGCGACTTGCCGTCTGCGTTCTTTACGTCGATCGAGTGCACTCCATCCTGCGCCGGCCCGGTCAGCCGGCCGTAACCCTTGATCGCCGTGATCTTGTTCTTCTTCATCAGGAAGTCGAGGCCTTTGGTATGCCGCATGATCACGTCGTCCTTACGGGCCAGCAGGTTCTTCCAGTTCAGCTTCGGCTCGCTCACGCCGTCGATCCCGTACTTTTCCGCATGCTTCAAGTGATCGAACAGTTCCGCCGAAAACAGCATTGACTTCGTTGGGATGCATCCCCACAGCAGGCATGTGCCGCCAAGCCGCTCATTCGCATCGATCAGCGCCGTCTTCAGCCCGAACTGCGATGCCCGTATCGCACACGTGTACCCCGCAGGGCCTCCGCCCACCACCACCGCGTCAAAGATCTGATCTGCCAAGAAATTGCTCCATTCATTCCGAATTCGCGACAATCCCGATTTTACGCCCACCCATTCTGTTGTCGGGACCGCCTCCCCGGTTGATACTGTGAGCAGACGATATGGCGACCTCGACCTCCATCCCGCTCAGCGAATACCTCAGCAAGACCTACGAGCCCGACTGCGAATACATCGACGGCGAGCTGAAGGAGAGAAGCGTGGGCGAACAGCCGCATTCCCATATACAGAACATCATTGGCGCGATCTTCCGCGAAAATCGCAAGGCCTGGTCCACGCGGGCCCTAACCGAACAGCGCGTGCAAACGCTCCCCCGAAACTTCCGCGTTCCGGACATCTGCATTCTTCGCTCCTCCGACCCGCACGACCCCATTATCCGTTTCGCGCCGTACATCTGCATCGAAGTCCTCTCGAAGGATGACTCCCTCTCCGACCTGCAGGAGAAGGTGGACGAATTTCTGGCCATGGGCGTCGCACACATTTGGATCGTCGATCCCTGGCTTCGCATCGGCTACATCGCCTCGGCGCGCGGCTTCGAACATCCTGAAGACGGTGTCTTTAGGATTGCAGGCACCTCCATCCGCATCTCGCTGGCAGAGCTCTTTACGGAGATGGACGAGACGTTCGCCTGAACTCACGCCCTCAAGAATTGTGCCCTGGAAGAAGGATAATCAGATATGGCGACCTACACCTCCATCCCGCTCGGCGAATACCTGAAGACCAGCTATCGGCCCGACTGCGACTACATCGACGGCGAAGTGAAGGAGCGCACCTTGGGCACCCGCGCGCATGGCTTTTTGCAAATGATCCTCGCTGCCATCTTCTACGCAAACATGGACTTGTGGAACGTCGTCGTCGGCCCGGAGATTCGCACCCGCGTCTCCGCAACCCGCGTCCGCATCCCTGACGTATCCGTCCTGCGGAACTCCGATCCCGCCGATCCCGTCGTTCAGGTGGCTCCGCTCATCTGCATCGAAGTTCTCTCGCCGGAAGACTCTCTTCGCTCCCAGCGCGACCGCGTCGAAGACTATCTGCGCATGGGCGTCGAACACATCTGGCTCATCGACCCCATCAGCCGGAAGGCCCACTTGGCCACCCCGACCGGCTACGAGCTTTGCCTCACTGGCGAACTCACCGTTCCGGGCACTCCTATCCGTATCGTCCTCGCCGAGGTCTTTACTACTCTCGACAAGATGCTGACCCCACGCTGACTCACCACAAATCCGGGTGCCCCATGTCTCGACTTTGAGACATAAGATTTGAGGCAGGAAAGTTCGGGTGCCCCATCCATCGCGCTCTTGTTTCATGCGATGGGTGGATGCGACATCACCCCAGTACCCTTGCCGCATCCTTCGCAAAGTAAGTCACGATAAAGTCTGCGCCCGCCCTGCGAATACTCAGCAGCGACTCCAGCATCGCCCGCTCCGGCTCGAGCCAACCCCGCTCGAACGCTGCGTGCAGCATCGAGTACTCCCCCGAAACCTGGTACGCACCCATTGGCAGATCGAACCGCTCCCGCGCCGCCCGCACCACATCCAGATACGGCATCGCCGGCTTCATCAGCAGCATGTCCGCGCCCTCGGCCACGTCCTGGTCGATCTCGCGCATTGCCTCGCGCAGATTCGCGCCGTCCATCTGGTAGGTCTTGCGATCACCGAACTGCGGGGCCGAATCCGCCGCCTCGCGAAATGGCCCATAGAACGCCGACGCAAACTTCGACGCATAGCTCATGATCGGCGTGTCCTGCTTGCCGGCCGCGTCCAACGCCGCCCGAATCGCCTCCACTCTTCCGTCCATCATGTCGGACGGCGCAACGATGTCCGCCCCCGCGACCGCCAACGAGGCCGC
>CAZZYQ010000060.1:20145-25467 GCA_964658395.1 uncultured Granulicella sp. | reverse complement strand
TTTACGTGAGGCTTAGACCGGTCAAACTTTTCCTTACCCATGATGCTTTCTCCGTATGTTTTGTTACAAAACCTAGACAACAACTACTCTGAATGCTCGGTTGGCCGACTTACTTCTCTACCGTTTCCTTGCCCTGGACCTTGGCGATAATCTCTTCCGAAACTGACCGAGGAGCTTCCTCATACTGCTTGAACTGCATCGAGTAATTGGCGCGTCCTTGGGTCGCTCCGCGCATGTGCGTCGCGTAGCCGAACATGGTTGACAGCGGCACGCTGGCGCGAATTGCCTGCGTATTGCCGACCATCTCCATGCCTTCGATTCTTCCTCGGCGTGAGTTCAGATCACCGATGATCGTTCCCATGTAGTCCTCTGGAACCGTCACTTCGACAGCCATGATCGGCTCCAGCAATACTGGCTTAGCCTTCTTCGCGGCTTCCTTGAAGGCCATCGATCCGGCGATCTTGAATGCCATTTCGTTTGAGTCGACGTCGTGGTAGCTGCCGTCGTACACCGACACCTTGATGTCGACCATCTCGTATCCAGCAAGGATGCCGCGCTGCATTGCATCCTGAATGCCCTGATCGATTGGCTTGATGTACTCCTTCGGAATCGCGCCGCCCTTGGTGTCGTTGGTGAACTCGTAGCCCTTACCAGGCTCGTTCGGCGAGATGCGAATCTTGCAGTGGCCGTAGTTACCGGAACCGCCTGTCTGCCGGATGTACTTGCCCTCCGCCTCGGCGTTTGCGCGAATAGTCTCGCGGTAGTTCACCTGCGGCTTACCGACGTTCGCCTCTACCTTGTACTCGCGCATCATGCGGTCGACAATAATCTCGAGATGAAGTTCGCCCATGCCGGCAATAATCGTCTGGCCCGAATCCACATCGGTGCGCACATTAAAGGTGGGATCTTCCTGCGCCAGCTTGGCGAGCGCCATGCCCATCTTCTCCTGGTCGGCCTTGGTCTTCGGCTCAACGGCGACTTCGATGACCGGCTTCGGGAAGTCGATCGACTCGAGCACCACCGGTGCCTTGTCGGTGCAGATCGTGTCGCCGGTAATCAGGTTCTTCAACCCAACCGCAGCACAGATGTCGCCCGCCAAAATCTCGGTGATCTCTTCACGCTTGTTCGCATGCATCTTCAGCAGTCGGCCGATCCGCTCGGTCTTGCCGGTGCGCGGATTCAACACGGAATCGCCTGTCTTCAACTGGCCGGAGTAGACACGGATGAAGATCAACTGACCGACGAACGGGTCAGTCATGATCTTGAAGCCGAGAGCTGAGAACGGCTCGTTGTCGTCAGCCCTGCGAATGATCTTCTCTTCCGGATTGTCGATGCTCGACCCGATCATCGGGGGAATATCGAGCGGGCTTGGCAGGTAGTCGACGACCGCATCAAGCAGCGTCTGCACGCCCTTATTCTTGAACGACGAGCCGCACAGCACCGGGAAGATGTTCATCGCGATCGTCGCCTTGCGGATACCCGCCTTCAGCTCTTCGATCGTCGGCTCTTCCCCCTCGAGATACTTGTTCATGATGACGTCGTCCGAGTCGGCGACCGCTTCAATCAGCGCGGTGCGGGCCTTCTGTGCTGTCTCAAGCAGATTGGCCGGGATCTCCTCAACCGAGTACTCCGCACCCATCGTCTCATCGTGCCAAAGGATCGCCTTCATCGTAACCAGGTCAACCACGCCGGCAAACTTCGCCTCCGCGCCAATCTGGATGTTGATCGGGATCGCACGCGCACCCAGCCGATCGACAATGGTTGAGGTCGCGTACACGGCGTCTGCACCGGCCTTGTCCATCTTGTTGATGAAGCAGACCCGTGGCACCTTGTACTTGTCCGCCTGGCGCCACACCGTCTCGGACTGCGGCTGTACACCAGCTACCGCATCGAAGCAGGCAACCGCGCCGTCTAACACGCGCAGCGAACGTTCTACCTCAGCGGTAAAGTCTACGTGGCCCGGAGTATCGATGATATTGATCCGGACGTTCTTCCAGGTGCAGGTTGTCGCTGCGGACGTGATCGTGATGCCGCGCTCCTGCTCCTGCTCCATCCAGTCCATGGTCGCAGTTCCCTCATGCACCTCTCCAATGCGGTGTGTGATGCCCGTATAGAAGAGGATGCGTTCGGTCGTCGTCGTCTTGCCGGCGTCGATGTGCGCCATGATTCCGATGTTCCGGCAACGATTCAGAGGTATAGTGCGTGCCACGGTCGTATCTCTCACTCTGCGGACTTCCATCCGCGGTTACTTACATTGAACCCAAATTTGCTGGAGCAGAGGCTCTTTCTATTCCCCGCCCCTTCGTCCTGTTCCCTGCCGACTACCAGCGATAGTGCGCAAACGCCTTGTTCGCTTCAGCCATGCGATGAACGTCTTCCTTCTTCTTCATCGCGGCACCACGGCCGTTCGCCGCGTCCAGCAGCTCCGCGCTCAACTTATCGACCATGCCCTTCTCGCCGCGGGCGCGGCCATACGTCACCAGCCAGCGGATCGCGAGCGAGGTACGGCGCTCCGGCAGAACTTCGATCGGCACCTGGTAATTCGCTCCGCCAACGCGGCGGGACTTTACTTCCAGCAGAGGCTTGCAATTCTCAATCGCCTTCTTGAACAGCTTCAGGGCCTCGTCGCCGCCCTTCTGCTCAAGGTTCGTCATGGCGGTGTAGAAGATGCCCTGTGCAGTCGACTTCTTGCCGCCCCACATCATGCTGTTCACAAACTTCGTCACCAGGGTCGAGTTGTAGACCGGGTCCGGTGCCACTTCACGCTTCGCGATATAACCTTTTCTTGGCATTGCTCTCTCTTCTCGTCTTCCTTCAGGGCCGTTGACTTCTCAAGACCTGAACCTCGGGAGTGGGGACTACGGTCTAGCCCGCCAAACCGACTACCTGTACTCTTTGCACGGAACCTATTCCCTAGGCCCTAGCCCTATTCCCCTGCACTTACTTTGCTGCCGCAGCCTTCGGACGCTTCGCGCCGTACTTCGAGCGGCTCTGCTTCCGGTTCGCTACGCCAACCGAGTCCAGCGTTCCCCGCACAACGTGGTAGCGAACGCCTGGCAGGTCCTTCACACGGCCGCCGCGGATCAGCACAATCGAGTGCTCCTGCAGGTTGTGGCCGATGCCGGGGATGTAGGTCGTCACTTCGATTCCGTTGGTGAGGCGAACACGCGCAACCTTGCGAAGCGCGGAGTTCGGCTTCTTCGGGGTTTGCGTGTACACGCGGGTGCAGACTCCGCGGCGCTGGGGCGAACCCTGCAGCGCGGGGCTGGCAGTCTTATAACGCGTCGGTGTGCGGCCCTGCTTTACTAGCTGATGGAACGTAGGCACTGAAGCTCCTTCAAAACCAAACTCTGGTCAATCAATCTCGTTCTCAGAGGTGGGCAGGGCTTCGTATCTCGTGGCATATTCAAGCGCACACGCAAAAAAGTGAGAACGCTGACGCGTCTCTTACGAAGGTCTTCCCTGCTTCACGCCTGTACCTCACTACAACAAACCAGACGAAAACAGTCGACGGTGGCCGAGCGCCTTGAAGATCTTGAATAAACAAGATAGAAAGGGCCGACTCCGTTTCGCTGTCCCGGCCCGCATAGCCCATCCAAGGTGGAGGGTGTCGCAGGCACGATTGCGATAGGTCCTCAGATCTTCCGCTGTGCAAGCCGGTCTGCCGAGGGTGAATCTCTTGTATCCAGTGTAAAGGAAGTGCCGATCGATGGCTATTTGCCGGTCGAATCGAGATTCACTCTAAGGGCCTCTTCAGCCCACCACGCTGCGGGTACACCCGCCGGCGCGCTCCGGATACTCGCGGAACCTTCTAACCATATCAAGCAAACCAAGTTGAGTCAACTTCCAACCGCATAATCATCCAGTTCTTCGACAAAGCCAGACGCGAGACGCCGAATACGAACCCAGATGTTCTCACCTGAGAAAGATCACGCCTCCCTTCATCACAAACGCGACTTTGCCGACGACAGCGATGTTCTCAAGCGGATTCCCCGGCACAGCGATCACGTCCGCGTAAAAGCCGGCCTTCAGCTGCCCAATCTCGTCCGCCCATTCCAGCAGTTTCGCCCCGTTGATGAAGTCGGCCTGGAGTGCAGCGAGCGGCGTCATGCCATACTGCACCATCAACTCGAGCTCGCGCGCCTGGGTGCCATGTGGAAACGGTCCCACATCGCTGCCGACAGCAAATGGAACTCCAGCCGCGATCTGCTTCTTGAACTCCGCCGCATGGAGCGCCTGAAGCCTGCGTTCGAGTGCGGCACGGACAGGTGACGAGGCATGTTCTGCGAAATACTCAGTTATTGCGAACGTTGGCACGGCGAAGATGCCCTTCGCCTTCATCGCGGCCATGGTGTCTTCGCTGAGTTGATATGCATGGTCGACCGATACGACCCCCGCAGCCACCGCATACCCCGTGCCCGGCTCCCCGGTCGCATGGACTGCAACGTGAGTTCCCTGCCGCGCCGTCTCGGCGACAGCCGCCGCAAGTTGGGCGGTCGTGTACTGGTACGGTGTCTTCAATGCACCGTCGACCTCGCGGTCTCTACCCGTCTCATAGATTTTGATGAAGTCTGCGCCGCCCTTCAGCTGCTCACGGATGACCCGGACAAGATCGTCGGCTGAGTCAGCGTAGGTCGCATTCGAGAGCACCTTCTGCTCCGGGTTGTAGCCGATCGCGTCTTCATGGCCGCCGGTGATATCGATGGCGTTGCCGCTTACCCGCATCCTAGGACCCGGGATCATTCCGGAATCGATCGCATTGCGCACGGCGGAGTCTGCCGACTGCGCGCCTTCGGTGCCCATATCCCGCTCCGCGGTAAAGCCCGCCATCAGGTCGGCCTTCGCTGCACTGGCGGCGATCAGCGTGCGCTCCGGTACACCCTCCTGCACCGTCTGAAGGTCTTCCGCGCCCGGATGCAGAAAGAGATGCACATGGGCATCGATCAATCCCGGCAGCAGCGTCTTGTCGCCCAGGTCGATGACCTCCGCACCTGCAGGATGCGTCACCTTCGTTCCTGCTTCAGCAATGCGTTCACCCCGCACCAGCACTTCCCCCGGGGACATCATTGTTCCCGCGGCAGCATCGAAGAGCCGCGCCGCATGAAGCACGACGACCTGCTTCGGCTCGGCGATCTGGGCTGAGGCAGCTGCGCCATGTGCTACGAAGAAAAGAAACCCTGAAACAACAATCTTCATCGTCTCAGCAGCATACCTGATCGATTGGAGCAACCTGCGGTCATGCGTTTTGCCGAGCCTCGACTACAGCCACTCGCTCGTGCGATGCAGTCACAGAGCGCATTATCTCAAGTGCGTCTTTGTGAT
>CAZZYQ010000060.1:0-20045 GCA_964658395.1 uncultured Granulicella sp. | reverse complement strand
TTCTAGCCCGCCTTCTCCGCCAGTTCCGCCCACCGCGCATAGAGTTCATCGGCAACCGCTTGTGCGCGTTCAAGCTCCGCCAGCGCACCGGTCAGGCGGGCTGCATCGATGACCACCGCCGGATCCTCAATCGTCTCCCTTGCTGCCTGCAGCCGGTCTTCCGCCGCCTCGACGGCCGCCTCAATCCCGCCGTATTCTCTCGCTTCAAGATAAGACAGCTTCTTCTTGCCGCCGGAGGACGGCGCAGTCGCAGCCGGCGGCGCCGGAGCGATTGCGGTGCCCGTCGTGCCCGGGGCGACCGACTCCACAATCTCCTCATCCGCAAGGCCGCCGCGGGTCTCCTGCTCCCATTGCGAGTAGTCTGCAAAACGTCCGGCGCCGCCCCGACCGTCCAGTCCCAGAACAGTCGTTGAGACGCGGTCGAGCATGTACCGGTCATGCGTGACCAGCACCAGCGCGCCAGTGTATTCGAGCAGGCTCTCCTCCAGTATCTCCAGCGTCGCAATGTCCAGATCATTCGTCGGCTCGTCGAGCAGCAGCAGGTCCGCCGGTTCAAGCATCAGCTTCGCAATCAGCACCCGCGCCCGCTCCCCGCCCGAAAGGCGCGAGACGGGCTGGTTCAACTGCTCGCTCGTGAACAGGAACTTTGTGGCATAGCTCGCCACATGCACCACCCGGCCCAGGTACACGACGGAGTCTGAATCGGGTGCAAGCGCACGTCGCAGCGTCAACTCTTCATCGAGCTCTCGCGTCTGGGAGAAGTAGACGATCTTCAACGACGCAGCCAGTTTTATGGTTCCGCTCGCAGGCGTCAACTCTCCCGTCAGCAGTCGCAGCAGCGTCGTCTTTCCGCTGCCGTTCGGCCCGACCAGGCCCACGCGCATCCCTGACGTGATAAGAAAGTTCAGCCCTTCCACGATCTTTCGATCTCCGAGAACTACCGACACCTCCTCCATCTCGACCAGCCGCTTCGTCTGCCGCTCTGTCGCCGCGAAGTCGATAGCGGCACTGGCCGTCTGCGTCCGCTGATTGACCTCTTTCAACTGGCCGATCAACTCCTGTGCGCTGTCAATGCGAGCCTTGGACTTTGTCGTGCGCGCCTTCGGGCCGCGTCGCAGCCAGTCGGTCTCGATCTTCACGCGGTTTTTCAGCGCGTCCTGCAGCTTCGATTGCGCTTCGAGATACTGCTCCTTGCCTTCGTGAAACTTGCTGTAGCTGCCCTTCACCCGCAAGAGACCGTCTGCATACACGCGGTTCAGCTCCACCATCTCCTCCGCCGTGTTTTCCAGAAAATACCGGTCGTGCGAGACCATCACTACCGCTGACTCCGTCTCCTTGATCACCTGCTCCAGCCACGCAATCCCCGCCAGGTCGAGATGGTTGGTCGGCTCATCGAGCAGCAGCACGTCTGGCTTTGTGACAATCGCCTCGGCGATCGCCAGCCGCTTGCGCCAGCCCCCTGAGAGGCTCGCTGCTTCAGCCTCAAGCGACGGAAAACCCGTCCGTCCAGAAGTTTCCCGCAGCCGCCCTTCGCGGTCTGCCTCGGGGATGTTCGCTGCCTTGAGCGAACCCTCCAACACGTCCCGCACCGTCATACCCTTGGCGAACGATGACTCTTGTCGTACGTAGCCGACGCGCGCCCGCTTGCGAATGGCGACATCCCCCGAGTCCGCGTCTTCTTCTCCGGCGAGCACCTTCAGCAGCGTGCTTTTGCCAGCGCCGTTAGGCCCAATCAGCCCGATATGGTCGCCATCGGAAACAGTGAACGAGATGTCGCGAAACAGAGTGGTCGCACCGAAGGCCTTGGTCAGCCCTTGTGCATTAAGGATTGGTGGCATCTCTCAAGTTTAGCCGCGGAGCGGCAACCCTCCTAATCCGCATCCCGATCAGGCTGAACGAACTACGAGAGCGCTTCCAGCCCGAACCACCACCTCATCGCCGTGGAGCGGCTGTGGCCGGCCCGACCACCGCCCGCTCGCTTCAACCATCGCGCCTCCGAAGCTGATCGCAGCTTTGCTGTCGAGCGACGGTCCAGTAAGCGCAAACACAGTCGGAGCGCGAAGCGAAAAACTCCGCAAGGGGTACGTCATGCTGCCTTCAGTCGCCTTGTTGATCAGGGTTACGCTTCGCACACGACCGCCGGCGCCGAGCGCATAGACACGCAGCTTCGTGCCCGCGCGATCGACTGGGAACACATCGCGCGCATCCGAAACCGCGGTCGCAAACGCGAGCATCCCATAGTAAGGCGCTCCCGCGGAATTGTGTCCGGCGGCATCCTCTGGAATGGGCGAGTAGGAGCTGACGAATCCCAGCTGGTTCTCTCCAGTCTCGAGGTTGACGCCTGCGCAGCCGTAGCGGGCCAGCAGCATCATGAAGTCGATTGTCCAAAGCGCTCCCGCCAGGGTGTCGCTCACCCCCGGACGCCCGCCTCCAAAATACGAGTTCGTCTCGCACATTCGCCAAGGAATGCCGCTTGTCCGTGATGCTTTCTGTAGCCGTTCTAATCTGGCGATCAAATCGGGATCGTCCTGCAACAACTCTGTCCGTGTACCCTGTCGTTGATCGCCGCGATAATAGTGCGTCGTGAGCAATTGAACATCGCCGTGAGCATCGGCAGCCATCCGCTCCACCCAATCGACAGAAGCAGCCGTGTCAGGACCGGCAAAGCGTACACCCGGAACGGCAGCTTGTATGGCGGTCCGCCATCGATCGTACTCCGCACGATACGTTTCATACGAGTAGGACGGCTTTCGCAACGGACGCTCGCCCCTGCCGTAATTCTCGACTTCGTTGCCAAGCTCGATTGCGTTCAAACGGCTGCCGAGCACTTGGTGCACTTCCTGTGCCTCAACTACAGCTTCCTCAAGCCTGCCACTGCCAAAGTTGACGCTCCATAAAACAGACCAGCCAACAGCGTCCAGAAAGCCACGCAGCTGACGCAGGTTCTCGCGATTGATGACGGTGTTCTTCGGCGTGGCGACAGCCGCTTCATTCGCTGCGTAGCGCGTGTAGTCTGCGACGATCCCGCCCACGCGCAGAACCCCGCGCCGTCCGAGATTGCGAAGAAGCTCAATCATGGGAGCGTTGCAAGCCCGCAGCAGACCTGGCTTCGCCACCGAGGACATCTCATAGCCTAAACCGAGGAAGTCTCCTGGAATGGCTAAGCGCTGACTGTCCGGCTTCTTTGACTGCGCCGGAAGTATGCGGCGCTGAGCCGCCGAAACCGCGGCCACTGCGAGAGCGGACCGCATCAGGTCGCGCCGGGTTGGTAAAACCGAACCGATGCGACTCTCCCGCTCTCTGCTATCGGATGTCTCCTGGTACTCGGCTGCCATACACCGCCTTAGTCCAGATCGAACTCACGAAGCGGTCTTTCATCCAGGGGCGACTCCTTGGCCTTCTTCACTGCCTCCGCAAACTTCTTCGCCATCACGTCTTCCTTGTTTCTCTCCGCATCCACCGATTGCCGAAACAAGTTCTCCCGACGCTCATCGCTCTCGCGCAAGGCCCGTGCGGCTTCACTAAAGTCCTCGAAGACTTTCTTTCGCGGCGCCGGAGTGTGCGCAATGATGGCCCTGCTGACAGGATCGACCTTGAGTATCCCGCCACAGTCCGGGCAGGTGATGTCGAACGGCTGATCGCTCACTCGCATGCCTTGACTCCCTCACCGCCATTCTAAGCCAAGGGGGCAGCTGAAGAAGAGGTCCGAAGCTGCTGATTGAGGCTGGACCTGACGTTTTACCGCATCACCGCATACCGACAAAGTTGCACTTCTGTTCATCCCGGACTTGGCCAAGGTCGATACATATTCCAAAAGGGAGCTTTTATGAGGAAGGAGCTAGTCTTAGCACGGGCTGTATGCGCAGCCCTCTTCTTGTCGATCGCACCACACCGTACGTTACGCGGTCAGGACTTCTATCACGGCGGAGTTTCGGCACAAACGGTCGCCCAGGGCGGCATCTATGCGCCGACATCAGGCAATGCCCTTGATGCGCTCGCCCTCAACCCCGCCGGCCTCACGAAGCTTCGCGCTCTTACCATCAACTCGATCCTGGTTGCCGGTGCCCCGTTTGGCCGCTTCACCAACGCCACGAATGATCTTTCCCCCATGCGCCTGCGGGTCGAGGCAGTTCCCGTCGGCGCGCTCGGCGGTTCGCTCGGGTCCAGCCGCTTCAGCGCGGCGATCGGGTTAGCGCCGGACTTCTCTTCGGCGGTCCACTGGCGCTATGCTGACTCTCCCGGCACCGCCGGAGCGAACTACGGTCTGCAGTCCGAAACGTCTAAGATCATCGGCATCAAGGGCAGCGCGGGCCTTGGCTTCGCCATCTCCCAGCGTCTGTCGATCGGCGCTGCGTTCGGACTTGAGTACAACGAAAACACCCTCATTGCCCCTTATATCTTCCAACAGAACCCCAGCCTTAAAGGGTTGAAGACGCTGCTCGACCTTCACACTCATGGATTTGGATGGGGCGGCAGCCTTGGAATCACAGCGCAGCCAACTGCCAACGTCGCCCTGAGCGCGGCATACAGCTCACCCATCACCATCAATAGCCACGGCCACGCGTACGGCAACATGGGAGAGCAGTTCGCCGCCCTCGGGATTCCCTTTCAACCGGACTTCGCCTACGACGCACGAGTGGGCGTGAAGATGCCCCAATCAGTGACCGCGAATGGTCGCTGGCAGGCGACGCGCACTACCGGGATCAGCCTTGAAGGCGACTGGGTAAACTTCCACACCGCCTTCCGGAAGCTTCCTGTCAGCCTCGCCGAGGGTACCAACCGTGACATCAACGGTTTTCTTGGATCAAGCTCGATCAAAGATGAGATCCCGCTGCAATGGAGCGACCAATATACCGGTCGAGTTGCACTTGATCGCGCCGTCGGCGAACACTTCCAGCTGGCCGGCGGGTTCGTGCGGCGCAGCAGCCTCGTACCGGACGGCACACTCACACCGCTCACCGGGGCGATCATGAAGAACGGACTGTCAACCGGGGTGCAGTACGACCGCGAGCGCCTCCACCTCGCGGCTGCCTACACCCTCAACCTGAGCGAAACGGCTAAGGTCGGAACAAGCGGTCTGGAGGCCGGAGAGTACAGCCACAGCAGGCTCGCAGTCGGCACCCAAGCCGTGGTTCTTGAAATGTCCTTGCGGCTGCCGAACAGAGCCAAATAAGCGGACTACCATAACGAGCCCGCTTCTGCTCCCGTTAGACGGGTGGCCCACGTCTCGATTTTTGGGACGTGGGTTTCACGGAGGAACGAGCTATCTCTCGTAGTGTGCAGCCCTGCTCCAGTGACCTGCATCCAGTGAGCTCTTGAGTCGAGCGGCGCTTACTTAGCGAATGCCGCCCGACGCAATCAATTGCTCGCCAGTCAGCCATTTCGAGTCATCTGACGCGAGGAACACGGCCAGCGGAGCGATGTCGTCGACCCTACCTGTTCGGCCTAGCGGCGTTTGCGAGATCAACGCTGTCTCAAATTCCGACCCGATCATGCCGCCGGTCACGGTGCCCTCGGTCTCTACCATCCCCGGATTGATCGTGTTCACCCGGATTTTCTTCGGTCCAAGCTCCTTCGACCACACGCCCGTAATCGCATCGAGAGCGCCCTTGGTGCCGGTATAGACGGTTGACGTCGCCGGGGTGATCCGGGTTACCGTAGAGCCGATGTTGATGATGCTCGCACCCTCGCCGAGGTGTTTCAATGCAGCCTGCGTTGTAAGGATCGGTCCGAGCACATTGATGTTGAACATCTTGTGAAACTGGGCCTCGGTGACGGACTCGATCGGGGTGAATTCGTACACACCGGAGTTGTTGACGAGGATGTCGAGACGGCCGTAGTTCTTGATTGCCGCGTCGATGATGCCCTGCGCATCGACTGCGTTCGAGACATCGCCGCCGACAGCCACGGCCTTGCCGCCAGCGTCGGTAATGGCGGCGACAACGGTATCCGCACCCGTCTTGCTTGAAGCGTAGTTCACGACGACCGAAGCGCCTTCAGCAGCCAATGCCTTTGCGATGCCGGCTCCGATTCCCTTCGATGCTCCCGTTACGACTGCGACCTTGCCCGTAAGTTTGCTCATCTTCGTTCCCTCTCAATGCCTGAATGAATCCGTGAATGTGTGAGACCCGATTGAGGAAGCGGCGGGTCACGATTGCATTAGCCGTTTGTTGAGATGGAACCAGCTCTGGCAACGATTCATTTGTTCCGGTTTCATGAACATTGGAACAATGTGGAAATCTGGCGTAGGATCAGACCATGCGGCCCCTTGTCCACCCCGCGATCGAAGACATCACAGTTGAGGGCATCCTGCACGCACTCGCCGATCCAGTGCGCGTCACCATATTCGTCAACATCGCGAGCTCAGGGTGTTCGCAGAACTGCTCGTCGTTCCTCGAGATCAACGAGCAGACCATCCCAAAATCGACCTTGTCTCAGCACTTCAGGGCATTGCGCGAAGCCGGGCTGATCCGCAGTGAACGGCGTGGCGTTGAATTGCAGAACACCTCACGCTGTGCGGAAATTGAACACCGTTTCAAAGGTCTGATCGGCGCAATCGTCCATGCACACGGGGTCCAAATGACGAGCAACACAGGGTCCGCCAACAAACCGCATGGCAAACGGCCCAGGTCCGCTGCGAACAAGAAATAATTTGACGTTGCATTCGAACGCCTTTCGATCTGTCCGATTGCATTACTGAGTCGAACAAGAGTCACAAGCCTTTGCTAGAATCCGCCTTGCGGGTATCTCATTTTGACTACAAACAAGAAGGTGGAGCTTGTCGAAACGATTGGCGCCCTGGGTGGCAGCACCGTCGCCATAGACCGCCGCCCGAAGCTCAACGACCGTCTCGACCACCGCGTCGTTGCAAGAAAGCTATCTGAAACATTGGCATCGCCAACGAAAGACAGGAGCAACATGACCGAGATCGTATCCATCAAAGCCCGCGAGATCCTCGACTCGCGCGGTAATCCTACCGTTGAAGCCGATGTCACACTCGAAGGCGGTGCTATGGGCCGCGCCGCTGTGCCCAGCGGTGCTTCGACGGGCGAGCACGAAGCGGTTGAGCTTCGCGACGGCGATAAGGACCACTACCTCGGTAAAGGGGTCCTCGGTGCAGTCGAAAACGTGGAATCCATACTCGCTCCTGAACTCCAGGGTATGGACGCCTCGAACCAGCGGCTGATCGACGCCACTATGATCTCGATCGATGGAACGGAGAACAAGTCGCGCCTTGGTGCGAACGCCATTCTTGCGGTGTCAATGGCCTGCGCCCGCGCGTCCGCAAAGGCATTGAGGCTGCCCCTGTACCGCTACCTCGGCGGAGTCAACGCCTGCCTTCTTCCAACCCCAATGATGAACATCCTCAATGGCGGCTCCCATGCCGACTCCAACGTCGACTTTCAGGAGTTCATGGTCATGCCGGTTGGCGCAGAGACATTTTCCGACGCGCTTCGCTGGGGGACTGAAGTCTTCCACACGCTGAAAGGCGTCCTTAAAAAACGCGGCTACAACACAGCCGTCGGCGATGAAGGCGGCTTTGCGCCTTCGCTCAAGTCGAACGCCGAAGCGATCGAGTTGATCCTCGAAGCCATCGAACTCGCCGGCTACAAGCCCGGCGAGGAGATCGCGCTTGCCCTCGACCCGGCCGCAAGCGAGTTCTATAACCAGGAGACCGGTAAATACGTCTTCAAGAAGTCAGATAAAAGTGAAAAATCCTCCGAAGAGATGGCTGCGTTCTGGGCCGGCTGGACTGAACAGTACCCAATCGTCAGCATCGAGGACGGACTCGCCGAAGACGACTGGGACGGGTGGAAGCTCTTGACCGACAAGGTGGGCGATCGTGTTCAGCTTGTTGGGGACGATCTCTTCGTCACCAACACGCGTCGGCTGCAGCGCGGCATTGAAGAGAAGGTCGCAAACTCAATCCTGATCAAGGTCAATCAGATCGGCACTGTCTCCGAGACACTTGAAGCCATCGAGCTCGGCCGCCGCTTCGGCTATACCAGCATCATCTCGCATCGCTCCGGCGAGACCGAAGACACATTCATCGCCGATCTCGCCGTTGGCACTGGCGCTGGCCAGATCAAGACCGGATCCGCCAGCCGGACCGACCGCATTGCCAAGTACAACCAGCTCCTTCGCATCGAAGAGGAGCTTGGCCAGTCCGCCGAGTTCCTCGGGATCGAATCTATCAACTGCTCGTAGCGGTAGGATTACGACGTCTCAACTGAAGAGAACCATGCACGCGCCGATGAAGTGCAGGTGGGACAAGCTGCGCGGCATTCGAGAGCGCTTGCCTGGGAGATGCCGATGAAGCGCCATGAACCACTTTGGCTGGATTTCTGCCGTGATGATTCCGGTCAGGACTTGATCGAGTACGCCCTGGTCGCCGCCTTAATCGGCCTTGGCGCGGTCGCTTCGCTCAAAGGGTTGACTGCGAACATCGCAACGCTCGTCGGCAACATTGGCACAACACTGTCTGGAGCAGTCTAGACTAGTCCGTCCTAGGCGTTGCTTCCAAGGCAGGCAATGCGCGCGCCGCAAGCTGTGCGATGTCGTAGAGCTGCGGTGGCGCCGCACTCACCACTGAGAGCGCATCCCGAAACATCGTGTTGCAGAACGGACAAGCCGTACCTACGATCGCCGCGCCTGTGTCCGCCAGCTCCTTCGCTCGAACATGGCTCACCCGGTCCCCCACCTCTTCGCCCAGAAACGCCAGGCCGCCACCAGCACCGCAGCAGAAGCTGCGCTCATGGTTGCGAGGGGCCTCGACGAGCGACCCGGCCATCGCAACGATTGCGCGCGGCTGCTCGTATACATCCCGATAGCGTCCCAGGTAGCACGGATCGTGGAAGACGATGTCTCCGCCCTCAGGTTGTTTCGGCAGCCGCTCTTTATGCCGCGCCATGAACTCTGAGTGGTGTTCGATCTCAGGCGCAATTCCGTACTCGCGCCAGTCGTTTGCGATGGTCCGTACGCAATGAGGACAGATGGCTACGATCTTCTGCACCTTGGCGGTCGCCAGCGCTTTCAGCCCGTTCTCGGCAAGGTTCTGGAAGACCAGGTCGTTGCCCAGCCTGCGGGCCGGATCGCCCGTGCACTTCTCTTTCTTGAGCACTCCAAAGGTCGTCCCGAGATGGTCCATCACCCGCGCGAAATCGGCGACGATCTCACGCCCCTTTGGATCATACCCGCCCATGCAGCCGAGCCACAGACAATACTCCTGAGTTCCATCGAAGATAGGCAGGCCTTGCTTGGCTACAAACTTGTCGCGTTCGGTGGCGCTCAAACCCAGTGCGTTGCCGTTCTTCTCAAGCGCCAGGAAGAGCTTCGTGCCGTAACTGTCCTCCCAGGTTCCAGTGTTGGTCGCCCCCCGGCGCAGCCCCACGATAATCGGCAGATGCTGTATCCCGACCGGGCACTGAAACTCGCATGCGCCGCAGGTCGTGCACTGGAACGCCGCCTCCATCGACATGTACTTCGCTGGCGGGTTGTCGGGCGATTCTTCAGCCTCGTCCACCAGCAGCGGCGACTCGGAACTGGCACCGAATTGGTTCAGGTAGCTCCGCGTGCCCAGGATGATCTCTTTCGGGTTCAGTACCTTGCCCGTGTTGGATGCGGGACAGTGCTCCGTACAGCGACCGCACTCAACACAGCTATAGGCCTGTAGCGCAACTAATTGGGTCACGTCTTTGCCCGTGACCAGACCGAAGTCCTCATCTCCGGCCAGCGGCGGTATCTTCGAGAAGCCGTCTCGCTTCAGAAAGACAGTCAGCGGGCTGAGCACGAGATGCAAGTGCTTGGTATGGGGTATAAGCGGCAGAAAAACGAGCAGGGCCAGCGTATGGGTCCACCACAGCGCCTTAATCGGAAGACCGTCTCCCTCGGCGAAGAACGCTCCCAGGTAGGTGACCATCAGCAGGAAGATGAGAAACGAGATGAACCCCGACTCGTACGATACCTTCTTGCCCAGCCAGATCGGCCGAACAAAGAACCGGCGCACAAACAAACCAGCAATGGAGACCGCCACAAGGAGCGCCCAAAGGCCTGCAAAGACAAAGTAAAAGCTTCCGACGAGGCTTTCAGGCGGCAGAAATCCCAGCCGTAATCCCACCGCAAAGTGGTTCAAAGAGACGAGCGCGAACGCGAGGAATCCCCAGAACACAAAGGCGTGGGCCAGACCCGGGGCAGGCCGCTGTTTGATCACCTTGGCCTGGCACAGGACCTCCCAGAAGAAGTCCCACGCCCTTCGGCCAATCGGACGCAGCAGAAAGTCATGGTCTTTCTTCGAACGAAGGACAGTGCGAAGGATGGGACCGAAGCGATAGAAGAACAGGGCACCCGATACAAGGATGCAGACCACAAGGACCGCAAGTTCAGCCGCAGAAAAACGGGCAGGCTCTGCGAATCTCGTCGATAACAATCCAACGCCAGATAGCGGCAGCAGCGGCGAAGCAGCGGCATGTGCAGCAAGCATCCCGACCCGTCCCGCGGTGCGAACTAATAGCTGATGAACTCGTTGCTTCCCCGCCGCAGACTAAGACCACGTATGCCGAAGTACGCCGCCAGGAGGAACGTGAGTGCATTCCAGTATGCAACGGGGTGGATCCAGCCCGGCGAATAGGTAAGGTCCTGCCCCGTCCAAAGCGTCAGCAGAGTCGACACCACGAGGCATTGCAGGCACAGGATAAGGTAGAGTTGGCCTCGGCGGCGGCGTCTGTCCAGCCGCTCCACCTCGTCCGGGGTAAGATTGCGTTCCTGTGCGCTCAGCAACATGTTCGCCATCGGTCTTCGTCTCCTGCTTTCGTTTGATGCAAAGATGCCTTGGGCTCCAGATTTCGAAGCCTACAGCAAGTATTACAACACAGCCGAAGCAGGGAGCAACCCGCTATCTCCATTGGTCAACAGCCGGGGAACCATTCCCGGCACGCAGCTGATCGAGGTTTACCGACGGAGTGTCCAAGGGGGTAGCTGTAAGCTTTACCTGATCGGGTCATTTCAGGTATGCCGCGGTTCCGGTTACCCTTGTCGTTCGGGACGGGGCGAAACGCCCTGTCCAGCCTCTGTGAAACCGCGGGGCGCAAATGTCCAGTTCTCTCTGACCGCGTTTGAAGCACCCGCTCAAGCTTTAAAGGAGTACTTGATCCACCGTTTTAGAAAGAGCAGCACACATGCCATCGCAGATCATCCATCACGAGGTCGCCGATGAGAAGGTCGCCGCTGATCCAGCGGGCCTTAGCTCGAAGAGTGCGGTCACCTTGTTTGCCATTCTGGGCGCGGCAACCGCGTTCGTCCGCGGCCTCCACCTCGACCATCTGAAGCATGGCACTATACTCCTCCACCCCTATTTCGTCGGCTTTTATCTCGCCAGCTACCAGGATGGTTTCCGCCGCCGGGCCCTCGTCGGAAGTGTCGTACGCCTGCTCTTTCCGCAGCACCTGAACGTTGTCTGGCTGAACGTCGCAGCCCTCATGGTCTTGTCGGGGATTCTGGCGGCGGCCGTCCTGGCCTTTACGCGTCTCTGCGCGAAACCCTCCAGGTTCAGCACTCTCTTCGCCTTCGCCTTCTGCGCCAGCCCAATGCTCGCCGTCCTGGTAGAAGTCATCGGCGACACTCTGCAAATAGCGTTCCTCGTCTTCCTCGCTGCCCTGCTAGGTTGCACCAATCTGGTGAAAAACCCGGCGTTGAAACTTCTCTTCGGTCTGGCCAGTCTGGTAATCGGCTTTTTCATCCACGAGGCCTCGATCTTCTTCATCGCACCCTGCATACCCTTCCTTGTCTCCCGTTGGCCTCGCGCCCGAGACTTCATCCTTCCGGGACTGACCGCAATTGCCTGCTTTCTGCTGGCGATGCACTGGTCAAATCTCGCTCCTCATCTCACTTACAAGGTTGTCCTCTTCCACTTCAGCGGCCCGCTCGCGGAGGCTCCAATCACACCCGGCTTCAGGGCACTTCTTCACTCCGAACATGAGCTTTATTTCGGAAGCCGTGCCGCACAGCTCTCCTTCTGCATGAAGTGCGTCAAGATGCTGTCGCTGATCTTCGCCGCGCTCGTAGCGCTGGCAAACTCCATCTCCACGCAGCAGTTCAAGAGAGTGCTCTACATGTTGGCCTGCATGGCGGTCTTCTTCGCCCCGTTGTGGTGTATCGCACACGATTGGGGCAGGTTCTTCGCGTACTCGCTCTTCCTGAGCCTGTTGCTCGCCGCGTTCGCGCATCCTGGCTCCTCGAAAGATAACGGGAGTTCGGGCGATATTCTCGACTGGGTCGCAAAGAAGCTTCAGAGCGTCGCCTGCATCAACTATGTCCAGATTGCTTCGGTTTACCTGCTGCTCGTAAGCGTCTTCTACGACAACTTCGAGCACCTGATCCTTACGCCGGAGACCATGGGCTTCATCGTCATCCTTGCGGGCGGATTCATTTTGACGCGCATACCCGCCTTCCGCCAAAGAAACGCTGGCCTGCTGAACTGATCAGTCTCAAGGTGAATCGATGGATTAATCAGAGAAATCAGCAGATCTGCTGCTTGCAATTGCGCGGCCGTCGAAAGGCGTAATCACTACTTCACGATTGCGTTATAGCCATCCGCCAGCAGGCGCTGCCGCATCAGGTCCGCATCCTTCTTACTGGCGAAGGGTCCCACCTGTACGTGCAACAGACGGTCCTGCGCCTCATGCCGAATCATCACGGCATAGCCACGCTTCTTCAACGCGGAAAGCAGCAGGTCAGCATCTTCCTGGTGTGAGACCGCTGCCACCTGGACGATGGCCGTCCCACTTGAGCTAACCGCTGGCATCGATGGCGTTCCTTGAGGGTCTGCGTTGGTCGCACTTACCGGAGCCGAACTGGAACTCTTGGCCGACGGCCTTACCACCACAGCCGTTCGGTCGCTCGTGCTTTGCGGATCAGTTTGTGCGGGAACCTCCTCGTTTGCATCCGGCACGAGATTCGGTGCAGCCGACGGCGCAGGAACCACCTTCGCTGCGTCCCTCTTCTGCTGGGAGCCAGACCCCAGCAGATTCCCTGCTGACGGCTTTAGGCTGCCGAAAAGGCCGCCCGTAGAGGTTGGTTCAACCGCGGCGACCGCTGGCTGCGCCGACCTCCGCCCCATCGCATAGCCGAAGCCGAAGAAGACCGCGCAGAGAAGCGCGAGGGCGAAGAAGATCCCGAGAATGGTTCCTGTGCCAAGAGAGATTTCACGAGCGTCGTCAGACAATTCGCGGTGTCCCGCGCGTTGCGTACGGTACTCCGGCAGATGTTCGCGGCGGTCTTCCCGCTCAGGCAGTCGTCCCTCACGCTCGCGAAACTCCCTCTCGTACATCGTGCTCATCTCAGCTCTCTTTCTCGGCAGGTACGGAAGAGATCAGCCCTGGCTGCTCGGAAAAGGTCTTGTTTAATAGGTTCATCAACTCCATGGGCAGAGGAAAGACGATTGTCGTGTTCTTCTCAACCCCAATCTCGGTCAGCGTTTGGAGGTATCGCAGTTGCAGCGTCATAGGCTGCGTCGCCATCAGGGTTGCAGCGTCAACCAGCTTCGCGGCGGCGTTGAACTCGCCTTCCGCGTGGATGATCTTGGCGCGGCGCTCCCGCTCCGCTTCCGCCTGCTTGGCCATGGCGCGCAGCATCGATTCGGGCAGATCAACCTGCTTCACTTCTACTGAGACCACCTTCACTCCGAAGGGTGCAGTGTGCCCGTCAATGATCGTCTGGATCCGCTGGTTCAACTGCTCGCGGTGTGCCAGCAGCCCATCGAGATCCACCTCGCCGAGTACAGAGCGCAGCGTCGTCTGCGCGAATTGCGAGGTCTGGTAGATGTAATTGGCAACCTCAATCACTGCTTTTGTCGGATTGACCACGCGAAGCGTAATCACCGCGTTGACCTTGAGAGTCACGTTGTCCCGCGTGATGACGTCCTGCGACGGCACTTCCATCGCCTCCTGTCGCAGCGACACCCGGGTGATTGTATCGATCGGCCGGAACACCCAAATAATCCCGGGCCCGGCTGCCGCCTCGCGTACTCGGCCCAGACGGAAGATGACACCGCGCTCGTACTCCTTCAGGATGTTGATGGAGTTCAACACGTACAGCACGAAGATTGCGACGAGAACAAGCAGTGGCATGGGCATGGGTCGGGACCAGACTCTCTTGCATAAAACAGCTATGCGAACTCAGTCTACTCCGGGCATGCCGCAGAAAACACGCGCAGGACGTGCCTAGTCAGGCTCTCCCACAGCGTCGACCAGCAGCACTAGGCCGTCCATCTCACGCACCTTGACCTGCGCTCCTACGGCAAGTGCGGTACCTGGTGTCCGCAGCCGGGCCTGCCAGAGTTCACCCCGCACCTCGACCTGGCCAGACGGCCCGAGCGGAGTTACGGCCGTCGCAGTCTGCCGCAGCATCGCCTCGGCCCCAGTCAGCACCTTGTTGCGCCGCGCGCGCAGAGCGATCGTCGCCAAAAAGAACGAGATTGCTCCAAACCCAAACCCGGCCGCGAGCGCTGTTGCAAGGTGCACCCGCTGCTCCGCAATCGGCCCATCGACCAGCGTCGCCAACCCGAAGACGAGGCAGGCGGTACCGACCGTTCCAAGGAGTCCGTGGCTCGCGAACTTTGTCTCCAGCAGGATCAGCACCACCGCCGCGAACAACAGCGCAAGCGCCGTGTGTCGTACCGGCAAGAGGTTCAAACCGAACGCGCCGAGCAACACGCACAGCGTACCCAGCGCACCGGGAACGATCGTGCCAGGAACATTGAACTCCAGGTAAACCAGAAGTCCGCCAATCACCATCAGCAGTACTGCAAAATCAGGATTGGCCAGCCGGCTGAGAAGCCGCTCGCGCAGCGAGGGTGGCTCCGTCCGGATCAATGCATTCTGAAGATGAAGGACTGAGCGGCTGCCGTTCCATCGTGTAATCGCCCGCCCATCCAGTGCGTGCAGCAACGCTGCGTCGTCCGCCGCAACCAAGTCAATCAGCTTCAGGTCGAGCGCCTCCGTATCGCTGTAGGATTTGGAGTTTCGAACGGCGTCTTCCGCAGCGGCAACGTTGCGTCCCCGACGCGAGACAAACGATCGCAGAAAAGCCGCCGCATCGTTCTCGATCTTCTCTTTCATTGTTGGATCCAACTTGACGCCTTCAACAATGGGATGTGCCGCTCCCGCGTTGGTTCCGGCGGCCATGGCTGCAACATCGGCGGACTCGAGCAGAAAGAACCCGGCTGATCCCGCTCGACTACCCGCCGGCGAGATATACACAAGGACGGGCACCTCGGACCCCTCGATGGCCGCAACAATGCTTCGCGTCGAACTGAGCAGGCCCCCCGGAGTTCCCAGCGACAGCAGGACCGCCTCGGCGTGCAGCGAAGCCGCGTCCTGCAGCCCCCGTTCTATATACCCCTCGGTGATCGGCTGAATCGCGTCATGAACCGTCAGCTTCAATACCACCGGCCTCGCTGCCGGTTCAGAGTTCGCCTTCGCGTCGCCTCCACTGAACAGCGCAAGCATAAAAGCTGCAAACCAGAACAGTCCAAGGCGCGGAAGAGTCATGGATCGGGCACTCATCGCACACTCTGCCCGCGTGTCTGTAGCTGCTGCTTCATTCCGAGCGCCGCGCCATCGTTGGGATCAATCTTCAGTGCGCCGCTCACATCCTCCGCCGCTGCAGCCAGCGCGTTCCGCTTCAGATCAAGGCGCGCAAGCACCATGTATGCCGCCGGGTTCTGCTGCAGCCTGAGTGAAGTCTGCGCCTCGGACCGCGCCTCCTCCTCGCTGCCGCTGCGCTCGCGGACCTGCGCCAGACCGGCATGCGCCGCCGCATTCGAACTGTCCGCTGTAATCGCCGCCTGGAACTGTCGCTCGGCCTCAGGCACCAGGCCTTGTGCGAGATAGTCCGACGCCAACTTTGTATATTGCACGGCCTGCTCGGCAGGAGGCAGCAGAGCCATGCGCGCCGCGCGCATCTCGTCGAGTTGAAACGCTGCCTGGCGGAAAGACGCTTCAGAGTAGGTCCGCCGGATCCGCTCGAGTGGGTCGAACCCTCCGGCATGAATGCTCGTCGTCAACGGTGTACCGGTCAGGTGGATCGCCGTCGCAATGCGCGTCTTCAACTCGGCCGCCTCAGTGTCGGTCGGGTGGAGTTTGACGGCTGTCTCAATCTCCTTCTGTGCGGCTCCAGCATCGCCGCGCCGTAACTGCGCTACCGCCAGGTTGAAGTGGTAATCGGAGTCGGTCGGGTCGGCGGTCGTCACCCGCTGTAGCAGCGGGACCGCATCCTTGCCCTGCCGGGCCAACGCGACGGCCTGATTGTTCAACACCTCAGGAAGAGGCAACCGGCCAGCCACAAACTCAAACGCCTTCTCCGCCTGCACATACTTTGCGGAGTTGAATCGTGCCAGACCAAGGTAGAAGTTCGCCTCAAGTGCTAACCGGTCAGTCAGCGCAACCTTCTCAAGCGTCGCCGCAGCCTGGTCGTACTGCCGCGCTCCGTACTGCGCCTTTCCCAACGCCAGAAGCGCAGCGGAATAATCCTGAGCTTCCGCGACCGAGCTTTGCAGCCGCCGGATCCGATCGACCGAACTGGTCGCCTCGATGCCGCGAATGTAGCTTTCGAACGCACTTAGCTTCACCCCGCCTGCTGCGGAAAGAAACGTCTGCTGTGCCACCGGGAACTTCGGATCGATCTGGCGCGCCACCTTCCATGCAAGCGCATTCTCCACATCGAAGAGGCGCGTCAACTCGGCCGAATCCTCGAGCGGCACAGACAGCCGCAGTCGGCTCACTTCCAGCACACGTGCTTGTACCGCTATGCGGCCGTTAGCCAGCGTGTAGTTTCCAACAATGACATAGTCGGCGTCAAGCGTCTGAGCGATCCGTATCGTCGTCGCCCGAGTAGGACGAAAGTCGATCGGCAATCCCAGATGATCAAGTGCATACTGGCGATCATCGCGCGTGATCGTCAGAAAACCGGAAGAGTTCAGACGCTGATTCAGCGTGTCGGGGAACGAATCGCTGATCCAGTTCACGCTGGCGTCACCCGACCGATTTTCAAATGGAAGCACCAGCACCAGCCGTCCGGGTGTCGCGGCAACGGCCAAGACCTTCGGAGAAGTCTGGCCCATCGCAACGCAAGCAACTGGAATAGCGAGTGCAATCGAGCAAGCCAGAACAGACAACTGCGACACGATACGTAAACAGAAACGGATCAGCACAGGACAAGTATAGTTCCCGCTGCGGCGAGGTCCTCATCTGCGGTCCTCACCTGCTTTGGCAGTCCGGCTCGACCGTTGATGGTAAGGTATGCCGAGGGTTCCTCACCGGCCTACCACCTGAACGATCGCCGTATCAGGCTCCTTCCAGGCCGCCGCACCCTCATGCGTAAAGTGATGCTTTGCGTCGTCCCAATGAAGCTGCGTCAGCGAACCTGCTCCCTTTTCGTACGCGTAAGTCTTTCCATCGTCAGCAAACAACGTGAAGCTCGCATCTGCTCCCGGGTACACGCGTACTGAGGCAATACTCTGTGGCTGTTGCGTGCTCAGAATTGGGGATCCCAGCGGAACGATGGAGCCCGCCCGAACAAACAGCGGAATCGTGTCGATAGGCGCGTCGACGCTGATCGTCTGTCCGCCTCGCACACGTTCATTCGTCCAGTAGTTGTACCAGTCGCTTCCCGCCGGTAGATAGATGTTGCGGCGGGTCGCTCCCTGCTCTGAGACGGGCGCCACCAGAAACGCGGGGCCGAACATGTATTCATCGGGGACGCCGGTCACATCTGGATCGTTGGGAAAATCCATAAACAGCGCCCGCATAAAAGGCGCTCCGGTCTTGTAGCTGCCATAGGCAAGCGAGTACGTATAGGGCAGCAGTTGATAGCGAAGGCGCAGATACTTCGCCAGGATGGGTTCAGCCTGTTTGCCGTATGACCACACCTCATTGTGCTTTCGTTCTCCGTGCGCGCGCATCACCGGCATGAACGCTCCCCATTCAAACCACCTCACGAACAACTCGGGGTAATCCACGTAGTTGCCCACCGTATCGAGTACATCCGATGGATCAATCAGGGGCTTGTGTGCCGGGCGGTACGTCGAAGGCAGCGACGGCGAAAAGAACCCGGCGATGTCCGTGTCCCAATAGGGCATGCCGCTTGCCGTGAAGTTCAGCCCGGCAGGAATGGACCGTTTCAGCATGTCCCAGGTCGCCTGAATATCGCTCGACCAGAAGACGGTGCCGTTCCGCTGCGCCCCCAGGTAGGAGGCCCGCGCCAGGATCAGCACCCGCGGGCCGTCCCCAAAGTCGCGCCGAAACCCTTCATAGACTGAAGCTGTGTGAAACAGCGGATACACGTTGTAGTACCGCGAGCCGGAACCGATTGCGAAGACGTCTTTTGCCGGGTCGATGTCCGGCTCCGTCTCGTCAAGCCACACTGAGTCGAAATGGTACGGCTTGATGTACCGGTCACGGATCGCCTCCCAGAACCAGCGGGCGGCAGCGGGATTGGTCGTGTCGATGTTGGGTCCAATCGCGTCCTTGAACCCACCTGCGTCGGGTGTTCCATCGGGTGAGTGGATCAACCATCCCTTCTCGCGGAGCATGTTGTAAAAGCGCGTGCCCTGCGCGAAGTGTGGCCACACGCTCAGCATGGTGTCGATGCCCATGGCATGCAGCTTGTCGTTCATGCCCGCAGGATCAGGCCAACGCGCGGGATCGAGATCCAGTTCACCCTGCCGCGTCATGTTCAGAAAATCAACCACCAGGACATCGAGTGGAAGGTCACGCGCCCGGTACTGCTTCGCCACCTCGAGCAGTTGGTCCTGCGTGGGATAGATTGCTTTACTCTGGATGTATCCGTAGGCCGCCTTTGGCAACAGGTGCGAGACGCCAGTCAGCAGCCGGTAGCCCTGGTAGATCTCGTCGCTGTTCGCGCCCGCAATGACAAAGAACGAGACCTGGTCTCCAATCTCCGATCGCCAGACACTCTGCTGGTTGAAGCCAAGATCAATCGTCGTCTTCGAAGGATTGTCCCAGACCAGGCCATAGCCGCGCGTCGAGATCATGAACGGCACGCATACGGTCTCTCCGCCGATCGCGGAGTAATCGTGCCAGCAACGGATCTGGTGCTCTCGCAGATCAAGAGCACCCTGCTGTTGCTGGCCCAGGCCGTAGAAATGCTCGTCTGCCGACGCCCCAAACGTCGCGGACACACGGTAGCCCGTCTCGCTCTGCTTCGCCGGGTCCGGTTCCATGCCTTCCACTCCATTCGCGACCATGGCCCAGTTCTTCATGTCCAGAAGCGTCTGGCCCGAAGCCGTGCTTACAGAGATCGAGTCGTACGGTTGGTGGCCTCCGCCGCCGCCGCCGAAGTAGCGGTCCCGCAGCGAAAGGTTCAACTCATCAAGCGGCATGGGATGCGGTAACAGAGCCTCATCCACATGGCTCGGCGATAAACGGACAACCATTCTGGGCGACCGGAAGACGTCGGCGCCATCACCCCCTGGTTCATGGGCCCAGCCCGCTGGCGAAGGAGTTCCTGTGAAGCCATAGCCGGGCGCTGCCTTCGCCATCACTGAAGACTTGCTCAACGTGATGCGAACGATGTTGGGTGCATAAGGTTCGACCACGATCGTTCGGCCGTCGCGCTCCAGAACAAAGCTACTGTCCTCAGCCAAAGCTCCTGTAGCCGCCTGCAGGCCAGCGCAGAATAGAAGGGAGACAATCAGCTTTGACGTTCTTCCAGACGTACTTCCAGAATTCACAGGCAGTCCTCTGAGGTTGGCACGAACTCACCAAGGATCACAAATCACGGGTCAGGACCGGTTGGCGTGAAACAGGCCCAGTCTATGAGGCCCCACAGCCACTGTCAAAACTGCTCACTTCTTCGCACCTGCTCCTCAACTGAAGCATCAACGATGCGGGGAAAGCGCAGGATCGCCGCCCACTCGCCGCCTCTTGAAGCCTGCCAGACCACTTCGCCGTGAAGCACTGCCGCCGCCTCGGGCGGTCTCAAGTCGAGGTGGAAATCGAAGAACCTCGCGTCCGTGCGTTCATTGCGCC
>CAZZYQ010000059.1:0-25837 GCA_964658395.1 uncultured Granulicella sp. | reverse complement strand
AGGACCAGGCGGTCTTGCAGAGCGGCGAGTGGGCGATGGCGCGGGCGACTTGTTTCGCGTCGGCGACGGTCTCAGCACCGGTGATGTGGAGGTTGACGACGTGGGTCACGCCTTCGCCGTCATCGACGATCTGGTGGGCGAGGGAGTTGCAGACGAGAGCGAGGGCGTTGGCGAAGGCTTCGCCGACTCGGGCGTCGAGCCGGACGCCGCCGGCACCGCTGGCGATGAGGAGGACGGTGTCGTTGGTGGAGGTGTCGCCGTCGATGGAGATGCCTTGGAAGCTCGGTTCGGAGGCGGCTTCGAGCAGCGGGGCGAGCTCGGCGGGGGTGGCGACGAGGTCGGTGAAGAGGTAGACCAGCATGGTGGCGTGGGCGGGTGTCGCGGGGGCGACGGCGCGGCCGAGTTGCGGGTGGATCATGCCTGCGCCCTTGGCGACGCCGAAGATGCGGACCTCTTCGTCATCGACATCGATGACGGCGCGGGCGACTTTCATCTTGGTGTCGGTCGTCATGATGGCGTGGGCGAAGAGTTCGGCGTGCGCGGGCGTGGTGCCGAGCGAGAGGACGGCTGATGGAAGTGCGGCGATGACTTTCTCTGCGGGAAAAGGGACGCCGATGATGCCGGTGGAGGACGGGAAGACTTCGTCGAAGATGCAGCCGAGGTTCTGGGCGGCGGCGACGCAGGTCTGGACGCAGGCGTCGATGCCGGGCTCGCCGGTCATGCAGTTGGCGTTGCCGGCGTTGACGAGCACGGCGGAGACGCGGCCTCCGGTGGCGGCGAGGTGGCGGCTGCCGACGATGACAGGCGCGGCCTGGACCTGATTCCGCGTAAACATGGCCGCTGCATTCGCGCCGTCGGGAGCGACGGCGAGGGCGAGATCGAGGTTGCCGCTGGCTTTGATGCCGGCTTTGACTGCTCCCCAGGCAAAGCCGAGGGGAAGGCCTGCGGAGGGGAGGGAGCCGCTGTTGCTCATGGGGATACTGTATCAAGCCGGGTGCGGGCGCGTTTCAGCGCTGGATTATGCGCGAAGAAATGAAGATGCGGGGGTCTCTCCGCTGCGCCGGACTGGCGTCCGGCTCCGGTCGAGATGACGTTTTGTGCGGCGATGACGCTGGGGTGGCGATGGACGTTCGGGGCGATTGGCGTTTGGCGAAGGAAACGAAGATGCGGGGGTCTCTCCACTGCGCCGGACTGGCGTCCGGCTCCGGTCGAGATGACGTTCTGTGCGGTCAGTAAGTTTTGTGCGGCGATGACGTTCTGGGTGGCGCTGACGTTTTATGCGGCGCTGACGCTTGGGTGATGATCCAAGCGCTAGGCGAGAGCAGTAATGGGGCTTGGGAGGAAGTAATCTAGATCAGTAAACGTTTCCGGAGAAAGGAGATGCCATGTTGTTGAAGGAATTGCGCGCCGAGGTGCTTGAAGCGAACCTGGAACTGGTGAAGCGGGGTCTGGTGCTGTACACGTTCGGCAATGCTTCAGGGGTGGACCGTGAGCAGGGATTGGTGGTCATCAAACCGTCCGGCGTTGACTATGACGAGTTGCGCCCGGAGCACATGGTGGTGACTGACCTGAACGGTAAGGTGGTAGATGGATCGCTGAAGCCATCGTCGGACTTGGACACGCACACGCTGCTCTACCGCGAGTTTCCGACCATTGGCGCGGTGGTTCATACCCACTCTGAGTTCGCGACAAGTTTCGCGCAGGCGGGGCTGGCGATCCCAGCATTCGGCACGACCCATGCGGACTATTTCTATGGTCCGGTGCCGGTCACGGACGTGCTCACCGATGAAGCGATCAGCGGCGACTACGTGCGCGAAACAGGTTTGGCGATCGTGAAGCGATTCGCGGGAATCGATCCTTTATCGATTCCGGCGGTGTTGGTGGCGGGCCATGCGCCGTTTGCGTGGGGAAGAAACGCGCACGAGGCGGCGCATAACGCGGTGGTGCTGGAGGCAGTGGCGCGCATGGCCTACCGGACGCTGACGCTGAGTGCAAGTGCGGCGGGGGTGTCGCAGGCGCTGCTGGACCGGCACTACTTTCGCAAACATGGAGCGAACGCTACGTACGGGCAGTAGAAGCCGACGTTGCCTCTGCGGCTTACGGCAGCAACAGCAGAAGTAGATTCCCTGCAGAAATACAAGCGTTCCGCTGGACTGCTGGCAGGCTTAGGGCACGTCGAAAGCTACAGGCAAGGTCCGTTGCTGTTCGCTGCTTTCGCGGGCTAGTTCAAGCAGTTTGATGGTACGGTAGCCATCTTCGGGCGTTATGGCGAGCGGCGCGGTGCCGCGGATGGCATCGCGGACATTGGCGTAGAAGCCGCGGTAGTCGCCGGGTTCGGTCTCGACCTCATGGGTGACCAGGTTGCGCGGGTCGCTAGGATCGGGCGCAGTGATCAACATGCCCCACATGGCGGAGTGTTCCCGCAACCATTCGTCGCTCTCGGTGGACTTGCCGCGTTCTGCGAGGCGCGGGACCTTGGCTCCGGCGACCAGCGCGGGTTCCTGCGGATCGAGGCCGTACTTGCGGTAGCTGCCGCCGGTGCCGTGCAACTGAAAGCGTGGCGAAGGGTCGGCGGCAATCATGGTGGCGCTGCAGCGGGCGAGCAGGCGCGGGTAGTGGAGCGTTATGTCGAAGGCGTCTTCGATCTCGGAGCCGTCGCGGTCGGTGCGTACGCTTGCGGTGATGGCGTCAGGCGGCCCGAAGAGCGCGAGTACCTGGTCGACAAGGTGCGGGCCAAGGTCGAAGAGCATGCCATTGGCGGGGTGGCCGGCCTCTTTCCAGGTGCCCGGACGCGGCACAGGGCGAAAGCGGTCGAAGTGCGAGGCGAAGGAGGTGAGGCGACCCAGCGCGCGTTGCAGCAGCAGGGCGCGGACGGTGAGAAAGTCACCGTCCCAGCGGCGGTTGTGGAAGGGAGCGAGCACCAGCTTCTTTTCGGCGGCGAGCTTTGCAAGGCTGAGGGCCTCCTGACTGGTTGCCGACAGGGGTTTGTCTACTACGACATGCTTGCCTGCTTCGAGGCATCGGCGGGCGAGGTCATAGTGGGTCTCGTTTGGCGTACCTATGACCAGCAGGTCGGCGTCTGAGGCCAGGGCATCTTCGACGGATCGCACGATCTTTGCTTCAGGCCAGGCTTGCGCGGCCTCGTCGCCTTTGCGCTGCACGATTGCGGAGAGACGCAGGCCGGGCACGGCGTTGACGAACGGAGCATGGAAGACGCGGCCGGCCAGACCGAAGCCGATGACTGCGGTTTTGATCTCTGGAAAGGATGATTCAGATGGCATTGGTTACGTTGGCTCCGAAGATGAGATGCCGAGTCAGGGTATCGCAGATCGGTGTCCGGGGGAACACGGCTGAAAGGCTTGCCCTCGACTGGCAGGTGGCACAGACGAACAACAGATCCTCGAACATCGTCGAAGAATGACAAGGGTTTTCGGGGTCCTCGCTGACTTTGATTTGGGCTGAGCGTGAGGTGCGGATGGGTAGTGCGGGAGTCAAGAGTGTTTCGCCGAGGAAGGACTCTTGCCGAAGACCAGCAGACCGAACCCAATGGCAAAGAGGGCGTAAAGGACTGTGACGAGCAGGAGCAGCGGCTCACCGACACCTCTTCTCACCAGGGAGAGCAGCGTTGTTGACACGAGGAGGAAGTGCAGAAAGTTTCCTAGCGCCACCGGGCGGCTGTAGATGCCGCCGATGGCGTTGTCCTTAGCCATCCAGTTGAGGATGGCAAAGCCGAGATAGAGCGCACCGGCAGTCTGGATGGCGAGCACCGGAACGGTCTGTGCGGGGTTGCCGGTGTAGTGGAGGAGTTCCTGAGGCGCGAAGGTAGTCGCGAGTCCGAGCGAGAGCATAAATGCTGCACTGGCGATCATTAAAACTCTAGGTGGCAAGTCGGTCGACTCCTACATACACAAGGATGTGCGCGACAACCACGAATGTTGAGCTTCACGATAGCAGCTGCCAGGTGACCTCCCGGAGCGTTGTGCCTGGACTTGGCGGCCCGCAGTGTGTCAGCGCGCGATCGGCACACGTTCGCCGTGTGAATGTGACAGGATTGTGCATGCTCGCTACGAGCAGACGCCCGTCGCGGGTATCAACAACGAGACGGACGTCAAATACTTCCTTGCCTGCCTCGGCGATAAAGCTGTCACCCTGCTTCGAGACCTGAACGAAGTTGTTGGGAACGGCTGACGCTGGTGTCCGCATCCAGAGAGCCGGCAATTGAACGTGAACTGTTGGCGGAGGCAGATGCTGTACCAGCAGAGTCACTGTATGTTCCGCGGCGTTTACGGCATCCACTTTAAGAGAGAAGTCGACGGCATCCTCTCCGACCAGAACACGTTCTCCATCCGCCCATGAGTTTGGAGTTGTCCGCGACACATATGCGGTCTCTCCTGCCTGCGCAAGCTTACCCTGCTGAGCCAATAGAAGGTCGCTGTAGAACGTCAGCAAGTCTGTAATAGGGCCGATCAACTGAGGCTGAACGGCGGCAAGGTGGGGCACCTTCATGTAGGAACCAGGATCGTCGAGAGAAAGCGTCTGACGCAGCGCAAGGCTGGCTGGAGTAAGCGGTTGCCCAGAGGTGAAGTTTGACCAGCCGATCTCCTCATAGTATCGGTTGCTTGCATCGCGTCTTACCAGATCAGTGGCTTGGACTGTGTAGTGCCATCCATCGTTGTCCCCGGTCATGAGGTAATGCGATACGGTTCCATCGGTGTATCGCCGCTCGATACTTTCCGTTCCGGAGGTCTTATTCTCCAAGGCAGGCGACGTTTGTAACCAAGTTATAGCTACGGCAATGAGTAGACACCTCAGCACTGTGCTCTCCTGATGTTCGGAATACTTTATCAGTCTAGGACTGCCGAGCGGCACGTTCGCCAATCGCTTGTTTTGAGTTCAGAATGTTCCAGGGGAGATGCAATGGACAAGCGCGAGTTCTTAAAGGCTTCGGCGGCGACGGCGGCGGTGATGATGGTGGATGGAATGGGCACGGGTGCGGCGCTGGCGGAGGCTGCTGTTCCGCGGGTGAACTGGGCGGGGAACTACCACTTTTCTACCGACAAGGTGATGCAGCCCGCAACGGTTGCCGAGGTGCAGGATGCGGTACGCAGCATCGACCGTGCGCGGGCGCTCGGAACGCGGCATTCGTTCAATGGAATAGCCGACTCAAAGACGGCGCAGATATCGACGCTGCAGTTGAAAGACGTGACGGTGGACGCGGCGGCACGCACGGTCACGGTGGGCGCGGGCATCCGCTATGGCGACCTCGCGACGGTGCTCGATGCGAAAGGCTTTGCGCTGCATAATCTGGCTTCGCTGCCGCATATCTCCGTTTGCGGTGCCTGCTCGACGGCGACGCACGGCTCGGGCGTGGGCAATGGCAACCTGGCTACCGCCGTCACGGCGTTGGAGTTTGTAAGTGCGGACGGGTCGGTGCATACGCTCTCGCGCGCGAAGGATGGGGAGCGCTTTGCCGGCGCAGTGGTAGGGCTGGGCGCGCTCGGTGTGGTGACGCACATGACCCTGGCGGTGCAGCCGACCTTTCAGATGACGCAGGTGGTCTACCAGGACCTCCCGTTCAGCGAGCTTGAACATCATCTCGGCGACGTGATGGCAGCGGCGTATAGCGTGTCGTTGTTTACTGACTGGCAGGATGGAAAGGCAAGCGAGGTCTGGTTGAAGCGGCGGGTCGACCAGGGCGGCACAGTGTCCCCGCCAGCAACATTTCACAAGGCGACGCTGGCGGCGAAGAAGCTGCATCCCATCGTCGATCATCCCGCGGAGGCTTGTACGGACCAGCTCAATGTTCCAGGGCCGTGGTACGAGCGGCTGCCTCACTTCAAGCTGAACTTCACCCCATCGAGCGGGCAGGAGATCCAGACTGAGTATTTTGTTCCATTCGACCGCGGGTATGAGGCGATCCGCGCCGTGGAAACGCTGAAGGACAAGATCACGCCGCATCTTTTCATCACGGAGCTCCGCGCGATTGCGGCGGACGATCTATGGATGAGCATGGCGTATCAGCGGACTTCGCTGGCGATCCACTTCACCTGGAAGCCGGAGACAGACGCGGTGCTGAATGTGCTGCCGGAGATCGAGGCCAAGCTTGCTCCGTTTGGGGCCAGACCGCACTGGGCGAAGGTGTTCACGCTAGGGGCAAGCGAGCTAAAGCCTCTCTACGGGAAGGCGGAACTTTTCCAGGGCCTCGCGCGCGCGCTCGATCCGAGGGGAAAGTTTCGGAACGCGTATTTGAACGAGCACGTGTACGGGGCCTGATTGAGGCGAATGCGGTTTTCTCTCCACCCTGCGCCGCGCTCCGGTCGAGATGACGTTTTCCGGAGTTGGATGAGATTAGACAAGCCCAGCATCCGTCGGCCGATGTTCTCAAGGAACTTACATTCATCGCGATAACTTGATCTGGAGCGAGCGCTCGTGCACAAGCTGGACAGGAATGTCGTTGAAATAGAGGCCTGGAAGCAGTTTCACTGGCTTTGGCATGGCTTCAGTACGCGGCAGGGTGGCGTCTCGGCGGTTTACCGCGCGAATGGTCTTCCGGGCGGCAGCACGGTTCAAGAGACTGATGTTGGAGGAGACCTCAACCTCGGCTGGACCAAAGAGGACGATGCTGCGAACGTCATCGAGAATCGCCGCCGTTTTGGTGCCGCGATCACCGCTCTCGAAGACCGGTCGGTCCCGCTGATCACGGTGCGCCAGGTACATGGCGCGGAGAGCCTTGTGGTTCCAGGTTCGCTGGACGACGCGGCTATGATGTTCTTAGACGGGCAGGGAAGGGCCGTCCGCGAAGGAGATGGACTGGTGACGGACGCCGCCGGTGTGCTGCTGGCTATACAGACGGCCGACTGCGTGCCTGTTCTGGTGGCGGACACCCGCCAACGGGTGGTGGGTTGTTTTCATGCCGGGTGGCGGGGTACCGTGGCAAGGATCGTCGAACGCGGAATCGCAAGGATGCAAGACGTGTACGATTCGTCGCCGCAGGATCTAATGGCAGCGATCGGGCCTTCCATCGGGCCCTGTTGCTACAGTGTGGGGGACGAGGTTCACGAGACGTTCGCAAAGGCGTTCAGGTATAGCGAGATGCTATTCCGTCAGGGGAAGAGCAACGGTTCTGAAGCGACGCGGCCTGCATCCGATCTGCTCTACCTCGACCTGTGGAAAGCCAACTACAGGCAACTGGAAGAAGCCGGACTCTCTGCGGCTCGCATCGCGACTGTTGGCGAATGTACAGGATGTGCCGGATCAGCAGCGCAGCGCCGGTATTTCTCTTACCGTCGCGAGAATGGCATCACCGGGCGGATGCTCAGCGTCATTGGGATTGCTGAGTATCCGCCACGGTAAAGCTTAGAGAGACACGTTGAGGATGCGATTCAGGCGCTGAACAAAGACCCCCGGGTCCTGCAGGGCAACGCCTTCCATCAGAAGCGCTTCGTCGAAGAGCAGCCAGGCGGCATCTTCCGCGGTGGCGTCGTCGGTGCGCGCGAGCAGTTTCTTTACGATCTCGTGGTCAGGATTGATCTCGAGAGTCGGCTTCGGCGCAGGAACATCCTTCTGGCCCATCGCCCGCAGCATCTGCTGCATCTTCAGCGATGGTTCTTCTTCGTCGGAGACGATGCAGGACGGGCTGTCTGCAAGCCTGACTGAGGCGCGCACATCTTTCACACGGTCGCCAAGAATGGCCTTCAGCTTGTCGAGCAAGGGCTTCAAGGCTTCGGCCTTGTCTGGCTCAGCCTGGTCCTTCAAATCCTCACTGGTCGACGCTTTGTTGACGGATTTCAGGTCGATGTCGCCATATTTTTCTACGCCTGAAAAGACAATCTCGTCGATGTCGTCGTCGAGCAGAAGGACTTCAAACCCGTTCTTCTTGTAGATCTCGAGCAGAGGCGACGTCCTGAGCAGAGTTTCGGCTCCGCCGGTGATGTAGTAGATGCTCTTCTGGCCACTCTCCATGCGCGACTTGACGTCGGCGAGGCTGGTCAGGCCATCCACCTTGGTCGACTTAAAACGAATCAGATCGAGCAGTGTTTCGCGATTGGCGTAATCTCCGTGCAGCCCTTCCTTGAGAGGCCGGTTGTACTCGGCGATGAACTTCAGGTACTTCTGCGGCTCGTTCTCGGCGACGTTCTTCAATTCGGAGAGGATTTTCTTCACACTTGCAGTGCGGATGCTGGTCAGGACCCGGTTCTGCTGCAAAATCTCCCGGCTGACGTTAAGCGGAAGGTCTTCGCTGTCGATTACCCCGCGAACAAAGCGGAGATACTGCGGCAGCAGCTCTTTGGCGTCGTCCATAATGAAGACGCGCTTGACGTAGAGCTTTACCCCGACCTTGTACTCGGCCTGGTAGAGGTCGAGCGGGGCCTTCGAAGGAATATAAAAGAGCGTCGTGTACTCCAGACTGCCTTCGGCCTTGGTGTGGAACCAGAAGAGCGGGTCTTCCCAGTCGCCGGTGAGCGACTTGTAGAGCTCCTTGTAGTCGTCTTCCGTGATCTCGCTCTTGGCGCGACGCCACATGGCACTGGCGGCATTTACCTGCTCGGTCGTCCGCACCTTGTCGGACTTCTTCTCGGCCTCGTTCCACTCGCTCTTGTCGTAGGTCAAAAAGATAGGGAAGGCGATGTGGTTCGAATACTTCTTTACGATCTCGCGCAGCCGCCAGCTGTTCGCGTACTGCTTTCCTTCCTCGTTGAAGTGGAGCGTGATGGTCGTGCCGGCGATGAGGCGCTCTGCCGGTTCGATGTCGAAGCCGCTCTTGCCATCGCTGGTCCAGCGCCAAGCCCTTTCATCGCCGGCCTTACGCGAGACCACCTCGACGCGATCGGCGACCATAAAGGCGCTGTAGAAGCCCACGCCGAATTGGCCGATCAGGTTAGAGTCCTTCTTCGCTTCGCCAGAGAGCTGGGACAGGAAGTTCTTCGTGCCGGAGCGGGCGATCGTTCCGAGGTGCGAGACCAGATCTTCTTCGTCCATGCCGATGCCCGTGTCTGCAATGGTGAGCGTCTTCGCCTCTTCGTTGAGTTCGAGATCAATCCTTGGATCGAAGGGCAGCGACTTGAACGCGTCGTCGGTGAGCGTAAGGTGCCGGAGTTTGTCGAGCGCGTCGGAGGAGTTCGAGACAAGTTCCCGCAGAAAGATCTCAGGGTGCGAGTACAGCGAATGGATGATGAGTTGGAGCAGCTGACTTACTTCTGTTTGAAATTCACGTTTGGACATAGATCCCTATTATCAACAAAATCTGGGCGTAAATCGACTGCCCGGACGCACCAACCGGTCCAGCGGCGGCACCCGCGTTCTAGACGCGGTGGCCGGACCAGCAGCAAGGGCCAAATTTGCTCCCGACCTGATTGGAACACCCCGCGGCGTTTCCGCACGAAGAAGACCGTGTCCGTACTTGGCCGTGCTACATTGACTCGTATGTCTCTCGGAATATCCACGCGGCAGGCTGGCGACGATGTGACGGTCATCTCCCTTTTGGGTGCGCTCACGTTTGGAACCGACCTGAAGATCGCAGATACGCAGATGCAGCAGTTGATCGAAGCAGGCTCGTGCAAGATCATTCTCGATCTGAGCGGCGTGCCCTATTCTGACAGCGCTGGCCTCGGTACTCTGGTTCACGTAAACGGCATGGTGCAGGAGCGGCACGGAATTCTACGGCTATGCGGCGTGTCGGATCGCGTGACCGCCCTGCTCAAGATGACCAAGATGGACTCCATCCTCGGAGTCGATCCCGACGTGAACGCAAGCCTTCAGTTTATCCAGTGCGACGACCCGGTCGTGCGGTTTCGCATGAAAGCGGCGAGAAAGTAACTTCTAATGTGCCCCCTGGAGCGGGTCCCGGGTAGACATCGCTGTCTGGTAGGGAGCGACCCTGCGACTGTTCTTCTTCCGATGGTCTAAGAAGGCAAGATCGGCGCGCACCGCTTCAACGCTTCCGGTTGGCGGCAAGCGCTGTTTGCTGAGAATGTCGCGTGCGGCGACCATTTGCTCCTCCGCCTCGGAGTACCGCTTCAAAGCGAGCAACGATCGGCCCCAGCGTGCGCGAGCCGTACCGATAAGGTTGTTTCCCGGTGGCAGTGACTGAAGAAGCTCAACGCATTGCCGCAGAGTGGCCTCGGCATTGACGTTCTTGTTTTGCTTCAGGTACGCGGCCCCAAGATTTCCAAGTTCATACCCGGTGCGCGCTCCGTTTTCGCCAACAACGGAACGGTAGATGGCAACAGCCCGGCTGAAGTAGGTCAAGGCCAGAGAAGGGTCATCTTTTTGCATCGCAATCTGACCCAGTTCATCGAGCACGAAGGCGATACGCTCATGAACCGGACCGTACGCTTTCTCCTCGATCGCCAATGCCTTGTGCAGGAGCGGTTCAGCCTCGGCGATTTTCTTTTGCTGGATCAGAAGCGTGGCAAAGATGCCGAAGGTAAACGCAGTGTCGGGATGATCGGGTCCGTACCAAGCCTGAATGATGGGGAGTGCCTGACGGTAGAGCTGTTCTGCAGACCTGAGATCTCCCCGCTGCAACTTGTTCGAGGCCAGATTCGTGATATCGAACGCGGTCTCGACGTGTTTGTCTCCCAGGAGTTCCTCGTCCAGATGAATCACGCGCTCAGAAGCTGCTTCCGCAGCTTCTAGGTGGTGGGCACTCTGCTCAGCGACCGCGAGGATGGACAAACTGTCTCTCAAGTCGTAGCGGCGGTCGCCCGTCTGCAGGACAGACATGTGAGTAAGCGGTGTTAACTGGTCGATGGCCTCCTGGTACCTTCCGCTGTCGACCTCGATCCGCCCCAAAGTAAAGTGCGCCTGCACCAGGGTAGGATCTTCCTGCGGGAGGCGAGTAGAAGCAGCAAGGCTCAGCGCCTGCTCCACGTTCTTCCGTGCAGTCGTGAGATCACCATGGTCGCTCTGGGTGGCAGCAAGTTTAGTGAGTATGTCGGCCGTGTTCTGTTTAGAATTCAAGCCGGTCTGCTTGGAAGTTTCAAGCGCCGTCATAAACCATTGTTGGGACTGATCGTACTTGCCCAGCCCGGAGTACATTGAGCCCAATGTCTCATCAAGCTCGATCTGGCTGGCGGGATCTTCCTTCAAGCTTGCCGCCTGCTGCGCCGCCCGGTCGAGCAGCGTGAGTACCTTCAGGTCGCTCGAAGGCGAGGCCGCTGAGTCTGCATGACCAAGCATGTCCAACATGAATCGCTGGATCATTTTTGTGCGCTTGGCCTCGGCGACTGCGACATTGCGCGCGCGCGCCAGCCCTACCGTGAAGAAGACAGTTCCCCCAACGGCCAGCAGCAGTGCGGCAGTGACCGCGGCGAGAGCGAGCCGATTTCGCTGGGTAAACTTCCGCAGTGTGTAGCCCAGCGTGTTTGGGCGCGCTTCGAGAACGCGGCCTTCCACGAAAGCTGTAATGTCGCGAAGAAAGGCGTCCACGGAGCGGTAGCGGCGCTCTGGCTCGGGCTGCAAAGCGGTCAGGCAAAGTACATCCAGGTCGGCCAGTTGTTGCTTGCTAAGCCGTAACCTGCTCGCACCTGATCCGGCAACCCGGGCCAGAAGAGAAGGCTTCTCCGGCAGCCTGCCCGCCCTCGCTGCCTCCGGATCCGGAAGTCTGCCGGTGAGAATCTCATAAAGCAGGACACCGAGCGAATACACGTCGGTGAAGACGCCGACATCGCCGCCGGTGTGTTGCTCGGGCGCCGCATAGCCGGGCGTAAGCAGGCGCAGACCGGCTATGGTTCGTTCGTGATCGCCCGCTTGCGGCTGCATCTGTTTCGCAATCCCGAAGTCCAGCAGCTTCACCTCGCCTGTTGAAGTGACCAGTATGTTCGACGGTTTAAGGTCGCGATGGATGATGGCATGACTATGGGCGTACTGCACCGCCTCACACACGCGGCGGAAAAGCAAAAGGTCCTCTGCGACGCTACCGCCGCGTGCGGCCAGGTACTCCGTAAGAGGCTTGCCATCGGCATACTCCATCACAAACCATGGAGTGCCGTCTTCCATCGTGCTCGCGTCATAGAGCCGCGCCACGGCCGGATGGTTCAATTTGACCAGCGTCTGCTGTTCCAGCAGAAAGCGCTCGCGGCGCATCGGCGACATCCAGGCATCACGCAGCAGTTTGATCGCGACCAGGCCGCCGATGTCGGTTCGTTCCGCCAGGTACACGATGCCCATTCCGCCCTCGCCCAGCACCCGGAGCAGGCGGTACGGCCCGATCTGGCGCTGGACCAGGGAGCGCAGATGGTCGGACCGCAGTGTTTCTTCGGCCAGCAGGCCAATCGCCGGTCCCAGGTCTTCGTCGAGCAGCGATCCTCCTTCGCCGTCCGCCTGGAGCATCTCGAGCACGCTGACCGCCAGTTGCGCATCGCCGCCGCATCGTTCCTCGACGAAGCTGCGCCTGGCCTCAACGTGAAGATCCGCCGCCTCGGCGAAGATGGACTGGATTCGTTCCCAGTGCTCGCGTTCAATTGGTGGTTTTGTCTCGGCGCTCAATGGAGCAACTCCGTCCGCGCAAGCATCGAAGCGGAGGTCCGCTCCGCGTCGCGCATCTGTATAGCCAGCCAAGCCCGCGCGGCGCGCCACTCCCGCATCACCGTTGCCTCCGAAACTTCGAGCGATTGCGCGGATTCGGCCCAGCTGAGGCCGCCGAAGAAGTGGCCCTCGACCAGTTGCGCCTGCCGGGGACAAAGCTTGCTCAACGCCGTCAATGCGGAGTCAAGCGCGAGCAACTGCTGCAGGTTACGGCCAGGAGCGATCCCGCCGAGAGACTCGTCAAACGTGACCTGGATCTGGCCGCCGCCATGCATCTGGGACTGCCGGCGCCGCGCCAGTTCAACCAGCACCTGGCGCATCGCGCGTGCGGCGATGCGGCGAAAGTGTAGCGGCGAGGTGTTTGCCACCTGCGGCGAACGGGCGAGTTTGATCCAGGCTTCGTTGACAAGGGTGGTCGGGGTCACGCCGGCGGCGCGGTCGCTGCGCAGAACAGCCTTGGCGAGCCGGCGCAGTTCTTCGTACGCAAGGCTGTACACCTGGTCTAGTACCCGTTGATCGGAGACTTTCTCGGTAGCACCATGCTGCTCGGAGGACTGCCTGTCGGAGATGGCCTGCACTGTTCCTCCATTCACGTCGTAGCGCCTAGTTGAGCGCCCGGTTCGTTGTCCGGACAAAAGATGTTGCGAAGTGCAGCCAAGATAACAGACGCTCCGAACGCACCCAAACAAAATTCTTCGGCACCGTGACAGTTCTTGAACCGCTTTCACGCAATGAACAATGAGCGGACCTTCGGCTGCAAAGAGAACAGACCGTCAACCCCGACAAACCGAATTGAGGAGATTCCGATGGCAACTACAGCGAAGTACAGAGTGACACACAACAACGCGGCCATATTGACCAGGGTCGTCCGGCAATCTTTCGAAGATACAGCGGAATCGCTGAGCTTCCCGAGAAGCCTGCACACGCAAAGCAGATGGCTCTGGCTGCTGTGCTTTTGCGTCTTCACCCTGGCTGCCGTAGGGCACGCACAGACGTTTCAACCATCAAACCGATTGTGTTTACAAAGACGGTCAACAGCACCAGCAATCCGCTGCCTCAGGTGCTCACCGTCGCCAGCACCGGCACAAACTTCAACTTTTATGCAAAGATCATCGATGGAACCGGCGGAAGTTGGCTTTCACAAAGCACCAACAGCTCCTATGTACAAGCCACACCCTTTGGAGTGTCTCTAACTGCTAACCCGGACGTGAGTCTGGCCGCTGGTACCTACACCGCACAGCTTAGCCTGACTCTGTCAGGGAGTTCTATCGCGACGATAGTACCAGTGTCGTTGATCGTCGAATCGACCAGCGCAACATACCTGGACGAATTGCCGGGAGGCTTAACTTTCTCCATGGCCGCAAAAGGAACAGCACCCCCCGCTCAGCTGCTGTCTATACGCAATGCCGGGGCGGGCACTTTGAATTGGACCGCAACTACAAGCACGGCGGATGGCGGGAGTTGGCTCAAGCTTTCTGCTTCGAGCGGTACCGCGCCTTCCACTCCTTCCGTCAGCATCAATCCCGCCTCGTTACCAGATAGCGGCCAGATCGCGGGCACGTTCACTGGACAGGTCGCTATCAAGACGGGCTCCGATACAGTAACTATTCCCATCAGCGTGTTCCTTGGCGATACGGGCAGCAGCCCAGTTTTTCAGCAGCTCAATCCGATCAACTTCACGAAGACCGTCAATAGCACCAGCGAGCCACTTTCGCAGGTGATCAACGTATCTACGACCGGCAGTAATTTTAATTTCTACGCGAAAGCCATAGACGGCACAGGAGGTAGTTGGCTTTCGCAGAGCACCAACAGCTCGTATACCCAAGGCACCTCTTATCCACTTAGCGTCGCCACCAATCCTGCTACGAACCTCCCAGCTGGGGTATACACCGCGCAAATATTGCTTACCGCATCCGGCGGCCACGAAGTACAGGTGATTCCTGTCACCCTCACGGTAGAACCGACGGCCGCCACGTACTTCGACGAGTTGCCGGGTGAACTTACATTTTCTATGGTGACGAACGGTACTGCGCCTCCAAGGCAATTGCTGCCTATCCGCAACGCAGGCGAAGGCACGCTCAAATGGTCCGCGGCTGCAATCTCAGCAGATGGCGGAGCTTGGATCACCCTGTCCTCGACTAGTGGAACCGCCCCGTCTACACCTAGCGTCGGTATCGATCCGACCGAGCTTCCGGGCGGCGGTCAGCTGGTCGGCACATTCACAGGGCAGGTGATCCTAACTTCGGGTACCGATTCTGTCACGGTTCCGATCACCGTCGCCGTTGGCGACACTGGCAGCAATCCAGTTTTCCGTCAGGTCAATCCGATCAACTTCACTAAGAGTCTGAACAGCACCAGCCAGCCGCTTTCTCAGGTCATCAGTGTCGCCAGCACTGGCGCTTCTTTCAACTTTTTCGCGACTGTAGTGAATGGAACAGGCGGAAGCTGGCTTACACAGAGTACGAATAGCTCATATTCCCAAGCAACTCCCCACTCAGTCACTCTTACGGCGAATCCCGCAACAAACCTGCCCGCTGGGACCTATACGGCACAGGTCGTTCTAACCGCTTATAGCCGCGGCGAATCGATGGTTATACCGGTCACACTTACCATCGAGTCAGGTTCCTCTACCTACTTCGATGAACTGCCCGGCGAAATTACCTTTTCCATGGTCAAATCGGGAACCGCTCCTCCGTCTCAGATCGTACAGATTCGCAACGCGGGATCAGGTACTCTGAACTTCACCGCTTCCACCAGCACCTCCGACGGCGGCAAATGGCTGACAGCGTCAGCGACCGGCGGAACCGCACCTTACCTCCTGTCGCTCGGCATCAACCCATCTGCCTTGCCGCAGGGCAGCCAGGTGGCCGGTACCTTCACTGGCCAGGTCCAGCTCACTACAGGAACGGATTCAGTAACAATTCCTGTTTCGGTATATGTCGGCGACACGGGGAGCAATCCCGTATTCCGTCAGCTTAATCCGATCAGTTTTGTGAAGACCCTTAACAGTACAAGCCAGCCGCTTCAGCAAGCCATCACGGTGGCAAGTACGGGGAACAATTTCAACTTCTATGCGAGCGTTATTAATGGAACCGGAGGCAGCTGGCTTACACAGAATACGAATAGCTCATATACTCAGTCTACTTCGCACGTCGTCACACTAACGGCGACACCAGCGACAGATCTTGCTGCTGGAAGCTACACGGCTGAGGTTCTCCTCACATCGTCTGGTGGTGGCGAATCAATGGTCATACCGGTCACGCTAACTGTAGAGCCATCCTCCGTAGCGTATTTCGATGAGTTGCCTGGAGGCATGACGTTTTCGAATCAACTCACAGGATCAGGTATTGTGTCCCAAGCGCTCAATATCCGAAACGCTGGTAGTGGTGCTCTCAACTGGGTTGCGACTACAAGCACGGCAGACGGCGGTAAGTGGCTTTCGCTCAGTTCCTACTCTGGCTCCGGGCCAAGCAGTCCCACTGTTTCTATCAAATCTTCGAGTCTCCCCAATGCAGGTAAAGTGGCAGGGACATTCGTTGGACAGATACTCCTTCAAAGCGCGAGCGGTATGGTGACCATTCCTGTGACGGTCACAGTTGGAGACAGCGTATTCCATCAACCTACTGCGCTGAGCTTTACTATCAATCAGGGTGGCTCAGCTCCAGCGTCCCAGACCCTGAACGTCACTAGTACAAACACTAACTTCAACTTTTATGCTTATGCGATAAACGGCACCGGCGGGAACTGGCTGTCTCAGAGCACGAACAGCAGTTATACGCAATCCACACCATACACGATCACCGTCTCGGCGAAGCCTGCAGCGAACCTGGCTGCGGGAGTTTACACTGGCCAAATATTACTCGTGTCATCAGGAGGAGCAGAACCGTCCATTGTTCCGGTAACGCTGACGGTAAACGGCACAAGCTCGACGCCCGCTCCCACCTTCAATCCGCCCGCCGGCACCTACAGCAGCACTCAATCGGTAACGATCTCCGATTCGAACGGAGATGCGGCTATCTACTACACAACCGACGGCTCTACACCAACCACAGCATCTACCCGGTACTCGAAACCGCTGACGGTAGCTGCGACAGAAACCATCAAGGCAATCGCTGTAAATCCCGCACTTCATCAATCATCGGTTGCCACTGCAGCCTACACGATCAACACCTCAGTAGCAGCCACTCCAGTCGCTACCTCGACCATCACGATCTCTGAGGCGACATCGGGCGTAACGGTCTACTACACCACCAACGGCTCTACACCAACCACGTCCTCCGCCAAGTACACTGGACCGATCACGCTGTCCTCAAGCGAAACGCTGAAGTTCATCGCCATCGGTCCGAACTATAGCTCGTCGCAGGTCAGGACTGTCTCAACCACCATCCAATAACTCGTCTCGACGCACGTATAGCTGTTGCCGCGAGCAGACCCCGCCGATCATGGCGGGGTTCTGTCTTGCTGGGAGCGATGCGCTCAGGGTTTGCGACCGTTTATCATCGCTCATGAACCGGCAGATTGCATGAAGAGACTAGCCCTCCCATTTCTGGTGTCTGTTGCGACTGCCGTTGGCCAGGCCAATCAAGGTGAGTTGCAGCTGAGAGTTGTCGATCCCTCGGGCGCTCCTTTGAAGGCGATCGTGCATATCGTCAGCGAAGCGAACCACTACGCGGCCACATTTTCGACCGACGCGGACGGGCGCATCGTGGCCGCCCATCTTCCTTTCGGGACTTATGGCTTCGACATCCATCAGCATGGATTCGACAACGTTGCGGAGCAGCTCGAGATTCGCTCGGCGATCGCCGACCGCCGAACAATCCAACTCAAGCTTGCGTCCGTGCAACAGCAGGTCGTCGTCCGCGCTAACGAGACTCTGCTGGACAGGGTCCAGGCTGGATCGGTCGCCCAGGTCGGTTCAGAACAGATTGAAAGCCGTCTCGGCTCCATCCCGGGCCGCTCTCTCCAGGACCTGGTGAACTCGCAGCCGGGATGGCTCTACGAGGGCAATGCCGTGCTCCATCCGCGCGGCTCCGAGTATCAGACCCAGTTTGTGGTCGACGGCATTCCGCTAACCGACAATCGCTCGCCCAGCTTCGGCCCTGCGATCGAGGCGGACGATGTCGAGTCGATCAGCATCTACACCGCGGGCTTCCCCGCGGAGTACGGCCGCAAGATGGGCGGCGTCATCGAGATCAACACGCAGAGAGACCCAGCACCCGGACTGCATGGCCAGTTCTCGCTCGACGGAGGCAGCTTCGCCTCAGCTGGAGCGTTCGCGAACGTGCAGTACAGCTGGCGGAAGACCACCCTCGGTGCAAGTGCGAGCGGCAGCCGGACCGACCACTACCTTAATCCGGTCGTGCCGCAGAACTATTCGAATACGGGAACGCTTGGTGACTTTGCTGCCGAATTTCGCCGCGACCTGACGCCAAACGATAAGCTCGGCCTGAGCGTTCGCCATGCGCTTTCACGGTATGACATACCCAATGAATTGATTCAGCAGGCAGCCGGCCAACGCCAGAACGCAGACAATGTCGAGACGATGGGCATCGCCTCTTATGAACACACCTTCTCCCCTCGATTTATATCGGACGTGCGCGGAATGGTGCGCGACAACTCAAATGACTTCTATTCAAATCCGGCTTCCACACCAATCGAAGTGTTTCAGCACAATTCCTTTCGCGACATCTACTTCAGGGCCAACCTAACGTTCGATCGCGGACCCCAGGAGATAAAAGCAGGCACCGAGAGCGACAACATATTCCTGCATGAGAACACCAGCTACGTTCTTACTCGTGCAGGTGATGATAGTGATGCGCGTTGTCCCAGGGGCTTGACGACCCTGCTTCGTCTCCCCAGAGATGCCGGTGATGAAGGGAACGCTGCCACATTTGCCTTCAAGGGGCAGCGACCCGACCTTGAGCAGGCGATCTATCTGCAGGACCTTATTCGCCTAAACAAGTGGACGATATCCGTCGGCCTGCGATGGGACCACTATCAACTTGTCACCAATGATGGTTCTTTCCAGCCGCGTCTCTCGGCGGCCCGCTACTTTCCGTCTGCAAACACAGTAGTCCATGTCTCCTACGACCGTGTCTTCCAGACCCCATCCTTCGAGAACATTTTATTGTCGAGTTCGACTGCGGTAATGTCGATCGATCCCACAAGCTTTCTTCGTTTACCGGTGAAACCTTCGCGAGGGGACTACTATGAGGCTGGGACAAGTACCGTCATTGAACGCCATCTCAAGCTCGATGCAAACTACTTTCGCCGGTTTGTAAACGAGTTTGCGGACGACGACCAGATTGAGAGTACAACCATCAGCTTTCCCATCGCTTTTCGTAAAGCCATCATCTATGGGCTTGAAGGAAAGATTGAAGTGCCGGAGTGGAAACGGCTTTCCGGATTTCTGAGTTACTCCTATGAAGTAGGAAACGTCTGGAATCCAGTGACGGGTGGTCTCTTTCTTGGTGATGACGCCCGGACTGCAGCGGCGAACCTGATCGGACACTTTCCCAACTCACAGGACCAGCGCAACACCCTCAGAGGTCGCATGCGATATCAGATCAAACCGCATCTCTGGTTTGCTGGTGGGGCGCAATACGACAGCGGGTTGCCCTTTGAGTTTGGAGGCAATCAGGACGAAGCGCTCATTGAATATGGCCCTGAGATCGTCGACCGTATCAACTTTGCCCGCGGAAGGATTCGCCCTTCTCTCCAGTTGAATGCCTCCGCCGGAGCAAACTTCTATAACCGAGACCGCCTCAAGTTGAGGTTTCAGGCTGACGGCCAGAACCTTACGGACGTCCTGAATGTAATCGACTTTGGCGGCCTGTTTTCTGGGAATGCGATCGGCCCGGCGAGGAGTTTCTCTTTGAGGCTTGCCGGGAGTTTTTAGCGCGCTGACTCGATCGCACAAATTGCCGGTCCGTCTCAATTTTTCGAAGGCGTCATGCTGCGGAACTACACCAGGCTCATGACGCATAAGCACCCGGATGAACAACGGAAGCGAAATGCGGTGGTCTCTCTGCTGCGTCACGCTTTCCCGCAGCTTCAGTCGAGATGGCGCTCACTGACGTCTAGTCGCCAGCAGTGATCTTTTCTGTTGCGGCTGACATCTTCGCCGTCCTGTCGAGCTTGTCCCAGTTGAACGGCTTGCCGTCGATCGCGCGTTTTACCGTCTTGAACAGAACTACCGAAAAGACCTGCCGGTAGGTGAAGCGCTGTATCCAGATGTGGAACAGCAGCCAGCCATCGCCTTTGCTGGCCGGGTGCTTGCGTTCGAGCGCGAAGGCAAGAGATGAGGCCAGGAAGTCAATGATCAGGAAGGTGAGAAAGAAGGCGAGCAGCTTGTAGAAGCTGGCAGTCGATGTCGTGTCGGGGTGGAAGTGCTTGTCGATGAAGTAGTGGATTACCCCGGCGACGAAGAAGAAGTCGATAAAGGGCGAGAAGAGCGGCAGCAGAATCTGGAAGATGAGGATGTTAGGAAGGGCGAAGAGTCCCATGGCGCGATGTTTCTGAATGGCCCCGCGATGTTTGAAGATTGCCTGCAGGATGCCGAAGGACCAGCGGAAGCGCTGCCGCATCAGGCCGTCCGCGTTGACGGGAGCTTCGGTGAAGGCGAGCGCCTGGTCCTCATAGATGACTGAGTAGCCCTGTTCGAGCAGGTTCATGGTCAGATCGGCGTCTTCGGCGACCGTGTTGGTGTGGTATCCGTTGCCTGCTTTGACGGCTGCGGTGCGCCATGCCCCAATCGCTCCGGGAACGACCATGACCACGTCGAACAAGTCCAGGGCTCGGCGTTCGAAGTTCTGGCTGGTGATGTATTCGAGCGCCTGCCAGCGGGTCCAAAGATTCACCCGGTTGCCGACCTTGGCATTGCCGGCGACCGCGCCGATCTTCGGGTTGGCGAAGTGTGGCACCAGGCGGGTGATGGCGTCGTGCGCGATGACGCCGTCGGCGTCGATGCCGATGTAGATGTCCTCATCCACGAAGTCCAGTGCGTAGTTCAACGCATCGGCCTTGCCGCCGTTGGGCTTCGTCAGCACGGTGAGGCGGCCAGCTTCGATCTCTTTCGGGTAAGCGGTACGGGCGACCTCGGAGGTGCGGTCCTTCGAGCCATCGTCGATGACGATGATGCGGATGTTCTTGTAGTTCGACATCATCACGGAGCGGATGGTGCGGACGATAACGAGTTCTTCGTTGTAGGCCGGAATCAGCACCGCGACCCGTGGGTTGAAGTCGGCTGGTGCGAGGTCTTTGCGCTTGCGGAAGCGGTCGATGACGGCGAAGACGCCGATGATGACGAGGCGGCCAGTCATCAGCACGTCACCGATGAAGAAGACGCCAATGACGAAGTGATTGAAGAAGGAGATGAAGAAGAACGCGACCGAATCGAAGAAGGCGAGGACGTGTTGCTTGCCGGTAAGTGCGGGCATGACCTGCTCGCGAGTCTGACCGACAAGCTGCGAGACCGGGACGATCTCGTATCCGCGGGCACGGAGCGCGTTGATCAGCACTGGAAGCGCGGCGACAGTAGCGGAGCGGTCGCCGCCGCCATCGTGCATCAGGATGACGGAGCCGCGCATCCAGGGCCGGGTCTTCATCTGGTCGATCTGGTAAAAGACGCTGTCGGTGATCTCCTGCGGGGTCTTGCGCGGATGTTCGTCCCAGTCGTCCGTGTCGATCTTGTTGCCGACGACGGCGTAACCGAGATTCTGGATGCGCTCGACGGGCGCGGCTTCGTCGTTGGTGTCAGGCTCCTGGTCGATGGAGTAGGGCGGCCGGAAGTAGAGCGGCTGCACGCCAAGCTTGGCGGCAAAGAGCCGTTCGGTGAGGGTAAGCTGCAGCTCGACCTGACCCGGCGAGATGCTGCTGATGTCCGGATGGGTGAAGGTATGGTTGCCGATCTCGTGGCCTTCGCGATAGACCCGGCGCATCAGCGTGACATTATTTTGCGCCTCGTCGCCGATCATGAAGAAGGTCGCGGAGACGCCATACTTCTTGAGCACATCGAGGATCTTCGGGGTCCACTCCGGGTCGGGACCGTCATCGAAGGAGATGGCGACCTGTTTCGGGTTGTAGCCGACGTATTGCACGGTGTACGGAAGCGGGTAGGACTCCATCTTCTCGGTAACCACGGAGCGGATGTCCATGGGAACGGCATCGTCATCTTCGAGGGTCATCGAGCGCTCGCCCGGCTGGGGCTTGCGCGTGACTCGCATGATATCGCCCTCGCCTTCGATGTCGACGTCAAAGCCGGGAGGCACCTTGGCCAGGTCCTTCCAGGCATCGACCCGGAGCGGCGCGTCCCAGACCTTCCACATGGAATCGTCTTCCGAGCCGAGCCGCCAGAGCGCGATGGACTGGATTCCCAGGGCGCGGGCCGCGCGCATCTGGTTGAGGACGGTCACGGCGTCAAGGAACCAGATCTGGTGCCGGACCTTGGCGTCTTCGTCGTCATAAGCGAAGTGAGCGTTCAGTGAATCGCTGTCGAGCTCAATCTGAGCTTCGGAGTCGGAGGCGGCCTGCCAAGCCTCCTGAGTGGAAAGATTATTCGTGTTGAGGACCTTGGCTGGTGGTGGAGGCAGAGGCTTCTGGCCGCGCTTGAGCTTTGCGACGGGGGGCGGCATCGCGACAGTCCAGTCGTAGCCATAGCTGCCCAGCGAGCAGATGATCTTTTCCTTGGGAACGACCTTGAGGAAGTCTTTGAGATTGTCGATGAACCAGTCCTGCGACGCGATAGGCCCAGGATCGCTATCCACCTGGTGCTCGTCGTAGTTCATCACCAGCAGGCCGTCGGAGCGGTCGGCCATGTACTTCAGGTCGTAGTCGGAGTCGCCGACAGGCGTGTTGATGTAAAGGCGAAGATTCTTCGAGTGGAGGTCAGAGTAGAGAGCGTCCAGAAGCGCTTTATAGCCGGGCTGGGCCTCGGTCGGTATCTCCTGGAAGTCCAGCGTGATGCCGCGATACGCCGGGCTCCTGACGAGAAATGTATCGATCTGCTGAACGAAGTGGGCCCGCGATAGATCGTTCGAGAGGAAGTCGGCGACGGAAGGAACGAAGGTGCCCTTAGTCGGATCGAAGTTATTGACGAGAGGAAAGATTTCAGTATCTTCATGCGCGGATGCGATCGCACGCGCTACTTTATTTTCATGATCGACGTTGCGGACACTATCGCCGTCCACTACCGAGAACGGTCGATTGTCGATGGTGTACGAGGTCACCTCACCGGTGTCATCGACGACGTGAAGCCACTCGGGGAAGAGAAGGTCAATCTGGTGAATATGCTGCTTAAGCGAGGAGTAGCTGGAGGGGTCCCACTCGACGTAATAGGCGGCGCGCAGACCTTCGCCGGTGTTTAGCGGGATGTCGGAGGGCTTGCGGTCGGTCTTTCGATGGGGCGCGATGCGGAGCTTCTGGTTGGTCTTCTGGGTGGCAGGTGGCGGGTTGGTAAGCGCCCGATAGTTGTGAGTTGTAGAAGGGAGCAGAAGCTCCTTCATGGGCTTGACGCGAAGCAGGCCGACGACGAACACGACGCCGACAACCAGGCCCAGGAGCGCGAGCACATCAAAGATGCGTCGTAAGCGCTTCCATCGTTTTCGTTGCGGATCGTAGAAGACTTGCTGAGTCATGCTGGTCGGGTCAGGCGTGTTTCACGTACGACGATGCCGCGTGCGGTGTTACAGACCCGTCCCGGTCAATCGTAGTGAGACGGCGTTCGGGAGTCAACGCGAAGCAGATGGAACAAGGCGGGTCTTCAGTATGATGCGAGGGGATGGCGAAGCCGCAGCTAAGAGCGTGGATGTGGGTAGCCGTGGTACTGGCTGCCGGTCTCGCTCTGCGGCTTTACTTTGTTCTGGCAACTCCACGATTGTCGGGCGACACGTTGCTTTATGGCGACATTGCGAAGAACCTGATTGAACATCACGTCTACGGCTTTACCGTGACTGGAGCGGCGCCGCGCCCCACACTCATCCGGGTCCCCGGATATCCGTTGTTCCTGGCAGCGTGCTTCAAGATCTTCGGGGTTGGGCGATATCGGCCAGTCCTTTATCTCCAGATCGTGTTTGATCTTGTTAGTTGTCTGCTGGTGGGAGACCTTGCCCGGCGGCTGTTCGGCAGGCGCTCGGGGTTGATCGCGCTGGCTGCAGCAGCACTTTGTCCGTTCACGGCAAATTTCACCGGAGCCGCGCTCACTGAGACGCTGACACTACTCTGCATCGCTGCCGCCTTTTACGGCGTGGAGCGATGGAGCGAAAAGCCCGGCTGGAACCGTTGGCTGTGGATGGTTGCGGCTGCGCTTGCCTATGCCGCGCTGCTGCGACCGGAACAAGGTCTGCTCGCGGTCGCAACTATCCCAGCTATGCTGTGGATTGCATGGCGGGGCTTGCGTTCGCGCGGACTTGTGCCGGTTGCAACTGCAGCAATCTGTGTCTTGTTGCCTCTCGTACCCTGGACGCTCCGGAATGAGCGGACCTTCCATACCTTCCAGCCGCTTGCACCGCGCGGGGCGAATGATCCCGGCGAGAGCGTTCCCAAGGGCTTTCAACGGTGGTATCGCACCTGGGGAGTGGACTACACGTCAACCGAGAATGTTTATTGGAACTACGATGGCGACGATATCAACATCGCTGATCTTCCGGACCGCGCCTTCGGCTCGCAGGAAGAGTACGAGCAAGTCGCCCAGATGCTTGGCCGTTATAACGCGGACGATCGCGCGACTCCTGAACTGGATCGTTCCTTCAACGACCTGGCTGAGAAGCGGATTGAAGCGGCCCCTGTTCGGTACTACGTGGTCCTGCCGCTGGCCAGGCTCGTGAATATGCTGCTCAGACCGCGTACGGAGCTGATCGGCAGCGGGCTGGAGTGGTGGAAGTTCGACGTTTACGGATGGCAGACCGTCTTTGCCGTGTTATACGCTGGCCTGGATCTGGCCTACCTGGTCTGGGCCGGAGCAGGCCTGTGGAAGTGGCGGCAGCGGGGCTTCGGCGGCAAAGCGGCGCTCGTATGGTCGATGGTGGCATACGTGGTGCTGCGATGCGCGCTGCTGCTGACGCTTGACAACTCCGAGCCGAGGTATACGCTTGAGTTCTTTCCTCTGCTCTGTGTGTGGATGGCCGCTTCCCTTTGCGAGGACGGGGGACTGCGCGGGTGACTTGTGATCTTTTCCGACCTGGAACTGTCGCGACGGCTGGAGCGCGCCGAAGGGCAGTCGGGAAAGGAGTTTGCGCTTGCCCGCCTGCAGGTTGCGCCGGAAAGCGAGGCGTGCTGGATGGAGCGTGGCGGGGTGTGGGCGATCTTCGATGGTCTCCTGTCGCCGGTGACGCAGACCTTTGGTCTGGGACTCTTCGAAGAGCCGGACGCGAACTCGCTCGATGAAATCGAGACGTTTTTTCACGAGCGCGGTGCCCCTGTCGTGCATGAGGTGAGTCCCTTTGCGAGCATCGCCACGATGGAGATGCTCTGCGGGAGAGGATACAAGCCTGTCGAGTTGAGCAGCGTGATGCGGATGCCGGTGTCGCGTCCTGGTAGGGCGGCCGGAAGCTCAATTACAGTGCGGGTGACAGGTGCCGCGGAGGCCGCCGTTTGGGCAGACGTAAGTGCGCGAGGATGGGCCTCCGACTACCCGGAACTGCTGGAGTCGATCGTGCAATTCGGCACCCTTGCCTCCGCGCGGCAGAACAGCATCTGCTTCCTGGCGGAGATCGATGGGGAGCCCGGAGCGGCGGGTGCATTGAGCCTCTACGACGGCGTCGCCTTGTTAGGCGGAGCGGCCACGGTCCCGGCATTGAGACGGCGAGGCTTGCAGGCGGCATTGCTGACGGCCCGAATGCATTACGCGGCGGAACACCGCTACGATCTGGCAATGATGGTGACCGGCGTGGGAACCCAATCGCAGCGGAACGCGGAGCGGGCGGGATTTCAGATCGCGTACACGCGAACCAAGTGGCGGCTCGGGTAGGCGGCTCTCCGCACGCGCGATGCAGTCGGCCAGGACGCGACTCTCACCAGCCAATGCTGAGATTATGGCAGCACTCTTATCCGGCACCAGTCTGTTTTGGCATAGCGGCTGCATCTATCCGGGTCGAGGGTGCCATCCATGAACCTGACCTCGCCACTGAGTGAAGCGCTGGGACGATATCTCGACCTTGCCAGTGATCAGCTGAAGCTGACCGCTGCCAACATGGCCAACATCGATACGCCGGGATTCAAGACCGAGGGTTTCGACTTCGAGCAGGAGTTTGCGCGTCAACTGAATGCCGTGCCCGCCGAGCAGGGTGGGTTCGGCACGACTGCCCCCCAGCTC
>CAZZYQ010000058.1:0-25884 GCA_964658395.1 uncultured Granulicella sp. | reverse complement strand
CCTGGTCGACATACTGGCCGACTACCTGCTTGCCCTGATCGACATATTGACCCGCAGCTTCGGCTCCGCGCTGGGCAAGAACTGCTGCGCGCTCTTTTGCGTCGAGGGCGCCAGAGACGATGTCATCGCGCGTCTCTTTGCCGGACTTGGGCGCATAAAGAACACCGACCAGCGCTCCTACTCCAAGACCTGCCAAAAACCAACCAAACCCGCTTGCTCCGCTGTCATTGTCTGCCATTGCAATTCTCCATTCGTGATTTACTTTCTTGCGTGTTGTTCACCCTGAAGTTTATACCGGAGCTGCGATACCTGCGACCCGCCTGGAACAATTTACGTACAGTCGGCAAGAGTCGCTCTGTAAGAAGATGCCACGGCAACTCATTAGGTTGCGCCCAGCAGGCTGGCGCTGGAGTTCGAAGCCTGATTCTAGCCTCCCTGATCGCTGTCTCTTACAAGCTCGCGAACTCCGCTCAGAGGGCAGGAAGACAATATGGCATACGTCAAGAGAACACCAAAAGCACCATCATTGGAATCGAGCGGAGACCTGACCTTGTGCATGTTGGCCAGAGGGTGTGATTACGTTCTTCTCCCGCAGCACGTCCATCTAGATAGGCGATGAGAGGCAGGCTCTTCCGTACGATCTCCAGGAAGCCTGTGACCAATCGAGGAAGAGTTATGTTCAACCATTCGATACGAAACAGACCCGCGCGGCACCTGCTTTTTATCGCAACAGCAGCAATCGCACTGCATCTTGGAGTTACAGGCTGCAGACAGGCGGTGGTGGACGACGCTTCGCTGACGCAGGCTGTTCAGAGCAAGCTTTCCGCAGATGCGGCCCTTGCATCCGAGCCGATCCAGGCTTCGGTTCAGCAGGGTGTCGCGACGTTGAACGGCAGCGTGAGCAACGAAGCAGCGAGGTCGCTTGCGTCGAGTGATGCGGCACAGATAGCCGGGATCAAGACAGTCGTCAACAACCTCACCGTAGCGGTTGCGACCGGCACTTCTCTAAGTTCCCCCGGAACGCCGGGCCTACGGCCGGAGGGATCGAAGGCATCGTCCCCAGTGCCGACCAGGCCGCGCCGGCCGGAACCACCGGCACAAAAGGCTTTCGTCGCGAAAACTCCACAGGTTCAGCCCGCGCCGATAGAACGGCCGCAGGGGGAAGCACCTTCCCCGGACAAAAGCCCGCAGCCATTGCCGGTACCTGCAAGCCACAGCGTAACGCTGCCGGCGGGAAGCACGATCCCAGTGCGCTTGAACCAGACGCTCGACAGCGCATCCACGCAGACGGGCGAGTCCTTCAGCGGATCGCTCGCGTCCGATATCCTCGTCGATGGCGTTGTGGTTCTTCCGCAGGGAACGCCGGTGAGCGGGCGGGTCGACGCGGTGCAGGAGGCGGCACATTTCAAAGGCAACTCCCTGCTTACCATCGAGCTGACCAGCATCGATCGCAAAGATGACCGGCTGCCCATTACTACTGAGTCCTTCAGCAAAGAGGGCAATGGGCGAGGCAAAAACTCCGCTGAAAAGATAGGTGGCGGAGCGGCGGTTGGCGCGATTCTCGGGGGAATCTTCGGCGGCGGAAAGGGTGCAGCGATCGGAGCAGCGGCGGGAGGAGGCGCAGGTGCCGGCGTGCAGGGAGTTACCAAGGGACAGCAGGTGCAGATTCCCGCCGAATCGCTTGTACGTTTTCATCTTGCCAATGCGGTAACGGTACGCGTGAACGCATCGCAGCAAGGCAGCAGCACCCAGGCGGGAGACCTGCAGCGTCACTGACCATTTCGTGAGATCAATGTCTCCAGCCTCCTTCTAGGAATGTGTGCCATCGGCAGCTTTGACTTACGCTGAAGGATCTCTACCGTGCTTGCTGTGAGCCGCATCAATCCATTTATGCGCCGCACGGGGCGGCACAATGCAGTTGCCGCCTAAAATTATGAGTGTGGCTACAACCGTTGTTTCGAGGGCAGTTTCCGCAAAGTACCATGCGCGATCGCGGCGCAATGCGATCGTCCTCTGGCACCTGCTCTCTCTGGACGCGCCAACCGTGGCCACGCTGTGGACCTGGTTCTTCGCGGCTGCGAACCATGTGCAGCTTCCGGTTTCAAGCGTCGGAGCAATGGCGGTAGCGGTGTGGATGCTCTACGCCGCCGACCGTCTTCTTGACACTCGCTGGATCGGCTCGGCATCTCAGAACTTGGCGGCGCAATATGAGGAGCGCCACCTGTTCCATCGAGCGAACAGCCGATTCTTTATCAGCGGAATTGTCCTTGGCTCGATCCTGCTCGCGTTTCTGCTGCCAAGGCTTCCGCCAGCTTCTACTCGCCTCTATGGCGTGCTGGGAGCGATGCTCTTCTTCTATTTCATCCTCATCCATGCAGCGGGAAGCTTGGCCTACCGGCTGCCGAAGGAGCTTGCGGTCGGAGCTTTCTTCTCGGCCGCCACCTTTATTCCAACCGTTGCGCGTGAACCGGCGCTTCGATCGGCGCTTTTGCCGGCGGCGGTCCTATTCGCCGTTCTCTGCAGCTTGAACTGTCTCTTTATCTATTCCTGGGAGCACCCGGCGGGATCTTCGTCCGCCCATCCCAGCACCCAACTTGCTTTGCGCTTTCTGGCTCCCATCTCGGCCATCGTCATCGTCTCTGGCTTGACGCTGACAATCCTTCCGCACCTCGCCTGGCAAATTCCCCTGGCCTGCGCCGGTTCTTCAGCGCTGCTGATATGCCTGAACAGCCAACGGGAGCGCTTTGCTTCATCCGTGCTCAGGGCAGCGGCCGACCTCTGCCTGCTGACGCCGCTCCTGTTTCTGTTCTCGTTCCGGTGACTCGGTCGCGTTCGAAGAGAGCCAACTTCGACCTTGTCGCACGGCCTTATCGCTGGCTGGAGTACGTTAGTTTTGGCGGTGCACTGGAGCGCTGCCGCTTCTACTTCCTGCCCCAAATGCAGAGCAGCAGAAGTGCGTTGCTTTTCGGGGAGGGCGATGGACGATTTCTCGCGCGGCTTCTCAAACAGAACGCTGAGGTTCACGCCGACGCCGTCGATTCCAGCGCGACCATGCTCAGGATGCTCGGTCAGCGCTGCAAGAAGGAAGCGCAGCGGCTCAGATGCCATCCGATGGACGCTCTGGATTTCGTCCATCGCGCATCTGCGGCAGACCTTACCTACGACTTGATCGTGACGCACTTTTTCCTTGATTGTCTCGAGCAGAACGCCGTGGATGCACTTACGGCTGAGGTCGCAAGAAAGACTGCCCCAGGAGCAGTATGGATCGTCTCGGACTTCCGCGTTCCACCCGGAGCAATGCGACTACCCGCAACGGTCCTCATCAGGTTGCTGTACTTTGCTTTTCAGTTGACTACCGGATTGAGAACGCGCCGGCTTCCGGACCATGCAGCTTCACTCGAGCGGGCGGGATTCAGCCGGATAGCAGAACACCGGTTCCTAGGCGGCCTCTTGTTTACCGAGCTATGGTGCTCCAAGCACTAAACAGAACGATCGGCAAGTGTAAGGTGCGGCTTTGTTGCTCCATTCGCCCGCACTCTATACGCCTGCACCGGAATGTGCCGGGGCCACTTGGGTCGATGCGGCGGCGCGTGCAGCTTATAATGTGAACAGACTATGAATTTGTTTATTCTTCGCCATGCAAGCGCCGGAACCAGCCGTCCAAACCCGGTTGTGGACAAGAAACGTCCGCTCGACAAAGAAGGCAAGCGGCATTGCCTGCAGCTCGCCACGATCCTGAATACTCTGAACATACAGTTCGACCTGGTGATCTCAAGCCCGCTCAAGCGCTCTCTGCAGACTGCCTCGCTTGTGGGAACAGAGACTGGTTATGAAGCGGAAATCAAGATCTCCGAAGCGCTCGCCCCGACCGCACCCTTTGCGGAGTTCCAGAAGCTGCTGCACACCGTCTCCGACCGGGAGAATGTGCTGGTAGTCGGACATAATCCAAACATCACGGTCTTCATTGGCGCACTGCTCGTACCTGCCGGCGCGACGGCGATCCCAAGCATCCGGCTGCGCAAAGGTTCACTTGCCCGGCTAACCTACACGCGCGGACCAGCCATGCTCCAGGGACTTATCGATCCGAGGGTGGTTCGCGCCTGCTACGCCACCTCGACGAAGAGCTCGCGGCGGAAGACCTCCAAGAAGTAGGCTGATTCCTTCTTAAGGGACCACGCTTCGAGTGCCGCTCCGCCTCGGCCGGGGACGATATCGAGCACGATGCGCTTCGGATAGACTGTCGTCTTCAGGCCGACCACGGCGCTGGCGCGGTCCTGGTTGAGCGCAAGCGCCAGCCGCAGCAGGACGATCGCACGCACGACGTGGGTCTTCTCTCCATCGGGAACCAGGCGCATCACGCGGTCCAGTGGATCGGGGCGGGTCTTGCCCATGTACCGGGCGATGGCGCTGACGATGGCTCGCTGATCGGGAGAGAAGCCGAAGATCTCCGAGTTCGCGATGATGTACTGCGTATGCCGATGATGCCCCTGGTGGTTCATGAACTTGCCGACACCGTGGAGCATCGCGGCGGCCTGCAGCCAGGTGCGGTACTCGGCTGGAGGTTCATGCACGGTCTTCAACGCATCGAAGAGCTGGGTCACGTGGAGACGCACCGGCTCCGCCTTCTTCTGGTCGATGCCGTAGCGGCGGCAGACTTCCAGCACGGCCGCCCATCGTTCGCTTTCAATCTTCTGGTGAACCGAGGCGCGGAGATCGATTTCGCTCAGCATCTGCGCCAACATGCCGTCGCGCAAACCCATGGCCGAGTAACGGAAGCCGCTCAGGTGAAGACGCTCCAGCAGCCCCGCATAGACCAGCGCGCCGCCGGCGATGATCTCAGAACGCCGTGGTCCGATGCCGGGAACCGCGGCACGCTGGGCGTTGTCCATTCGGAGGAGCTTGTCCGCGAGTCTGCGGACTGATGTTGTCTGCGCCTCGTCAGGTCGCATCCGGGCCAATCTTCGGGTTTTCTTCAGCGGAAGCTTGGCTGGCTTGACGCTCAGGGCGACGCTCGCTTCCGCCAGCGCCGCCGCCGTGCCTGAGGTGGCAAAGACGGTGCTCACGCGTGGCAATCCCAGCTTGCGCTCGACGCGTCTCAACTCGCGATCGATGTAGAGCTTCAATCGGGCAACGTCCTCCTTCGCTGGCGGGTCGTGCTGCAGGAACTCCTGCTGCAGGCGCACCGCGCCCAGGGGAAGACTGAGCATCTCCTTCACCCGGCCACGATCGGACAGCGTGACCTCACAACTCCCCCCTCCCAGGTCAATCAGAAGGCACTTCCCTTTCGCGCCGGGTTCATGTGTGACGACACCCAGGTGGATGAGGCGGCCTTCTTCGAGCCCGGAGATGATCTCTACGTTCCAGCCTGTGGCGGAGCGCACCCATTCAGTGAACGCGGCGGCGTTGCGAGCGTCGCGCATGGCGCTGGTAGCAACCACGCGGACCCTGTCGACCACTTGAAGCTGTACTGTCTTGTGAAAGCGCCGGAGCGCCTTGATGGTGCCGGCCATTGCGTCAGGCGAGATTTCACCGGTCTGAAAGACCGATTCGCCGAGCCGCGTCACCTCGCGGTCCTCATGCAGCGTCTTCAACCGGTGCTGCGTGACGGATGCGATCTTCAAGCGACAGGAGTTCGAGCCGATATCGATCGCAGCAAAGGTTGGCATTCAGGTTCCAGCACTCCAATCACTTCCATACGGGCACGCAGAAACGTCGCCTGGACAACTTAGTACTGCCGCCATAAATTTGCGCCGTTCAAGAAAGATACATCTCCTGAATAAAATGAACGTTACGCCTCATCTAACCGTAGAAACCACAGCGTGGAGACTCGGACGCTTTCGCAATGAGCACACAGGCCCAGCCGGACATCGACTCACCCCGAGCCTCTTCTGGAGTGCTGGATTCGCCGGACGTGATCAGCAGAGTGCAAGACAGAGATTCACCTGCCCGATCCACCTGCCTGTTGGTCGTGGCTGCTCTTTGGCTGGCGATATTCTTCACTTCCCTGTTCGCTCCTCCTCTCTTCGACGATGCGGACGCGACGCACGCCAACGCAGCACGCCACATCCTGAGCAGCGGCGACTGGGTGACCCTAAGGGTCAATGGAATTCGCTATCTGGAGAAGGCCCCGCTGCCGTATTGGCTCGATGCCATCAGCTTTCGCATGTTCGGGTTTAATGCTTTCGCCGCCCATCTTCCCCAGGCGATTGCGGTGCTTTTCCTCGCTCTGCTCGGCTTCGTATGGGCTGAACGCGCCTTTTCTCGTCGTGCTGCGCTCTATACCGGAGTCTTTGTGTTGACGTCGGCTGGAGTCTTCCTCTTCACGCGCATCTTCATTCCAGAGGTCTGGCTCTCGCTCTTTCTCTGCGGCGCACTGTATGCGTTCCTGCGCTCCATGGAGATACCAAGCACGGGTAGTCCTTCACTGGTCTCTGACAGCTGGAAAGGAGTGCGACGCACGCCGCTCAACCCATCTAAGACGGCTTGGTTGAGTGCTGCGGACAAGGCGTCGCATACGAGCAGGCAACACGCCGTTTACCCCTACCTGATGTGGCTTTCACTCGCTCTGGCTGTACTGACAAAGGGCCTCGTCGCGCTGGTGTTTTTCTTGGGAACCGCGCTGGTCTACCTCGCTTTGGTCCGCGAGTACAGGCACTGGCGGCGCCTGAAGCCGTTCAGCGGCATCCTTCTCTTCGTGGCCGTTGCGGCGCCGTGGCATGTTCTTGCCGGGCTGCGCAATACAGGTGGCATGAACGGTCATGGCTTCTTCTGGTTTTACTTCATCAACGAGCACATCCTTCGATTTCTCGGCAGGCGCTACCCACGGGACTATAACAAGCTGCCGGGCTATCTCTTCTGGAGCCTCCATCTCGTCTGGCTCTTTCCGTGGGCGCTGTTCGTGCCAACCACTGTTCTCGCTGGCTGGAGACGGGTCAAGAGTGCAGGAGCGACGATCAGCAGCGGGTTCGCAGGGCGCACCATCCTTATCCTGGGCCTGTTCTCTGCTCTCGTTCTGCTCTTCTTCTCGTTCTCCACAAACCAGGAGTACTACACGTTCCCTGCCTACCTGCCGCTGTTGATGCTGATTGCTTTCGCCTTGACGCGGGCCGAGCTTCTGTACAAGCACGACGCGTCGGCCCGCCGCTGGATGATCTTTGGCCATGCTGTCTTTGCAGTTACAGGAGCCGGGATCGCCATCGCCCTCTTCGCCGGTCTCTGGTCGTCTCGCCACCTCGCGTTTGTTCCAGACATCGGCAGTCTGCTCGCTCACCGCGGGGTCGGCGACTATACCCTTTCCATGTCGCACATGTTCGATCTCACTGGTTCGAGCTTCGCAGCGCTGCGGCTACCAGCAGTCCTCGCCGCTGTCGCTTTCGCCTTTGGCCCGTCCATCGCGTGGTTTTTGCGCACAGAGCGCCGGCACCTTGCTGCAACCTCTGCGATTGCGCTTACTTCGGCGGCCTTTCTGGTTGCGGCGCATATCGCCCTGGTGCGATTCGGACCGATGATGTCCTCGCAGAACATTGCCGCGAAGATCGAACAGCTTCGTTCCGATCGCTTGATAGCGCCCGACACACAACTGATGATGTACGGGGACCAATCCTATGGCTCGTCGATCCCGTTCTACCTTGGGGAACACGTGTCGCTGGTTGAGGGGCGGTCGAGTTCCATGCTGTTCGGTTCTACATTTCCTGACGCTCCCCCAATCTTCCTCACGGACGCGGAGTTGCTCCGAGGCTGGGGTGCTGGCCCGCGCAAACTCCTCTTTGTGCCACTCGAAAAGCGCGATGCGGTCGACAGGGTACTTGGCGAGCATCAGATCGTGCTTGCTGAGACCTCCGGCAAGGCCCTGATCACCGATCGTCCGCTCGATCGAGCCGAGGGTCCTTCGATCTATTAGAATCGCGGGATACAAAGTCTGCGTCAGAACCGAATGTTTGAGGACGATCTCCGGAGTTCTACGACAGGAGATCGCTCGATGACAAGTCTTGCCGGTGAACGAACCGAGACCGCTGCCCCTGAGGTCGCGACCCGGAGATGGAACCTACGGCCAGTTGGCATCCTCTTCGTTGCATGGTTCGTCCTCCAGTTCAGCGGCATATTCTCGCCCGGCCTGCTTGATGATGTCGACTCGATTTACATCGAGATTGCGCGAGAGATGCTCCAGCGGCACGACTTCGTAACGCCCTACATCAACGGAATACGCTTCTTCGACAAGCCGCCGTTAATGTACTGGATGGCGGCCGGGTCCATGAAGGTATTTGGCGTCTCGGACTGGGCGGCACGACTTCCACTCGCCATCGCGGTACTCGCGCTGTTGCTGAGCACGTATGCGCTTGGCAATCGGCTGTTCTCCAGAGTATCGCCTGAAGGCGAAACGGACCGGCCCGGGTTCTACTCTGCGCTGGCCCTTGCAACAGGGATTGGGCCTTATCTTTACACCCGCTTCTTTATTCCTGACATTCTAATTGCGCTGTGGATGACATTGGGCATCCACCTATTCCTGATTGCGCTTGAACGAATTACCGCCAGCAACGATGCCCCATCTTCGCAGCAGAATCCGCCGGGCAAAGTGGACATGTCCGCAGAGATACTGTCCTCGACACGAGTGCAGTCCGCAGTGCTGCCTTGCCTTGGCTTCGCGGCCGTGTTAGCGCTCAACCTCCTAACGAAAGGGCTGATAGGGCTGGTGTTCCCGCTTGCCTTCGTGGTCCTGTACCTGGGCTTCACGCGGCAACTGCGACTACTTCTTCGGTTCCATCTACTTCCGGGAACGCTCGTCTTCCTCGTAATCGCTGCGCCCTGGCATGTTCTCGCAGCCTTGCGAAATCCGGCGATCGCTCTACCGGCGGGGCTGGGGCTGCCGGCGCGCGGCGGCTGGGCGTGGTTCTATCTTTATAACGAGCATGTTGCCAGATTTCTCTCGCGACGCATTCCGCACGACTATGGTCAGACGCCGGTGTGGCTCTTCTGGCTCTATGTTTGCCTCTGGATCATGCCATGGACGGCATTTCTGCCGGCAGCCTTGCCTGAGTACGTTCGGGCTATAAGAAAAGCGACGCCAGAACGCGAACGGCAGGCCGCACTGACGCTGCTGCTCTGGGCGGGTATCGTGCTCGGCTTCTTCACGTTGTCGGCACGGCAAGAGTACTACTCCTTGCCAGCCATTCCTGCGCTAGCGATGATGGCTGGCGACCTGCTTAGCCGCGCGGACAGGGCGGGAAGCCCGGCCTCTCGCAGCGTGCGCCGCTGGTCGACCTTCTTTCTCGTTCCCATCACTGCGGCGACGGCGGTCGTCTGCGGGTACTTTGCGCTTGCAGCACCGCGAGTTGTTCCTGGCTCAACTCTTTCAAGCCTCCTTGCGAACAATCCAGAGTTGTACAACCTGTCGCTTGGACACCTGTTCGACCTCACCGGCGCAGCACTCGGCCTCTTTCGCGGACCGCTGACTGCGGTCGCCGCGGGCATGGTTGCTGTTGGCATCCTAAGCACCGCGCTGCGCTGGAGACACCAAGGCTACGCCGCGAATCTGACCCTCGCTGGGGGAATGACGGTCACCCTGCTTGCGGCTCATGCTGGGTTGTCGCGCTTCAACCCGATCCTCGGCTCGAAAGATCTCGCTCTGTCGATCAACCGAGTCATCCAGCCCAGCGATCTGATCGTTCTGGACGGGGAGCTTACTACTGGCTCAACCCTGATCTTTTACACGCGGCGCGAAGTGCACTTAGTAAATGGGCGCAGGAACGGCCTCTGGTACGGCAGTTTCTGGGCCGACGCGCCCGATGTTTTTGAGACTGAAGCTTCACTTCGGTCTCTATGGTCGAGCCCAAGGCACGTCTTTCTCTTGACGTACAGTGCGGCACAACGGCAGCAGGAGCTCGCTGCTCTAGGGCCGACAAGCATATTGGCAGACTCGGGCGGAAAGGCTGTGCTGACCAACTTCGTAGCAACGCGCTAGCGATATCGTCGATTTCACCCCCCTGATGAAGAGGAGAAAGCTCATGCGGTAAACGTCAGGCCACCTGGCTGTGAGCGCCGCGCCCCTTGTGACCGACTGACCGCATCCGCCCCTGGTCAAGCAGTTCGTAAAGTTCTCCCCGCCAGAAGATCCTGTTGCTGCCGTAGCTTGCGGCCCAGAAGAAAAGGCCCATCAAATCGCGCAGCGGAAAGAGCAGCATCGATTGCAGTGGCTGCCGGTCCTTGACGACGTACTTTGCGACAATCCAGCCCTGCAGGCATCGCGCCGCCAGACTGAACCCGAGGCAGCTTCCGGCCAGCATGGGCCTGCCAAGGAGGAGCGCAGCCATAGACGCGATCAGACCGAATGGCATACCGAAGGTGAGGCTGGTTCCGAAGTGTCCTTTGGGGCGCGAAAACCTGGTGCTCTTCATCCAGCGGACCTGGTGGCGCATGGAATCGAGGAAGCTGGTATTGAGGATGATGTGGTCGATGACGTGGGCGCTGAGCACGACCCTGTGTCCCCTGGCGGCGATCCAATTCCCAAGCACGAAGTCGTCCGCGCAGAAGTCGACCATCGCTTCGAAGCCGCCAATCTGCTCGATACAGCTGCGGCGGGCGGACATGGTTGGGCCAAGGGCGAACTGCATGGGCTCGATCAGGTTGGCCGCGAGTACACCTGAACTCATCTCGACAGTCATGCCTACAGCCTCAAGCTGCGACCAGATGCCGCCATGGGACACGCCACGATAGAGGCAGGTGACGCAGCCTACCTTGGGATCGGCGAACGGAAGCACCACATCGCGGAGGTAGTGGCTGTCGACCCGAACGTCGCTGTCGCTGACGACCCAAAGATCATGCCGGGCCAGCTTGGCCATGGTTGCGAGCGAACATGCCTTGGCATTTGCGCCCCAGGGTTCGCCGCTGGCGATAAAGCGAACGGAGGCGGCGGGATAGCCCGCGGCAACTTTGCAGGCGATCTTCATGCCGGGATCGTCGAGCGTCCGGGCACAGAAGAGGATTTCAATGCGTGCGGGTTGCACAGCGGCTTCCCCGTACTCCTGCGCGAAGAAGCTGCGAAGGTTCGATTCAAGGTCCGGCTCCGCGCCATGCAAGGGCTTGAAGAGGCTCACACCTGGAAGAAACTCTGGTCCATCGCTGAGCACATTGTTGTGCAGTCGCGATTGGCGTCGGAAGGCAGCCACTCCAGCAAGCACCATGCCCAGAAAGACAGTCGAGGTAAGCAGACCAAAGAGGCCAAGGCTGAGAAGAGCGTATTCAAGAGCCACGCGTACATGCATTGACTCAGACCATCTTCTTCCTGGCGCCCTTGAGCGGGGGTTTCACTGACGGTTTCACCGGCAGGATCTCGGCGCGTCGAAGCGGCACCAGGCCCGAGCCGGGGTCCTGCTGCTGTTGCATGCGCGAGAGCATCTCTGTGCGAACATAATCGACGAAGCCCTGCATCTGCCGATTCATCTCCTCCATGCGCTCGCGCATCTGGAGAACAATGGCGATGCCGGCGATGTTGACCCCGAGATCACGGGCAAGGTTCAGAATGAACTCGAGCCGCTCCAGGTCCTCATCGGTGTAGAGCCGCGTGTTGCCGTCGCTGCGCGAAGGCCGAAGAAGCCCCTCACGCTCATAGAGCCGCAAAGTTTGCGGGTGGATGTCGTACATCTCCGCGACCGCCGAGATCATGTACGCGCCCCGACCTTTACGCTTGGTTGCCACCAGAACTCTCCATCAGCAGTCTCAGCAGTATCACCGTCATCCTCTCATACGCATCCAATCCGGTACAGAACAGGAGCATTATGAAGAAGTCGTCATCTCTCTTTTATGCTGGACAGATAGGTGCCAGTCTGGCCGCCGCTGCCATTGGGTATGCGCTGCTGCCGAAGCCGAAGCACGGCCGCCGCGTCGTCATAATCACGGGAGGCTCACGAGGCCTGGGTTTTGCTCTTGCTGAGCGGTTTGGGCGTGCCGGAGACAAGCTGATTCTCACGGCCCGCGATGAGCACGAGCTGCACCACGCACGGCTCAGCCTGCTCGAGCGCGGCGTGGTCGCCAACGAAGACGACATCCTTCTGGTAGGCGCTGATCTCACCGACGCCGAACAGTCCCAGGGGCTGATCGCAGCCGCGGTGAATGCGTTCGGCCGCATTGATGTCCTCATCAACAATGCGGGGATCATCAACGTAGGGCCGTTCGAAGACCAGGCGATTGAGGCGTACCACCGGGCGATGCAGACGAACTTCTTCGCTGCCCTCTACACCGTCTCCGCGGCTTTGCCCTACCTGCTCGAATCAAAGAGGTCGAGCGGTCGGGATGCCTCAATCGTCAACATCTCGAGCATTGGCGGCAAGATCGCCGTTCCGCATTTGCTGCCCTACGTGGCGAGCAAATTTGCATTGACGGGCTTCAGCGAAGGGCTCCATTCCGAGCTTCGCCACAAGGGTGTCCGCGTGACAACGGTGTGTCCCGGGCTGATGCGGACCGGCGGAGAGGTTCACGCCCACTTTACCGGGCAGGTCGAGAAAGAAAAGCGCTGGTTCCAGGTGTCCGCCACCACACCGCTGCTTTCAGCCGACGTGAAGCATGCCGCGAACCGCATCTTCAACGCGGTGGAGGCAGGCAGGGCAGAGATCACCATCACTCCGCAAGCGTGGTTGGCCGCGCGTTTTGCGGGTCTGTGCCCGGAGAGCTACCAGGTACTCTCAGCACTGGTCAACGAGTGGGTGCTTCCAGAGCCTTTGGACGCGAAGTTAGCGGTGGACGGGACGCCCGACCAGAGCGGAGTTGCGGTACCGGCGCCCTCCTAAGTAAACCTCGAGTCACTGCGCCGGCGCGAGCTTCGCCTTGAGGCGCAGGATAGGATCCTCGAAGAACCGCTTCGAGAGCGCCGCGATCACAATGGCCGCACCGTTAACCAGAAGGAAGCGCACCAGCAGGAGATTCCTGTCCAATGAGAAGCGGACTCCGAAGGTGCTGTCAAAGAGGTGGAACAGGAGCAGGTGAATCAGATACAACCCGTAGCTGATATCTCCGAAGAAGACGAAGACCTTCATCCAGCGCGGGAGCAGCCGAGCACGAAAAACGGTGACCATGGCCACGACCGCTGCGGCGAAGACGAACTGGAAGCAGCTGAGGCCAACGCTGTTGCGCAGAATTCCTTGCGGGGCCATCTGTCCGCTGACGAAGAGCATGGTCAGACCCAGCACGCCGACAGTAAACAGCAGCCAGCCAAGGTTCACAATTTTCCTGAACAAGAGTCCCGGCCATCTCAGCAGGATCGCCAGCACGGCCCCGACCGCTAGATTGTCCGCGATCATCCAGGTCTTGCTGAGTACATCGCCCGTATGCAGCAGATGGGCAAATGCCAGCGCCCGCAGGAGCGGGCAAATGAGCAGCAGACTCAGCGCGGCGATCAGCATGCCGCGTCGGCCCAGCTGCCGGTAGAGCGCCGGCCAGACGAGATAGAACTGCTCCTCTACAGCCAGCGACCAGAGCGGCCCATACAACATGTAGCCGTGGTGCAGAAACACACCCGGCATGTTCGCGAGGAACAGCAGGCAGATTACGAGGTAGTTCAGCGTGATGACCTTTGCTGTCCAGGCCAGAAGAAGTACTGCAAGGTACGCGGGTAGGATGCGCAGTGCCCGGCGGATGTAGAAACCCCGGTAGTAGTCGCTGCGGTCTACTGTGTCGTCGAGGATGCCGGTTATCAGGAATCCTGACAACACGAAGAACAAGTTGACGCCGAGCCAACCCCATCCCGTAACTTGATAAAGGCCGTTGGCGACGCGGCTGCCCCAGCGCACGTCCGGCGCGCGATACGCCAATCCGTGAAACGAGATCACCATCAGCACCGCGATCCCGCGCAGCACATCGATGCCAGGCATGTGCGGAGTGAGCAGCGAAGCAGCCTCGTGCGCCTCTGCTGAAGACGCTTCCAGCGAGAGATTTGGCGAGACCATTCGTACTGCGTTTGCTCGCACTCGCGCTCCGGTCAGCTACTCTTTTCTAGCGCCGATCTGATCGCTCGACCGGCGTTCGTAGACCTACACACCGAAGGGCCGCTAGACCGATCCGAACAGGCTGCTTCTTGGGTCCTCTGCGTTCAGCCGGGCAAGTTCGCGCAGAATCTCCTTGGAGCGCTCGTCCTGCACCTTCGGCACCACAATCTTTACCTCGACGATCTGGTCCCCGCGCACGCCATCGCGCATGGCGCTTGGTACGCCTTTTTCGCGCAGGCGCAGCTTTTGCCCGGTCTGTGTTCCGGGAGGAATCTTCAGCTGCGTCTTGGGACCGCCCTCGTGGGTGTCGACCGTAGGCACGTCGATCTTTGCGCCGAGTGCAGCCTCAGTAACGGTGACAGGGACAGTGACGTAGATGTCGTCTCCCTGGCGAGTGAAGATGGGATTGCTGCCGCCCTTGATGATCAGGAAGAGGTCCCCCGCACCACCTCCATCGGTGCCGGCATTGCCCTTGCCTGCGAGCCGGATACGCTGCCCGTCGCGGGTTCCCGGTTTGATGCGGAATTCAAGCGGCTCCCGCTTTGAGATTACGCCTTCGCCTCCACAGGTTGAACAGGCGTTCTGCACCTTGCCGGTGCCGCCGCAGCGAGGGCACTGGATGTTGAACTTCATCCGACCGCCCATCTGGGTGACTTGGCCGGTGCCCTCGCACTCCGGGCACTCTGTGCTTCCGCCAGATGTAGACTTCCCTTTACAGGTTGGGCAGACCTCCTGGCGCGCAATCTCGAGCCGCGTTACACCGCCGCGAATCAGCGTCCAAAAGTCCACATTCACCTGGTATTCCAGGTCAGTGCCGGGCTGTGGACCGCGGGCATTGCGCTGGCCGCCGCTGAACATTCCGCTGAAGATGTCTCTAAAGCTGCCGCCGAATCCGCCGCCGGGCTCGGCCGCCCGTCCGGCAGATCCACGGCCAGCCTGAAAGTCGGAGAAGTCGAAACCGCCAAAGTCGAAGGGGACCTCTTGTGCGCCGCGGAATCCCCCACCCGCCCCGCTGCTGGAGTATCTGTCCTGGCCGAACCCGCCCCCCCTGGCGGCTGCCTCGGTTGCAGCGGCGTCGATGTTGTCGGAGTAGAAGCCGAACTGATCAAAGATCTTGCGCTTCTTCTCGTCGCTGAGAACGTCGTTCGCTTCCGATATCTCCTTGAACTTTTCTTCTGCCTTCTTATCATTCGGATTAACGTCCGGATGATACTTGCGTGCCATCTTGCGAAAGGCCTTTCGAATCTCATCCTGCGTGGCGGTCGGTTTTACTCCTAACGCACCGTAGTAGTCCTTTTTCTGTGTCGCTGCCATAGAGTTCTATTATCACTTCCCGCTGCCCGCACGACCAGAGTTTGGCCGGGCAGCACAAATAATGGCGCCGATACGGGTCAGTTCCCGATACCGGCGCCATTTTGAGCTCCCGCGGCAATCGATTTCAAGAACCGTACGGTACCAGGTCTCCTCCAGAGAGACCGTTGGTTCTCTTCCTCGACTTACCGCGCCTCTAAACAAACCCACGTCTCAACAATCGAGACGTGGGCACCGCTTCACTTCCAAGTCCTGCGTTAGTTCCAGATCTTGCTTGCCTCAATGGCTTCAATCGAAAACTGCTGGTCAGGCTCCATGGGCTTCATGCGTTGAACGAACTGCTCAGCTTCAGCGCGGGTATCGAACATCATTCGGTTGTAAAGTTGGCCGAACCTCACTTGATCGCATCTCCAAATCGTCTCCGTCATCGTTTTTACTCCCCGTTGATAGATTTTGAGTTCGGTCGTTCGTGGCTTGCTGACACTACCTTGTTGTTCGTGGGTGAAGACTCAATACCGTCGTAGACCCCGAATCCTTCTTCAAGTTTCGTGATTCGAAGAAGATCCGCCGTCTGCTTGAAGTGAGCATCGCGAATTGCCCTTCGTGATATTGGATTCACTGTCTCACGATTGGACGCGCAAGGCGGACAGAATGCTTTGCGCGAATCAAATCAGGAACTCGACCGTACCCGATCCGGCTGGCACGAAGGGCACCAGAAAAGGTTCCTCGTGGCCATCTCACGCTTCAAGACCGTGGTTCCGCACACGAAACACGGCTTGCCATTGCGGCGGTAGACGTAGTGGGCCTCTTCCTTAGCAACCTTCAGGCGAGGCCGCTTGCGGCCCTGATTCGACGGCCGGTCCTCTGGCTGTGTGGTGACAATCCTGCGATCGGTCATTCCCGCCCTCATCAGGGGGAATGCGTCCTTCCAGATCGCCTCGAGAATCGTTCTCGGCACATCCTTCCCTGCCACGAACGGGCTCAGCCGGGCGCGGAACAGCAGCTCCGCGCGGTAGATATTCCCGATGCCGGCGATCACGGACTGGTCCATCAGCAGCGCCCCAATTGCTTTTTTGCTCTTCAGTATCTTCGCGACGGCCTGCGCCGGGTCGTCGCCGCCCTTGCCGTCCACACCGAGCGGGTCGGGGCCGAGACGTTCCCTCAGCTTGTCCCACTTCGCGTTGGTGTAGATGGAGCAGTCGGCAGGTCCGCGCAGCTCGATCCAGGCGATCTTCTTCGCGGCGATGTCGTTGGAGCCGTCGTCATCCGCGTACCACGCGTGGCGCCGGCTCTCTCCTTTTGCCACCGGCAGCCTGACCGCAGCGGCGTTCCACATTCTTAGCCGGAGCGCGCCGCGGACTTCTGGCAGCGGGCCGGTGCCGTCGGTGAAGTCGCCGCGCAGGCCCAGGTGCACGTGGACAATACGGTCTTTCCCGAAGACGTAGCCGAGATGTTTCCCTACCGCCATTACGCGGTGCAGCTTTCGTCCGTCGATTGCACTGACGTCGGTAAATCTACCCTGCGGTCCATCTGCGCGAACGATCTTGCCGGCGAACGCTGCCCGATGCCGTTCTGCCCACCGATGGATCTCGTTTCCTTCGGGCACTCTTTCCTCCACCCCGCTAAGCGTCGGGTTGCTAGACCGATCGTAGCCTGCTCACCCGTGCGCCTGCGTCACTTCGAATGAGAAGAGATGCCAGGTTTGACCGCCCTTTTCGACCACGCTGAAACCGACCGGGCCCGCGGCAGCCTTCGCTATGGTCTTTCTCCAGAAGCAGAAAGCAGGCTGGTTGGCTTGCATCACCCTGACCTCCCAGCATCCGGGCAATCCGCTCCAAATCAGCCGCGCCGCTTCGCTTCCAATCCCCAGCATTCTCTGGTCGTGATGAACAAAAAACTCGGCTACGTCCCAGCAGTCTTGTCTGCTCGACAACTCCGACCCTCGTTTGACGAGAACGAAGCCTACAACTTCGCCGTCCGCCAGCACCAAGAAAGGTTTGCGCCAAGGATCAATCCAGTAGAGCGGCAGCTTTTCGTAGATAAAGCGGCCGCTAGAGTCTCGCTCGATGCTGAGATAGTCTTCGAAGTCATTTGCGTACAGGTCGAGCAGACTTGCCAGGAGCGGCTCCTGCGCGGGTGTCGCGTCGATTGTTTCTATGCGCACAGCTGCATTATCTCTCCGGCTTTAGCTGGTACGGTACCGGTACTACACTTCTGAGATGAAACCCGCACCTCCCCGTCCCGCATGGATGACCCTGCTCGCGTTCGCGATCATCTACTTTGTGTGGGGCTCTACGTTTTTGGCGATCCGCATCGGAGTGCGGGAGATGCCGCCACTGATCTTCGCCGCGATGCGGTTCACCACTGCCGGACTGGTTTTGTTTGTGTGGATGTTGATCAAACGTGAATCCAGGCCAGACCGGCGGCAATGGATCTCGATTGTGGCGATCGCCTTCCTGATCTTCGTGGTCGATTATGGATTGCTGTTCTGGGCGGAGCAGCGCGTGCCGTCTGGGATCGCCGCAGTCATCCTGGCGACGATCCCGGTGTTCATGACGCTGGCAGAGATCGTTTTTCTGCGGACGCAGCGACTGACGCTTCGTCTGAGTATGGCCCTTACGGTCGGTTTGGCCGGAGTTGCGGTGCTGATGAGTTCGTCGTTCAACCTGGGCGATGCGCCCGTCGATCGCGCCGGTGCGCTGGCGCTTATCGTAGGCGCAGCAAGCTGGGCGGCTGCGTCGATCCTTAGCCGCAAGCTGCCGCTTCCGCCAGCCAAAGCAATGAGTTCGGGTTCACAGATGCTTGCGGGCGGCCTGATGCTTGCACTCGTCTCCGCCGCGGTCGGAGAGCCGAGCAGGTTCCATCCCTCTCTCTTATCGCGGACGGCGTGGCTTGCGCTGGTTTACTTGACCATCGCCGGATCGATCATCGGGTTCACGGCTTATGTCTGGCTGTTGGACCGGGAATCGCCTACCAAGGTAGGCACCTACGCGTACGTGAATCCCGTAGTGGCCGTCGGGCTGGGATATGCCATCGGCGGAGAGGCACTGGGTCTGCGAACCATCTTGGGCGCATTCTGCATCTTGGTCAGTGTCGTCGTTATCACGACCACGCCTGCCGCAAAGCCGGCTGCCGTTGGTCGAAAGTAGATGACACTCTGCGGCGATGCCATCCCGCATCCGTGAAGACCCCAAATGTGAGGGCTAGAGCAGCGCCATCTGCACTTCAGCAGGATCAGCAGGTCTCTGATCGACTTCAACCAGGTCCGGGGGAGTTTCGAACCTGGTTCGCTCAAAGGGCAGGAACAGGCAGACGACCGTACCGCTCCCGCTAACGGCCTGGCTGCTCCTGACGGAGATCCTGCCCTCATGGCGCTGCATGATCTCTGCACTGATCCATAAACCCAGACCAGATCCGCCAATGCCTTTCGTAGAAAAGAAGGCTTCAAACATCCTGCGCTGTGTCTCCAGGTCGATCCCGGTGCCAGTGTCTGCAATGGTAAGACCCAGACCTTTGCGGCCGGTTCGCCAGTCTGTCGCCGTTCGACTCCGTACCAAGAGCCGGCCACCGTGCGGCATAGCATCGATCGCATTTGTGACGATGTTGCTGAGCACCTGCCGGATGTCGCCTTCAAAACACACGACCGGCTCGTTCGCTCGCTTTCGTTTTTCGACGATGATGCCGAAGTTCTTAAGTCGCGCCTCATAGACGTTCAGCATGGTCGAGAAGAGTGTTAGGCAGTCCACAGCGCGCGGCTTCGAAGCCTGCTTGTGAAAACGCAGAGTCTGGTTGGCTAGAATCGCAACCCGGCGAAGCTCCTGATCTGCTTGTTCGAGCCATTCCTGCACTTCGGGATCGGTGGAGCGGGCGCGAGATAGATAAAGCAGGTTCGTAACCGCTTCCAGAGGATTGTTAATTTCATGCGCCATGCTGGACGCAAGACGCCCAACGGCGGCGAGCTTCTCGCTCTGCATCAGGGCCTTCGCGGCTCGTTCGTTCTCAACCAGCCTTCGCCTGGCCTCAAACAATTGCATAATCTGGCGCGCCAGCGCCTCGAGCGCGCCGATCTGCGCAGATGAAAGCGACCTTGGCCTGGTGTCGATCACGCAGATCGTCCCAAGAACGTGACCGTTCGACTCGATGAGCGGCGCACCGGCATAGAAGCGGATTCCGGGATCGCCGATAACCAGCGGGTTGTCGGCAAACCGTGGATCGAGAAAGGTATCTTCCACCACGAGCGTGACGGGATTGGTCAACGTGTGCGCACAGAAGCTGCTCTCGCGGTCGGTCTCGCCCGGACCAAACCCTACGCGGGACTTGAACCATTGCCGGTTCTCGTCCACCAGGCTAATGAGGGAAACCGGCATGCCACAGATATAGGTAGCGAGCGCAGTTGCATCGTCATAACAGCGCTCAGGCAGCGTATCAAGAAGGGAGTAGCTGTTCAGCGAAGCCACCCGGGCCGCTTCGTTCTCCGGGATTGCGGCTGAAGGCATGGATTAGAAACTACCATAGGGGAAGCCGCGAGCATCACAGGCGCGTCCCCGGGAACGGGCGATGGTTTCCGAAGCAGTGTTACCGCGCCGATTCAACCTCATTTCCGCCGCACCCAAGCAAAAAGCCTCCGCTACGGATAAATGGATATTTCTACAATTTGCTGTGTACCGCGCCCTTTTTCGTGTTATTGTTTTTTCAGGGCAGGATCAAGCCCGAACTCTTCTGAACAACGCCGCGAATCGCGCGAAGTTCAACACAAGTTGCGTCACTGGCCTCCCGGCACGAGTCAAAACACCGATCGTGCCGTCCTTTTTTTGTGTCTCGCAGCAAGGATAGAATGTGGCTATGAAAAAGCTTCTAGGTGTGCTCGGTGTGGGTCTGTTGACGCTGGCTGCGTCGGCACAATGGACCAATCCCGCAAGCGACGTGCCGGCATACAACCTCGCCGCACCGAAACAGGCGCCGCCTCCGGTAATGAGCGGGGGGCAGCTTACCGGCCCGTACTTCCAGCACGCGTATCAGGTGATCGCCTATAAGATGGCGGCAAAGATACCGAATGTGCTCTACCAGCAGCCATGCTACTGCCGCTGCGACCGGGAGATGGGCCACAACAGCCTGCACAGCTGCTTTGAAGGCACGCACGGAGCGGCCTGCTCCACCTGCATGAAGGAAGGCGTCTACAGCTATCAACAGACCAAGCTTGGCCGCACTCCCACACAGATCCGTGCCGGGATCGAGCGCGGCGATTGGCAGCAGGTCGATCTGGAGAAAGCGGCACTCTGATCGCGATGTGCACCAGATGACGTGGCTCGTATGGGCTGTCTTGTCTGCGGTATTCGCCGCAGGCACTGCGTTGCTGGCAAAGGTCGGCGTCGCTGGCGTCGACTCCAACCTGGCAACCGCAGTTCGAACGACCGTGGTCTTCCTCTTCGCGTGGACGATCGCTATCGCGCTTGAGAAACATGGTGCCATCGCCGCCATCGAGCGCCGGAGTTGGCTGTTCCTTATACTCTCCGGACTCTGCACCGGACTCTCGTGGATCTGTTACTTCAAGGCGCTTCAAATGGGGCCAGCTTCGAGCGTTGCTCCAGTCGATAAGCTAAGCGTCGTCCTGGTGGTCGTCTTCGCGTGGCTCTTCTTGGGGGAACAACTATCAATGTTGAAAGTACTCGGCGGCACTTTGATCACAGCAGGAGCAATTTTGATTGCCTTCGCGTAAGCTTCCCGCTCGCCTCGACCGTACGGGCTAATGATGACTTTGCTGCGATACACTTGAAGGGGCCGGACGTGCTGCCTGCTTTTGCTCTCCTTTTGGCAGCGGCGGGTAGGCGCAAAGACAAGACGTGCAGCAACAGGCCGGGATGGCGGAACTGGCAGACGCAGCGGACTCAAAATCCGCCGACCGCAAGGTCGTGGGGGTTCGACCCCCCCTCCCGGCACCAAGATTTTCGAGCGAAATGACCTCTCCTGCCCGAGAGGTCGTTTTCTTTGGTGGGCTCTTTGTGGGCAATATGGCTTGCAATGATTGCAGAGAGTGACCTCTCCCGGATTCCCGGAGCATAGCCGGGTCCACTCGGCGTCAAGGCCGCGCATACGCTCCGCTTCGCGGTCGCAGAGCCTTGACTCCGACTCCTGAATCTCGGCAGATCATCTCAACATCCGGGAATGTCATCAAGGAGCAACTGCCTATCTCGCGTCGGGCGCTCCGATGCGAAACTCACTGCTTGCGCGTGTTCGAGGTTTGCTGCGGCGTAATAGATAAGGGCGGCAACGGCTTCGGCCTTCCTGAACTACTTCTATTTAGGTGGGTCACCAAGATGCAAGCGACCTGAGCTTTGCTGACTGACACTTCGCAAGGGTTATCTGCCCTCTCGCGAGCACCAGGTCTGAGTTCAATCTCTCATGGAAGATCTTTGAGGAAGCCATCCAGGCACACCGGCCCCGAAGCTCAGATCTCCGGTGCACGCTTCCTCAAGAGGTAGTGTAGGGGCACGCCAAGGAGAATCACCGCCAGTCCAGCGAGCGAATTCCGCGGGTTGTTTTCCACTGAAAAGACGACCAACACTCCGGCGGCAAGTATAAAGAGCGCAGGCAGGACCGGGTAGCCGATCATGCTGAACGGTCGCGCCAGAGGATTGTCGCGGCGGCGGAAGACGAAGATCGTGCTGACAGTCAGCCCATAGAACAGCCAATCGGCAAAGATGGCGAGTGAAAACAGCGCCTGGAACTTTCCGATCGCGAGCAGCAGAAGCGTTGCCAGAACCGCTAGCAGGATGAGCGATGCGTCCGGCGTTCTGAAGCGCGGATGCACGTGGGCAAGCCCCTTGAAGAACAGCCCGTCGCGCGCCGCCGCAAAGGTGACCCGCGCCCCCGAGAGCGATGACCCTACAAACGTCGCGGCCATGCTTACGGCCATGCCGACCGTGACCAGACCCGCGCCCCAGTTACCCGCGACGATGCGCATCGCGTCCACCGTGGGGCGGTCGGCCACGGCGATGACCCCGGCCGGTAGAACATACTGGATGGCCGCGTTGGTCAGCATATAAAGCACGCCAACGATGGTGACGCCGCCGATCAGCGCCAGCGGCAGACTTCGCTGGGGCTGCTTCACCTCGCCGGCCATCTGGGTCACATCGCTCCAGCCATCGTAGGCCCACAGCGCGGCGATCAGCGCAATCATAAAGCCGCTGAATCCCTTGCGCGCGCCAGCGAAGGAGCTTGCGAAGTTCTGCCAAGCGCCGTGATGTCCCGCAGCGAAGAAGCAGAAGGCCGCAATCACGACGATCAGCAGCGCCTTCAGCCAGGTCAACACCAGCTGCACGTTTGCCGACTCGCGTGTGCTCGCGATGTTCAACCCGGTTATGACCCAGACCACGGCAATGCCGACGAGCTGACTCCAGAGCAAGCCGCCCACTGCCGGCTCGATGAAGAAGCGGAAGAGTGCGAATGAGCCCAGCACACGCGTCAGGCCCGCAACAATGGTGGCGAGCGACGCGGGCTTGGCGATGGAGATCCAAGTCCACATGTAGAGGAAGCCGGTCAGATCGCCATAGGCGTCTTTGAGAAACGCGTACTCGCCACCATAGTGCGGCCTGCCTGCGGCGATCTCGGCGTAGGTCATCGCGCCCGCCATCGACAGCAGGCCACCGACGATCCACACCGCATACACCATGGTGGAAGAGCCAACGGCGGCCATCATCTCCCGCGGGACAAGGAAGATGCCGCTGCCGATGATGATGCCGACCACAATGGAGGTGGCGTGGGAGACGTTGAGGACGCGCGGGAGCTCGTGGGACGAGGGTGGTTGGGGCATGTGGGTTGTGTGGAGGGTAGCACAAGCAGTTATTTGTACGAGTCTATGCAAGACTCCCGGGTGCACTTCGATCTTTATAGCGCTTCGTCCACAACTCCTGCGCTTCAGGAACGTATTCACTCAATACGGTCCATACATAGTCGGCTTGACTGCTGTTGCCTAGTTGGAAGTGAGTATCAATTTCGGTCGCTATTGCCAGAGTTACCGAGGCAGCTCGGCTGACCTGCTGGAAGTGATAAGACTGTGCAGCCCGGTCTCTGGTTTCCTGAAAAGATGGTGAATCGCTCATGAGATCGGTCACGAGGAAGCCGCCCATCTTTTGCAATCCGCCGAAGCCGAGATGAGATTGTGACGACACGTCGGCGTAGATCCACTTCATCAGGTGGCGTCGAAAATCACGGCTGCTTCCGGGAAGCTCAACGAGGTTCGTGGGCGTAGGCCAGAAGCTAATCAATTCAGGGTTCTTCTGCTCCTCTAGGCTGATTTGGAGGGCCTCCGCCAAGCGGCCGGTCTGCATCTTCATGCCGCTCAGATAGTCACGATAGTTCGGATCTTTCGCATACGACGTCGAGACCGCTTGTCGCTCCTCCATTAATTCTCGCCAGCCCGATTTTTGATAAGCGAGCGCGCGCGGGCCAAGCTCTTCGAGCATAAAGACTAAGCTGAACAAGAGATCAAGAAGTTGTCGATTTACCGGCGGCACAATAAGGGTGTAGGTGCTCTTCCGTGCCGCATCGGAGGATTCAGTTGCGGTGAGGAATCGGACGGCATTATAAGAATTCTTCGCGAAGCGAAGCAAGATCATTAGGAGGCTTAGGTGATTTTCATGCTCAAGCTCGTTGCGCTCAAATGCCAAGCGCGAACGCTTCTCTAAATCGCGATCGACGTTAAAGAGCAGCCCATCTAAGGGAGCTCTCACAAGTGAATAGTCGAAGTTGCGGAGAGGTTTGATCTCCCTGTTCTTCTTAGCCATGCTTACATCTTCGCATCACGAGCGCGGGCTCATCCATTTGTTGCTTCTAGGCCCAATCTTCCTCGAGGACGATTTTTGTAGACGAATTTTCCTCAGCATGATTATATGGAATCTCCTTGCGGAGGATCCCTGATGCGTAATGTGCTAGTTTGTATCTTTGTCTTTTGCTTGCGTACCTGCGCGGCTCAATCTGTATCTCAGCCGCCAGCCATCAATTGTATTGTCGTGAAGGAACCAACTACTGCAATTCAGGCTACCCCCATCGAAGAGCGAGTGAAGATCGGAACGCTTATCGTTGGCAGTGCTGGACTCGTTCTCACTGGGAATCGGTCTATTACTGAACTTTCGACAAGCACGCAGTGGCAACATCGAGCGGAGAGCTCAAGATATCATGGATAGGTTTACTTCTTATTTGAAGGCCCCGGGCATGAGTGACGTTTTCTATAAGCTAAGCTTTGGAAGCTTCGAGTACCCGGTAAATTCTGATATGGAGGCCAAAACAGACAGATTTTTGGACTTCTTCGCCCGAATAATTGCTCTTTCGGAGATTGGAGCGATTGCGAAAAGCGATCTGAAATATCTCGGCCACGAGTTCTGGGTTATATCGAACAACGGACCGCTACAGCAATATTTCGAGTATCTCGATTCGCTATGTAGTAAGGGGAACCTCTCTTCAACCGCAACGTTTTCTAGGCTGCGGACTGTGGCAAGGCATTATGGAAGCTTGAATGTGATTGCCGGTACAGGGAATTCGTAGCGTCGACCTTGAGGATTGGCACGCATCGGGCAAATGACGAGGCGGTTGCGAACTTGGAGGCTCCGAGCGGTTAGGGTTACTCGGTTGGTTTGACTGACGGCGATGGTTTTATTGGTGACGAGACCGGGAAGATTACGGCGAGGTGCCGGGTGCCCCACCCATGGCTCACCCTTGGCCATGGGTGGGATTCGAGTTCCTCTGTGCGGATGTGCACCCTCACGATGATGCCGTCGACAAGCGTTTCTGGATTGTCTTTGCTTGACATCATTCTCATGCGTCTTTGTTGCGCCTTGTGTACACGTTTGTGTATTATGGAGGAGGAATCGCGTGGACCTCGAATTTGAATCGGACGAAGAAAAGGCCTCGGCGAATCTGAAGAATCATGGGGTCTCGTTTTTCACGGCTGCGGCTGTCTTCGTGAACGAGATGCTGGAGCGCATCGACGATCGGGAAGATTACGGCGAGGTGCGATGGATTGCGCTGGGCCGGGTCGATGCCGAGGTGTACCGGGTTGTCTACACGTGGCGCGGTGAGGATGTGGTCCGCATCATCAGCGCACAGAAAGCGAGCAGAGATGAAAGAGAGATCTACCATCATGCGGTACTCGGCGGGACAAATTAGGAAACTGCGGGCTAGCGGCGCGGACAAGACGAGTGCGAAGGCTCCGGAGGCAGAGTCGCTAGGCGCGGAGTTCTGGAGCAAGGCTCGGGTGGTGATGCCGCGCGGGAAGACGTCGGTTCATCTCCGCCTGGACAGCGATGTGGTGGAGTGGTTCAAGGCGAGCGGGAAGGGACATTTGACGCGGATGAACGCCGTTCTGCGGGCGTATATGGACGCTCAGAAGTAAAGGTTCGTGCTCGTCGCAAAAGCCAAAGGCGTTATGAACGGCGCTTGTGGGTGTGGGTGTGCCGAAGGCAATGCGGGGGTCTCTCCACTGCGCCTCTCGCGATGAGGCCGCGAGAGGCTTCGGTCGAGATGACGGTTTTGGGGGCGGTGGTGAAGCGAATGCGAGTTTGAATGGGGCACATGGCAAGATCTTCCCTCGCCACCATCTACTCCG
>CAZZYQ010000057.1:0-27384 GCA_964658395.1 uncultured Granulicella sp. | reverse complement strand
GGAGGCGGCAGTCGATGAGGCGGGCTTCTTCAGCGCCGTACTCGAGGGCCTTGCGCGGGATCTCGTCGTAGTCGGCCTCATCGGGCTGGCCGAGGTTGGCGGTGTAGGCGTAGGGGATTGCACCCTTCTGCTTCATCCAGTGCAGCGCGGCGCTGGTATCAAGGCCGCCGGAGAAGGCGATGCCGACCTTTTGGCCGAGGGGGAGAGATTCCAGGATTACGGACATTTTTTCTTGCGAGCCTCAATACTTCAATAGTCTGCGACGTTATGTTCTTGCTGTCATCCTGAGCGAAGCGAAGGATCCCGAGGGAGTTGACATTACCTCAGCGGCCCGAACCTTTCGGGCGACTATTTCTGACCTGCGCGGCTCATTTGTTTAAGGCGTCCCAGCGTTCGGGTGAGAAAGGTTCGAGCGGTTGAGGTGGTGTGAGCGGCGTCAGGATCCTTCCCCTTCGCTGCGCTCGCGTCAGGATGACAGCACATTCTATTTCTGGTCGGCCATAGACTGTAGCGGGTGCAGCATCTGCCAGTGATGTTGTGCGCAGAGGTCTTTGAACTCAGGGTTGGTTTGGGCGATCAATGCGAGTTTCTTTGCGCGGGTCCAGCCTTTGATCTCTTTCTCGCGGGAGATGGCGGAGCGAATGTCGGTGAACTCTTCGTGGAGTAGGACCCTCTTACAACCGTACTTGCCGGCGAAGGTGGATTTGATGCCGTTGCGGTGTTCCCAGAGGCGACGGTCGAAGTCGCTGGTGACGCCCGTGTACAAGGTGCCGGTTTGGCTGCCGAGGATGTAGACGTGGCCTTCTGGCATTGTTCCTCCTTTGCTCGAGGGCCTGGGCGGTCGGGTTAGAAAGGTTCGGGCGGTTGTGGTGATGTGAGCAGCGTCGGGATTCTTCGCTTCGCTCAGAATGACAGCAAAAACAAACAACGGCAAAGTCAAGAACAAGCAACGACGACTAATTACGTTTGCGGGCCTGAATGCCGCGGCTGCGGCTGTTAGATATCCGCTTTGCGCCGCCAAGCAGCATCAACAGCAGAGCCTTCTGCGCATGCATGCGATTCTCGGCTTGGTCGAAGACGACCGATTGCGGCCCGTCGAGGACGGCGTCCGTTACTTCGGCGTTGCGGTGCGCGGGGAGGCAGTGCATGAAGACGGCGTCCTGCTGGGCGTGGGCCATCAGGGCTTCGTTGACCTGGTAGGGCTTGAAGATGGGGGCGCGCTTGGTGGCCTCGTGCTCGAAGCCCATGCTGGTGCAGACATCGGTGTAGACGGCGTCGGCGCCGGTGACTGCCTTGACCGGGTCGCTCATCAGCGTGATGCTGCCGCCGGTCGATTCGGCGATCTCGATGGCCTTGTGGATGATGTCGAGCTTGGGCTGGAAGCCCTTGGGCGTGGCGACGGTGCAGTGCGCTCCGAGCTGCGCGGCGGTGAGCATGAGCGAGTGGCAGACATTGTTGCCGTCGCCGACGTAGGTGAAGTGCAGGCCCTCGCAGGAGCCGAAGTGTTCTTCGAGCGTAAAGAAGTCCGCGATGGCCTGGCAGGGGTGTTCGAGGTCCGAGAGCGCGTTGATAACGGGGACCTTCGAGCAGGCGGCCATCTCGGTGATGGTGTCGTGGGCGTAGGTGCGGAGGACGATGATGGACATCCAGCGCTCGACGTTGTGCGCCATGTCGGGGAGGGATTCGCGCTCGCCGAGCGGGGACTGCGTCTGGTCGACGAAGATGGCGTTGCCGCCAAGCGTGTTGATGGCGGCCTCGAAGGTGAGGCGGGTGCGAAGCGATGCCTTCTCGAAGAAGAGCACCATCTGGCGAGCGTCCAATGCGTGCCTGAAATCCTCAGGATGGTTCTTGACTGCGTGCGCGAGCTCCATGATGGCGGCCATCTCCTGCACAGACAGGTCCGAGATGGAGCAAAGGTCACGTCCCACGAGGCGCTTTGACGCTTCCGAGAAGGCAACGTCCGACTGTATGCCGAGCGAGTGCTTGAGATGAGGGACTGCAGTCCGAGAGACGGCGATGTCGTCTTCAGTGCGTACGTTCATTGTGACGGTCTTGCTACCCATGGGTGGCGCCTCCTGCGAGTACGGCAGTGTGCTTGGATTCATGAAACGAGAGAAGTTCGTTCAAAGCTTCTACGGCGATGTCGACATGCTTCTTTTCGAGGATGTATGGCGGCAGGAAGCGGAGGACTGTATCGCTGGTGCGATTCACAATGATGCGGCGCTCCATCAGTTCACGGGCGATGTCTCCGGCGAGCGTTGCGTCGTTCAATTCGACGCCGATCATCAGGCCAAGACCGCGGACTTCCTTGATGGCATCGTGGCATTTGGCCAGGTCGCCGAGACGATGCAGAAAGTATGTGCCAGTTTCGGTCACGTGCTCGAGAATGCCGTCGCGCTTGATCGTGTCGATGACGGCGATTGCCGCGGCGCAGGCGAGCGGATTGCCGCCAAATGTGGTCCCATGCATCCCGGGCTGAAATGCTCCCGCAGCCTCTTCCGTGCAAAGCATCGCCCCCATGGGCACGCCGCCTGCGACGGGCTTGGCAAGCGTGGTTACGTCGGGCAGGATGCCGTAATGCTGATACGCGAACCACTTGCCGGTGCGTCCGACGCCGCACTGGATTTCGTCGGCGACCAGCAGCGCACCGGTCGAGTCGCACAGTTCGCGAGCGGCGGCGAAGAACTCCTGAGAGACAGGATGAATGCCGCCTTCACCCTGGATGGTTTCGATCAGAATGGCACAATAGTCAGACGAAAATGCTTGCCGCAGAGCGGCGACATCGTTAAACGGGACAAAATCCACGGTAGGGATCAAGGGAGCGAACGGCTCGCGATACTTGGCTTTGTGTGTCGTCGAAACGGACCCCATCGTGCGGCCATGAAAGCTGTGTTCGAGCGCGATGAACTTGGTGCCAAGGCTGCGGCCCTCTTCGCGAAGCATGAGAGCGTGCGCGCGCGCGAGTTTCATCGCGGCCTCCCATGCCTCGGTGCCGGAGTTGCAGAGAAAAACGCGATCCAGACCGCTGATCTCGGTGAGGCGCAGGGCTAGTTCGGCGGTGTGCTCGTGGAAGAAGAGGTTCGAGGTATGCAGGAGCTTCTTCGTCTGGGCAATGATCGCGTCCTCAAGTGCCGGGTGCGCATAACCGAGCGCCGAGCAGCCGATCCCACTCAACAGGTCGAGATACTCAATGCCATTTTCATCGTGCAGGTAGACGCCCTTACCGCCAGTAAACAGGTAGGGGCTGCGCTCATACGTGTTCAGCAGCAGCTTCTTTTCAGCTGCCTGCAGGGATTCGAGTTTCATGCGACCATCACCTCCGTACCATCGTTGACGCGGGTTGAAATAAGATCGGGCAGCAGTTGGGCGCACTCTGCGGGCAGGATGCGGACGCGCTTCACACCGTGGATCAGTGCCTCGCGGCAGGCGTTCAGCTTCGGCAACATGCCGCCTGAGATGACAGCATCCTTTTCGAGCGCGGGTATCTCGGGCAGTTTGAGCCAGCGCATCACCTGTCCGTCCGCTCCTTTCACACCGGGCACATCGGTAAGGAAGACGAGGGCGTCAGCCTTAGTAGCGATGGCGCAGGCGGCGGCCATCTCGTCGGCATTGATGTTGTAGTACTCGCCGTCGAATCCCAAAGCTATCGACGAGATGACAGGCACTGCGCCCATGGTCCAGATGGCGTCGAGCCAGCGCGGATCGGTGGCGGCGATCTCGCCGACGAAGCCCAGATCAGGTTCGGTGATCTTCTTGCGCGCGCGGAAGACATGCCCGTCCCCACCGGAAAGGCCAACAGCGGAGCAGCCATGCTGGCCCAGTGCCGCAACCAGCGATTTGTTCACGCGTCCGGCCAGCACCATCAGCGCGGCATCGCGGGTCTCAGCGTCGGTCACGCGCAGGCCGGAGATGAACTCGCTTACCTTACCCATCTGTGCCAGGGTCCGAGTCAACTGCACGCCGCCGCCGTGCACAACAGCGACCTGGTTGCCGTCGAGCACAAGCTCCGCAATGGCCTTGCCGCAGGCGTGCAACAGGCCCTTATTCTCAAGGGACGCGCCGCCAAGTTTCACCACATACTTCAAAGCAGGCCCTCCGCTTCGTCCCAGCCGCACATAACGTTCATGTTCTGCACGGCCTGCCCCGCCGCGCCTTTCAGCAGATTATCGAGACAGGATACGAGCACCAGCCGCTTGCCGGTAGAGTCCTGCTCAGCGTTGTCCGGCTCAAGCGCGAAGCCGATGTCGCAGTAGCTCGTCTTCACTACATATTGAATCTGAGGCAGGTCAAGGCCGCGTAAACGGACCATCGGGCTGGCCTTGTAGAAGTCTGCGTACAGTCCTGCAACCTCTTCGACACTCATCACGTGCCTGAGTCGCAAATAGATGGTCGAAAGAATGCCGCGTGGAATCGGCAGCAGATGTGGCGTGAACTGGATGTCTTTCTTCGCGAGTTGGAGCTGTTCCAGTAGCTCGCCAGTGTGGCGATGCCCAAAAACTGAGTAGGCGGAGAGATTGTCCGCGGCGTACATGAAGTGTGTCTTCGCGGTGGCCGCCTTACCCGCACCGCTCACTCCAGACTTTGCGTCGCATGTTATGCCACGATCGAGGTCGACCCCGCCCGCCCGGAGGATGGGCGCAAGCGCCATAATGATCGAGGTCGCATAGCACCCGGGATTTGCGACCAGGCGCGCTGTGCGAATCGTCTCTCGATGAAGTTCCGGACAACCATAGGCCGCTTCCAATTGAAGTCGCTGGGCGGCAACAGGGTCTGCGTCGACTAACCCGTACACCGCGCGGTTTGCCTCGTCACGCAGCCGCCAGGCGCCGCTGAGATCGATGACGCGGAGCCCGCGTTCGATCGCCTCTGGAACCCACGCGCGAGATTGCTCATGCGGTGTCGCGAGAAAGAGGACCTCGGTCCCGGCGTCTTCGAGAGCTCTCCAGCTGAACGGCATCACCTCGGGTGAAACATTCGCTGTGGCGAGCTGCGGATGCAGATCGGCCAGCGACATCTTCGCCGTCTCGCCTGCCCTGGCAAAGAAGACCGGCTGCGCGCCTGTAAGGCGAGGGTGATGCAGCAGCAGGCGAGCGAGTTCTCCCCCGGCGTAGCCGCTGACGCCGGCGACGGCCGTGCGCACGGTTGCCAACCGCACTGCTTCCGGGGCGGGTACAGGCGGTGAGAGGGTTTCAGCCAATGAGGCCCTCGATTCTCGCCCTCAACGTGCGGGCCTGTTTCTCCTCCGGGCATATGATCAGAACCGTGTCGTCTCCCGCAATCGTGCCGACTACTTCCGGCCAGTCTTCATAGTCCACGCTGGCCGCCACAGGCTGCGCGCTGCCGCTTGTTGTAATCAGAACCAGCAAGTTCGATGCCGGGCGGACCTCCAGTCCGAAGCTGCGGAGCACCTCCTTGATGCCAGGGCCCTCTTCTTCGCCGCCCCCTCCATTGTTAGGCAGCGCGTACCCGGAAGGCCCCTTCAGCAGACGGAGCTCATGGATATCGCGGGACAAAGTGGCCTGGGTAACATGGAAGCCTCTGGCAGCGAGTTTTCTTCGCAGATCATCCTGGTTCACCACAGGGGCGTTGGCCAGGAGTTCTCGAATCGCGGAATGTCTTTGCTGCTTCATTCAAGGTGCCTTTTAGAACGTGTAAGACACACCGCGAAGGGAAGCGCGATGATCCTCTCGGAGAATGTGCATAAACATGCATTGGTTCATGTATAAATATACATGAACGTCCTAAACATTCACACCGTAGTTTGTAAAAAGAAGATAGGTCCGCAACCGGATGGATGCCAGTTCCGAAGTATAGTGTCACAATGGGCAAGTCGACGAAAATCGTTTGCGAACTAACCTCCGAAGGCACGGGCATCAATCCCCCGTCGGTAGGATTGCCCATACTGCCGGCTCTGGCCAGCCCTATGGCCCAGGTCAAGGCGCCATCTCTGCTGAATCCGATCTTCGACAGCGATTCCTGCGGAGTCGGCTTCGTAGCGGCCAAGAACGCCGTACCCTCTCACGGAATTTTGCAACAGGCGCTCACTGCGCTAGGCCGCCTCGCGCACCGCGGCGCTGTCGCTTCAGACGGCAAGAGCAGCGACGGTGTGGGGGTAACGACTGCCGTACCGCGCGCCTTGCTCGTGCGCGAAACAGGCGTCGCGGTTGCTGAAGACGCTTTGCTGGGCGTCGGCATGCTATTCCTGCCAGCCGGCGAACTCCGTGTTGAAGACCTGCTGCAGCGCTGCCTGGATCCGCAAGATCTGAAGATCCTGTGTTGGCGGGATGTGCCAGTCAATGCGGAATGCCTGGGAGAGATCGCTCTGCAGACCTTGCCTACGATTCGGCAGGTGCTGATCGGCGATCCGACTCGATGTAACGAGACGATGGAGTACCGGCTCTACCTTGCCCGGAAGCAGTTTGAGCGCATGTTCGAGCGGGACGAGGTGTCCGGCTACATCTGCTCGCTGTCCTGCCAGACCTTGATCTACAAGGCAATGTGTACGGGCGAGTTGCTCTCGAAGTTTTACCCGGATCTCGCCGACTATGCGTATGTAACGCCGTTTGCGCTCTTTCACCAACGCTACGCTACCAATACCTCCCCGACCTGGGACCGCGCGCAGCCTGGACGGAAGCTGGCCCACAATGGCGAGATCAACACCGTATGGGGCAATCGTGTCCGTATGGCTGCTCGCGATTCAACGCTTCCCGTCGAGTGCAAGCCCGTGCTCACCAAGGGCGGCACCGATTCGACCAGCCTCGATGAGGCGGTCGAACTCATCTCCATGAACGGTCGCACGCTTGCAGAAGCGGTTCGTATGTTGCTCCCACCCGCCGCAGAGGGTCACCAGAGTTCGATGTTCCTCAAGTACCACAACGCTTGTGCCGAACCGTGGGACGGTCCGGCGGCGATTGCGTTTACCGATGGCCGCATCGTTGGCGCGGCGCTCGACCGGAACGGACTTCGTCCCTCACGCTACGCAATCACCGGCGCGGGCCTGGTAGTTGCAGGTTCTGAAGCCGGCCTCGTAGACCTCGATCCAGACGACGTCGTCGAAAGTGGACGCCTCGGGCCAGGGCAGATGCTCGTGGTCGACCTTACCGAGCACAAGATCTACAACGACCAGGCCCTGCTTGAGATGTTTGACGAGGGCGCGACCTATGCGCAGCTTGCAGAAGTCTCTTCGTTGCCTGCTCAGCCCCTGGAGGCAGCGCCTGACGCGGCCGCTCTCCTTGCTCTGCAGCGCGGTTTTGGGTTTACGCGTGAAGACGTCAAGATGATCCTGCAACCCATGGCAGTTGAGGGCAAGGACGCCGTCTGGTCCATGGGAGATGACACTCCGCTGGCCTTTCTTGCGCGTGCCCCGCGCCCGGTCTACGCCTTCTTTCGGCAGCGCTTCGCTCAGGTCACCAACCCTGCGATCGATCCGCTGCGCGAAGCCGTTGTGGTATCGCTGGACACACGCCTCGGCCCATGGCCCCACTTGCTGGACAAGAACGCCGCACTGCCAGGACTGAGCCTCAAGTCGCCATTTCTGTCGCTGGGCCAGGTCGCTTCTCTGCGCGCCGGCAGATATCCGCACCAGCCGGAGCTCCGCTTTGGCGAACTGGCCTGCGTGTTCGCTTCGGGTCTTAGCCTTGAGGAAGCGCTTGATGCAATTGCGACGCAGGCGATCGAGCTGGTGCGCGGCGGCGTTCGCATTCTCCTGCTCAGCGACCGGTCGGCATGCGCTGAAGCCCTTCCGATTCCGATGGCGATGGCTACTGGAACCGTGCACCGGGCCCTGATTGAGGCCGGCTTGAGAACACTGGCCGGACTTGCGGTTGAGGCGGGCGACGTCCGCGACATCCACCACGCCGCGGTGCTGATCGGCTATGGCGCGGGAGCGGTTTGCCCCTGGCTCGCGCTTGAGACTGCCCTCAGCTTCACTCCTGCTGGAGCGGACGCAGGAGAAGCCGAGACCAAGATGCTGAAGTCGCTCGACGCCGGGCTGGCCAAAGTGATGTCAAAGATGGGCATCTCGGTCGTAGACAGCTATCGCGGCGCGCATCTGTTCGACATTCTCGGTCTGCATTCGAGCGTCGTCGATCGATGCTTTCCAAATACGCCCGCGCCCCTTTCGGGCATCGGCTTTGCCGAACTCGATCTTCACCTCCGCGAGACCTGGCGCAATGAGACCTCGCTGCCGCCGGCGTCGCCGCAACCCGTCGATCTTCCCGATTACGGCTGGGTTCGCTTCCGCAAGACGGAGCGCGCCGAGCCCCACGCCTGGCAGCCGGCCACGGTCAAGGCACTGCAATCGGTCGTCGGCAGTGCCCGCGGAGTGCCGCAGACGCTCGATCCCGCTGCCGCCTTCGCGATCTACTCAAGAGATGTAATCGCTCGTGACCCATCCGTGTTGCGGGACCTGCTGGAGATTCGCCCTGCCAGCGAGGAACTCGCACTCGACGAGGTCGAAGCGCCTGCAAGCCTCTGCAAACGGTTTATCGCCAGCGCCATGTCGCTCGGCTCGCTCAGCCCGGAGGCGCACCAGACCGTCACGATTGCCATGAACCTGCTTGGCGGCCGCTCCAACACTGGCGAGGGCGGTGAGGATCGGGACGTCTACAAGCCCGCAGCGGTCGCCCAAGTCGGCAGCCCGCTGGGATCGTCCGCAATGCGGTCGCAGAGCTCCGGCTCAGTAGCGGTCGCCGAGCCGGCGGTTGAGGCTCCGGCAATCCATCTGCTTCTGAATAATAAGATCAAGCAAGTGGCGTCGGGACGTTTCGGCGTAACGGCGGAGTACCTCGCCCACGCTGAAGAGATCGAGATTAAAGTGGCGCAGGGAGCCAAACCCGGCGAAGGAGGCCAGCTTCCGGGTCACAAAGTCTCAGGACTGATTGCGCGGCTTCGTCATGCCCAGCCCGGTGTGTCGCTGATCTCTCCGCCGCCGCACCACGACATCTATTCCATCGAAGATCTTGCGCAGCTGATCTACGACTTGAAGCGCGTGAATCCACGTGCTGCCGTGGGCGTGAAGCTCGTCTCTGGCTGCGGCGTTGGAACAGTTGCCGCGGGCGTTGCCAAGGCCTATGCCGACTTCATCGTAATCGCCGGACACACTGGCGGCACAGGAGCAGCTGCACTCTCCAGCATCAAGTACGCGGGCAATCCTTGGGAGCTTGGCCTTGCCGAGGCGCAACAGGTGCTGATGCAGAACGGTCTGCGGCATCGAGTGAGGCTGCGGACCGATGGCGGTCTCGCCACAGCGCGTGACGTTCTGATCGCGGCGCTGCTGGGTGCCGACGAATACGCCTTCGGTACGGCTGTCCTTGTTGTTTTGGGGTGTGACATGGCGCGGCAGTGCCACCTGAACACCTGTCCTACCGGCATCGCAACCCAGAAGCCCGAGCTTCGCGCCAAGTTTCGCGGCAAACCGGAGCACGTCGTCAAGTTCTTCCAGCAGCTTGCCAGCGACCTGCAGCACCTGCTGGCGCGCTACGGCCTTCCCTCGCTGGAAGCGGCGATTGGCCGTGTCGATCTGCTGGAGCAGGTCCGCTTTGACGGCAACCTCGATCTACAACCGATGCTCGCCAAGGTAGCCGACGGGCCCGTGCAATGGAGTGGCCAGCGGAACGACCGGCCCGAGATACACCTTCCGCTGGATGAAGCGTGGGTGAAACCAGCCCTCGACGCTATCGATGCTGGAGAGCCCTACACCATCACGGCGCACGTATCGAATGCAGATCGTTCACTCGGCGCTCGACTTGCGGGAGAGCTTGCTCTGCGCAGCGCGCAAGACAACACACCACCCGCCGATGTGACCTTCAACCTGGAGGGCACAGCAGGCCAGTCGTTTGGCGCGTTCGCCGCGAGCGGGATGAAGCTCGTGCTTACCGGCCAGGCCAACGATTTCGTGGGGAAGGGGCTGTCGGGCGGCGAACTTGTGATCCGCGCGCGCGGTCTGGCAGCAAGAGACAGCGGCCACCATGTCATTCTTGGCAACGTCGCACTCTATGGCGCGACGGCGGGATCGCTCTTTGCGGCCGGCCGAGCGGGCGAGCGATTCGCGGTACGAAACTCCGGCGCAATCGCCGTAGTGGAAGGCATTGGCGACCATGGCTGCGAGTACATGACCGGGGGCACTGTGGTCGTGCTTGGCTCGGCAGGCATGAACTTCGGCGCAGGCATGACTGGAGGCTTTGCCTGGGTCTACGACAAGGACGGCTGGTTCATGGACCGCCGGCGCTACCATCCGGAGTTTATTGAGCCGGTCAGGTTTGCCGAGACGAGCGCGGAGACGCAGGAGGAACTCCGCAAGCTCATTGTGCGGCATGCAGAACAGTCGGAGAGTAGCCTCGCCCTCTCCTTGTTGTCGGACTGGCCTCTCAAGGCAGAAGCGTTTGTGATGTTTTCGCCCAAGCCGCAGGCGTGAGGCATGCCGTCCATGCGGGTGGCGTTTCGATAGGAGATTGGATACAGTGGCGTAACTGGAGTTACGCGCCTGAAACGAAGATCGCCCAAGCCGAAGACCTGCGAGCGTCGAGGCTTGCAAGGCTCGCACTCTGACCATGCAAGCGGAAGTCCGGTTGCGGACGCTCGAGCCAATGGTCTACCAGGCGCACCATCTTCCACCAGCAGCGAGAAGTATCAGCGCATCCTCGATGCCGCCGTCGAAGTGATTGCGGAAAATGGCTACTTCAACGCGCCGGTGAGCGCCATCGCGGCCCGCGCCGGCGTAGCGGATGGAACCGTCTACCTTTACTTCAAGAGCAAAGATGACGTGCTGCGCACCGCGATCGACCGCAACTTCGACCGGTTCCATCAGCAGGTAGTGGAACGGTTCAAAGCCGTGCATGATCCGCGCGAGCAACTGGAGTACATTGCGCAGGTGCATCTGGAGAGCAACTCGGTCAACCGTGCGATGGCCATAGTGATGCAAACCGAGGTGCGGCAGAGCGCCAGGTTCATCGCCGAATTCTCGCATCACCATCTCGTCAAATACATCCAGGTTGTGCGCGAAGTGATCCGTCGCGGCCAGCAGGAGGGCATCTTTCGTGAGGACATCTCGGACGGTGTGGTGGCCCACTGCATGTTCGGTGCAATCGACGAGCTGCTCAGTTCAGCAGTGTTCACGGGGCGGGTCTATGATGCGAAAGCGACCGCCAAACAGGTATTGGACGTCTTGCTGAATGGTGTGACGGTAAAGGAAGAGCATGTTTGAGTTCAAAACGGTAAACGATGTCTTCTTGCTCGTCTCTGGACGCGGAGAGCAGTTGGCGATGCAGGCGCAAACCGCCGCTGGCGAGTGGCAGCCGATCAGTTGCAAAGAAGTGTACGGGCGTGTGCGAGCACTCGCAGAGGCGCTTCAACGTTGGGGCGTGGCAAAGGGCGATCGTGTTGCCATTCTCAGCGAGAACCGGTGGGAGTGGCCGATCACTGATTTCGCCACCTTGTCCATCGGCGCCGTTGATGTGCCGCTCTACCCGACGTTGACGCCGGAGCAGATTGGCTACATGCTTCGCGACTCAGGAGCGAAGGTCGCTGTCGTTTCGTCGGCAGAGCAGTACGAAAAGCTGAAGCTCGCGGGCGAGTTGCCGGCGCTCGAGCATATGGTCGTAATGGATGACGGCGATTTCGCCAACGCTGAAAGCTTTTCTACTCTGATGACGAAAGCAATCGAGAAGCAGCAGCGCGACCCCGCATTCGACGCACGTGCAGCAAGCGTTCGACCAGAAGACCTGATGACGATCATTTACACGTCGGGAACCACGGGCGAGTCAAAGGGTGTAATGCTGACTCACGGCAACGAGGCCGCTAACCTGAATTACTCGACGGCGGAGATCGGTTTCGGCGCGGGCGACTCCTGTATCTCGTTCCTGCCGCTCTCGCACGTAACCGCCCGGCACACGGACTACGCTTTGCTGGCGCACGGCGCGTCGCTCGCTTACTGCCCGCGCTTCGACATGCTGCCCGCGGCGATGAAGGTGGTTCGGCCGACGATCTTTCTTGGAGTGCCGCGCGTTTACGAGAAGATCAAGCAGGGCGTCGAAGGTAAGTCCGCGGCATCGCCAGTCAAAGCGAAGATACTGAGGTGGGCGGTAGCGACAGGCAACAAGCAACGCGCGAAGATTTTGCGCGGAGAGAAGCCTGCTGGCCTCCTGTACGCGCTCGCCGACAAACTTGTCTTTAGCAAGATTCGTGAGGCATTCGGCGGCAGGGCCAAGGTGTTTGTGTCCGGTGGTGCTCCGCTAGGAATGACCACGGCAGGCTGGTTCGCGGACGTCGGCATCCGCATCTTCGAGGGCTACGGCCTGACCGAAACGTCACCGGTAATCTCGCTTAACGTTCCCAAGCGGCACCGGATTGGAACCGTCGGTCCCATCCTCGCCAATGTGCAATGCCGTGTCGCCGAGGATGGCGAGCTTGAGGTAAAGGGGCCATCGATCTTCTCTGGATACTGGAACAAGCCAACGGAGACGGCGGAGGCGTTCACGCCTGACGGCTGGTTCAAGACAGGCGATATCGGCAACATCGACGCAGACGGCTTCGTCTCGATTACCGACCGCAAAAAAGAGCTGCTGAAGACCAGTGGCGGCAAGCTGATCGCGCCCGCCCCAATCGAAGGCAAACTGAAGGGTAACGCGATGGTCGCGGAGGCGGCGCTTGTGGGCGACCGCCACAAGTTTGCCTGTGTGCTGATCGCGCCGAACTTCCCGGCCCTGACGAAGTGGGCGGAGGCAGAGGGAATTCCGTCCTCGGACCGTCAAGCGCTCGTACGGGATCCTAAGGTGATCGCCATGTACCAGGGCATCGTGACACAGGTCAATAGCACCCTGGCGCACTTCGAAGACATCAAGCGGCTCTGTGTGGTGCCGGACGAGTGGACCATCGACAGCGGTGAGGTGACCGCGAGCATGAAGCTGAAGCGACGGGTCGTAGAGAAGAAGTATGCGGCTGAGATCGCCGAGTTTTACAAGGACGAGGCGACTGCGTCCAAGTAGGTATGCTGTTGCAATGACGATGTTAAAGCGGGCCGAGAAATCCGGTCGCAAGTTTCTGAATCCCGTCCCAACCACGGTTGGCGGTTTGCGGATGATGGCCAAGATCCTTCCGCTCTACCTGACGAACAGGGAAGAGCGTGTGCCGAAGGTCGCACTGGGCCCGTTTACCACCGATGCAACGGTCTATGCGAAGCCGCCTCAAAGCGGTCTGCGCATCACCTGGATGGGCCATTCTTCGATCCTCCTCGAGATTGATGGTGCGGTTGTCCTGATCGATCCTGTTTGGGATGAACGGGCTTCGCCTGCAACGTGGTTTGGCCCGAAGCGGTTTTTTCCGCCACCGCTGCCGCTCGAAGAACTGCCCAGGATCGATGCGGTGCTGATCTCGCACGATCACTACGATCATCTGGGAAAGCAGACGATAGAGACGCTATCGCGCCTGCCCGCTGCGAGTCACACGCGATGGATCACGTCCCTGGGCGTGGGCGCGGCGCTTAGCCGCTTCGGCGTAAGCGCCGAACGCATCGTCGAAATGGATTGGATGGACGAAATCGCGCTCACCTGCGCGAATGCAGCAGCGCCGTTACACATTACGGCGCTTCCGGCCCGGCATTTTTCAGGCAGAAGTCTGTCAAACAGGTTCGAGACGCTCTGGTCGTCCTTCGTCCTGAAGAACGACCGCCACTGCATCTACTATGGCGCGGACTCCGGCCTCTGGGAAGGCTTCACCGAAATCGGTGCAACGTACGGGCCGTTCGACCTAACCATGCTGGAGATTGGCGCGTTCAACATGCTTTGGAGCGACATCCATATGGGTCCGGATGGCGCGGCAACGGTCTTCGAGATGCTCGGCGGCAGGGGCTTGTTGATGCCCATCCACTGGGGGCTCTTCGACCTGGCGTTACACGCCTGGCGCCAGCCGATCGAACGCGTGACAGACCTAGCCGACGCAAGAGGAGTGAAGCTCTGGTCGCCTGAACCCGGCACTGCGTCCGAGGTCATTTTGGAACAGGAACTGCGGTCCGGCTGGTGGCGCGCAGGCCGCTGAATCGACTCCGATTCCAACGAGAATCCCGCATTCAAATGGCCGTTAGCTTCTGGTTAATGCCGAGATTCTTCTTGTAAGTCTGTGGATAAAACGATACAAAGAGGATGCTCACGGAGTGTGTCATGGCGGGTGCGGTACAGGCGATGTTGCGTGAGGTGATGGATATCCGCCAGGCGGCAGACTATCTGGGCATTAGCGGCGACACGCTCTACCGTTACGCTTCGGAAGGCTTCATCCCGGCGTTCAAACTCGGTAATCGGTGGCGGTTCAAGAAGTCCCTGCTGGATGCGTGGATGGATGAGAAGAGCGGGATAAAAGCGCCGGGACCGGTCGAAGTCGTGTCCGTAGAAAAGAAGAAGCCGGTTCGTCGGGTACGCTGAACCGCCCGTGATGCTGTAGATGACCGTGGCGGTCATACTGCGGTGTGCGCACGCCTGCTCTCCGAGTTTCCGGGAAACGCGAGCAGTCACGCCGGCTGTAGTGTGATGTTGGTGATCTCCGGCGGGCAGTTGAACCGTATCGGCAATTCGACAGTGCCGATTCCGCGATTCACATAAAGCTGCGTGTTGTTGAATCTGAATCGACCCTCATAGTACTTCCACCCCATGGGCGGCAGCCGCACGGGGCCGTAAAAGGGCAGTTGGATCTGCCCGCCATGGCTGTGGCCCGAGAAGACAAGATCGACCAGGTGGCCGCGCGAATGCTTCAGAATGCTCTCGATGTAATCTGGCTCATGAGCCATCAAGAGAACAGGAGCGTCCGGCTTCTCAGGGATTGCCCCGTTCAGGTCGGGCGATCCCATGGCACAATCGTCCAGGCCTCCCAGCCAGATGCGCTCGCCGTTTCGTTCTATCGGAACAGCCTGATTGACCAGGGGAGTTATGCCATGCCGCGTCAAGTGGTCCAGAATGAATGCGGCGTCCACCTGCACATCGTGGTTTCCGAGGATCGCATAACGTAACGGGCACTTCAACTCGCCCAGGATGGCGGCGCAGTGAGGCATGGCGGCGTAGGCTCTCGTATCGGGCCCATGTTCATTGTTGCTGATGTAGTCGCCCGTCAGAAGGACCATGTCCGGAGCGAGCGCATTGATGTGATCGACCGCGCGCCGCAGGAAAAAGTCTTCGGTGTACTGCTCCAGATGAATATCGCTAAGCTGGGCGATACGGAAACCGTGAAATGCCTCTGGGAGCTTGGCAATGGCGAACGTCTGGGGAACAATCTCGATGTAGTGCCGCTCAAGCTCTGTCGAGTAAAGGGCCAAGGCCGCTGCGGACAGAGCCGTTCCCGTGAAAAACCTTCGCCGCGAGAACCGCGTGCTCGATGCTTGTCGCTTCTCGATGGTCGTTTCAACAGACATACTTCATGATACCGGGCTGGAAGCACCAGAGGGCATCCTGCGAAGATGAAATGCCGGTATCTCTATGCCAGATTAGCTCTCGCTAAAGCCAGCTCCGCTCGAGGTTAGAACTCGCGCCAGTGCGTTCCGGCTACGTACACACATAGCTAGCTTGCACTGCGCAAAATCTGGATGACAAGAGGGCGGTTCAGCTATCTCCGCTAGAATAACGGGGATGACTTTCAAGGCACGTCAGAAGTTGGCGAAAGCTGAACTTTTTGAGAATGCAGACGATGTGCTCGACGCGGCTTTGATCACGCATCCCGCGGACGTGCGTTACTTGAGCGGCTTTACCGGCTCGAACGCGGTCCTGATGCTCGGCCGATCGCGCACGTGTCTCTACACGGACGGACGCTACACCGGACAGGCGAAGGCTGAGGCGGTTGGCACCAGGGTCGCGATTGTTCCCAAAGGTGTCCTGGCGGCGGCCTGCGCTGGGGCCGTTGCGACTGGAGCAACGCGGTGCGGCTTCGATCCAGCCCACACCACTGTGGCGACGCTCGGAGCGATGCGAGCGGCGGAAAAGGCGATTCCCGATCTTCCGGCAAGATTCGCTCGAAAATTCTTCGTGCCACTCGAAAAGACGGTCGCGACCTTTCGTGAACTCAAGGACAGCGAAGAGATCGAGCAGATCAGGCGGGCCGCGTTCCTAGGCTGTAAGTTGTACGACTCGCTTCTGGGTTCCATCTGTTCAGGCATTACGGAAGCCGCCGTGGCGGCGGAACTTGAGTATGCAGCGCGGCTGGCCGGGGCTGAAGGCATGTCCTTTGAAACCATCGTTGCGAGTGGAGAGCGGTCTGCAATGCCTCATGGGCGTGCCACGAGCGCGAAGCTGCCAAAGCGCGGCTTCGTAACGATCGACTTCGGGGTCGTCCTCAGCGGCTACTGTTCCGACATGACCAGGACAGTGCATCTTGGTAAGCCGACTCCGGAGGAATTCGGCGTGTATGATGCGGTACTGGAAGCGCAGGAGGCGGCAATTGCTGCCGTGGCTCCGGGAGCGCTCACCGGCGACGTCGACGAGGCAGCGCGCAGCGTGCTTCGCCGGGCCAGACTCGACAAATACTTTACCCACTCTACCGGACACGGGGTGGGCCTGGAGATTCATGAGGGGCCGCGGCTGGCGACCGAACAGAAGCAGAAGTTGGAGCAGGGCATGGTAATCACAATCGAACCTGGAGTGTATCTGCCCGGCAGATTCGGCGTCCGGATTGAAGATATGGTGCTTGTGACCGCTACCGGCGCGGAGATACTCACCCCAAGCGTCAAGGCGTGGACGCAGCTGTAACAACAGGAACATGACGCCGCTACGGCGCAGGAAGAGATGAATGGACGAGACGAATTTGGAAGAACTCCGAGAACTGATCGAGTTCCTTAAGGCGAACGACATTGCTGAATTCGAAACTGAGCGTGCAGACACCAAGCTTCGCATCAAGTTTGCTTCGGCGGCTTCAGCGGCCGGCGGAATCGATGCCGGACAACTCGCCCGCCTGTTGGCTTCAGCGCCTGCAACGAGTGCCCCCGTCCCGGCTGCAGTTGCGCATAGCCATCCTGCGGAACAGCCATCAGGTGCGCCTGCCAGTGCGCCGGTTACGCTCCATCAGGTGAAGTCTCCCATCGTGGGCACCTTCTACGATTCGCCGTCACCCGGGTCTGCACCGTTTGTAAAGGCTGGCGATGTGGTGGAGGTTGGTCAGGTCCTTTGCATCGTCGAAGCCATGAAACTGATGAATGAGATCGAATCGGATGCTGCAGGGGAAGTGGTCGAGAGAATTGCGGTCACAGGGCAGCCGGTTGAGTATGGACAGCCGCTGTTTTCGATCAAGACGACCTAGAGAAAGCGAGTGCCGCAATCCAGGCAGCGCATTGTGTTCCTCTCATTTCACGTCGAATCGCCCAAGGTCCGTGCTGCGAATAAGTTGAGAAGAGGATGTTCTAAGTAGTGAGTTCGATGGAAGGCAAACTGTAGATGTTTCGCAAGGTTCTAATCGCAAACCGGGGTGAGATTGCATTGCGCGTAATCAGCGCGTGCAAGGAGATGGGGATTCGTACAGTCGCGGTCTACAGCGAAGCGGACCGGAACAGCTTGCATGTGCGCTTTGCGGATGAGGCGATCTGCATCGGGCCGCCACGTTCGGCGGATTCCTATCTCAATGTGCCGGCCGTGATCTCGGCGGCGGAGATTGCGGATGTCGATGCAATCCATCCCGGCTACGGGCTGCTGAGCGAGAACGCCAACTTCGCCGAAGTATGCCGGGCGTCCAACATCAAGTTCATCGGGCCGCCGCCGGAAGTGACGCGGATGATGGGAGAGAAGTCCACGGCGCGGCAGACGATGAAGAAGGCGAAGGTGCCGATTCTGCCAGGCTCGGACGGCGTGATTGCGAGTGAAGGTGACGCGCTGGAGTGGGCGAAGTCGGTTGGCTATCCGGTCATCCTGAAGGCGGTCGCTGGCGGCGGCGGTCGCGGCATGCGCATCTGCAGGAATGCGGCAGAGTTGCCCGCGATGTTTAACCAGGCGTCGACGGAGGCGGCAAACGCCTTCGGCAACGGCGATATGTACATGGAGAAGTTCATCGAGCGGCCCCGGCACATCGAATTTCAGGTGCTGGCCGATGAGCATGGCAACGTGATGAGCCTGGGCGAGCGGGAGTGCTCGATTCAGCGCCGGCACCAGAAACTGATTGAAGAGGCACCATCGCTCCAGGTGAGTCCAAAGCTGCGAGCGGAACTGGGCAAGACGATCGAGCGGTCGCTGAAAGAGATCGGCTATTGGAATGCCGGAACCATCGAGTTTCTGATGGACGAGGACGGCAAGATCTACTTCATCGAGATGAACACGCGCGTGCAGGTCGAACATTGTGTAACCGAGATGGTTACAGGCATCGACATCGTGAAGGCCCAGTTGCGGATTGCCGCGGGCGAGAAGCTGAGTTCAATTGTGACCGAGCCGGTTACGATTCGCGGTCATGCGATCGAGTGCCGCATCAATGCGGAGCATCCGGAGAAGTTCACGCCCAGTGCCGGCAAGATTACGGCGTTCAATCTGCCCGGTGGCAACGGTGTCCGCGTGGATACGGCGCAGTATGCCGAAGGCGTGGTGCCGCCGTACTACGACTCGCTGATCGCGAAGCTGATCTGCCACGGCAGGGACCGCGAAGAGGCGATGAACAAGATGCAGCGTGCATTAAGTCAATTTGTCGTACAGGGGATACATACGACGATCCCGCTGCACGAGAAGATCTTCGCGGACGCGGAGTTCCGCTCAGGGGCGTTCGACACGAAGTTCATGGAGCGGTTCTTCGAGCGGCAGGCGGCGCAATAAAGCCGCTACCATACGGTCCGCTGATAGTGTTTCCTGATATCTTCGTCGGCTGAGATCAGGTAGGCGAGGCCATTTGCCTTGGCGTTGGCGACGATGATGCGGTCGAAGGGGTCGCGGGTCCAATCCTCGTAAAGCGCCGCACTGATGACAACGTCGAAGGGAAGATCGCAGATGCGAAGGCCGATCTCTTGTCGAAGTTTGGACTGGATGTCGTGCCAGGGAAGCGGCGCACGGTTGATCTCGTTGAGCAGCTCAAGCTCAAACGTGACCATCGGCGAGGCGAGGAGGTCGGCGTCCTCTATAAGACGTCTGGCATTACGAGAGAGCCGCTTTGTATCCCCTTGCATGAACCACTGCACGATGTGCGTGTCGAGATAAGCGATCAAATCTCATCCCAGTCCTTCTCCCAGGCCCTGGTCATCTCTTTGAGCAGGGCGTCCTCAGGGATGTCCTCATTGATGATGTAATCGCGCTTGGTGAGGCGGGAGAGTTTACTGCCGGGCTTCTTTTCTGGGGTGAGCTTGAAACGGCGGCCCCTATGCTTGACCCAGACCTCGGTGCCTTCCATCGCCTGAGTGACCAGGGAAAAAAGATCGCGACGGAATTGGGTGATGGTCACTTCCATAGCTTGACGATAGCAACATGTACATGGCGCCGCAAGACGAATGTACATTACGCCTATGAGGGCCGAATGCTAGTTCCAGTTCCAAGGCTGTATGCAATTGCGGACGCTGAGGTGCTTGCGCGGCGCCGGCTGGCGCTGGGGGATTACGCTGCGCAGTTGCGGGCAGCGGGAGTCACGCTGCTGCAATATCGCGACAAGGACAGATTTCCGCAGGAGGTGCTGCGAGCGGCGGCCAGGCTTTCGGAAGTCTTCGAGGGGGTCGAGGCGGTGCTCATCATGAATGACCGTGCGGACCTAGCAGTGTTGGCGGGGTTCGATGGGGTGCATGTAGGGCAGGGCGATTTGTCCCCGGAGGATGCGAAGAGGGTTCTTGCTGGTCTGAATCATCCCCCATCTCGGAGTCGAGTTACGGGGCACCTGGCCTCGCATGAGACCCCACGGCAAAGGATTGAGATATGGGGCACCCAAAACGCTGTCGGGATTGTCGGGGTGTCAACGCATACCGAGGCGCAGGTGATTGCGGCGGAGACGGGTAGAGCGGATTATGTGGCGGTCGGCCCGGTGTTTGCCACAGGGACGAAGCGTGACGCGGAGGCCGTTGTGGGGCTTGAAGGAGTGCGCCGCGCGCGGGCGCTAACTTCAAAGCCGCTGGTGGCGATTGGCGGAATTACGCGGGCGAATGCGCGCAGCGTGATTGAAGCGGGAGCGGATTCGGTGGCGATCATCAGCGGGCTGTTGGTGGCAGGGGAGCCGATTGAGAAGGTGGCACGGGACTTTATCGAGCTTTTGGGATAGAACAAATGGAACGTGACAAATCCGTTAACGACAAGAAAAGATACGGAGATCCCTCGCTCTGCGCAGGATGACGGCGTACGTGCAGTGGCCGCCCCGCATTTTGTGCAGGGGATGGGTCTGTTTTCGGCGACCGCGATCGTCATGGGGTCGATGATCGGTTCGGGAATCTTCATAGTCTCGGCAGACATGTCGCGCACGCTCGGCTCTCCTGCGCTGCTGATTGCCGCGTGGCTGGTGACCGCGGCAATGACCATGATCGGTGCGCTCAGCTACGGCGAGCTAGCAGCGATGATGCCAAGAGCAGGAGGACAGTACGTTTATCTCCGCGAGGCGCTCGGGCCTATCTGGGGTTTTCTGTACGGGTGGACGCTGTTTCTTGTGATCCAGACCGGAACAATCGCCGCTGTGGGTGTCGCTTTCGGTAAGTTCCTGGGCGTGTTCTTTCCGGCTGTTAGTCAGAAGCATTGGCTCTGGCACTACGGCGGCGGGAACGTCGGCCTCAACACCGCGAACTTGGCCGCCATCGCGGTCATCACGCTGCTGACGTTTACCAACACACTTGGCGTGAAGTTGGGCGCGGCGGTGCAGAACGTCTTCACCTCCGCCAAGGTACTTGCTCTGCTCGGCGTAGTTGCGGTCGGTCTGGTTGCGAAAAATGCCGCGGCCGTTGCGGCGAATTTTGGAACAGGCTGGCAGAACTTCTGGGCAGGAGCGGGCTGGAGCACCGGTCATGCGGTCCAAATCGGTGCGAGCGGACCTACCGCTTACGTTGGCCTGCTTACGGTAGTGGCCGTTGTGCAGGTTGGTTCGCTGTTCTCATCCGACGCCTGGAACAATGTGACCTTTACTGCCGGCGAGATCGAGAATCCGAAACGCAACCTGCCACTCTCGCTTGCTCTTGGTACTGGCGTGGTCCTGGCGCTCTATCTGCTCTGCAACTTCGTCTACCTCAGCGTACTGCCTATGGCCGGTGAGCAAAATGCGGCAACCATCGCAGGCCGCGGCATCCAGTTCGCTGCGGAAGATCGCGTTGCGACTGCGGTGATGGAGGCGGTGTTCAGCGGTCTTGGTGCGAAACTGATGGCGGCAGCAATCCTCATCTCCACGTTTGGCTGTGTGAATGGAATGCTGCTGGCCGGGGCACGGGTGTACTACGCGATGAGCAACGATGGTCTGTTCTTCAAGAGCGTCGGCAGGCTGGACCCCAAGTCCAACACGCCCGTGAATTCACTCTGGGTTCAGTGGGCTTGGACGTGTTTGCTGTGCCTTTCGGGAAGCTACGGGCAGTTGCTCGACTACGTCATCTTTGCAGTATTGATCTTCTACATCCTCACTATAGTTGGGCTTTTTGTGCTGCGCCGCACCCGTCCGGACGCTCCCAGACCGTACAAGGCCCTCGGATACCCTGTGCTTCCCGCGATCTATATCGCGATGGCCGCATGGATTTGTGTCGTACTATTGCGTTACAAACCTCAATACACGTGGCCTGGATTGATCCTGGTGTTGCTGGGAGTTCCCGTGTACCTGGTTTGGAAGCGGCAACATCCAGTGACCGCGCCGCACGAATGACACTCGTGCAAGCGCTTATGTATAGACCAAGGGAGAACCCGGGCACGATGGCGAATTTGCTGGCAAAAAAGACGATGAACTCTCTCATGGCCGAGGCCAACGAGGAGGGATCGCAGACCCTTGAACGTTCTCTTGGACCGTTCGCTCTGACCGCACTCGGTATCGGTGCGGTCATCGGCGCGGGCATCTTCGTGCTGAGCGGCCTCGGAGCGAAGACCGCCGGGCCGGCCTTGATGCTGGCGTTTGTGCTGTCTGGGCTAGGATGTGCCTTTGCCGGGCTCTGCTACGCGGAGTTCGCGGCGATGATCCCACTCGCAGGTTCCGCTTACACCTACGCCTACGCCACCCTGGGTGAGATCTTCGCCTGGATCATCGGCTGGGACCTGACGCTCGAATATGCCATGGGTGCCAGTACTGTGAGTTCGGGCTGGTCGAACACGTTTGTCGAGTTCCTCGCCATCTTCCACCTCAAATTTCCGTTATGGCTCGCTTACGATCATTGGACCGGCTTGAAGAAAGCCTTCGACATCGTGGCCCGCCAGGCCGTCCACGTGGCAAATCCCGATCTTGTCCCGGGCACCAAGCCCTTCAGCGATGCTTTGTCGGCACTTCTTGCCAGTCCATCCCCCGCACTGACCGCGCAGGCCCATGTGCTGCTGAATGCGCCGACGATCTTCGGGGTAGAGCTTGGCTTCAACCTGCCCGCCTTTTTGATCGCGCTGGTGATTACCACCGTTCTTGTTATCGGAATAAAAGAATCGGCCAACTTCAATGCAGGCATCGTCATGCTGAAGGTAGCAGTCGTTCTGTTCGTTCTCGGACTTGGTTCGCACTACGTGAATAAGGCAAACTGGGGGTCGGACTGGCACAGCTTCGCTCCGTTCGGCGTTGGCGGTATTGGCCTCGCCGCTGGTCTGGTCTTCTTCTCGTATATCGGGTTCGATGCAGTGTCCACCACCGCCCAGGAAGCCAAGAACCCGCAGCGCGACATGCCGATCGGAATCATTGCGTCCCTGGCGATCTGCACGCTGCTCTACATTGGGGTGGCGGCAGTCCTTACCGGCATGGTGTACTGGCCCGAGATCAACGTTGAGGCACCGATCGTACGCGCCTTTCTCGATCGCAATTTGAATGCGGCAGCCAATGTCATCACCATCGGCGCTTTGGCGGGCCTCACAAGCGTCATGCTGGTGATGCTGCTCGGACAGAGCCGCGTTCTCTACTCGATGGCGAAGGATGGCCTGCTGCCGAAGGGATTTTTTGCGGCGATTCATCCCCGCTTCCGTACTCCATGGAAGGGAACTATTCTCGCGGGGCTGCTTGCGGCGACCGTGGGTTCGGTGACGCCGATTGAGGCGATTGGAAAGATGGTCAACATCGGTACGCTCTTCGCGTTCGTGATCGTATGCATCGCCGTCATCGTGCTGCGCCGGAAAGATCCTGAGCGCGCTCGCCCGTTCCGCACACCGCTTGTCCCGCTTGTTCCAATCCTTGGCATCCTGTTCAACGGCTATATGATGGTCGAACTGGGTGCAGCCAACTGGGTCCGGTTGATTGCCTGGATGGCGATCGGGTTGGTCGTGTACTTCCTTTACAGCCGAAAGCACAGCAAGCTGCAGAAGGAACTGGCGGGCGAGTAAAGCTTGGGACATCTACGCAACTGCCGGTTTTCTGGTGCAGAGCCGACCAGCCTTGTGCCGCTTAGAAGCCGTGTGCTCTCCATCTTCTAGAATGAGAGAGTCATGGCAACTTCACCGAAAGCTCTCTTCTGCCCGACCTGCCGCAAGGTCGTTCTCGCCACGGACGAGGACTTCCCATTCTGCTCCGATCGCTGCCGCATACTCGACCTCGGCAAGTGGGCTTCCGGAGATTACAAAATCTCGTCGCCGATCCAGGACCCTGATCTGCTCGAAGAGCTCGCCCGCTCGCGGGCCCAGCGTCATCCAAGCACGAGCGACGAGGAGTAGTGGCGCACGCAAACGGCCAACTCCACCAAGCGCCCGGGGGGAGGACGCGCTGGGCCTGGGCGATCGGCACTTTCATGGGTGCGGGGCTTCTGAAGCCTGGGCCAGGAACCTATGGTTCTCTCGCCGCGTTGCTGCTGTGGTTGGGAGCGGCACATGCAACCCATCCCGGCGCGGTCGCGTTGTCCGCTTCGACTTTAATCGCCGCGCTTGTCGCCTCTCTGATTGGTATACCGTCTGCAACGATCGTGGCGAAAGAGTCTGGGCGCGAAGATCCGGGCCACGTGGTGATCGATGAAGTGGCCGGCCAGCTTTTCGCGTTGATCGGGCTCTCCGCCGATTGGCCTCATGCCTTGCTGGCACTGCTGCTCTTCCGCCTCTTTGACATTCTCAAGCCGCCGCCGATCCGGCAGCTTGAACATCTTCCCGGCGGGATGGGAATCGTGCTGGATGACGTTGCCGCAGGCTTGATCGCCTGTGTTACCGCACACATCCTTTTGCTTGTTCTCCGTGCTTCGTCCGCCGCCATTCGCTAGCCGCAGGGGTTCGGAAGTCACGTATGCATACCCTGCGATTTTCCCCTTCGTCCAACTGCAATAGACTATGCGAGTGACCCCGCTTCGCGACTTGCTCAAATCCGACAAGACCACGGCCCCGCATCTCACTCACCTTTCCCCGCCTGCCGCCATGCCGGGTGGCGACATCGAAGTTCACGGCATGCAACTCGGCCCTTACCGCGGCGACCTGCCGACGATCACCATCGCCGATGCGCCCGCTCCCGTCTCGTTTGCTCGCCCGGCCCAAGTCAGCGTTCGCGTGCCGGAGGGCACCATCTCCGGCGATCTGATCGTGCATCGCAACGGCTCCGCCAGCAACCCACTTCATGCCCGAATCGCCGTGCCCATGGCCGAGAACCTGCACCCCGTGGCCAATCCTGCGGTCGACGCCGAAGGACGTGTCTTCGCCACCTTCTCCGGCTCCAGGGGACAGGAAGTGCCGGTGTGCATCTTCTCCATTGCTCGCGACTTCCAGGTGCGTCCGTTTGTGCGCGGGCTGCTGAACCCAACCGGCTTGGCATTCGATCGGCAAGGCTTTCTCTACGCCAGCTCGCGGGCCGATGGCGCCGTATATCGCATCGCGCCGAATGGCGACTTTTCCACTTATGCCGAGGGTCTCGGCATCGCGACCGGCATTGCCTTCGACGCGGCGGGTAATCTTTACGTCGGCGACCGCTCTGGAACGATCTTCAAGATCGCGCCAGACACCGGGAACTCCGAGGCGGTCGACGACTCGCCGCTGGCTCCGCTGCCGCGGAACATCTTCGTCTTTGCCACGCTGGAGCCCAGCATGGCAGCCTACCATCTTGCATTCAACTCAAGCGGAACGCTCTTCGTCACTGGTCCAACCACCAGCTCTAACCAGAGCATCCACGCCATCGCCCCCGACGGCACGACGACAGTCTTCTACCAGGGCCTGGGCCGGGCGCAAGGCATGGCGTTCGACGTGGAAGACAACCTGTATGTGGCGGCTTCCCTGCATGGAAGGCGCGGCATTATCCGCATCACGCCGGACCGTCAGCCAAGTGTGGCCGTCTCCGGATCGAATCTTGTGGGTCTGGCCTTTCTTGAGGACGGATGCTGCGCACTTGCCACCCGCGACGCTTTGTACCACGTGGCCCTCGATGTGGAAGGCCGTAAATTGGTATAGCTTCGCAGATCTAAGCCAACCTCAAGGAAGCGTCCTCTCGATCGAAGCCAGCTGTTAGCCCGGCGAAGCGGGGGGAACTGCACGCGGACGGAACCAGCTTTGAAGTTCTGTCGTACACACGAGTGACTCCGGAGCTTCTAATCCATGCCGCAGGTCCGAACTACGGTTGTGCGTCCGTCCGATCCTGCCCTGAGCGCCGCGCTGCGGCTGGCGCTTCTTTTCGCTGCAATCAAGCTGCTTGTTCACCTTGCCGCCAATGTGTGGGAGGCGCACATAGGCTGGGGCTACTTCCGCGACGAGTTCTATTACATCGCGTGCGGCAGGCACCTGGCATGGGGTTACGTCGATCATGGACCTCTCGTGGCCGTTCAGGCGCGATGGTCGGAGCTGATCTTCGGAAGATCGCTCGCCGGTCTTCGGTTCCTGTCCGCCCTGGCCGGTGCTGGCCGTGTCTTCCTCACCGGTCTGCTGGCACGGACCCTGGGCGGACGCAGGCCGGCACAGGGGCTGGCGATGCTGGGCGTCCTGCTGGTGCCGCAGTACCTCGGCACCGACAGCTTCCTCTCCATGAACTCCTGCGAGTCATTCTTCTGGATGCTGTGCCTGCTCGCCCTGATCCTGATGCTGAAGTACGAAGACCGTCCTGGCAGCCGGAGGTTCTGGCTGCTGTTTGGGGTGGCGGGCGGCATCGGGGTCCTGAACAAGCACTCCATGACCTTCTTCCTCCTGGCGCTGCTGATCGTGCTCCTTGTAACACCTCAGCGGCGGCTTCTGTTTACCCGGTGGGCCGCCATCGGCACGGCCCTGCTCATCCTGATTGCGCTGCCCAACCTGCTCTGGCAGATACAGAATCACTGGCCGACCTATGAGTTCCTTCGCAACGGCCAGCTCGGCAATAAGAGCATCAAGCTCAACCCGTTTGCGTTCACCCTGAAGCAGGTCTTCAACATGGGGCCGCTGCTGCTGTTCTTGTGGGTGCCAGGACTTGTACGGCTACTGCGAAGGCGTAGCGAGCGCTGGCTGGGACTCACCTTCGTTCTCTTCTTCCTCATCATGCTGGCACTGCATGCAAAGGACTACTACGTCTCACCGGTCTATCCAATCCTGTTCGCTGCCGGCGGAGTGGCGTGGGAGACTCGATTCGCAGAACGCCGCAGGGTACAGGAAGACCGGGCCATTGCCTTCCCGGTCTACATGGCGACAAGCCTCCTGGGAGCCATTCTTATCCTCCCTCTGGCGCTGCCATTGATGCCTCCAGCTCAGTGGCTGGCGTACATGAAGGCGACTGGCCTCGACCACATCACCACCAACTCCGAGACGAACTCCAGCGGCCCGCTCCCGCAGTTCTTCGCCGATCGCTTCGGCTGGCAAGAGGAGGTCGACCAGATCCAGCGCGTCTTCGACTCCCTGCCACCGGAGCAGCAGAAGATCACGGGCATCGTCGCCGAAAACTACGGCGAGGCCGGCGCCGTAGACTTTCTCGGCCACAACCTCCCGCCCGCGCTCTCCGGCCAGAACAACTACTTTCTCTGGGGACCGCACGGGTACGACGGCGACTCCATCATCCTCGTTGAGCGCACCAACCGCGAACACCTCCTCAACTTCTTCGACAACGTCGAGGTCGTCGGCCACATGGGCACGACCTACTCCATGCCCTTCGAACACAAGCCGATCTTCCTCTGCACCGGCCGCAAACTCGACGCCAATGGCCATCGCTTCAGCCTCCTAGAACAATGGCCGGAGAAGAAGGACTACTTCTAAGACGAAATGCGGGAGTCTCTCCACTGCGCATTGCGATGAAGCTGCAATGCTTCGGTCGAGATGACGGCTCTTGAGTGGACGGGCCGGGAGTGACGGGGGGAGGGCGTGGTGGATGAAGACGGGGCGGATCGCGGCTTGGTGATGGGTCGCGGTGTAGATACTCGCCGGGTCTACAGGCGCTTGAGAGATGGGTGAAAGGTAGATGGTG
>CAZZYQ010000056.1:0-27547 GCA_964658395.1 uncultured Granulicella sp. | reverse complement strand
ACGCCTGCGAGCATCAGCGGCTCGATGTCGGAGCCGCCGCCGCCGGGGCGGATGGTATCGGCCCCGATGGGCTTCAGCAGGGTCGCAATATCGCGGAGCAGGTCGAGCGAACGCATCTCCGGCTCGGAGAGATCGGGGCCGGTGGCAGGGGCACCGGGAGCGGCCCGCCGGCGGCCGGGTGAACCGTATCCAAAGCCGGTGGGGGTCTCCGCGCCGCCATCCATCTCGATTGCCGCGACCTGCGTCCCGACCTTGTCGCCGAGTGCTTTCGCGTAGGCGACGCCGCCTGCGTCACCGTTCTCTTCGTTCACCCAGAAGACGATCCGGATCGTCCGCTTCGGCGCGAGACCGGACTTTTTGATCAGATTTACCGCTTCGAGCGTCGCCATGATGCCGGAGCCGTCGTCCTGCGCGCCCTGGCCGACGTCCCAGGAGTCGATGTGGCCGCCGAGCACGACGACCTCGTCCGGCTTCTCCGTGCCGACGATCTCACCCATCACGTTGGCGCTGGGGGCGTCGGCTTCCATGTGCGCCTCCATGTCTAGGTGCACCTTCACTGGCACGCCTTCGGTCGCGAGTCGCGCCAGCATCATAGCGTCTTCGAGCGAGACGGCTGCTGCTGGGATCTTCGGCTGCTTCGCGTCGTAGACGAGGGTGCCAGTGTGCGGGGTCTGCAGCGCGAGGGGCGTGATCGAGCGGACGAGCACGGCGACTGCGCCCAGCGCCGCGGCCTGCGATGCTCCGTTGACGCGATACATGACGGTCTTGCCGTAGCCCTCATACGGGGCGTTGTAGACGACGATCTTGCCCTTTACTCCGGCTGCGCCCAGCTTCGTCAGTTCGTCGAAGTTGGAGACGACGACGGCATCAGCCGTAATCCCGCCGGGCGGCGTTGCCACGCTCATCCCCAGGCCAAGCATGTGGAGGGGTTTGGTTACCGGAGCCACAATGGCGCCCGACTCCTTGCCGCGCACCCAGTGCGGCACCATCACCTTCTGCGTGGTCACGTTGCTGAGGCCTTCCTTGCGCATCAGGTCGGCGCTCCAGGCGACAGCGCGCTCCAGCGGCTCGCTCCCGCTGATGCGTTTGCCGATGTGATCGCAGAGGTAGGTCAGGTTCGCATAGCCTTCCGTATCGCTCAGCGCGGCGTTGATCAATTTCTCGGCTTGCGGCTTATAGGTTTCGGCGAGGGACTCTGTGCCGGTTGCCTGCGGCATGGCATTTGGATGGGAACAGGCGAGGGCGGCAAGGACTGTGAACACGCGGAAGAACAGTGGCGACGCGGCGCGATGGTTCAAAAGACCTCCGTTGAAGTTGCAGATGGATGCGCTTGTGCAGAGTTGCACAAAGGATGCTCGTATTCTACGCGGCAACCGTGTAGGCGATCACCGCGGCCTGGAGCAAGACGTCACGACGTGGATCTGTGGATGAATTGTTCGCTTACTGGCAGACCGATCGCGAACCCCCGGCATCGTAGGAAATGAGGTGAATTATGGGACTTCTCGATTCGATTGAAGGAATGGCAAAGCAGGGCATGGGCGGACAGCCGGATGGAGCCTCAACAGACCCGGCCACGCATGCGCAGGTTGCGGGCGGCGTGATGCAGGCGTTGGACGAGCACCCCGGTGGACTCTCAGGAATACTCGACCACTTCAAGAACAACGGGATGCAGCAGCAGGTGCAGAACTGGTCGACCGGCGCTCAAACGACGGCGTCGCCGGAAGAGGTACACCAGGGGCTGGCGGGAAGCGGCTTCATTGAAAGCGTGGCCAGCAAGGCTGGCGTGCCTCCGCAGGTAGCGGAGGCTGCGATGGCTACGGTGCTGCCTATGGTGATGGCCCACTTCACGCAAAACGGGCAGGCTGCGCCGCCACAAAGTGGCTTCGGCGGAATGGCTTCGCAGATACTCGGGCGTTTTCTCTAATCCACGACTAAAAGCAGGGCAAAGGGAGAGGTTAGGAATGGCTGATTTTCAGGCATTGCAGCAGAAGTATGCTCCGGTCGTCGACACGATCAAGGAGTTTGAGCCATATGGCGCTAAGTTTGTCGGGTCGGAGCTGACCGGAGAGCAGTACCACCTGGTGGCTCAGGTTCCGTCCGAGGTGGTACTGAACCGCGTGTGGGACGCTATCAAGCAAGTCGATCCGCAGTATGCTGATCTGAAGCATGAGATCACGAATACCGGAGGGCAGGAGGGCGAGTACACCATCCAGGCCGGAGATAACCTAAGCAAGGTCAGCAAGCTGTTTTACGGCAATCCAAACAAGTATGAAGCGATCGCCAAGGCGAACGCCATGGATGACCCGAACAAGATTCGAGCAGGGCAGACGATCAAGATTCCGGTACTGACCTAGCGGGTCGCCTGCTGTACTTTGCCGTCGTTGGGTCGTACTTTGTCATTCTTCCGCGGGGCCGGAGGGTCTGCCGCTTTCGATCGAGCAAGCAGATCCTCAGCCTGCGGCGGGGATGACAAACCAAGGGAGCGTTGCTGCCAAACCCCGCGGGCGAAAGGGGATCGCTCGGTCGATGATCGTCTGTGAATCACGACGCGTGAAGCGCTCTACTCCGCCCAGCGTTTGAAGACCAACGAGCCGTTGGTTCCGCCGAATCCGAATGAGTTGGATAAGGCGTACTCAATCTTTGCGGCTTGCGGCTTGTTCGGGACGTAGTTCAGCCGGCAGGCGGGATCGAGCTCGATAATATTCATAGTCGGTGGCGCAATCTGGTTGAGCATGGCGAGGATCGTGATGCCGGCCTCCAGACCGCCCGCGCCGCCAAGCAGATGGCCGGTCATTGACTTTGTGGAGCTGACAAGAAGCGTGTGGTTTCGCGCCCGCTCGCCGAACACGTTTTCGATGGCCTGCGATTCGAGCGCGTCGCCAAGCGGTGTTGAGGTGGCGTGAGCATTGACGTAGTCGATCTTGTCCGGTGAGATACCAGCTACCTTGAGCGCGGCCGTCATGGCGCGGAAGCAGCCTTCGCCCTCGGGGGCCATACCGGTCATGTGGAACGCGTCCGCGGACATGCCGTAGCCGATCACTTCGGCTAGGATCTTTGCGCCGCGGGCCTTTGCGAACTCAAGCTCTTCCATGATGAGGATGCCCGCGCCTTCGCCGACCACGAAGCCGTCGCGGTCCTTGTCCCAGGGCCGGCAGGCGTGTTCCGGGTCATCGTTGCGAGTAGAGAGCGCTTTCATGGCAGCAAACCCGCCAACGCCCATGGGCGTAATGGCGGCTTCGGTGCCGCCGGCGATCATGGCGTCCGCGTCGCCTCGCTGGATGATACGGAAGGCGTCGCCGATTGAGTGCGCGCTGGAGGTGCAGGCAGTTGCGGTCGCCTCGTTGGGGCCGCGCGCTTTATAGCGAATGGAGACGTGCCCCGCAGCCAGGTTGACGATCGTCGCGGGTATGAAGAATGGCGAGATCTTGCGCGCGCCGCCCGCCATGAAGTTAGAGTGCTCGCGCTCGATTACATCGAAGCCGCCAATCCCGGAGCCGATGTGAACGCCGAAGCGGTCCGATACCTCCGGAGTTACTTCCAGGCCGGAGTGCTTCATCGCCTCATCCGCCGCCGCGATAGCGAAGTGGATGAAACGGCCCATCTTGCGGGCCTCCTTCTTCTCGATGAAGAGAAGCGGATCGAAGTCCTTAACCTCCGCAGCGAAACGGACAGGGTGGCCGGTCAGGTCGAATGCGGTAATCTCCGCCATGCCGCTGCGGCCCGCGAGCAGACCTTCCCAGACCTCGGGTACAGTCCTGCCGACGCCGCAGATAAGGCCGATGCCGGTTACAACGACGCGCCGTTGGTGCATCTCTTTACTTTGCCGCCTTCTGGTGCTTCTCGATGTAGTCGACCGCGTCCTTGACCGTCTTGATCTTCTCGGCGTCCTCGTCCGGAATCTGGATATCAAAAGCTTCTTCAAACTGCATGACCAGCTCGACTACGTCGAGGGAGTCGGCGCCCAGGTCTTCCTGAAAGCTTGCACCGGGGGTGACTTCCGCTTCGTCCACCTGAAGCTGCTCGACAATAATCTGCTTGACCTTCTCGTCTACTGCTGCCATTTGTTTCTCCTGTTATCTCGATCGGATTACTGCCATATCAAACGCCGGGAACTCTATAGTGCCAGTCGCTGGTAAACTATCGAGCCGAACGCCATGAGGTTCACAAGGCCCGAATTTCAAGGATACCGAGCGCGTAGGCGAGTGTAAAGCAAAGCGCGGGGTATAAAGCGAAAGTTAGCGCGGCGCAAGAAGCACATTTCGTTCGACAAAGACAAGCCTAAACAGCTGTGGAGCACCCTTGCCGCGTCATGTCCAGATCGTCCTGATGGGGAATGATTGTGGTTTGGCCACACTCCACGGGCCCGGCAGGGTAAGCCGAACGACGGGCTGGCCGGCGGTGCGGGCGTAGAAGCGCTGGGTAACGCAGACGCGACCGTCCAGAAAGACTTCGATCACCGAGTTGTCGCAGAACAGGTGCAGGCTGGCGCTTTCGCCGAGACCGCCAGGCACCTCGACACGGCGGTCGCCGATGAGGACGATTGTGGCACCCTGGCCGGCCCTAAAGCGAAGCTCAACCAGGGGACCGGCCGGATCAGCAATGGTGTAGGTATCGGAAGGTGAAGTGCCGGATGCCGCGTCGGTCGCCGGTGCCTGGCCACCGGTTTGCAGTACGCAGAGGAACTCCTGCGCGGTGTCGGTTAGCCTGGCGGCGTCGCGGTTGGCCGTGCCGCGAAGCGACTTCGTCTGTGCGGCCGGAGCGAAGCGAAGTTCGCCGCCCTCGACTGTGAGGACGCGCGGCAAGGACATCATGCCCGACCAGCCGGCCTTGCTGAACTCGGCTTCGGGGCGGGTCTCGGGAATCCAGCCCCAGAGGATACGGTTGCCGTCGGCGTCGAGCTGGCTCTTGGGCGCGTAGTACGCTGCTTTGCCATAGTCCAGTTCGCCGGTTCGCTCGGGGAGAAAAAGCAGCGTGGCGGGATCGACGACGCCGGTCTGCCAGAGGGTCTTGCCCTCGGTCGAGTGGATGAGGACGAACTTGTCGCCGAGAAAGAAGAAGTCCGGGCACTCCCACATCTCGCCGGTATCGACGGGATTCGCGCCGGGCGTGCCTCTCCAGGTGCCCTGAATAAGCGGGTGAAGGTACTCCCAGGCGCGGAGGTCGGGCGAACGATAGAGCAGAATGTTGCCGCCCACCTGCGGGATACCGGAGGCGACAACCAGGTACCAGACGTCGTCCTTGGGATTCTTGTGGAAGCCTTTCGGGAAGCGGAAGGGTGATGGATCGCGGAAGCCGGTGACCTGCATTCCTGGCGGCGGGGTCGGGATGACGGGCTGCGGCAGCTTCTTCCAGACGCGAAGCGAGGGGTCGGTGCTGGTGGCGAGGCACTGGGTCTCGCGAAAGGTGTTGTTGCCGTCGGCGAGGGTGGCATCGCCCTTCGCTACGGTCTGGACGCCGGTGTAGATGAAGGTCGGCACGCCGTCGTGCACGACAGCGGTGCCGGTGAAGCAGCCTTCGGAGTCTGCACTGCCGCGGGTGGGCGAGAGCGCGACGGGCAGCCTGCGCCAGTGCACCATGTCCTTGCTTACGGCGTGGGCCCAGTTCATGTCTCCCCAAACTGCTGCGTGCGGGTTGTACTGGTGGAACATGTGGTACTCGCCACGCCAGAAGATAGGCCCGCAGGGGTCGTTCATCCAGCCGCGAAGCGGCTGCAGGTGGTACTGCGGACGGAGCGGGTCGGGCGGGAGTGGAACGTCTTGCGGCCATCCTGCCGCTTGACCGGATGCGTCGAGATGAAGGGCAGAGGCTCCAGCGGCAAGGGCCAGAGTCTTTAAGGCGGATCGGCGGGTCTGGGGCATGGCAACTCCCGTTTCGAGGTGCAGAAGCGTCCCTGAGTATATTCACTCTGCCGCGGGCTTGCTATACGAGGCGAGACCCTACTCTTCTCCAGCATTCGCCACAAGCAAAGGCGCCATTCCCTTGAAGTCATCGATTGCGATTACGGGTGCCTCCGTCTCGTCGGAGGTCACATCGCGCAATGTTCGCGTAATTGCGCGGGTGCGGACGTTTAGCTTCTGGATCGTGTTCTGCACGGTGCCGACCTGCGATTCCATCTTGCCCATCAGGTCGCCGAATTTGTCGAACTCGCTCTTGGTCGAGCCGAGGACCTTCCAGACCTCGTCGCCCTTCTTCTGGAAGGCGATGAGCGCGAAGCCCATCTGGAAGCTGGTGAGGATGGCGGAGAGAGAGCTGGGACCGGCGATGGTGACGTTGCACTTCGATTGGATCTCCGCCTGCAGACCCTCGCGGCGCATGACCTCGGCGTAGAGGCCTTCGGTGGGGAGGAACATGATGGCGTGCGGCGTGGTGACGGGCGGGTTGATGTACTTCTCGCAGATGCGCTTGCCCTCGCAGCGGATTGCCGCTTCGAAGGAGCGACCGGCCGCCTGAAGTTCTTCCTGCGAGCCGGACTCATAGGCGGCTTCAAGGCGCTCCCAGTCCTCGCGGGGAAACTTGGCGTCGATGGGGAGCAGGGTGTCGCCGTTGTGGCCGGGGAAGCGGACGGCGAACTCGACGGATTCCTGCGTGTTCGATCGAACCTTGGCGTTGCGGAGGAATTGGCTGGGCGCGAGCATCTGTTCCAGCAGCATTCCGAGCTGTACTTCGGCGAAGCCGCCGCGCGACTTGACGTTCGTGAAGATGCGACTGAGATCGTCGACGCCCGCCGAGAGCTTGCTCATCTCGCCGAGACCGGAGTGGACCTTGTTGAGCTGGTCGGTGACCTGGCCGAAGGACTCAGTGAGGCGGGTCTGGAGGGTGGCGTGGAGCTTTTCGTCCACGGTGACGCGCATCTCTTCGAGCTTGGCGGCATTGGTGTTGTTCAGCTTGTCGAGCCGCTCTTCGACGACGCGGCGCAGGCCTTCCTGCTGGACGGCGGCGGTGGCGCCGAGATCGTTCAGGCGGGCGTTCAGCGCGGTACGGGCGTCCACCTGGTCGCGGTTGGCGTCGGCGATGAAGCCGGAGAGGCGGTGCGCTATGGCATCGAGGTTCTGCTGGACGGCGCTGCGAAGCGTCTCGGCAGAAGACTTGTTGTCCGTGCGGAAGTTGTTCAGGCCATTGCTCAGGGTGCCGCCAAGCAGGCTGATGCTGGCGGCGATCTCGCCGCGCAGCGCGGCGGCCTCGGTCGCCGCGGCTTCGCGTGTGCGCTGGGCCTCGGCGGCGGCCTCACGACGCATGCCGTCGAGTGTTCCGCGAATGTGCTGGTCGAGCGCGGCGTCGCGCGCCTCGGTCATCGCAGCGAAGCGGGCAAGCTGATCAGGAAGCTGCGCGATGCGCGGATCGGGTGCTGAAGGGGCCGCCTTGCGAAGAAGAAGCAGAAGGAGCGCGACGGTGACGACAAGCTGGAGCACCACGACGATCGAGAGCATGTTCATTTCGATTTTCCTTCGCCACAGCATAGCATTTCTAGGGCGGCCGCAATGAGGAAATCCGAGGCGAAAGGAGTGTCAAGAAAGCTACTGCGGCGTTGCTGGAGTGTGGGCCGCAAATGCCGGACCAGATTTGCCGGCGACGGCTGCGGCCGCGCTAAGAATGGCGTCGGCGACGGCAGCGGCTTCAACGGCGGCGCGCACGTCGTGGACACGGAGGACGTGCGCTCCGGCGAGGATCGACGCGACGTTCGCCGCGGTGGTGGCGTTGACGCGGGCATCCACGGGAGCGGACTGGCCTTCGTAGAACGGCGCGAGGGTGCGACCGAGGAAGCCTTTGCGCGAGGTGCCGCTCAGGATGGGCAGTCCGAACTGATGAAGCTGGTGCAGGAGCGCGAGGATCGTGTAGTTCTCGTCGCCTAGCTTGCCGAAGCCAAAGCCCGGGTCGAGGACAATGCGGTCGCTGGGGATGCCAGCGGACCGGGCGGCGAAGATGGAGTCACGCAGCCCGGTCAGGATGACCGGCATGATCGCGAGCGGCGGAATGGGCGGCAGCGAAGCCCATTCCTGAGGGCGGCCGCGGGTGTGCATCAGGATAACGCCACAGTTGAGTGCGGCGCAGGTGGCGGACATGGCGGGGTCACATGTGTGGCCGCTCACGTCGTTGACGATTTCAGCCCCTGCTTCGACGGCGAGCGTCGCAGACGATGCATGAAAGGTGTCGATGGAGAGGATGGTACCCGGCCGGGCCGCGAGAATTGCTTCGATGACGGGCAGTACGCGGGACTGCTCTTCTTCAGGGGCGATCGGTGTTGCATTCGGGCGGGTGGATTCGCCGCCAACGTCGAGCAGGTGGGCGCCTTGGTCGAGGAGCTTGCAGGCTTGTTCGACGGCCGTCCGTGGGCTGAGGAAGTGGTTGCCGTCGGAGAACGAGTCGGGTGTGACATTGAGGATGCCCATGATTTGGGTTTCTCCGCCGAGTTGCAGGGTACGGGTGCGGAGGTGCCATTCGAAAGGAGTGCGCAAGGCCAAAGGCATAGCCCGAGTTTATTCGGTGGGTATGGTGCTTTGGGATAACCAAATACGGGCCGGTAAAATGAGGCTGATGCTGTGTACCGAAGAGTTCGATGTGGTGGTCGTAGGCGCGGGGCATGCAGGGTGCGAAGCGGCAATGGCCGCTGCGCGTATGGGGCTGCGGACCGCCATCTTTACGCTGAACCTGGACCTGATCGCGCAGATGTCCTGCAATCCTGCGATTGGCGGAATCGCGAAAGGTCATCTGGTGCGTGAGGTGGACGCTCTGGGCGGGGTGATGGGCGAGGTCGCCGATGCTACGGGAATCCAGTTCCGCCTGCTCAACACCAGCCGTGGGCCCGCGGTCTGGTCGCCGCGCGCGCAATGCGATAAGCAGCTTTACCGGGTAAAGATGCGCGAAGTGCTTGAAGGGCAGCGGAACTTGTTCATCAAGCAGGCGGAGGTGGTGGATTTTGCCTTCGATAGTCAAAGCTCTCCGCGTTCCTTTGCCGCAGAGTTGAGAGATGGAGCACAGGGCGACGTTCCACTTCTGAGCGATTCTGTGGCGAAGCAAAGAATTGTTGGAGTGAAGCTGCGGGACGGCCGCACGGTCTCTGCAAAAGCCACCATTGTGACCACCGGCACGTTTCTGAACGGCCTCATCCATTGCGGCGAGCAGCAATACACGGCCGGGCGCAGCGGCGAGCCGGCAAGTATGCTGCTGGGCGAGACGCTGAAGCGTCTCGGGCTCCGCGGGTGTCGATTGAAGACAGGAACGCCACCGCGACTTGATGGCCGGACAATTGAGTGGAACAAGTTTCAGGAACAGCCGGGCGACGAAAATCCGACGCCGTTCAGTGCACGGTCCTTATCAGGGGATGGGACAACTGCTTTTCTGAAGACAGGCGTACCGCCGCTGCGCCAGATCAAGTGTTACATCGCGCGGACGAGCGATGAAACGCTCCGGCTGATTCGCGAGAACGTGCATCGCTCGCCGATGTACTCAGGGCAGATCGCAGCGGTAGGGCCAAGGTATTGCCCGTCGATTGAAGACAAGGTGGTGCGTTTCCCCGACAAGACTGGGCACCAGTTCTTTCTTGAGCCCGAAGGTCTCGACACGCACGAGGTCTACATTAACGGCATGAGCACAAGCCTGCCGATGGAGGTGCAGGCGGCGATAGTGCGGTCGATCCCGGGCCTGGAGCACGCAGAGATGCTGCGGCCGGGATATGCAATCGAGTACGACGCGATCGACCCGACCGAGCTCGATCGGACATTGAAGGTGAAGCGGTTTGACGGGCTTTATCTGGCGGGGCAGATCAACGGAACGAGCGGATACGAAGAGGCCGCCTGCCAGGGACTGATGGCCGGAATCAACGCCGCGCTCGCGGTGCGGGAGGAGCCTGCATTCACGCTGGATCGGACCGAGGCGTATACCGGCATCCTGATCGACGATCTGATCTCGAAGGGAACAGAGGAGCCGTACCGGATGTTCACGTCCCGGGCGGAGTTCCGGCTGCATCTGCGCATTGACAATGCGGACCGCAGATTGACTCCACATGGCCGCAGACTCGGTCTGATCGACGATGCAGCGTGGTCGGAGTTCGAGCGGAAGCAGGAGCGGGCGACGGCGTTCGCGGGTTTGCTGAAATCTGAATCCGTGCGGGCGGCGGAGCTTGCGCCTGCGCTGATGGACAGGATAGAGGGAACTGCCGGTTCGGTGAGCGGTCAGAGCTTCGCGCAGCTCTTGAAGCGACCGGAGGTGGAGGTCATAGACCTTTTACCGGCCCTGCTGGCGCGGATTGAAGATTGCAAAATCATTTCGGAGTGGGTGACCGCAATCCGCTCCAGCGAACGCCTGCCCGCGTGGGTCCGGAACGAGATGAAGACAGTGGAGACCGAGATTAAGTATGCCGGCTATCTCGATAAGCAGCTCCGATCGATCGACAAGATGAAGAAGGCAGAAGACCGGCAGATACCGCTCTGGTTCAACTATGGCAGTGTCAGCGGACTGTCCAAGGAGATGCAACAGACATTAGAACGGGTAAGGCCGATGACGTTAGGCCAGGCGAGTCGCATCTCTGGTGTGACTCCGGCAGCGGTGACGCTGGTGAATATTTATATCGAGATTCAAGGTAGAGGACGAAGAGCGCTGGAGCAGAAGACTGCCTGAGCGAAAGGGGGGAGACCTCTCCCGTCCGGTTCTTATCTCGCGGGTGCACAAGGCTCTCGAAAAATCGGCGTCGCCGGCAGCTGGTCGCTGGGAGAGAATCTGGCCAGTAGCATGTTGCGTCTAATTGGTGTGGAAGGTCTTAGGGGTTCTTCCAGGATCAAGGTGAAGCGTATGGTGGCAAACGGAATCAAGCTGTTGATCGGCGCCGCTATTGTCAGCGCGATCTTTATCGGGGTGAGACAGATGGCAATTGGGCAGGCAGCGCGTAGGGAGCCGATTCCGGCGCCGAGCGTAGATGAGTCGCATAAGACCGGAACGCAGACGGCGGTGCTCGCCGGAGGGTGTTTCTGGGGCGTGCAGTCGGTGTACAACCGGGTCAAGGGCGTGACAGGAACCACTGCCGGCTATGCCGGAGGCGCAGCGAACACCGCGACATACGACCAGGTGACCACCGAGACGACAGGCCATGCCGAGTCGCTTGAGATCAAGTACGACCCTTCACGGCTGAGCTACGGCACGATCTTGAGGATCTTCTTCAGCGTGGTGCACGACCCTACGCAGTTGAACCGGCAAGGTCCGGATGTAGGTACGTCGTACCGGTCAGCGATCTTTTACGCAAACGAGGAGCAGCGGAGAATCGCACAGGACTACATCGCTCAACTGGATGCCGCGCACGTCTTCCCGGCCAAAATCGTGACCGAAGTCGTGCCGCTGAAGGCGTTCTACAACGGCGAAGACTATCACCAGGATTATGCGGACAAGAACCCGAACAACCCATATATCCAGGTGTGCGACGTGCCCAAGATGGCGGCCTTGAAGGTGCAGTTTCCGGAGCTGTTCCAGGAATATCACGGGCACTGAGTGGACCATGACTCCTGGGAGCGAGGATGATCTCCTTGCGGGCAGCGGCGTCTAAGCCCGGCTTCCACGTTCCTGTTACCCCCGTAGAAAAGCAGATTCCCTGCGGGAATGACAAAAGGCCGCGCATTCCCTATGGGAATGACAAACGAAGCAGCGCTCATTCCCTGTGAATGACAAACAGGGGCAGCGCAGATTTTCTTTTGGAATGAAGCCTCCAGTGCAATCCTAGGACAGGATTGCGCTGGAGGCTTTACAAGTGATCTCTAAGAGAATCGCCGCAGGTAGTCCGCGTCCATCTTCAAGGATTGCTGATATGGCTTGTCGAACTGCTCCTGCTCAACGAACATGTGCGTGATCTTCTGGGACCGCTTCGCCTCGGCGAAGATCGGTGTGTAATCGATGGAGCCATTTCCCAGCTCCGCTGCGGCATGTTCGCCCTCTCCCGGAGCCACGCTCTTGAAATCTTTCACGTGGAGCATCGAGATGCGCCCAGGATGCTTCTGCATCACACTCACAGGATCTGCGCCGCCTACGACGACCCATCCGCAGTCCATCTCAAACGTCACCTTTGATGGATCGGTGAGCCGCATCAGTTCCTCGTAGGGTACGACACCGTCGATCGCGCCAAACTCAGCCACGTGGTTGTGGTATCCGAACTTGATTCCCGCAGCCTTTGCCGCCTCTCCGAAGCGGTTGAACTCCCCGGCGTTCCACCGCCAGTCGTCCAAAGTAAGCTTTCCGGTTGCGCCGGCAGACTTGTGACCAGGACTCGAGCAGATGAGGTATTCGACGCCCAATGCCTTCAGATAGGCGATTGTTTCGTCGAGGTGTGCCGCGAGCACGGGCTGGGGAGTGTGTGAACTTACACAACGCAGACCGGCAGCTGACAGCGCCTTTCGCGCCTCGTCCGGGCTCTTGCCATAGAATCCGGCAGCCTCGACCTCGCGATAGCCCAGCTTTCCTACTTCCATCAGCGTCCCATCAAAGTCCTGCTTGAGCTGGTCTCGCACGGAATAGAGCTGCAGACCCAGGGGAAGGCCCAGCGGCTCTGCCACACCGGGCATCGCAGGCAGCATCGCTGCGCCGGTAATCGCCGCAGACATGGATAAAAAATCTCGTCTTGTTGTCACGTCTTCTCCTCGACCTCTGCGGGAACTGCTTTCCGTCCGCCTGCCATTGTTGCCTGTTGAGGAAGACAAATGCAAATGCCATGAGGACAGATGCAAATGCCGCGGTATACCCTTGTCGAGCACAACCGTGCGGGGAGCATCTTTCAGCATGAATCGTCGCAACCTTCTTTACAGTGTGGGCTCTACGGCCGCGTTCATGGCCTTGCGCTCTGCGCGAGCGTCGGCCATTGGCACTGCGCCTTCCGACAAGCTCACCGTCGCCTGCATCGGGACTGGATCGCAGGGCCTGCGCGTGCTGCTGGACCTGCTTCGCCTGCCGGAGGTGCGGGTGGTCGCCGTTTGCGATGTGAACAAGCTGAGCAGCGACTATCTTGACTGGGGACCGAACGAGCTGCGCGACAAGGTTCGTACGGTTCTGGCGGATGCCTCCTGGGGTGCAAACCATACTGGACCGACCGCCGGGCGGGAAGCGGCCCAGGCGATTGTGAACGCTTTTTACAGCAAGCGGTCGGGCAATCAGTCCTCGGCGTGTGCCGCCTACGAAGATTTTCGCGAGCTGCTCACGAGGGAGAAGGACCTTGATGCGGTCGCCATCAGCACACCCGACCACTGGCATGCGCCCATTGCCATCGCCGCCATGCGGCACGGAAAACACGTCTACAGCCAGAAGCCGATGGCGCACAATGTGTGGGAGTGCCGCGAGATGGCCCGCGTTGCCGCGCAGACCGGGCGGGCGACGCAGGTGTCCATCTTCAATTCAAACCTGCCCCCCGCGCAGCAGATTCACGACCTTCTCGCTTCGGACGCGATTGGAACCGTCCGCTCCATCGACATCTGGACCAAGCGTGCGTCGAAGTTCTGGATACAAGGGCTTTCGACGCCGACCAAGGCCGATCCCGTTCCCGCTGGATTGAACTGGGACATGTGGCTGGGCCCTGCCCCTTCCCGGCCGTTCAGCCGCGTCTATCTGCCATTTGTCTGGCGCGCCTGGTTTGACTATGGCTGCGGCGCGTTCGGCGATATGGGCGAGTACGGCTTTGACACACTTACACGCGCGGTCGGTCTCGGCACGGCTTCGCGGCTCGAGGCCAGCACCACCGACCGGTTTCCAGACTGCTACCCGGTGGCGTCGTCGGTCCATATGGACTTCGACGGCACCGCAACCCGGCCTGCGCTGCGGGTGAACTGGTTTGATGGCGGCCTGGAGCCCGCGCGGCCTCCCGAACTCGCCGCCTCCGAGCAGATTGGGGAAGGCGGGGAGGGCGTGATCTACAACGGCGACAACGGCAAGCTGCTGACCGCCTACATGGGCCAGAACCCGCGCATTCTCTCGCCCGGCGGCAAGCTCGATCTGCCATACCCCAAGGAGGCTGGAACCAGCACCTCCTTCTCCTCAGCTAACCCGGAACTTGGCGGCAGCGCCAGCGGCGCAAATGCGGCACATTATCTGGAGTGGGTCTCAGCTTGCCACGGCGGCCCACCGGCTAGAGCAAACTACGCGTTTCAGGCACCGATCGTTGAGACGCTGCTGTTGGGCTGTATCGCCGTTCGGACGCACGAGGCGCTACGGTGGGATGCGAAACAGGGCGTCCTCACCGAAGCTTCCGCGGAGGCAACAGCGCTCATAAAGCCCGAGTATCGGGCACCATGGGGTATTGCAGGAGCGTAGGGTCTAAGGGATATTGACGTACACGGCTTGTATGCCGGATGTCCAGGCAAATGAGTGGTCGGGGCGGAGGGATTCGAACCCCCGGCCCTCTGCTCCCAAAGCAGATGCGCTACCAGGCTGCGCTACGCCCCGACTCTGTTCAAGGATACCGTATCTCAGCCGGTCAGCGCCGGATTTCAGCCATGGTGCATGCCCGCGAGCACCATCAAGCTGATCAGCTTGGCCATAACGAGGACGGGTATCATGGTCAGCGCGAGCATGAACAGAGCGATGGCGCCGAAGAAGAGCCAGTCGGGGGCGGTGTTGCGCGGCTTTGTGTGCAGGCTGCCTTCGAGCAGCTTGTAGTTGCGACGGTTTGCCTTCCAGGCGATGTCGAAGACGTCGCCGACGAAGGGAATGGTACCCACGGCTACTTCGATGGCTACGTTCGCGACCATACGGGCGACAGTAATGTTCGGCACCCCGCGAAACCAGGCGGCAAGGACGATGATGCAGGAAGCGAGGCCCCCCAGGATGTCGCCGATGCCGGGGATAACACCGACGATGCCATCGATGCCGAAGCGGATCGAGGTGCCGGGAATGCGGAACCAGTCGTCCAGGAGGTGCGATAGGAGGTCAAGGTTCTCGTCATCGAAGAGTTTGGCACCGCGGCGGGTGCGCGGCGAGAGGATCTCCGGTCGTGCGGTGAACTCGGTTGCGTGCATTGCAGCACCTCTTTCTAAGGGTGACCCGACGCGCCTTCGCGGCCATCACGGGTGCAGTTCAGAAACCACCCGGTGCTACAATTAGATGCAATACGGCGGCTATAGTTCAGTGGCAGAACGCCGCTCTGTGGCAGCGGATGTCGTGGGTTCGAAACCCACTAGCCGCCCCAAACATCCTCTCTCCGGTTAGAGATCAATTCCGGATGAGTGGTCGAGACTGAGCACCCAACGGAGTCTTTGTCGCTTCTCCCCAACGACATGCCTGAAGTCTCGATCCTGAACACAAACGAACCTCCACCGGAGCTGCGGCGGCTTTTTGCAGGAACTTCGGGTTGGGCCTACCCTACCTGGAGGCCCGGGTTCTACCCGGACAAGCTTGCGGCGAAGAAGTTTCTGCCGTTCTATGCGTCTCAGCTTAATTCGGTCGAAGTGAACTATACGTTCCGGACGCTGCCCTCTGCGAAGACGCTTGAGACCTGGATCGCGTCGGTGCCGGACGGCTTTCGGTTCAGCTTCAAGGCACCGCAGCGCATCACCCACTTCAAGCGCCTGCGTGAGTGCGAACTGGACCTCTCCCAGTTCATCAATGTACTCAAGCCAGTTTCGGATGCCGGCAAACTGGGGCTGCTGCTCTTTCAACTCCCGCCAAACTTCAAGGCCGATGCCGAGCTGCTCAAGCAGTTCCTGGCACTGCCCGTGCTAAGGGCGGCGGCGGACGCTGTGCAGATCGCTTTCGAGTTTCGCCATGAGAGCTGGTTTGCAGCAGCTACTGAGCAGGTTCTGCGCGACCACAACGCCGCCCTCTGCATCGCTGAAAGTGACGATTTAAGGAGCCCGGAGATACACTCCTCCTCAACGCACACCAGCTTTCGCCTGCGGCGGAACGGCGGCTACAGCGCAGGTGAACTCGAGACTTTCGCCCGACGATTTGCAGCCCTTTCCGTCGACCGCGAAGTGTACGTCTACTTCAAGCATGAGGAGGACCCCACCGGAGCACTGAACGGGGTGGCCTTCCTGAAGTACGCGGCGGCGGAGACTCACGCCCGATGACAGCAGCGGCTTCTCCCGAGACACAGCCTGGAACGGTACAGAAGGATCTCGCACGCTTCAGTCCGCGCCGCTTTCTGCGGAATGGGCACCTCCAGACGATCCTGGGGAACTATATGGCGCGGCGGGACCGTCTGCCGGTCGCCGTGCCGCAGCTTGTGGAGGTGGAACCTGCGGGGCCGGGACGGACCGCAAGTCAGGTGCTGTGCCACTGCCACTTTCAGCCGCCGGATGTCCGCGCGACTCGCCCGGCGGCCATCATTGTGCATGGGCTTGAAGGGTCGTCGAACTCACAGTACGTGATCGGCAATGCGAACAAGCTTTGGGCAGCGGGCTGCAACGTCATCCGTATGAACATGCGGAACTGTGGCGGAACTGAGCGCCTTTCGCCGACCCTCTACCACTCCGGTTTATCCGGAGATGTGGATGCGGTGATGCGCTTCTTTATCAACCGGCACAAGCTGAGCAGCGTCTCGTTGATCGGCTACTCCATGGGCGGCAACCTTGTTCTTAAGCTGGCCGGGGAGTTGGGAAGCAGCGCACCACCTCAACTGCGGTCCGTGATTGGAGTCTCGCCGGCGATCGACCTCGGCCCTTCGGCAGATGCGCTGCACGAACCGCTCAATCGGCTGTATGAGTTCAAATTCTTGCGGTCTCTTATCGGCCGCTACCGCAGGAAAGCGAGCTTGTTTCCGGCGATCTACGACGCCGGTCGAGCGAAGAGGCTAGGGTCGTTGCGGGACTTCGACGATCGTGTGACGGCGTTCTATGCGGGGTTTGCCGGTGCGGACGACTACTACTTCAGGGCTGCGGCGGCGCGGGTCATCGGCAGAGTGGCCGTTCCGGCGCTGGTGCTCCATGCCCTCGACGATCCGTTTGTTCGGCTCACGCGCGAAAGCCGCGACGCCGTGCTCGGAAACCCCAAGATGACCTACCTAGAAACGTCTTCGGGCGGACACTGCGCGTTTCTTGCAACTCCGAGCCAAGAAGCCGGGGACGATGGATATTGGGCGGAGTCGACGCTGCTGCGTTTCCTGCTGGATCATGCGTGATCGCGGTCTTGGATTTGAGAACGCAGAGGGGCTTCCAGCTGACCGCACTAGAATAGAGGGTTATGGTTGCGGACTGGTCGGTGGAGTGCTCTGCGGAAGACCCGGTGCTGGTGGTGCCGTGGTCTGCCGGGAAGGATCAGGCTGAAGGAAGCGGTTTCGTCGACCTTCGCAAGGATCCGTACGATCTTGACCATATCCCGGAGGCAGAGCAGCATCCGCCGCTGATGCAGGCGCTGCGGGCTCTTAACGCAGGCAGGTCGCCGGTCTTCACGGCCAAGTGCGATGCCTGGGTGCTCGATGTGGCAGAGCTACAGGAACTGCAAATGCACCTGGACGTCGCGGAAAGCGAGCATGGTGCTGCCTGGACCGGGTTCGCAAGCTACATCGATCTTGTCTGGAGGGAGCGGTCGATCTTTGCGTCCTTCCACCAGAGCGAACAACTGCTGCACCGGCTGGTACGCCTGGTAGCGCCGATTGATCAACCGGCGGCGATGCTGGACTGCGTGCTTCGTCCCGCGATGGTCGATATCACGGGTCCGCAGGAGGGGTTTGCGGTCACGCTGTACGTCAAGGCTCTTGGCCATGATCTTTCGAGCGCCAAGGGGGAGTGGGCGCTTGGGCTCGAAGCGGTGGTTTCGCTGCTGCGAAGCAAAGACCTTACGCTGGCGTAGCAGCACTCCAGAAGCAAGCAATTGGATGGCGCGAAGTTGCAGCGATCAGCGGTTCCGGTGCTAGACTTCGCCAATATGCGGTGGAGAGCTGGGATGGTAGCGGGCCTGTGCGGTGCACTGCAAGCGCAGGTGCCCGCGACGGATAGCTCAAGTCTGCCGGATCAGATTCACGCGCTGGTGGCGCCGCCGGAGGTGGCGCGGGCGCACTGGGGCGTGATGGTGACGGCGATGGACGGCACGCCGATTTATGCGATGAATGAAGGGCAATTGTTCCAGCCGGCGAGCAACGCCAAGCTGTTTACGACCGCGGCGGCGCTGGCGCTGCTGGGGCCTGAAAAGACGTTTGAGACGGTCATTAAAGCAAAGGGTGAGATTGTCGATGGCAAGCTGACCGGCGACCTGGTGCTGGCTGGAGGTGGCGACGCGAACCTTTCGGGACGCGAGTTGCCGTATGTCGCTCCGGGACTTCGACCGAAGCCGACCGTACCGCCGTCGCTTCCGGATCCGCTGCGCCATTTGGAACAGATGGCCGACCAGGTTGCTGCAACGGGACTAAAGACGATCACTGGGGATGTTATTGGAGACGACACACTGTTTCCGTGGCAGCCTTACGCCGAGGACTGGGTGATCGACGATGCGGTGTGGGGGTATGGCGCGCCGGTCTCCGCGCTGAGTGTGGCGGACAACCAGATGCGTCTGACCGTGACTCCGGCGAAGCGCGCGGGTGAATCGGCGAGCGTGGTGCTGGACCAGGCCGTGCCCTACTACATCGTCGAGGCACATGTCGCGACCGTACCTGCAAAGAGCAAAGACGCGGTCGTGCAGGTGGAGCGGCTGCCGGGATCGCGTTTGGTACGGGTTTACGGGACGATCGCGACGGAGGATGAGGCAGACGTGGAGGAGATCGCGATCGAAGACCCGGCGGAGTACGCCGCCAAGGCACTCAAGGCGATGCTGGCGGCGCGGGGGGTGGTGGTTCAGGGCGGCGCGGTAGGACGGCATCGGGGAAACACGGACGCTGTAGGGTTTCTTGATGAGTTGAAGCAGCCGGTTCACGACCCTCGATTTCACACGAGACCCGAAGGCTTTGCGGGCGACTGTCTCGATACAGCGCCTGACGGTGGAGAAACTTTGGCATCGCATATGTCGCCAAAGGTGGCTGACGACGTCGTCGTCACGAACAAGGTCAGCCAGAATCTTCATGCGGAGTTGCTGCTGCACCAGCTTGGGCGGAACATGTTCTGCGGCAACGGTTCGACGGTTGACGGAGCGCGCATGGTGAAGGCTTTTCTCACCAACGCAGGTGTCGATAAGGATGACTTTGTCTTCTTCGATGGCTCTGGGTTGAGCGGTCATGATCTTGTTACTCCGCGTGCGGTTGCAAAGCTGCTGCAGTATGCGTCAACGCAGCCGTGGTTCGGTGAGTACAAGGCTTCGCTGCCAGTAGGCGGCGTCGATGGCGGTCTGGTAAATCGGTTTACGGCTCCAGGTTTGAAGGCGCACGTGTTCGCGAAGACGGGAACGTTGGGGGAGGCGCGTGCGTTGTCCGGTTACCTCGAGTGCAGGAGCGGGAGGACGGTGATCTTTTCGATAATGGTTGGAAACCATGCGCCGGGAACGAACGCGGATCGCGACGTAATGGACAGGATTGTGGCGGCGGTCGCGGCGGCGGAGTAACTACATCCACCCAGCGCAAAAGCGCCATGCCTGGGAACCCGAGCGATTACGGTTGAGCAAAGCGGAAAGCAGATCCTCCGGCTTCGCCGAAGAATGACAAAGAGTTGCAGTGTGGCGAAGGACGACAAGAGTAGGGGTTGCGAGTAGCGGCGCGGATGCGAAGATGGTTGAGTGAGAGATTTTGCGAGGGTGTTGATACTGGGCTCGGCCGGGCTTGCGCTGGCTGGGTGTAAGACGCTGCCGCCGCCTACTCCGCTGAGCGAGTTGAATGCGCAGCAGTCGCATGGGCATGCGGTGTTTCAGGCGCGCTGCGGGGCCTGCCACTACGACCGCAGGAATGATGCGCTGCATGGGCCGGCGCTGCTCGCCGTCTTCAAGAAGCCGGCTCTGCCCAGCGGAGCAGCGGCGACCGACGAGCGAGTGACGGCGACGATTCTGCATGGGCGGGGACTGATGCCCGCGATGGCAAACAACATGGACCAGCAGGATGTGGATGATGTGCTCGCTTACTTGCATACGCTGTAAAGGAAGGGGATAGGGAATAGGAAGACGGATGGCGGAGGAAGTGCAGGAAAGCAAAGGGGTGAAGGGACAGATGCTGCCAGGGGTGGCGGGCATCTGCATGTTCCTTATCTTCACAACCATGCTGAATGTCTACGCCGGGTTGCAGGGCATGTTCGGGGGCGGCATGACGAAGTACGCCATTCTTATGCTGTGTACGCTGCTGGCGGCGGGGATCTTCGGTCTGCTGCGCTTGAAGAAGTGGGGCTGGGCGCTGGTGACGGCAGGCTGCTTGCTCTTGAGTTCGGGAGATTTTTTCTTCTTTACGAAGAATCATCAAACGTTCTTCCTGGTGCGCGGAATCTTCATCCTGGTCTTCTTTCTTTATCTGGTGCGGACCGAGACGCGCGAAAGGCTGCGATGAGCGCTGGCCGCTCTCGAAACAGCGGTGGCTGGCGGCTGCAAGTGTTACGGCGGCTGCACTGGTGGCCTCCTCTGCTGGGTGCCGGAATTAAGGTCACGCGCATGGATGCGGACTTTCGCGCGATCGATGTCGAGATGCGGCTTACGTGGCGCAACCGCAACATCATGGGAGCGCACTTCGGCGGTTCGCTGTATGCGATGACCGACCCGTTCTACATGCTGATGCTGATGGAGAACCTGGGCAACGAGTATGTGGTCTGGGACAAGGCGGCGACGATCCGGTACAAGCGGCCCGGAACCGGAACGGTAAGGGCGGAGTTCCGCTTGTCAGACTCGATGATCGAGGAGATAAGATCAGTTCTCGTCGATGCGGCAAGGTTTGAACCCGTCTTCAGCATCATGGTGAAGAACCTTGCGGGTGAGACGATTGCCGAGGTGGAGAAGACCGTCTACTGTGCACGGCGTGAGATACACGATGCGCGCAGACTGCTGGCCGCAAACGGAAAGTCCCCATCCATGCAGTAGAGCTACATGAATGGGCACCTGACTCGGTCTGCTTCAGACGATTACGCTTTACCGCGTGCTTTCGGTGGAGTCTTCAACCTTCAGTTCCTCGCGACGGACCGTCTCGTCAAAGGTGTCAACCTCGGTCACGTCTCGCTTTCCGACGCGTACTTCCTCGCGCAACACAGCCTGTTTGTCAACAGAAGCCACTTCTTCGCTGAGGGGGATGCGGATCTCTTCGCCGGCGAAGGTGGCACCGGTTGCGGGTTGGTCGCCCGTCGCCGCGACCCGTTCGATGACCAGCTCTTCGCGGGTGACTGGAACCTGAACAGTCTGGGTCTCTGTGATGACCTCTTTGCGCAGGCGAACTTCGCCGGCGCTCACGCGGTTCTTCTGCACACGCAGCACTTCCCCATAAAGACGAATATTCCGCTCGGTGGTAAGGTCTGCGTTGGCCGATGAAGCGGTTTCCGGGTAGTCATAGCTGCTGGCATCTTCGCCCAGGTCAGCACCATACTGCGTGAGGATGGCGCGAGCTTCTTCGGCCCGGCCTCCAGCGGTGACCGTGATTACAGTTCCTCCAGAACGATCAAACTTGTGCCCGAAGTAGCGGGAGTGTTCGTCGGGAACAGACAAGTCCGTGAGGGAGTCGCGGAAGTTGTACCCGCCCGTCGTAATCTCACGATTGTCGAGAGCATTTCCGGTGGTCTCCCCGGCGTAGGGCTCGGCCGTGTTTCCACCATCGAAGAAGTTCTTGACCTTGTCCCAGACGCTCGGCTCGCCAGACTTCGAGTGGGCTGAATGGGATGTACCGGCCGTGGCAGTGCTGGACCTAGAGTCGTCGCTGGCAGCGATGCCGAGCTGATCGGAGGAGAAGCCGGCCTGCTGAAGCGCCTCGAAGGCGGAATGGGCGGAGTCGGAGTTTGAGAAGTATCCGACCAGAGTGGTGTTCGACGCAGTGGCCGACGATGTGACTTCCGGCGCAGTGAGAGATGCCATAGCGATTCCTTTCCAGCAGAGATCTCTGCCGGTCAAATTTTTGAGATGTGTTTGGGCCAGTCAGGGCCAGTTAGCGTGCCTTGGGAGTGGCGTTCGGATCGATACCTGCGGCGCACTGCCTGCTTACTTCGCGGGTAAGACGCAGAACAAAGCGAAGGAGAGGCTTGAATAAACAGTTACAAACCGGCAGTTTTCCACAAGCGTCTGAGCCGCATCCTCTGACTACATCGTGCCGCTCAGGGCGGCAGCGAGGACAGCTTCGGGAGTCTACAATAACGGGATGGCTGGCGTAGGTTCATCCCTGAGTACTTCGGACGGCAGCGGCACAGGTCTGGCGCATCTGGACTTAGTGCAGATTGACCTTCTTCCCCGAAAGCCTGCAAAGAAGCCGGAGTGGTTGAAGGCGAAGGCACCGATGGGCGAGACCTTCCACAACCTGAAGAAGATGGCGCGCGAACTGAATCTGCACACAGTGTGCGAGAGTGCGCAGTGCCCCAACATCGGCGAGTGCTGGAACCAGAAGTCGGCTACATTCATGATGCTCGGCAACCTGTGTACCCGGCGGTGCGGTTTTTGTGCGGTGCCGAATGGCAAGCCAGAGCCGATCGACTTCGACGAGCCTCGTCGTGTGGCCTACGCCGTTGCCCAACTTGGGCTGGCCCATGCGGTGATCACGAGCGTGAACCGGGATGACGACAACCTAGGAGCGGCGAAGGCGTTTGTTTCCGTGATCGAAGAGATTCGCAAACAGGCACCCGCGTGCCGTGTCGAGGTGCTCACGCCTGATTTTCAGGGCAACGATGCGGCGCTGCGGCTGGTAGTCGCCGCTGCACCGGAGATTCTGAACCACAATATCGAGACGGTGCCGCGGCTATATCGCGTGGCGAAGTCGGGCGGACGGTATGAGCGGTCTTTGGCGTTTCTTGCGAACGCGAAGGCGATTGCTGCCGAGACCGACGACACGATCGTCACGAAGACGGGCATCATCGTCGGCATGGGCGAAGAGATGCATGAGCTGCTGCGCGTCTTCCGCGATCTAGCCGACCGAAAAGTCGACATTCTGACGATTGGACAGTATCTGCGCCCGTCTCGCGACCATCTGCCGATGACGCGGTACTACACGCCGGATGAGTTCGCGTTTCTGAAGCATGAGGCGATGGGCATGGGCTTCAAACATGTGGAGAGCGGGCCGCTGGTGCGAAGCAGCTACCACGCGCAGGAGCAGGCGGAGTCGACGGGGCTGGCGTAGGAATGCGATGCAAGTTCGTTATCCAGTTATGCCGAAGGAACGGTCCCGCGAAGTGAGGAAGCAGATTCGTCGTGTGTTCCTCGATGTGTGGATCCTATCGGTATCCGTGACGAGTCGAATGCTCAGGATGAGTACGACAGTTACGTTGGCCTGGCATTCGATTTGCTCATCGCGGGTGCAACTGACCAAGAGATCGAAGAATATTTGCTGTGGATTGTGGATCGAATGGGTATGGACGGAAGCAGAGCGAATCACAGGGCGGTCATCGATGCCCTGCGCGCGATAGATTTCCATCGCACCGAAGAGACGAAGAACTAGTTCGTTCGACGATCCTGGGCTGCGTGCTTGATGTGAAGTAGCTCGACCGTTTGATCTGCGAGGCGATAAACGATGATGTAGGGCATATCTTGCAACACGAACTCCCGTGTTCCAGCAATAGTCCCTGGTCTGCCTCGGCCTGACATGGTTCGTAATGACTGGGCTTTGGAGTACAGGGTCTGGATCGTAGACTCTGCCCATGAAGGGTGATTCTCGCAAAGATAGACGTAGATGAACTCAAGATCCTCTGCGGCATTAGGTGTCCAGCGCAGTCGCATCTAGCCGCGAATCATCTTCTCGAAACGGATATCCATCTCTTCTTCCTCGATGAAATTGCCGGCGTCGGCCTGCTCGATGCCAAGCCGTACTCGTTCACGGAAATAACGGTCGGCGTCGAGAACCCCGGCCATTGTGTCCGAGACGAACTGTGAAGGCGTCTTGCCCTCGTGTTCGGCCATCTCCACCAGGCGCGCTTCCTGCTCGGGCGTGAGAAGAAGTTCCATAGGCAAAGCCTAGATTCGACTGGAGAGGGTGTCAACAGGATTTGGACGCGATGGGCGCTACAGTAATGACATGCCGCCATTTTCCGAAGTCCGGCGGATTGAAGCCGCCATCAGGAACAGGAACGCAAAAGAGTTGGAGTGGTCGCTCTGGTACTGCCGGATGCGGCAGAGCGTGCCTTCGGCGCGGCCGGCGGACCTGCGCTATTGGAGCGGGATGGAAGAGCAGGTGAATGCGGTGCTGGCTCCGCCGACTGAAGCGGAGGTATATCCGGCAAAGAAGAAACGCGCGAATCGAGGCATCGGCATGTCAGAGACACCCTCAATCCGTCCAATCGAATAAGATTGGTCTTGCCGTCGGCGGCAGCATTTTGACGGCTAGAACAGATCAGGGAGACACAATGGCATCGGCAATGGCGACGATTGAAGCACTCAAAGGAACACACCAGGAACTGAAGTCGCGGATGGAGAAGTCGGTCGAGGACTTTCGTGCGCACCTGCTCGCGGCGCGCACTGGTCGCGCCAACGTGCACATGCTGGACCAGATCAAGGTGGACTACTACGGGACGGACACGCCTGTTGCCCAGATGGGGCAGATCAGCACGCCGGAGCCGACGCTGATCCTGGTGCAGCCTTATGACGTAGGGATGGTCTCAGCGATCGAAAAGGCTATTCGAACATCGAGCGTCGGGCTGAACCCGATGACCGACGGCAAGGTGATCCGCGTGCCCGTGCCGCCGATGACCGAAGAGCGGCGCAAGGATGTCGTGAAGCAACTGCAGAAGACTCTTGAAGACCATAAGACGGCGATCCGCAACATCCGCCGCGACGGCAACGAGCAGATCAAAAAGGCGGCCAAGGACAAGCTGATCTCCGCCGACGACGAGAAGCGGGCAAACGACGAGGTGCAGCAGTTGACCGACCAGGAGATCAAGCGTATCGAGGAACTTTGTAAAGCCAAAGAGAAAGAGATCATGACGGTCTGACTTTCTTTGGCCGCCGGCATACTCTCCCGCCGCTCGCCGCCGATAAACAGAGGAAGCTGCGGCAGAACCTGCCCCGGCTTACTTCGATGGAGCAGGAGAGCCGCGATATGTCGGAGGTCAAAGAAGCCGCTGCGACGCGGAGTTCTGGCGAAGGCGTCGTGAGCAGCGGCGAGAGCACAGCCGGGATCGCCAAGGGTCTGGGCTTTCGAAAGAATGAGCGATTCGAAGTGGATGGCCACGCTGAGGTGCGTGTTCACAGCAACACAATGGGGAACTCCGTGCTTCGCGGGCGAATCCTGGACATCAGCACGTCCGGCTGCTACATCCAGACCATGGCGCGGGTCCCAATTCCACCGGAAACCGAGGTGAACATTGACTTTTCAGTGTATGGGTACGTGTTCCGGGTGAAGGCTGCAAGCCGGTTTGCGAAGTCGAAGGTGGGTATCGGCTTCCGGTTCTTACCAATGGATGAACTGACGAAGCAGCGGCTGTATATGGTGCTTGGCGACATCCGCTCCAAGGTAATTGAAGAGGCTCCGAACGGGTCCGTGCCGGTAGTGGAAAGAACGAAGCTGGACGATTAGTGCTGCTGGATGGCCGATGCTGGTCTGAAGCTGCGTGTCAGGTGGTGTGGTCGACGACGATCTTCCATCCTTTGTCCGTCTTTTCGAACACAAGAGAAAAGATGCCGTCAGCGTTTCCTCCAGACTTTTTATTGCGGTCCAGGTGATACTTGCCGATGCAGACGGCAATCTTCTCGTCCAGCGGATGGACTTCCAGTTCGGAGAAGGTAAGGGTTCCCATCGCCTCTCGGTTGGGGTAGTTGCGATGGTAGGCGTCGACCATGCCGGAGTAGCCGCGCTGGACCTGGTTGTTGATAAATAAAGTGTCTGGCGAGTTCTTGTAGCCTTCGGCGAAAGAGTCGATGTCGCCGCGGTTCCAGGCAGCTTCCTGCTTGAGCAGCACCTTGATCACGTCGAGCTCCTGCTGAGACGCGGGTTTGAGCTCAGACGACGGCACCTGGCACAGGGCAGATCCGACCGCAAGAAAAAGGGCCAGCACAGCAGGGCAAAGCTTTCCGGGATGCATGACGACCTCACAGATCGGCGAAGAGCGCGTGCGTCTGGGCAACGCCGATGGCTTAGCATAGCAAGCGCTTCGGCGGGCGCGCCGGAAAGGGTCTAGTTCAGACGGCCGACGGTTTCGTCGGTGCCGTGGTGCTTCGCAGCATGTACGTCGACCAGATGTTCCACGGGCTTGACTCTGGCGTCCGGGACGATCCAGATCGCCGTGACCAGCACAACAATGCCGAGGGCGACATGGGGATGGCTGAAGCTGAGAGCGATCGCAATCAGATTCAGGGCCAGCGAGACCCAGTGCTTGCGCTCGGCCGCGGCGTCCTCACGCTCCAGCCTGCCGGTCTGGCGCAGATAGCGGCCAATGGTCAGCCGAAGCACAAGAAAGCTGCCCGCAGTCAGAATCATTGAGCTGATGTACAAGGCGACCGAGAAGGAGTCCATCTTCTTGTCGAGCATGTAGGACGTGAGAAAAGGCATCAAGGAGAGGCAGAAGAGAAAGAGGAGATTCGCGTAGAGGGTGCGCTCGTCCGCCTGATCGGTGCGATGGATAAGGTGGTGGTGATTGATCCAGTACACGCCAACAAAGCTGAACGAGAGCGCGTAGACGCCGAGTGTCGGCAGAATGGTCATCAAGCCGGCCAGGCCATCCTGGTGCGGGACCTTCAACTCCAGCACCATGATGGTGATGATGACAGCGATGACTCCGTCAGAGAAGGCTTCGAGACGCGCGGGGGATGAGTGGTTCCTGGCCATGGTGTCAGAGGAAAGTGTACGGGGTGTGGCGAGAAGGCCGCAGGATCGTGAGACCTGATAAGGAGGCAGGTCCCATTGCTGACGAAAGTGACTCATGGTATCTAATGCGACATTGATAAGTGACTCGGCGATTCTGGGACTGCCCTAATCGACAACGCGGAGTGTTTCGATCAATGCGGCTAAAGCGGCAGGCTGGTTCCGCCGGCTCGGGTAGTTGAGGAAGTATCCCGGAAACGAGGGGCACCAGTCCTCCAGCACTCGTACCAGGCGTTTTCTATTCAGCAGCACCGCGAGATTCTCCTCCATGGATGTACCAATGCCTACTCCGTCCAGCACGGCCTGGATCACGAGGTCGGGATCATCGAACGAAACAGGTCCTTGGGGACTGACGGTGAGCGCCTTCCGGCCCTTCTCAAACTCCCATCGATACATCCCATTGGTGAAACGGAAGCCGATGCATGAGTGATTTTTCAAGTCTTGCGGGTCTTTTGGAATGGGGTGCGATTGGAAGTAAGCCGGCGAGCCAACGACCGCCAGGCGCATTTCTTTCGTCACGCGTACCGCAATCATGTCGCGGTGTATGTATTCCCCCAACTGAACACCAGCATCGTACTCGCCAGCCACCAGGTCAACTGGGTCATTGGAAGAAGTGACTTCCAGCACGATCTCCGGATACTTCCGACTGAAGGCTGAGAGTTTCGGAATCAGCACCATCTCTGCGGCGGAGCGAGGGATGATGAGTCTGATTCTGCCCGCCGGACGCTCCCGGAGTTGCATGGTTTCCGAAACAGCTTGTCCGATCCTTTCCAA
>CAZZYQ010000055.1:0-28248 GCA_964658395.1 uncultured Granulicella sp. | reverse complement strand
GTCATCTGGACCTGATTTGTGCGATTGCCGCAAACAAAGGCGTCATCTCGACCGAAGCCGCGCGTCAGCGCAGCGTAGCGGAGAGACCCCCGTATCTCGCTCTCGCTTCTGCCGGTTTACGGCTCCATCGCTTCTTTCGAGATCAACTCCGTCTCCATCAGCGGGATAGGTATCATGCCTTCGTTATTGAAGCGGTCCATGAAGTTGACGAGCACGAAGGGCTTCCCGGCAATCTCCTGCTGGCGGGAGTATTCACTCATCAGGCGATCGAACTCGATTTTGCCGATGATGTAGCTCGTCCCGTACCCGGGCTGGCGCAGGTAGAGCAACTGCTCGAACGTCGTAAGCTGGTCCTTCGCGACGGCCCAACCCCGCGGTGTCCAGGCGGAGTGGAACTTACCTGCCTGTTCCAACGTGAAGTCATTCGACTGGACATAGAGCGCGGCCAGACCCCGTGCGGCGCGGTTGGCCAGCATCATCCAGACGAGCTCTTTCGCGCGCGGATTGTCGTCGTAGAGACCGGCGTGCATGACGATCTCTTCAAACGCCGTCGCGAAGCCTTCGGCGCGTGTGTCCCAGATGTTCGAGAGCAACGCCGGTCGGCGGATCACACTGGCGTTCGGCTCGTCACGCATCCGCGAAAGATCGATCCAGTGATAATCGTGCGAGAGCAACAGCATCGGTTCGCGGTGGGTGACGCGCGTGAAGAAGATGCGCTGATCTTCGGGAAAAAACGGACCCAGCTGAGGCTCAAGCGCGGACCGTAGGTACGGCTTATCGGGAATGATCTGCTGCTTGACCAGGAAGTCCGTGAACTTGTCGAGTCGCTCATGGTTCAGCTTGTCGAAGGTGGCGGCGTCGGCTGCCGGTTCAAGCGGCGGCAGGTTGCGGTTGTTGTGCTCTTCCAGGCGAAGCGATGCTTGCGCGCGCTCCAGTTCGCGGTGCAGCAGGACCACCTGCTCGTCCCAGTCGAACGGTACCAGGTGTACGTTCTTCTGGTACCAGTTGAAGTTCTCCTTGCCGACCCCCGACGGTCCGGTCTTGCTCGGTGCCATCTGTTCCAGCCAGCCAACAAACTCGTCGGTCGCCTTCTTTGCGCGGGTGATCGCGCCGCGCAGTTCAGGCCCAACTCCGGTCAGGTCTGCGTGCTGCGCGCCTTCAAGCGTACTGACGCGGAGCGTACCCGCTTCGAGCGACGCAAGTGCGCGCGACTGGTTCCGCAACTCCTCTTCGCCATAGACCCAAAGGTCACGAGCGTTGCTGTCCTTGAGGTTGGTCTTCGCCTGGGTCAGGAGCGCCGGGATAGCACCAATCCTTGCCGTGAGTTCCTTCTGGTCCGCGGCGGAGAGCGGAAAGCGATAGTTATAGAGGGCGATCTCTGGGTCGGCAAGCGGCCCTTCGCGCAGAGGAACGTCCGTTCTCGCCGGCCACACGCTGACGTAGAACGCAGGATCGCGCGCCCACGGACGCAAGACCCGAAGGTCGAAGTCGTATCCATTCATCTCCGCCTCAACCAGCTTCCAGTCGTTGCGCTGATCTTGCGGCCAGCCCTTTGTGTCGATCGCGTCAAGCCGTTTGCGCCACGCCGGCAGTTCAGCGGCTTTGGCCTTCATCGCCCCGACGGTGTAAGCGGGCACATCGCCCTGGCGGACCGGGCGCTCGAAGACTCGCCATTCTTCAAAGAGCTTCACCAGCCCGGAATATCCGGCCTGTTCGGACGGTGCAGAGTATGCAACCGTCGTTAGAAGGAACAGTGCAAGCGTGAGCAGACACGAAAACGAACGTGACAGGGGCATCTTTACCCTCGGTACGGTTAAGGTGATGAAGTGTGTCTCCATGGTGCCAGAAGATGAGCCCTTTGCGGCGGAAGAGATGCGTCGACGCAAGAGATAGCTGGAACCTCCTGCACTCAGCGGCCGCGGCAAGGCGCGCTCCGGACTTCTGGTCGGAGTAAAATCGAGCCATGTTGGTCCGCAGGAACTTACTCTCGCTTACCCTCTTCTGCGCAAGCATCGCCCCCGCCTTCACGGTCGCGGCGATTGCACAGGAAGACCACCACCGCGGTCGCAAGTACAAGGCACCGCCAGACACGTCGCACATCGAAGTCGAGGTCTTACGCTCTTCAAACGGCAAGCCTATCTCGAATGCGGCGATCGTCTTCAATCCAGAAAAAGACGGCAAAGATCTGGGCAGCCTTGAAGTCAAGAGCGGGCCGGACGGCAAAGCCGCGATCGATGTGATTCCTACCGGCAGCAGTGTGCGGGTGCAGGTGATTGCCGATGGGTACGCCACCTATGCCGAGGACTTCGTGATTTCTGAAGCAAGTAGAGAGATCACCGTGAAGATGCTTCGCCCGCGCGCGCAGGTTTCGGCCTACCAGGACAACTTCGGTAAGCCAGCTGACCGCAAGGTGGGTGTGCAGGAGCCGATTCGGCCCAAACCCGCTGACGCTACGAAGCCGGCTGACTCTACTCCGCCCGCGGCAGCCCCGGAGTCAACAACTCCGCCGCCGCCCCCGAGCAAGCCAAACAACTAGCCCAGATCATGGACAGACTGCTCGCGGGAAAGACGGTGATCGTAACTGGCGCAGCGAAGCGCATCGGTCGAGAGATCGCGCTGACGTTTGCCCGGGCCGGAGCGAACATTGCGATTACCTACAGTACCTCGCAGAAGGATGCGGAAGACACCGTGCGCGAGCTCGCTGCGCTTGATGTTGAGGCACTCGCAGTACGGTGCGAGATGCGCGATCCGGCGGATGTGACGCAGACCGTTGGCGCCGTCGTGGAGGAGTTCGGGAGGCTGGACATCCTGGTAAACAACGCTGGGAGGTTCGAGTCAGCCGATCTCGAGGACATCACCGTGGAGGCCTGGGACAGGATGTTCGAGACGAACACGCGTGGGCCATTCTTGATGGCGCAGGCGGCGCATCCGCACCTGAGAGGAGCGCGGGGGCGGATCATCAACATCGGATCACTGGGCGGGATCCATCCATGGGCCACACATGCGCACTACTGCACGTCGAAGGCGGCGCTGCACATGCTTTCGCAGACGATGGCAAAGGCGTGGGCGCCGGAGATCAGCGTGAACTGTGTTGCCCCGGGGATGATCGTGCAGGGCGAGGTGGGCGCGGGTTACGAGGAGTTCGCACGCAAAACCCCAATGAAGCGCAACGGCACAGCGGAGGATGTCGCGGCGGCGGCCCTGTTCTTCGCTACGGGGCCACACTTCATTACGGGGCAATTGCTGGCAGTGGATGGCGGGCTGGCGTTGTAGTCGAGAGTTCTCCAATGTGCCGGCGATGCAAAGGGTTGGCTACTTTGCGCTAAGATCGCGATATGTCCGAACCCTCTCTTGCCGATCTTGCCAGCCAAGATGTCGTGGCGCGCGCCCGCAAGATCAAGCTCTTCCTCATGGACGTAGACGGCACGCTGACCGATGGCGGCGTCTGTCTGATCTCAGCGACCTCTGCCGATCCTTCCGTCCAGCCTGTTGTCACCGAGATGAAGGTCTTCAACGCCCAGGATGGGCAAGGCCTGTCGCTGGCGCATACCATGGGCATCCAGACTGGCTTCATTACAGGAAGGAAGTCTCCGGCCGTTGCACAGCGGGCGAAAGAACTCAAGGTCACGTTTGTCTACCTGGGACAGGCAAGTAAGACCGACGCCTTCGAAGAAGCCATGAAGAAGGCGGGCGTGACCGAAGACGAGGTCGCATACATGGGCGACGACCTGCCGGACATTCCCCTGGCCAAGCGGGCTGGGCTGGCAGTCTGCGTCGCGGATGGCGTTCCGGAACTGAAAGAGGTCTGTCACTTCGTGACGCGCAGGCTGGCCGGGCGCGGGACGGCTCGCGAGGTGGTCGAACTGATTCTGAAGGCGCAGGGAAGGTGGAAAGAAGCTGTGCCGCAGGCCTTGGCTTGATGTTTCTCATCGTTTCGCCAACTCCAAAAGACCAAAGCGTATCCTAGTCGGCAAAGGAGATCGTCCCATGCGGAGAAGAGATTTTCTCAGCCGGTCGGCTCGTGGCTTGGGAGCAGCAATTCTAGGCCGTTCTATCGGAGCACGTGCGGCCCTGTTCGAGCCCGAGCCGCTTACTACAAAGTTCAAGGCCAGTGATGAAGTCGTGCTCGGCAAGACCGGCATCCGGACCAGCCGACTGGCCATGGGAACAGGCACGATCGGGTATGGCGGCCGCTCGAACCAGACGCAGCTTGGAACCTCGCCGTTCACGCGGCTGCTGCTCGATGGCTACCACGACAATGGGCTGCGCTTCTTTGACTCGGCGGACTCGTATGGCAGCCATCCCTATGTGGCCGCGGCGGTGAAGCAGCTTCCCCGCGACAAGGTGACCGTCCTGACGAAGACGGACACCCGCGACCCGGCGGGGGTCCGCGACGATCTCGACCGGTTCCGGCGCGAACTGGGTGTCGATTACATCGATGTGGTGCTGATCCACTGCGTGACTGAAGCGGACTGGACGACCCGGTATCGCGGCGTGATGGATGTGTTGTCAGAGGCGAAGCATAAAGGTGTGATTCGGGCGCACGGCGTCTCGTGCCATAGCTTCTCGGCCCTGAAGGCGGCGGCAGCCTCGCCCTGGGTCGAGGTCGACCTGGTGCGGCTGAACCCGATCGGGTCGCACATGGACGCCAAACCCGAAGCGGTGATCCCGGTCATCAAACAAATGCGCGATCAGGGAAAGGGCATCGTCGGCATGAAGATACTGGGGCAGGGCGATCTGCGCGACAAGCCGGCGGAGGCCATCCGCTACGCGCTGGGGACGGGCGTGCTCGATGCATTTACCATCGGTGCGGAGTCGCAGCGCGAACAGAACGATCTGGCGCGCCATATCGCGGCAGCATGACAAACCAGGAGCGGTGTTGCTCCCCTACGATTCGTGCTACCTGGCCCAAAGCCTGCTCCACCAGCCTGATCTTTCTCCCGCGTCATGGTAAAGGTGACGTGGCTCTTCTTGCTGGGGCAAAGGGTTGCCCTCGAAAACGGCGCCAGGATTGGCAGTGCAGATGAGGTCTGCATAGGACTGGCCGTACCGTTTAGCAACAAGCGCGTGAGCGTCCCGAAGGCGAGGCGGACGGCTCCTCGTGCCGTGCGCGTCGGTGGCGAGAAAATGGACCCAGCGGTTCGCGAGCAGTTGGTGCGCAAGCTGCTCTGCCTTCTTGCCCATCTTTCCCAGCACCGAATCTCCGGTTACCTGGACCAGAAGACCGCCGCGCAGCCAGTCCAGCATGCGCTTCGGGTCGGCCTGGATCGTCTGGTTGCGCTCAGGATGAGTGAGGATCGGAGTGGACCCGGCCAGTCTGAGCTCATAGAAGGTTTCTGTGAGGTTCTGGGGCAGGCCGAAGTTTGGAAGCTCCACCAGCAGATACCCGCGGCCGTTGATGCTGTAGCGGGCTGAGTCTCTCTTGGCAGCCTCGATATTGTCGTAAGACATATGAAAGTCACAGCCAAGGCCGAGGGTCAGCGGTATGCTTTCGTCGCGCAGCCGCGAGCGCAGCGCGTCGAGCTTCTCGGCGTTCACTGCCGGATCGAAGTTGTATTGGCTGTTCGCATGCGGGGTACACACTACGTGGCTGATGCCTTCCTCTGTCGCCATGCGAGCCATCGCGACCGAGGTCTCGAAGTCTCGTGCGCCATCATCCAGGCCGAAGAGTAGATGGTGATGAATGTCAATCATGGGTTCCGCCGAAGCTCCTTGGTGAAGGCGTCACGTTATTGAGGGGCGAGCAGCCTTAAGCGGACGCGGCCAGTGACGCGGCCATCGCCTGAAAGAGGCTCAGGCCGTCGGACGATCCGAGCAGCGACTCGCTGGATCGGTCAGGATGCGGCATCATGCCGAGGACATTGCGGCCCTCGCTGAGGATGCCTGCGATGTTTTCAAGCGAGCCGTTCGGGTTGGCTTCCGGCGTAATCTCGCCGGCTGCTGTCGCGTAGCGAAAGGCGATGCGGTCGTTTGTCTTAAGTTCGGCAAGCGTGTGCTCGTCGCAGAAGTAATTGCCCTCCATGTGGCCGATGGGCATCTTCAGGACCTTCCCCTTAGCCAAGTCATTGGTAAAAGGAGATGCGGTCGTTTCGGTCCGGAGGTAGATCTGTTTGCAGAGATAGCGCTGGCCCGCATTACGCATCAGAGCTCCCGGCAGCAGGCCGGCCTCGCAAAGTATCTGGAACCCATTGCAGATGCCAAGAACAAGGCCACCGGAACTGGCAAACTTCTTTACGGATTGCATCACAGGAGCGAACTTCGCGATGGCTCCGGTCCGGAGGTAATCGCCATAGGCAAAGCCGCCGGGCACGAGGATCGCGTCAGAGCCTTCGAGGTCTTCCGAGGCATGCCAGAGAAAGGTGACCGGCTGGCCCAAGTGCCTTTCAACGACGTTGTAAGTGTCATGGTCGCAGTTAGAACCCGGGAAGACGAGAACGCCAAATTTCATAGGCCCAGAATATCAGGGTGAAACGCTCAAGACCCAGACGTTGCTCCTACAAGCAAAGGGAGGCACGCCATTGCATCCAACTCAAGATGAACGATTCTCCGATCAGAACAGCGGGCACCGCACTCATCGCCTGGTGGCGCGCGACCACGCTGGACGCGCTCATCGTAGGCGTGATCTGGTTCGTCGGTCTCGAGTTGATCCATGTGCCGCTTGCGCCGCTGTGGGCGCTCTTCGGAGCGGTGCTCCAGTTCGTTCCTACGTATGGCAGCATGGTCGCGATCATCGGGCCGGTGCTCGCGGTCGCATTCAGCGGACATGACGAGTGGCGGCTTGGCCTGGTTCTGGGCCTGTATGCACTGATTGCAGTACTGGAAGGGTTGGTGATCGGGCCTTACTTGCTGCACCGCACCACGCGTGTTCCCTGGTGGGCGGCTCTGCTCGGACCTATACTCCTGGGGATTGTGATTCCATTCTGGGGCGTTTTGCTTGCGCCGCCGCTGCTGGCGATTGTCTACGCATTTATGCCGCAGCCGGGGAGCCGTGAGGGCAGATAGAATAAGCCCACCGACTTTGCAGAAAGAACAACAAACGTCGGGAAGCTTAGCCGAGACGGTATTTCGTCTCGGCGAGATGATAGAGCGGACGCCAGAGCAGGCGATTGATCGTAACCACCATCAGGGCCATAACGATGGTGGAGAGTAGAAGGATCTGGAATTGGCCACGATCCGTGGCCGCGCTGATGGTTGCGCCAAGACCGATCGTTTGAAGTGTCTGCCCTTTCAGGTGAAAGTACTCAGCGATAATGCTCGCGTTCCAGGCACCGCCCGAGGCCGTGACGAGACCGGTGATCAGGTAGGGAAAGATGCCGGGCAGGATGACCGTCTTCCATCGCTGCCACTGCGTGAAGTGGAAGAGCTTCGAGACCTCGCGCAGATCTGATGGGATCGCCATCGCACCGGCAATCACGTTGAAGAGGATGTACCACTGCGTACCGAGCAGCATCAGCGCGATCGAACCGATGCCGAGTCCTCCGCCGATCTTCAGTAGCCCGAGGATGATGATCGGGAATAAGATCGGAGCGGGGAATGAAGCCGCCACCTGGACGACAGGTTGCACAACGCGTGCAAGCCTGGGATTGAAGCCGATCGCCACTCCAGCCGGGATCGTCCACGCGGCCGCAAGCAGCAGCGAGATGTTGACGCGAAGGAACGTAGAGGCGGCGCCTTCCAGGATCATAACGTATTGCCCGGCTTGAATCTCGCGCAGCTTGAGAAGCGCAGATGCGGCGGCGTAGAGAACCACGATTGAGCCTGCTGCTATGACAAGGATGCTCAGCCAGACCGGAGGTCCCTTACGAAGCCCTCTTTGTAAGCTGGCGCGCTCCTGCTCCCGGCTGCGGGCGATACGCTGGTAAATCTTCTCGCTTAACGGCAGAAAGGTGCGCCTGCGAAGCGCAAGCAGAGCGTTCGAATGCTGGATGAGGTGCAGAATCGGTGAATTAATGCGGTCGGCGCTGGCAGACTGCTCGATCTTGAACTTGTCACTCCATGCTATGACCGGCCGCCATACAATCTGATCCGTAGCAACGATGATGAGCACAACCACGACAATGCCGTAGATCATCGCCGGGATGTTGTCGGCACTTGCCGCGGTCTGCAAGTAGGAGCCGAGCCCGGGCAGGCGGAAGTCTCGGTCCCCAAGCACGAACATCTCGCACGCCATCAGGAAGAACCAGCCTCCTGCGACTGAGATCATCGAGTTCCAGACCAGGCCGATTGTGCCGAACGGAAGTTCGAGTTGCCAGAAGCGCTGCCACCTGGAGAAGCCGTAGACGCTCGATGCCTCACCAAGCTCCTTAGGCAGGCTCTTCAAAGAGCTGTAGAAGCTGAACGCCATGTTCCAGACCTGCCCGGTAAAGATCAGCAGAATCGCACCAAGCTCTACGCCGAGCTGGCGCGTAGGTATCAGCGTCACCATCGCCAGCATCACTCCAGGAAGAAAGCTGAGCACAGGTATCGATTGCAGGATGTCCAGGGCGGCAATCATCAGGGACTCTACGCGTTTGTTGTAGGCGGCTACGTAGCCGTAGCCAATCGCAAACACAAGGCTCAGCAGGTACGCGAGTCCAATCCGGACAACCGAGTAGAAGGCATAAAGAGGCAGGCTCGACGGCGCAAGCGAGACCACAAACTGCGGCTGGGCCACGCCAAGCCAGTAGCGTGCGATCTGAATGACGCCGTAAAACACGGCGAGCCCAATGGCGGCCACAGTAAGGTCGAGAAAGAACGGCCAGCTGCGGCGCACCACCTGCGAACGGGCGAGGACTTCGCGGCCGGGCGTGTTGCTGAATCCGCCGGGAAACGAGATCACGCGTCTATCTCCGCGGCGTTTTCCAGGTCAACTTCGTGGTGCAGCTTTTCAGGCTGGATAAAACGCCGGCGGGAGGCATCGAAGTCAAACAACTCGGCGTAGCGACCCCAGTTGATCGCGGTCTCGAGCTGGCGGATGGTCTCGTCTTCGCTGAACTGCTCGTCGAGCATGTCGTGGAAGAACTCTTCAGGAACACTGCGGTCGCTCTTCGCCTCGATGGCGCGAACGATCTGGCGCAGCAGAAGCACGTTTTCAACGGCGGCGATGCGGAACAGCTCCTTCTGGCGGAGGATCTCGGAGTTAGCGTACTCGGTTCCGGCCGGTGTAATGGCAGCATCCCCTTCGTTCACCTTCAAGAATCCCAGGAGCTGGGCCGCGTCGACGATGGGAAGCAGGTCGTCTATCTCAAATGCAAGATCGTCCGCCAGGCGATAAATATCGTCTTTGCCGTTGTGGTCCAGCAATATCTCGAGCAGCCCGGCAATGCCGCCGGGCCGCGCATGCGGCAGCATCTGGTAGTGCATCTGGCGTTGGTCGCGAACTGGCCGGCCGGTAACGCTGGGCAGCTCGGGCGGCTGTGCGTCCGGCTGAGTCAGCACTTTGTAGATGTAGTCGACAAGCTGGGTGAAGGCGTTCGCCTTGCGGTCCCGTGGATGGGCGATCGCCACTTTAAAGTCGGTACGGACATGGCCCGGATTTCTGCCCAGCACAATGATCCGGTCGGCCAGCAGAACGGCCTCCTCAATGTTGTGGGTCACGATGAAGATCGCCTGCGTCGGGATGGTCTTGTTCTGCCAAAGCTCGAGCAGTTCGCTGCGAAGGTTCTCTGCGGTTAGCACGTCGAGCGCCGAGAAAGGCTCATCCATGAACAACACTTCGGGCTCTACGACCAGGGCGCGGGCGAAGCCAACGCGCTGCCGCATGCCGCCGGAAAGCTCCTTCGGATAGGCTGCCTGGAAACCGTCGAGGCCGACTGTGTCGAGTATCTTCATGGCGCGTTTGCGACGCTCCCCGGGCTCCATGCCGCGAGCGATCAAAGGAGCTTCTACGTTCTCGAAGACAGTCAGCCAGGGAAAAAGGGCGAAACTTTGAAACACGATGGACACGTTCACTGCTGCTGTGCCGATCGGCTTCTCGTGCCAGAAGACCTCGCCGGCTGACGGCGCGGAGAGCCCCGTGAGCATCCTCAGTAAAGTTGACTTGCCCGATCCGGATGGGCCGAGCAGCGCGACGATCTCGCCCGCCACCACGGACAAGTCCGTGGGCGAGATGACCTGGATGCGGTTCTCGCTGGGCTGGGCATAGTATTTCTCAACGCGGTCGGCGCGTATGATCGCTTCTGGCATAGGAAAGAGGAGTTGCGTTAGGATGCAAGATGTTACAAAAGTTGGGTTTGAAGCGGAGCAGGCCGCCAGCGACAGCGTATCATTATCTCAGGGCAAATGAGCGAACTGGCCTCGCCGAAGGTTTACCTGCACTACGAAGCACTGAACCACGATTTCTCGATAAATTCCCAAGGAAATTAGAGCATGTCAGAGATAACACCCACCGCCGCGTCTAAGTCCAAGGTACTCGTTGCCGACGATGAGCAGGTGATTGCCAACACCCTCGCGATCATTCTCAACCAGGCCGGCTTTGAAGCGCGAGCGGTGTATAGCGGCGAAAAAGCAATCGAAGCTCTGGACAGCTTCGTCCCCGACATGCTGATCAGCGACGTCATCATGACCGGAATGACTGGCATTGAAGCCGCAATCCTGACCCGGCAGAAGATGCCAAAGTGCAAGATACTCCTGTTCTCCGGGCAGGCTGCAACGGCCGACCTGCTGGAGCAGGCGCGTGCCGATGGGCACGAGTTCGAGATCCTCGCCAAGCCTGTGCATCCTACTGATCTGCTCGCAAAACTCAGAGGCTAACTGGACACCTTAACTGGCGTCTGAAAGCGCTCCTACAAGAGTGTCTCCCGTCTCTGCACGGCGGGGTCAGGGATGACGGCGGCGTTCTTTCACCTTTACCGCGGGAACGCCGACATAGACGCTCCATGCATCGAGGTCGCGGGTCGCGACCGAACCTAGTCCCAGAACTGCGCCATCGCCCACATTCACTCCAGGGCCGACCGAGGCCCGAGCGCACACCCAGGCGTAGCTGCCAATACACATCGAATACGCGAGCAGCGGAAACGCTGGATCATCGTAGTCGTGGGTCGCTCCGCAAACGTAGGCGCCCTGCGACAAAATCGCGTGGCTTCCCAGACGAAGCGGGGCAGGATTGTAGATTTCGGCGTCGTCGGCCACGGTCACCTGTTCCAGGCAGATGAGGTTCCATGGTGCCCAGATCCTGGACGCCGGATAGAAGTGGCAGTTGCGGCCAATCTTCGCGCCAAACAATTGAAGCAGGGCTGCGCGCCATGCGTGCAGCAATCGCGGTGACGGGCGATAAAACAGCAGCCAGACCACGCCCCAAGCCGCTCGGCGAAGGCGATTTGTGCGCGAGAATGCGGGGCGTAGATAAGGATCGACGGCGGCGTCGGCCGCAATATGGTCCGCTGCGTTGTAGAAGACCTGTCTAGGCATAAAAGAACTTGCGCGATGCAGCGACTCAGGCCACCCGGCTCCCGGAGGCCGTTTGAGCGGGAACCATACTATTTTGATCTGCAGAATGCCGGAAGAGGTCGGTAACACCGCGCGCATTGCGCCGCATGTCGTAGTTCTGTTCGAAGAGGCGGCGCGCTGCCACGCTCATGGCGTCCCTTTGCTTCGCAGGCATCGAGATCCAGGCCTTCAGGAGCCGCTCCGTCCCTTGAGCAGTGTCGGCCTCCACAAGGCCGGCGCTGGCCTCTGCGATCTCGCGTGCGATATTTACTTTGTCCGAAAGTAAGACTGGCCGTCCGCAGGCAAGAGCCTCTGCGACCGCGATGCCGAAGTTTTCCTGGTGCGATGGAAGAACAAAGGCCTCGGCCGCAAGGAACGCGCCCCATTTCACGTCTCCCTTCAGCATTCCTGTCCAATGGACCCGTCCCGTCAGCCCAGCCGAAGTAATGCTCTTTATCAATTCGTTGTGCCATCCAAGCTCGTCCGGACCGGCCATCACCAGATGCAGACCTGGGTCAAGATGAGCCATCCGCGCAAAAGCGTCAATCAGCAGATCGCACCCCTTCTTGCGATCGATGCGGCCCAGAAATAGGACATATCGCTGTCCTCTGAGTTCTGGGAAGCGCCGGAACAGTGCCTCCCTCTTTTCGCCTTCCCCGCCGTTTGGAACATTGGCGCCATACCGCACGACGTGACTCGTCCAGCTGCAAAGAGAGAAGGTCTGTCTCGCCAGCTGCGCTTCTTCGGCAGTGGTAAAAAGAACCCGGTGGGCATCCCGCAAAATCCAGTACTGCGCGGCAAGCCAGTACCCTGACTTTTTCAGGTGTTTTAGAGGGAAGGAACGCTTGAAGTACGGGTCAAGCATGCCATGGACGAACACAACGTAGGGCGTTCGCCCTCTGAACGCGCGCCAAGCGGCAAAGCCGTTGTACTGCCATAGTCCATGGATGACAACGCCATCGAAGCGTGATCGATGAGCAAGCAGCCACGGCATCAACCGAGGCGTGTACCCGAACTTGTTGCTGGCCGGCCCAAGGGGATGAACGGTGAAGTCGAGTGTAGCCAGGAACGGCGAAGCGGGATCATCGAGTGACACAACCTCGCTCTCACAATCCGGGGGACTGAGCCGGACCAGCGTTGCTACGGTCGAGGCCGGGCCGCCCGATCGCGGGTCCAGGCTTCCGATGATGTACAGCACGCGCATTGGCTAAAGGCTAACATCCGCTCTCGACTGCTGACAGAGCACCGGAGGGCGGCTCGGCAGGATCGCTTGTGTCAGCTCCGAAAGCGCTCGACGCAAAGCTCGAACATCCGCCTCGAAGTCCCACTGCTGGATTCGTCTCAGAGCTGCGTCTCCCATCTGTTCTGCCAGTCCGGGCGTGCTCAACAGCGTTTGAAGCGCCTTGGTCAGCGCTGCCACATCCCCTGCCGGATAGAGGTATCCTTCGACGCCGCTGGTCAGCAGGTCAGGGTGGCATCCAACCTCGTCCGAGAGGACCACCGGGCGCGCCGCGTTCATCACTTCATTGACGATGAGACCCCAGGGCTCGTGGCGGGAAGGAAGGACAAAGACGGTTGCAAGGTCGAAGAACCTGGGCAGCTCAGTCTGGTTCCGAAACCCGCAAAAGCGAACACCGTCTGTTCCGCCTTCCTCAACACGGGCCTCAAGCGCCTTTCGCTCTTCGCCATCTCCCACGATGACAAGATACGGAAGCTCGCTCCCGGCATGTGCTCCACAGAATGCGAAGTACGCCTCTACGAGATCGATGCATCGCTTCCTCTTCTGCAGCTTCGAGGCGAACAGAATCACTGGCCGTCTTGGATCAAGCTGCAGTTCCTCCTGCAGGGCAGTTCGAGTGGATCGCGCCTCACGGCTGCGCTGCTGAAAGTATGAGTTGTCAACGGCGTATGGCATCCTCCACATCGGCATCCTGTCCCCAAAGTAGTGCCGCCAGTACGCTTCGTTCAGCGTGCCTGCACACAAGACTCCCGACACAAGCTGCTCCAGGCCCTTGAAGAAGATCTGTTTGCCCAGCAGCTTCAGTCTGCCGCGCGGCCGGTCGATCAGAGAGGAGTCGGCGCGCAGGAGTACCGGTATGCTAAGAGAATATGCAGCCAAGAACCCGTGTATCGCATTGACGCTGGCGTAGCCATGCACCCAAAGTGCGTCGAATGGCTCTGCTCCACCGCTGCCGCGAAGTCTGCGAAAGATCCCCGCGTTCAACGGCCTCGTAAACGACACTCTTCCGTTATCGCGAAGCACCGGGAGGAATTCATGCCTGTAGCCCTCGACCAGAGGCACGTCCCATCTGATCCCGACTCCGAATCCATGGTCCTCATAGTCGCGGAGTGAAAAATCCGAACCGAAGAAGACGGTCAGGTCGATATCGGGCTCCGCCGCGATCCGCCGCAGCAGGGGTGCCTGGTACTGGATGGGGTGACTAACGAGATAAGCCAGCCTGACCCGCCGCACAGGCTTCTTCGAGATGGAGGGAAGTGTTGGCATGGTGCGCCGTACCGTGCACGCGCATTGGAAGGAAGTGCGGTTTAGTACCTCGCGGCAATCAGGGCGAGGTTCGCTATATTCACCAGGAGGTTGAGGCCGCCAGAGGTGATGGCTGCCTTCATTGCACTGGTGGGCAGGAAGACAATGTCATCTGCCTGCAGTACAGGATCAGGGTCCTTGCCAAGCATCACCCGCTTCACGTCCACGCGAACCAAAGTCCTTTGCTGATTGACTGTGCGGATGATGCGCAGATCGTTGTACTTGCCCGCAAACAGTGTGCCTCCAGCAGCAGTTGTCGCCTGCAGCAGGGTCAAAGGAGAGTTCTGCTGAATCGGTATAACGCCCGCCAGTTTGAACTCGCCCAGCATGTACACCGCGCCTACTTTTGAGACGATGACGGTGTCGCCGGGATAGAGCGGGATGTTTACCTGCTGGCTACGCATCGGGTCGTTGCCCAGGTCGACCACTATCGGCTCAGCGACTCCGGGCCGGTCGATCGTTATGGTGTGGCTGGCGCTTGCAGGAAGACCACCGGCGGCGGCGAGTACCTCCAGCAGGCGGCGCTCCGAACTTGCTGGGATCACAGCATGCGCTTCTCCGGACACTGTGATAACTCCATTCGTTGATTCAACAACCTGGAGCGTGACCTGCGGGTCACGATACATGCCCGCGTCTTTTAGCTTTTCTGCAATCAGGTTCTCGGCCTGGTCCAGAGTCAGCCCTTTCACCGAAACCACGCCAATCAAAGGGAGCTGAAGCGTTCCTGAAAGCGTGACCCGCACCGTCGGCTGGTAGTCGAGCGAGCCGAAGATGTGCACAGTGACGAGGTCGCCAGGATTGAGAAAGATCGAGCGGCTCTCCGGGTGCAGGATTGCGGCATCTGTAGTGGCCGGAGTGGTGGGACCGGGTATCGTTGTCCGGACTCCAGGCCCGCTGAACTGAGCATGTGCCGTCAAATTGAGCGCGCCCAGAAGAAGGAAGGCGCAGGTTGCCGCTGCACCCGCGCGGCAGAACCAACCACGGCGGAACCAACTACGGCGACCCCTTTCGACTTTTGCCAGACTTCTCATCACGAAACCTTTGTGCCTGCATCTTTTTTCTTTTCATCGGACTGTGCGTCCCAGCTGGAGGCTTCGCTTCCCGCATAGTGATACGCAGACTTACCGTAGTAGCTCTTGTACTCGGGTGAAGCAAGATCAACTGCATTCAGCACAACGCCGGTGATTCTGGCGTTCGCGCGCTGCAGAACATCGCGGGCGCGGCGAACGATGTGTTTGCTCGACGTACCGAAACGCACCACCAGAACAACCGCATCGGCACCGCCGGCCAGAATAACGCCATCGGTGACGGAAAGCACGGGAGGCGAGTCGATGATGACGTATTCGTAGGTTTCCTTGGCGTTCTCGATCATCGAAGTCATGGTGGGCGAACTCAGCAGTTCAGAAGGAAATGGAGGCACTGGACCGCTGGCGATGATGTCCAACGAGGGCACTTCAGGAATGCGCTGAAGAACCTCCTCGAACGTACTTCCTCCAGACAGAAAGGTGCTGAGGCCGATCTTGCTGGTCAGTCCGAACTTGGGATGAACGTTTGGACGGCGCATGTCAGCGTCGATCAGCAGCACCGGCGTACCTCCCTGCGCAAGAAGGCAGGCCATGTTGGTAGAGACCGTTGTCTTTCCTTCGGACGGCGTCGCGCTTGTAAAAAGAAGATACTTCGGTCTCTTTCCCGCCGAAAGCAGAAGCGAGGTGCGCAGCGAACGCAGAGCCTCAGAGAACTGCGACTTCGGCGAACTGAGTACGTAGAGATTCTGTTCGGCGGTCGTCAGTACGCGCCCGGCATCGCCGCCGAATGGTTTGAACTTGGGCACAACGGCGAGCGAAGGAAGCCCGGTGACGCCTTCAAGGTCGGCGATGCTGTTCAGGCCGGTGTCCAGGCTCTCCAGAAGGAAAGCCAGCAGAACTCCGGCCAGCGCTCCGACGATGAATGCCGTGATCATGATGGTTGATTTCGGCTTCAACGTAGGTGCAGCCGCCGGTACGGCAGGGTCGACTGTGTCAATCTCCATTGACTCCAGTCCAGCCTCGATGCTGGCTGTCCGCAGCCTTTGCACAAGGCCCTCGTAGAGGGTACGGTTTGATTCGTACTCGCGCTGACTCAGTGTGTACTCAACCAGGTCGTTGCGCATCTTGAAGGCCTCCGCCTTCTGCGATTCGAGCGTGTCGAGGATTCGCTCTTCGCTCGCCTTCGCGATAACGAAGTTCTCCTTCGCCTGAGCAAGCAACCTGCCCTGCTCGGTGTCCTGCTCCTTCTGCAACGATTCAAGCTGGGCCTTCTGCGCCTTCACCTGCGGGTGGTTGGGTCCTAGCGTCGTCTCCAGGTTCGCCAGGGTAGATCGCGCGGCCGCAATCTCATTGCGAAGTTGGGTAAGCACCTGGGGCGCCGCTCCGCGCGTCGGATCGATGGAGTCTTCGATCGAGTTCGGGTCCATGCTCGACATTTCGCGGTATCGCGCCTCTGCGAGGATCCGGTTGATGCGGGCCTGTGCCACGGCGATGGAAAGGTCTTCGAGCGCTGTGGTGTTCTGGTTCTTGGTCGGATCGAACCCGAGCATGCCTAGTGTTCGCTGCAGATCGAGCATCTGCTTTTGTGACTTTTCGACTTTACCCTTCAGGTCGTCAAGCTGATTGGAAAGCCAGCCGGAGACTCGGGCCGTCGACTGAAATCGCGTCTCGTAGCTTCGCTGCACGTACGCATTGACGATGTTGTTGACGATCTCCGCGGACATCTGAGGATTGAGACTGGAGTAGGTGATGCGGATGATGTCCGTCTTCGGAATAAGCTGGATCTTCAGTTGCGAGTGCAGCCGATGCAGCGTCTTCTCGCGCACGCTGAGATCTTCGATCGACTCGTACGGCACCGGTCCCTTGACGCCAAGAAAATCAGGCTTGTTGCAAAGGTCCATTTCTCTGGCGACGGCCATCAGCACAGAATCGCTCTGCAGGATCACCACTTCCGCGGCCATCTTGTTGCTTGTCGAATCTCCGTTCAGCACCTGTGCCGGATCTACTTTGAACTCCTGCGAGGAACCCGATCGTACCTCAATCTTCGACGTTGCATCAAAGATTTTTTCCTGGGTAAATGCCTTGTACAGCCCAATGGCCAACGCGAACAGCAGCGTGATTGCGACGGCCAGGCGTCTTTTCCGAAGAACGACCAGTGATTCAGAGAGCGATGTTTCGGACGTGTCCTCTGCACTCGCTCGAGAAAGATTGGGTGAGTCCGGCGGCGAAACGGACGGCACGGTTTGCGAACCCATCTGGCGATTGTAGCCGAAGCGAAGCGTGTCCCGTTCCTTCGAATGGACTGGCAGGGCAGAGCTGGTTTAGGTGTTGATATCGCTTTGTGAGGCCTGCAACTTCGCTTAGAATTGAAGCTGTCGCCAATAAGGAGAACATCGTCTATGTCGTCCTCGGTTCAGATAGCGGTCGTCGGTTCAGGGTATGTCGGGCTCGTTGCGGCCGTGTGTTTCGCGGAGATGGGTCACACCGTCATCTGTGTGGACAACGACGAGCGCAAGGTGAAGGCGCTGCAGGCGGGCGACACACTTATCCACGAGGAGAACCTGCCCGAGCTGCTTGGCCGCTACCGCAATACCAAGATCCGTTTCATGTCTGACCTCGGCGAGGCGACGCGCGAGTGCAATGCGATCTTCATCGCCGTCGGAACGCCGCAAAGCGAGACCGGCGACGCCGACCTCTCGTACGTTGAGGCAGTGGCCTGCGAGATAGCCAGGTCGCTCACCAAGTACACCGTCATCGTTGAAAAGAGCACCGTGCCCGTTTATACAAATGAGTGGATACGCCGGGCGATTGAACGGAATGGAGTCGCGCGGCATCTCTTCGATGTCGTGTCAAATCCCGAATTCCTGCGCGAAGGCACGGCGGTCGCCGACTTCCTCCATCCGGACCGCATCGTCGTTGGTGCCGACACAGAACGCGCCGCGGCTGTGCTCGAGGAGATCTATAGGCCCCTTACCAGCGGCAGCTACTATAGTAGGCCGGATGCTTTGAAGGGTATGTGCAGCGAGACGGCGCGGCCGCCTCTGCTGCAGACCTCGATCAAGAGCGCAGAGATTATCAAGCATGCTTCGAATGCCTTTCTTGCGCTGAAGATCTCGTTCATCAACGCCGTTTCCAACCTCTGCGAAGCAACCGACGCCAACGTGCAGCAGGTGGCTTACGGCCTTGGCCTCGATTCGAGGATTGGACCCAAGTTCCTGCGGCCCGGCATCGGTTATGGCGGTTCGTGCTTTCCCAAGGACGTGGCCGCTTTCCGTTCTGTCGCAGACCAGCTTGGAGTAGACTTCAGCCTGCTGACCGAAGTCGAAAAGATCAACGCGAACCAAAAGACGCGGTTCGTGCGCAAGGTGCGTTCCGCCCTCTGGACTCTGCGCGGCAAACGCCTTGGCGTACTTGGTCTCGCGTTCAAGGGAGAGACGGACGATATCCGCGACTCTCCGGCGATCGAGCTGGTTCGTCTGCTCATGGCCGAAGGTTGTTCGATCGTGGCCTTCGATCCTGCGGCGATGCCCCGCACCCAGGAGATCCTGCCTGCTGGTCCACAGATACGCTACGCGGCAGATGCGTACGGGGCGGCTGCCGACGCCGATGCTCTCCTGATCCTGACCGACTGGGCAGAGTTCAAGGAGCTTGATCTGAGCCGTCTGAATAGCTCCATGCGTTATCCGATCGTCGTGGACGGAAGAAATATGTTCGACCCGCTCGTAATGGCGGACAACAACTTCACCTACGTCAGTATTGGACGACCGACCGCCTATCCTACCCGGGAGAATGTCTCCGAGCCCGTCGCAGTCTAGCAGCCATCGTCCGCTCTCAAGCCTACCAACCAAGAACGAAAGAGGAGCTGATCGACGGCTCCGTGCAGCAATCGAGGAATATGTCTCAGAGAATCCTAGTAACAGGGGCCGCGGGGTTCCTCGGCTCGCATCTCTGCGACGCTTTACTGCAGGAAGGTCATACAGTTGTCGGCGCCGACAACTTCTGCACCGGCAGTCCGGTCAATCTTGCACACCTCAAATCTGAGCCGAGGTTTGTGTTCGTCGAAAAGGACATCTGTCTTCCTTTCGATGTGGGTGCGATTGACTACATCTTCAATTTCGCGTCTCCCGCCAGCCCCGTAGATTACAGCAGACTTGGAGTTGAAACGCTCCTCGTCGGCTCTGCCGGGACCATGAACACTCTCGATCTTGCCCGCAAATACAATGCCGGATATCTTCACGCCTCGACGTCGGAATGCTATGGCGATCCCGACGTCCATCCGCAGGTTGAAACGTATTGGGGCAAGGTAAACCCGATCGGACCACGCTCTGTCTACGATGAGGCGAAGCGTTTTTCTGAGGCCGCGGTGATGGCTTACCATCGCTACTACCGGGTCAACACGCACCTGGTTCGCATCTTCAACACCTACGGCCCGCGGCTGAACGCGAACGACGGCCGCGTCATTTCGAACCTCCTCATTCAGGCGCTCAGTGGCGAGTCGCTGACCATTTATGGGAATGGATCGCAGACGCGCAGTTTTTGCTATGTCTCCGATCTCATCGATGGCATACTGCGGCTCGCCCGCTCGGAGGAGGCGCTTCCTGTAAACATCGGCAATCCCGTGGAGTGGACGATCCTCGAGTGCGCCCGCGAGGTGCTTGCGGTCACTGGCTCGCAGGCGACGATCGTATTCCGGGATCTTCCCGTAGACGATCCCACGCGCCGCCGCCCTGACATCACCAAGGCGAAGACGCTCCTCGGTTGGGAGCCGAAGGTGATGCTGCGCGAAGGTCTTGAACTATCGGTGGGCTACTTCCGAGAGTGCCTCGAGCGCTCGAAGCCGCTGGGCTGATCCGCAGGCGTTCTACTTCAGCAGATCGGACGTATGCAGCCGGGGAAACCAGGTCACCTGGACAGCAGTTGTGGTGTTTTCATGCTTGCCCGCAAGATAAATTGGGGCCCTCCAGGCTTCATACTGCACCCAGGCGTTGATCTCGACGTCCTTGTGGATCCGTTTCACGGCTGACACCTTGAACTGGTTCTGCGTGGTGCCCCCGACGAAGTCGTTCGGGATCTTCTTGTTTAGAAATTCGACTTCGACCCATTCTTTCGGTGCGAGATGGTAGGTAATCCACGCCTGTCCGCCCTTCGCTTCACGCCCGATCCAGTCGCCAAGGATCATCCCCTTGTTGGTGTATCCCTGCTTTTGAACGGCTTCGACAAAGAAGAACCCGCCTTGACTGCTGCGATCGATCCGCGGATCAGTCGAGACGGCTTCTACGCGGAACTCGAGCTTCGGCAGGCGGGGGAAGTGGGAGATGTCGATGCCGGTACGGAAGGCGGCACGCCGAGGCGCGTCGATCGGCGAGATGTCGTCGTGCACGAAAGAGTCGACATAAAACGTGGCGTAATGACGAACAAAGGGCAGCCTGTATGCCGCATTGAACGTGCTGAAGCGAGCACCGGGATCGAAGCGTGAAAACTTCTCTGCCGCCGTAACGTTCGTCGCTCCGAAGAAGCCCTTAAGGAACAGGTGCAGATTTACGGGTGCGTGTCCCTCGCCGCCGAAGATGATCGACCGCTGGAAGCCGAACTGAAAGTTCGATGTGGGTTGGAAGGCGAATGCTTCGGAGTGGATGTAGGGGCTGTTCGGAGCAGTATGCCCTTTCAGGCTGCCGTAGAAGAAGTCATAACGAAGGGGGCCAAGGAGCTTCGATACGAGCGGGATGTAGAGCGGCTCTACGCGGTTGATGCGGAAGGAGTAGATGTTCTCGGCGTTGTTGGACCAAGCCATCGAAGCGCCCGCCGCAGGTCCAAGCCAAGCGTCGGACTTTCCCGCCGAAATTTCGTGCCCAAGCAAATGGTAGGAAAAAGTGGCCTCGATCAGGCGAAAAGGGTTCTGCGCGGCGATCGGCCCAGCCGGGATTGTTGCCTGCGGTGCGTTTGGGGCGGCATAGGGGCCGACTACGTCAAGCACAGACAGCTGGTTCGTAAGCGCCGGGGAGTAACCGGCAGCGCTGGGAGCATGCTGGTATTCCCCGCGCACATACAGCGAGAACCGTCCCGCTTCGGCAACCGTGGAGAACCCTGCAATGGCATTGAACCCTGGTTGGTAGGGGCGGCCGTAGTCGTTCGCGATCGTCTGGCCGATATGGAAGCTGTCGCGCAGTGACGTACCGCCGATGCCCATCAGTCGCGTGTAAGCAGACTGCGTGCCATAAACCGTCGGGCGAGGATGGTCGGGTGCCGAGTCTTCGTTCCTAAGCTCGTCAAGTAAAGCGGCGAGAATGCCCTTGGCTTCCTCGCTGTCCCCGTCCATGATGTCGTCCTGCGCCTCTTCGAGTACGTGGAGGACGCTGCGCCGAGTCCACGGACGAAGTCCGAGGAACACTGCATCGCCGTAGCCAAGTTCATAAAGCCGGACCATCTCCGGGTACACCCAGTTGTCGACCGGTATGTAGACCGAGCCGGAGCGGTCGGGAAGCCGTGCGCCCGTCAGCGGGTCATAGGCATTGAAGGATGGGAATGGACGCTCAGGCGGCTTGGCGGCGGGCGCGGTTTGAACGGTCGCTTGTTGACCGACCGGTGCTGGATAGGAAGTCACAGGCGCCTGATTCTGAGTCGGCGGTGGGAAGTTCGACTGTCCAGACACTGCAGTGGCGAAGCCGAAAACCGCACCGGAGATTACAGAAAAAGTCCTTCTACGCACCTGCGCTCCATCAAACCTGTACACAAGGTCAAGTCTAAACCAGCTTGCTGCGCCCCTTAGCGGCCGCCGGTCCTCAAGCGGGCAACGAACCGGTCCTCAATCTCGCGCAGCCAGTCTTCATTGACGATGCGGCGATGCAGCAGGAACTGGCGCATCGTAATGAGCGGGTCGGCGGTCGCAGTCTTCCTGCCCGCGAGGCGGAAGGGGATGCACTCGATCAAGACGGGGCCACCCCCAGCACGGGCGCGCAAGGTGGACTCCTGGGCGACGCGATAGATGGCCACCGGGTCATCTGCGTCGACGGGAATGCCGGGGACGCCGCGGGTGCTGCTGAACAGCGACAGGCGTCCAGGGGAGGCGAGGCCGCTGCCGCTGCCGCGGTTGGGTAGAACAACGAAGACCAGCGGCAGCGCGTGAGCGGAGGCGGTGTCCAGGAGGGTAGACCACTGCTTCGGGTTGAGGTCTGCGCCGTAGCAGAAGGCTAACGTTAGTGGAGCCTGGCTGGCCCTGCCGCCCGTTCTGAGGGCGAACGCGGCGCCGAGGGCTAGATGAAGCCGGTCGGCGTGATCGGGAAGAGCGGGTAACTGGCCCGGAAAGAGGGGTTGCGGGCCCCGATGTTGCAGGGAAAGGGCGAGGAGCTTCGCGAGATCTGCGCCGCGCAGGAAGGCGGTGGCGAGACCGCGGCCGGGATCGCTGGTCAGGTCGCCGGGATTGAGAGTAAGGATGGTTCCCGCGCGGCAGCCTTCCTCGCCGGGAACACTCAGTGGCGGAGACTTGCGGTTTCGCGCGCGAGAGGCCGATGCCCCGATTGCGCCCAGGGATGAACTACCCGGATAGCTTCCGAGCAGGCGAAGCTCGGCCATCGCGGTGTAGAGACCACGAAGTTTTTTGTTGGGGATGAGCGGGTTTTCCCAGGCAGGCGCAGCGGCGGATGATGACTCCGCTGTGGCGGCCGGTGGGGCAGTCCCCTTCCTGTTTCTCGTCGCAGTGTTCATTGATGCGGGGTTTCTCCACTTCGCTGCGCTTCGGTCGAAATGATGCGTTGATGGGCCAGGGCGCGGAATCAAAGGCTGATGTTCTGCCTTCGGCGAAGTAAGACGGAGGATCGTGCCTGAACTTCAACAACGCAAATCAGGCGTGGGCGGGATCGCGGGCGTCGGGGTTCAGGTTCAGTTCGGCCAAGGCTTGTTCGGCTTTCTTGGGCTTTAGCTTGCCGTCGCGGGCCAGTTTTGACAGCGTGGCTCCGGCGATGGCTTCGGCGGAGACTTCGAAGTGACGGCGGAGGTGTTCGCGGTTATCCGAGCGGCCAAACCCGTCTGTGCCGAGCGAGACGAGGCGCTGACTGGTGACATTCAGCCAGGGGGCCAGCGTGTCGGGCATGGACTTCATGTAGTCGCTGGCGGCGATGATGGGGCCTGTCGCGCCCTGAAGGGCGGTGACGAGGTGAGGCTTGCGCTCAGGCTGGGTGGGGTGGAGGCGGTTCCAGCGTTCGACGGCCAAGGCCTCGCGGCGGACTTCGGTGTAGCTGGGAACGCTCCAGACATCGGTAGGGATGTTGTACTTTTCAGCCAGGATGGTCTGGGCGCGGAGCACTTCGTTCAGGATGGGTCCTGATCCGAAGAGCTGGGCCTGTGCGGTGCCGTTCGCAGCGGGCCGGAACTTGTAGAGGCCCTTCAGAACGCCTTCGGCTGCGCCTTCGGGCATGGCGGGCTGCTCGTAGTCCTCGTTGTACATGGTCACGTAGTAGAAGACGTCTTCGCCCTCCTGGTACATGCGGCGGATGCCGTCCTGGAGGACGATGGCAAGCTCGAAGACGTAGGCGGGATCGTAGGTAAGGCACGTCGGGATGGTGCTCGACAGGACGAGCGAGTGGCCGTCCTGGTGCTGCAACCCCTCGCCGAGCATGGTGGTTCGGCCAGCCGTACCGCCCATCAGGAAGCCTTTGCCGCGCGAGTCGGCGAAGGCCCAGGCCATGTCTCCAATGCGCTGGAAGCCGAACATGGAGTAGTACATGTAGAAGGGAATCGAAGGGACGCCGTAGTTCGAATAGGCGGTGCCGGCGGCGGTGAAGGAGGCCATCGAACCGGCCTCGGTGATGCCTTCTTCGAGGATCTGGCCGTCTTTGGCTTCGCGATAGAAGAGGAGCATGTCGGAGTCGTGGGGAGTGTACTTCTGGCCCTCGGGGGCGTAGATGCCGACCTGGCGGATGACGGATTCGAGGCCGAAGGTACGGCCTTCGTCAGGAACGATGGGGACGACGAACTTGCCGAAGTTCTGGTCCTTCAACAGGTGCTTCAGGATGTTGACGAAGCCCATGGTGGTGGAGACAGCGCGCTTGCCGGAGCCTGCGGTCCACTCCTTGAAATAGTCTAGGGTCGGAGCTTTGAAGTCGAGCTTGGGGACTTCGCGGGTGGGAAGGTAGCCCCCTAGTTCCTTGCGGCGCTGCTGCATGTAGACGATCTCGGGCGCGTCCGGCGCGGGACGGTAGAACTTGCCATCCTTGGCCGCTTCTTCCGGTACGGGGATGTCGAAGCGCTTGACGAAGGCCGCGAGGGCGTCGTCCGCCAATTTCTTTTCAGAGTGCGTGGCGTTGCGGGCTTGCGCCGACCCTAGGCCGTAGCCCTTGACGGTCTTGGCGAGAATGACCGTGGGGCTGCCCTTGTGTTCGAGCGCGCGCTTGTACGCGTTGTAGATCTTGGCCGGGTCGTGGCCGCCGCGATGCAGCTTGGCGAGGTCGTCGTCGGAGATGTCTTTGACCAGTTCGAGCAGTTCGGGATACTTACCGAAGAAGTGCTGACGCAGGTACGCGCCATCCTTGGCCTTGAAGGTCTGATAGTCGCCGTCGACGCACTCTTCCATGCGGCGGAGGAGCAGGCCGGTGTGGTCGCGTTCGAAGAGGGCGTCCCAGTCCGAACCCCAGATGACCTTGATGACGTTCCATCCCGCGCCGTGGAAGACGCCTTCGAGCTCGTCGATGATGCGCTTGTTGCCGCGGACGGGGCCGTCGAGGCGCTGCAGGTTGCAGTTGACGACGAAGATGAGGTTGTCGAGCTTCTCGCGCGCGCCGAGTGAGATGGCACCGAGGGTGTCGACCTCGTCCGTTTCGCCGTCGCCGACGAAGGCCCAGACCTTGCGCGGCGTGGCTTCAATGAGGCCGCGGTTTTCGAGGTACTTCATGAAGCGCGCCTGGTAGATGGCGTTCAGCGGCCCGATGCCCATCGAGACCGTCGGGAAGTTCCAGAAGTCCTTCATTAACCAGGGATGTGGGTAAGAAGAAAGGCCGGGGGAGTCGCGCAGTTCGTGGCGGAAGTTGCCGAGGCGCGACTCGTCGAAGCGGCCTTCGAGGAAGGCGCGGGCGTAGACGCCGGGCGAGGCGTGGCCCTGGAAGTAGATGAAGTCGCCGGGTTGCTCTGGTTTTCCGGCCCCGGCGGCGTACTTGGCGTGGAAGAAGTGATTGAAGCCGACCTCGAGCAGCGTCGCGAGTGAGGAATACGTCGAGATGTGGCCGCCGATGCCGGCGTCCTTCTTGTTCTGGCCGTGGACCATGGCCATGGCGTTCCAGCGGATGAGGCTTTCGACGCGGCGTTCGAGGGCGCGGTCGCCGGGGTAGGGGACTTCGTCAATCTTGCGAATGGTGTTGCAGTAGGGCGTGGTGAGCTCGGTAGGTGCGGGTACGCCGGCCTCGCGGGCGCGCTGACGGAGCGCGGCGAGCACGTCGGCGCTATGCTGCCAGTCGGCGGCGACGAGGTCGTCGAAGGCTTCGATCCACTCGGCTACTTCTGCGGAGAGGTCTTGTTGGGCGGCGGTCTGCGCGGCTTCGAGCTTTGTACTCATTTTTGGTCCCCTATGCGGCTATTGATGAGGATAATCGGTGGAAGGGGAAACGTCATCTTCGAGGGGCCTACGGGAGAGATTTAGAGGCTGGCAATGGTGAGATCGATGATCTCGACCTGGATGAGCTATACGTTTCGTCGTTTCCGAAAACGCCGTTTTGCGGGAAGGATGTCAGTAAATTGGCTCCATCATGGTCTATGACATCGAGGATGGTAGTGCACACAAATACCGGTGCCAGTGGCAAGCGTTCAGGAGCCACCGCAACCTGATTGCGGTCATCCTCGTAACCGAGTTCCTCGGCTTCATTCCGTTCGGGGCTCTTGTTGTGTTTGCCGAAAGACACTTTTTCTCGACAGACAAGATGTTCTTTCCCGCAATGCTCTTGTGGGGCGTCCTTCACCTTTTCACTGTGTCACGGCTTCGCAACTTCCCTTGTCCTCGCTGTAACCGGAATTTCTTTTGGCGGTTTCTTTGCAACCTCCAAGGCCGTCTTGGGACGAAGCTGTGCGAATTGTGGCCTGCGCAGGTACGCGGACGAGTAGACGTTACGAGACTGATCACCTGCGACTGGAAGTAGTCATGCGTAACTGCTACAAAGTCGTTGTTTGCGGAAACTTCGCCGGTCCGGACGATTTCGCGGAGCCGAAACTTCCGCAAACGCCGTTTTGCGGGGGCGTGGATTGGGTATGCTTTTGCAATGGGGAAGGTCTTTGCAGGAGCGGATTATTTCGCGGCGGGTTTAGTTGGTTTGGTGGTAGCGTTCCTCCTTACCGGGCTCGTCAGTATCACCATCTTTCCGCAGGACGGCCCGATTGGTGAAGGTTTCGCCTTGATCTTCATCTACCTCATCGTTGTTTGCGCCTGTGTCCCCGGATACGTAACTTTGATGAGCCTACATAGGCGAGGCCGCAGAGATTCCAGGGGCTTGATCGCCTGCGAGATGATCCTGCGAGCTTCCTTCTTTGCCGCAGCATGTCTTATCGGCTTCATGGCTATAAAGCTACCGACAAGCATTGTGACGAAATGGATTACCTGCTTTGTAGCCGCGCCTTTCGGTGCATGGGCGATCAGGCCATTTTCTATCCCTTGAAAGTCGGTGTTTTCGGCAACTTGGTTTCTGAAGGTATTAGGTCGAGTATTTGATGTTGATAGCTACGTATTCGGCGACGACGTCCTTTCCGGTCGGCTTTGAGCTTTCTACTCGCTTGTTATCCTCTGCGGCTACTGATAAGGATGTTCGGATTGGTGGCGGCCGAGGTCGATCATCTGAACCTCCAATAAAAAACAGATGCGGGGGTCTCTCCACTGCGCCGCGCTCATGCGCGGCTTCGGTCGAGATGACGCTTCTCTTGGCGGGGTGTGGAGGAGGACAAAAGCGTATCCTCCGCCTCCGGCGAAGGATGACAAGGTTGATGGCAAAGTGTGACACGGCCTATGGCGGAGGGATTTCATGGCTCCGGTGAGATGGGCCAGGCCACGAATCTGTTCAGGCTGCGGTGCGATCAACGACTTCAAGCACGGTTCCGTCGATCTTTTGCAGATGGGCGATGATCTCGAAGAGGTTTCTGGCCTGCGGATTTCCTGAAGGGCTGAACATCCGCATGAGGACCTTCGGAGATCGTCCGAGGTCGGTGCCGAGCTTCATAAAGCCTATGGTTCCGTTGATGTACTGACGGAGGACGGATTTGCCGGTATCGAGATCGCCGGTGACCATGCAGCCGATGGCTTCGCGGAGAAGAGCACGGCGGAAGTCGGGGCTTTTTTGAAGATCGGCTTTGACGGTTTCGTTGAAGCTTTTGGTGAGCGGCATCATGTCTCCTGTTTACGCTGCTTGTACTCGCGCCACAGCTGCTTTGCAGACTCGATATCAGCCTGCTGGCGTTTCTTCGTTCCTCCGCCGAGCAGGATCACGAGCGTTGCTCCATCTTTGCCGAAGTAGATTCGGTATCCCGGGCCAAAGTCGAGCCGAAGTTCCATCACGCTTGAGCCGACGCCTTTCGCAGCAGCGCTGCCGCGTCTGAGTCTGTCTATCGCGATGACGATTCGGGCGCGAGTAGCTGGCTCGAGCGATTCATACCACCGCTCGAATGGATTGCGGCCGTTGCGGTCGATGTACTGCTCAAGATCGATCACTGGCTTATGGTAGCACAAAAGCTACCGTTTCGGTTAGATAGAGTTTGACGTTCGACAGTGCGCTCGCCGCTCGGTCGATCGGCTCTTCAACGCAGACGGTTCGTGCTTACGCGCGAATGCCCACCTTAGCGGCGATGAAGCTGTCGCGAAGATGGGAACCCGGCTTGTGGGTTAAGAGCTATTGGCGGCTCAGGTGATGTGAGCAGCATCGGGATTCTTCCCCATTTGCTGCGCTCAGGGTCATTATGACGGCATAATGACAAACCCGGTTAGGTGGAATAATCGGCGTTGATGGCGACGTATTCGGCGGTCAGGTCGCAGGTGAGGAAGCGGCATTCGGCTTCTCCGGCGCCGAGGTCGAGCCGTATGGTGTACTCGCGCTGCAGCATGGTCTGGTGGGCGGTGGCTTCGTCGAAGCCGGTCGCGCGCTGGCCGCCTGAGAGGACGAGGTGCGGGCCGATCCAGACGCTCACGGCGGTGGGGTCGAAGGTAACGCCTGAATAGCCGGTGGCGGCGAGGAGGCGTCCCCAGTTGGGGTCGCCGGAGGACCAGGCGGTCTTGCAGAGCGGCGAGTGGGCGATGGCGCGGGCGACTTGTTT
>CAZZYQ010000054.1:0-29329 GCA_964658395.1 uncultured Granulicella sp. | reverse complement strand
GAGCTGAGCGGGATCGAACCGCTGACCTCCTCGTTGCGAACGAGGCGCTCTCCCAACTGAGCTACAGCCCCACGGACGCGGAATAAACACGCGCCGAGCGAATTCCCTCAGTCTAACAGGCGGGCGATTCGCGCTCAAGCTTCTCGTCCACGTACCCTGTCACCGCTGTCCCGGTGGACAGCGGCTTCGCCACAAGATGCCAGAGCGTTGCCTCATCCTCGTAAACCCCGAGCAAAGGTACCCGAAGCTGTGCGCCGCCCGGAGAAACAGCAAGCAGCACGCCGGCATCTGCCGCGACCGAAAACTCCGTACGATCGAGTGCGACCTGCCAGCGCGCCTCTGCACCAGCGCGCGACTCTAAACGGATGTCAGTTACAACGGCGTTGAAAATCCTCTCCAATGGGTCACTGCTCCCAACAAGATTTGAAGATGCATGCATCGTTGTCCGTCTGCCCAGAGCAGATAAGATGCACCGCATGTACGGGACGGGTCACCCATTCGACCTTTGCTGGTGCCGCAGGGGCTTCTTTGCTCGGTTCTGCATCGCTCGCGGCGGCAGCATATCGCAGTCCTTCAAACTTGAGGTCCTTTCCTGCGCCTTTGTATGATAGCCGCTGGATCCTTGCGGAGAATGCGATGCGTGTCAGGCTGATGAGCATCATGGTAGAAGATCAGTCATCGGCGCTCGCTTTTTATACCCGGGTGCTGGGATTTAGAAAGAAGCAGGAGATCGCGATGGGGCCTTACAAGTGGCTCAGCATAGTTTCACCGTCCGATCCGGATGGCGTTGAGCTTTCGCTGGAGCCGAACGTGAATCCTGCAGGCCAGGCATTTCAGCAGGCGATGTTTGCGCAAGGTATTCCAATTGCGGCCTTCGAAGTAGACAACGTAGACGCGGAGTACGCACGGCTGCGGTCGCTCGGCGTCGCATTTACCGGAAAGCCGATCAGCGCCGGGGCGGTGCGGCTTGCCCTGTTTGAAGACACCTGCGGCAATTACATTCAGATCTACCAGCACCAGTAAGACAGCCACGAGCGGCTACAATCCCCTTATGCATTCGCGACGACGCTTTCTCCTTGCCGCTGCCGCCGGCGCGCCCGCTCTCGCACTCCGCGCTCAGTCTCCCGAAACATCTCCGGCGGGCACCGCGTTGCCGCCACCCATCGCTGCGCTGAAGTCGCGCGTTCATGAAGCCGTGCCAATCACCCTCGCCGAACGCGAGAGCCGGCTCGAGCGCGCCAGGGCACTGTTGCACTCGAACAGAATGGATGCGATCGTCCTCACTACCGGCGCAAGCTTAGGCTACTTCTCTGGCCTGCGGGTGAACTATCAGTCCGAGCGCCTCTTCGCCTGGATACTCCCGAGCAACGGAGCACCGTTTGTTGTTTGCCCAGCGTTTGAAGAAGGGCGCATTCGCGAAGGCTTGAGCACAGCGCCAGACGGCCGATCCACCAGGATTTACACGTGGAATGAAGAGGAGAACCCGTACGACCTCCTCGCCCGATCTCTCAAGTCGCTCGGTCTCGCGACCGGTCTGATTGGACTCGAGGAACGCACCCAGTACGCCTTTGCGGATGGTTTGGCGCACTCTTCGCCGGCACTGACCGTCGTCAGCGGAACGCGGGTGACGGCCGGCTGTCGGCAGGTCAAGACACCGGCAGAACTCGCGCTGATGCAACTCGCGAATGACATCACCCTCTCGGTTTACGAAGCGGCCTTCCGGTCAGCTTCTCCAGGAATGACCAACCGAGCCATGTCTGAACTGATCTCAGAAGGATATGCCCGATGCGGTGTGGAGGGCGACGCCAGCTGCCAGGTGGGAGCTTACTCCGCACTGCCGCATGGATCGGCACAACCGCAGGTGATTCGCGAAGGCGAGATCATCCTGCTCGATGATGGCTGTACGGTTGAAGGTTATCAGTCGGACATCTCCCGCACCTTCGTTCTCGGGAAAGCGACAAGTAAGCAAAAGGCGGTCTTCGACGTCGTGCACAAGGCCCAGTCTGCAGCGCTCGCCGCCGCAAGACCGGGTGTTGCTTGTGGGGCCATCGACAAGGCTGCAAGAGATGTGATCGATGCGGCCGGCTATGGACCCGATTACAAACACTTCACGCACCGCGTCGGCCACGGCATTGGCATGGACGGACACGAATGGCCTTATCTTGTGCGCGGCAACGCGACGCCGCTTCAGCCGGGAATGTGCTTTTCGGATGAGCCAGGGATTTACATTCGCGACCAGTTCGGCGTGCGCCTCGAAGACGACTGGTTTGTTACTGAAGACGGCGCAAAGATGTTTACGCCGCAGAGCCCAAACCTTGAAGCTCCCTTCGCGAAGGCCTAGAGAGCGATTTGAAGATCCCTCCTACCAAAACAGGAAGCTACAACTCAAGCCGTGAAACCAAAAGCGCATCCTCCCGAAGCAGGAGGATGCGCTTTCGTTCGGTTCCTGCGAAGATCTAGACGCTGAAGCTCGAGCCGCAACCACAGGTGCTCTTCACTGCGGCATTCTCAAACTTGAATCCTGCTGCTTCAAGCGTCTCCACATAGTCCACCACGCAGTTGCTCAGGTACATCGCGGAGGTCGCATCGACAAAGACCTTTAGGTCGTCGAAGCGATAAACCTTGTCCATCATTCCGCTCTGGTTCTCGAAGCTCATAGAGTACTGAAATCCTGAACAGCCGCCGCCAACCACGCCAATGCGCAAGCCCGCCGGAACGGGGTCCTGGGTTGCCATGATCTCCCGAACCTTCGCGATTGCATTCGAAGTCAGGGTTACGGGTGTCGTCGAGGCCGGAGCAGTAACGACCTCAGGTGTGGGAGCAACGGTTGCTGTCGCCATTCTGTGTAATCTCCTCAGTCTATTTTAGCTTATCTGTGCCGTTGCGATACAACCGGCGGCTGCCGATACAAAGTAGATGCCACAAACGAGTCAGCGGCGCAGCAAAAGATTCGTTGAAACCCATAGCTGCGCAGGTGTATCGTTCGCTCGAAGCTCAGTCAGCCTTGCTTCGGCATGCGGCATTTCAAGGCTGGCTGTACCGATTGCCGCAAGAGTCAAGGAGCCCGCCATGCAAGTCCTTCCGCTGCTGTTCATCTTGTGGGGAATAGTGGTCGCGTGTCTGCTCAGTCTGCTGATCTTCAAGGCGACCTGCTGCAACTGCGAACAGGCTCGCGCCGTACCCAGCGACAGCGAAGCCGAGAAACTCAGGAAAGCGAAGATCCTGGCGCGATCGAGGCGTGTATACCCCTACGTTCTGGCCCTTCGTAATCTATCTGCACTGGTTACCGCCGGCCTGGTGGGTGCGGCGAGTTGGGCCGCTGTTGAACGCCTCATCCGCTGAGCGCAGGCACGAAGGCTATGGCTTCGCCAGAAACTTGTAACCCACGCCGCGTACCGTGAGCAGATGCATCGGGTTTCCCGGATCGGTCTCGATATAGCGCCGCAGCCGTACCACGAAGTTATCGATGGCGCGGGTGTCCGTGTCTTCATGGACCCGCCACACCTGTTCCAGGATCTCCTTGCGCGGTACGATCTTTCCTTCGCGGTCCGTCAGATAACGCAAGAGGTCGGCCTCCATTACCGTCAGATGGGTCGTCGCGTGCGGGGCGACCAGTTCCAACGCGTCAAAACGAATCACTCGCTGGTTGAAGGCATACTCGTCCTGTTGCTCCGTCGCCGCAGCTTCTACCGGCAGCGCGGCGTTGAGCGCCTGCCAGGCTGTTCGACGCAGCAAGGTCTTCAGCCGCACCAGAAGGATGTTCAGGTCGAAGGGCTTGGGCAGGTAATCGTCCGCTCCGGCCTCAAGCCCCTCCAGCACATCCTCCGTACGGCTGCGCGCCGTCAACATCAGCACCGGCACAAACTTACCGGCGGCACGCAGAGCGCGCACGATCGCGAATCCGTCCGTGCCGGGCAGCATGCAGTCGAGCAGGACAGCTCCAACTGCATTCGGTCCGTTCTCTGGAGCGGACAGAAGAAACCGTTGTGCAGAGTCGCCGTCCGCCTCATGGTGCGTCCTGTACCCCTCGGCCTCAAGATTAAAGACGAGTCCGGTCGCCAGATGCTCCTCGTCTTCGACGACCACGATCAACGGAGAGTCCATCATACTCGCAGCGGTGACGGTCGCTTCCATCTTCAGGCCTCATCCGCTGCAACGGACAGAGCTTCAGCCGACGGCAGCGCGGAAGTGTACAACGGCAGTCGGAGAGTCATCGTCGTGCCAGTGTTCGGACCGGCACTGGAAGCGCTTACATCTCCGCCGTGCTGCCGCGCAATGGAGCGAACGATGAACAGCCCCAGGCCAGTCCCTTTAATCGTCATCATGGACCGTCCGGGGACCCGGTAGAAGCGGTGAAAGATGCGCTTCAACTGCTTCAACGGAATGCCAAGTCCATGGTCTTGAACAGTCAGGGACACCCAGGTGTAATCTGCGATCGCCAAGCGACACCGCACGCGTACCTGCTCCGGCGAGTACTTTACGGCGTTGTCGAGCAGGTTCGACACCGCCGTTCGCAGATCTTCCGGGTTGCCCCGCACCGGCAGCGGCACCGCGCCGGGAACCGGATCAAGAAGGATCGCCTGCGGGGCCAAATGGTGCCTCTGCAGCGTCACCGCTATGCATTCTGCCAGCAATGCTTCCATGTCGACGATGCTTCGGTGTTCCTGGCGTTTGCGCTGCCCCTGCTCTCCAGCTTTGAGGACCTGTTCGACCGTAGCCAGTAGACGGTCCGAATCCGACAGCATGATCTGATAAAACTCTTGCCGCCTGGCTTCATCGACCGGCCGGCGCTGGAGCGTTTCAAGATAGAGGCGGATGCTTGCGATTGGCGTCTTCAACTCGTGCGTCACCGCATTCAAGAACGAGTCCTGACGCTCGTTTCTTCGCACTTCGCGCACCAGAAAGACCGTGTTCAAGACCACTCCAGCGATAAGCAAGGCGAACAGGATGACGCCCAGGACCGCAAGCGCGACAGCCCGTTCGTTCAGCAGAATCCAGCCGATGTTCAGGGCGACCGCGACACCAACCAGCAGCACTCCCATGCTGATGAAGGTAGCGATGGCTCCGCGGCGGCGAGTAATGTTCATCGTGTCTCGAGAGGTCCGCACTCCTCTTGCAACAGGTTACAACGCACTCTCCAGCCGCTTACAACAATCGATGGCGGCACTTGCCGGGTCTCTGCTGGTGCCCGGCCAAAATGCAAATGGCCGCTGCTCCGAAGAGTGGCGGCCAGTTTGGCGGTTGAGGTGGGGATTATTAGGCGCCTGCAGGTTTTGGATCGCGTGGATCGAACTTGGCGACCTGAATCTTCTCTGCGAGGCCAAGCTTGCTCAGCACCCAGATGCAGTAGTAATTGATGTCGAACTCGTACCAGGTAAGACCATGGCGTGCGCTCACAGGATGTGCGTGGTGGTTGTTGTGCCACCCTTCGCCGCCAGTCAGCAGGGCAACCCACCAGTTATTGCGCGAGTCGTCGCGCGTCTCGAACCGGCGCTTACCGAACATGTGTGTTGCCGAGTTCACCAGCCAGGTGGCGTGCAGACCGACGACAACCCGCAGGAAGGTGCCCCACAGCATCATTGTGATGCCACCCAGGAAATGGCCCGTCACCCACGTGCCAATCGCAATCTGCAGGAACCCGCTCAGCGTCAGCGGGACCCAGTGGTACTTGCTTAGCCAAACGTGGACTTTATCGCGCGTCAGGTCTGGTGCGTACCGTCCCAGCAAAGCAGTCTCTGAGTGCATCGCGCGGCCGGAAAGGATCCAGCCTGCGTGTGCCCAGAAGGTGCCGTCCACAGGCGTATGCGGATCGCCTTCCTGGTCTGAGTTCTGATGATGCACCCGGTGTGTGGCCACCCAGAAGATGGGACCGCCTTCGAGCGCCATTGTTCCGCACAGAGTCACGAAGTACTCGACCCACTTGGGAGTGCGGAAGCCGCGATGCGTCAGCAGCCGATGATATGCCACGCCGATGCCGATGTTGATGGCGAAGAAATACGTGATCATAAACGCGGCCAGGTTCTTCCAGGAGAAGCAGAAGAGCGCCGCGATGGCACCAACATGAAAGATCGCCATGACCGAGGTCGTGATCCAGTTGATGCGGCCCTGCTGATGTTCACGCCCCATGCGCAGATCCTGCTTCACCTTCATGGCCACCTTCACCGCGACAGGCAACTCTGCTGCAACGCCAGATAACCTGGATGGAGTATTGGATAGTCTGCATGCTGCTGCGGAGTCTTCTGATTTGATCGATGCTGGGATCATTGGTTGTGTCGTGTCCTCGGTGCCTGATGGCTCTATCGACAACGCTAACAGGATTGCGAGAGAGCGGGTGTAAGACTTTTGTAATGCTGCCTTTCTGCCACTTTGATACGTTCTAAACATGGTCAAGGCTCGTTGTTCCGCTTATTGCGCTGTGGGCATTCTGCCCGCTTGCCTTCTGCTCGGTCTCCATTCACCGGCCTCGCGAGCGCAACAGCCGGTCTCGGACGTCACCGACCTTCCGACCAGTAAACAGCTTGGCGCGGTTCCAGGGGATCCCACACGCCTGAACAGCCTGCCCATGTCGATCGCAGTTTCGCCCGATGGGCGCTATGTTGTCACTGTGAACGCGGGATACGGCACCTACGAGTCCGGATACATGCAATCGCTCGCCGTGCTCGACACGCAATCCAACAAAGTCGCAGACTTTCCCGACGACCGTACCCTGGCAAGGACGGCAAAGCAGACGCTCTATTCCGGCCTAGCCTTCAGTCGTGATGGAAGGCATATCTACGCCAGCCTGGCCTCGACCACCGATCCACTTGGAACCAGCGAAGGGGACACCGGCAGCGGTGTCGCCGTGTATAGCTTCGCCGCAGGCACGATCTCGCCTGAGCGCATGATCAAAATACCCCTGCAGCAGCTCGCCGAAGGCAGGAAGACGAAGCTCTACAAAGGGCCGGCCGCCAAGCCCGGAGAGGACTTCAAACAAGGCGTTCCGTTTCCTGCGGCCATCTCGGTGATCGGCTCTCCCAACTCGGAGAAACTTCTCATCGCGGGAAATCTGTCGGATGACGTTCTGCTACTCGATTCCGCCACGGGCGCGGTGTTGCATCGCTTCGACTTGTCGGAGACGGACGTAGTTCCGTCGACCTATCCTGTCGCCCTTGCCGTCAATAGAACGGCAAGCCGCGCCTTTGTCGCTCTGTGGAACTCCTCCGAAGTCGTGGAACTGGACCTCAAGAAGAACTCCATCGTTCGCAAAGTTGCACTGCTGAAACCTGCGAGTCCCGTCTCACCCGGCAGCCATCCCTGCGCGCTTGAACTTGCCGGAGATGGTCGGACCCTGTATGTCGCTCTTTCCAATCGCGACGCAGTGGCGGCGATCGATCTCTCCGCCGGGAGGTTTGCCGTGCGCGGGTACTTCGATACTCGGCTTCCCGGCCAGACCTACTTTGGCTCCGAGCCCGAAGCCCTGGCACTTTCCCCCGACGGCAAGCGCTTGTACGTCGCCGATATGGCCGCAAATGCCATTGCCGTGATCGATCCCTCCCGCCTGCGCCAGCGTTCCGCCGCGCAAGGTCCGGTCGAGCCCATCGGTTTCGTTCCCACGGAGTGGATGCCGATGGACCTGGCGACCGCAGGCGGCAAGCTTTATGTTGCCACCGCCAAAGGCAGGGGCACGGGACCGAACAACTTCGCGCAGCGCGAGACCGCTGCAACCAGAAAGAAGCAGCGGCCGGGTATGTCTTCGACCTACATCGGAACGCTGTTGTACGGCTCCATTGCGGCGCTCGATCCATTGGCGTTGGAACGCGACCTGAAGCAGCTTACCGACGAAGTCGTCCGTTCGAACCGGATGAAGGCCGCGGAAGAAAAGATACTCTTCGCAGATGGCTCCTCCAACCGTATCAAGCATGTGATCTACATCATTAAGGAGAATCGGACCTACGACCAGATCTTCGGTGACTTGAAGCAGAACCAGCGCCCGGTCGGGAACGGAGATCCAAGCCTTACCATGTACGGCGAAGAGATAACGCCGAATCAGCACGCCCTCGCACTGCAGTTTGGCGTCCTTGACAACTTCTTTGACTCTGGAGAGGTCTCAGGCGATGGTCATGTCTGGTCGAACGCCGCTATCGGAACGGATTACCTTGAAAAGACATGGCAGCAGAACTACCGGGGCGGCGAACGAGGCTATGACTTCGAAGGTGTTGTAGCGGAAGGCTACCCTTTTCAGCAGAACATCTCCGATATTACCGAGCCCGCCAGCGGCTATCTGTGGACGAACCTGGCTCGCCATCGCAAGACGCTTTACCACTTCGGGGAATATATCTCGTCGACCTTCTGCAACGAGCGCGGCGAGGCCAATTCACAGGATGGTCCAATGCTTCCAGGGGAAACCTGTGCGCGGGCGGAGATTGCTCCCGGCGAAGCACTTCCCGCAAGCTGGGGGGGCGGCACCAACAAGTGGCCGTGGGCCATACCTATTCTGGCGAAGAACATCGCCACCAAGCCAGAACTTGTTGGACATTTTGCCACGGAGTACCCCGACTTCAATCTTCGGTTCCCCGATCAGGTTCGCTGCACCATCTTTGAGCAGCACCTGAAGCAGTGGATAGCCGACCGGAATGCCGGCCACGACACGATGCCCGACTTCGTCATGCTTCGCTTCGGCAACGACCATACTGCGGGCACGACGCCAGGCGGCCCCACTCCGAAAGCCTCGATCGCAGACAACGATCTGGCGGTAGGCCGGGCCGTAGACGACATCTCACACTCCCCGTTCTGGGACGACACTGCGTTCTTTATCCTCGAAGATGACGCACAGAATGGCGCCGACCACGTCGACGCTCATCGCAGCATTGCGCTCGTCGTCAGCAAGTACTCGCCCCGGGCAACGGCGAGTGGGCCCTTTGTTGACTCTCGCTTCTACTCGACCGTCTCCGTGGTTCGGACCATGGAAACGCTGCTCGGAATCCCTCCCATGAACAACAATGACGCCTTCGCCTCTCTGATGTCGACGCTGTTCACGGGCACCGGAGATCAGCCCGCCTTCGCAGCAGACTTCCGCAATGCTTCCAACAGCCTGATCTACACGGCTAACGGTCCCCGCGCCGCAGGAGCGAAAGAATCGATGAAGATGGACTTCCGCCACGCGGATCGCGCGAATGCCCAGAAGCTGAACGTTGTCCTATGGCAGGACGCAATGCAAGGGAGGCCTGTACCGTCCATGCTCAAGGAGACGCGCAAGAAGCAGAAGAAGGATGGTGATGATTGAGCCTCCAGCAACATGTGTAGGCCGGCGATCAAGCAGTTTTCCTTCACACCCGCGTTGCTCTCTTCTTTTCCAGGCCATTATCCTTATCACAGCGTGAACCCGCAGGAGCATCATGCCCGTCCTCCCTTCCGAAGCTGAAACAAGAATTGATACGTTGGCACCCTTCCGTCTGTCCCCGCAGTTCAGCCCGCGCGTTTGGGGCAGGCCCAACTTAAAGCCGTGGTACGACGATACGGGAACAACCGAGCCGGTCGGCGAGGCCTGGCTGACAGGCGCCGAGTGCGTTGTGGAAACCGGCCCTCTTTCAGGGCAGCGCCTCAACGCAGTCGCGGCAACCCATGCGAGCGCGCTGCTCTCACCCGGAGCGGCAGCCGAGTTCCCATTGCTGGTGAAGATGCTGTTCCCCAGCGACAAACTCTCCGTTCAGGTCCACCCGGACGACACCGAAGCTCAGGCGATCGGTCAGCCTCGCGGCAAGACCGAGTGTTGGTATGTTCTCGAAGCTGAGCCTGGCGCGAGTGTGGCACTTGGACTGAAAGAAGGCACCTCCGTGGAAGCGCTCGAATCTTCCGCCTACGACGGCAGCATGGAGAATCTGCTGGAACATGTTCCCGTCTCAGCCGGTGACATGGTCTTTGTCGACGCGGGAACGGTCCATGCAATTGGACCTGGCGTGGTCCTGCTCGAGACTCAGCAAACCTGCGACATTACCTATCGCCTGTACGACTACGGTCGTCCCCGTGAACTGCACCTCAAAGCAGGTATGAACGTGGTTAAACTCCGCACTGTGGCCGGCAAAGTTCCACCTCAACAAAAAGAAGGGTTCACCCGCCTCATCGATCAGAAATATTTCGTCGTCGACCGGTTCGATCTAAAAGCTGGCTCAACCACGTCGCTCAACGATGTTCTTGGCTTGTCCGAGTGTCTTGTCTCGATCTGTGGAGAGGGCATCGTGCGTACGGACTATGGTTGCGTCGAACTCGTTCCGGGCGCGGCAGTCATCGTTCCGGCATCGTCGAAGACGATCGCAGTGGAGCCGACCACCGCCCTGTCCTTTGTTCGTTGTTTCGAGCCGCTGCGTTAGTGTACCGGTTGCACTCTATGGACTTAGAGCGAGCTTCAGGCTTACCGTGTAGGAAAGTCAGTTTCATGGAGGCAGGATTGGCAGAGTTCCAGAGTGAACCATCCGCGAATTCTGCCCACTTCGTCAACGGTGACAAACAGTGACGGCGTTCGACAAGACCGGCGGCCTACGCGTTCAGGGGGTTTCAAGCAGTCTGTGGAATGAAGACCTTGCTGCTGTCCCGAAAGAGGACCGCACCTGGGGAGTGTATAACTACATCTCTCTCTGGACCGCGATGTCCGTCTGTATCCCTACCTACATGCTCGCAAGCGGCCTCATCGCTGCAGGCATGAGCTGGAAGCAGGCACTCGGCACTATCCTGCTCGGTAACCTCATCGTGCTCATCCCGATGGTGCTCAACGCCCGAGCGGGAACGAAGTACGGAATCCCCTTTCCTGTTTATGTTCGCGCCAGCTTTGGTGTGCTTGGAGCGAATGTCCCCGCGGTACTTCGCGCCCTGGTTGCGTGCGGATGGTTTGGCATCCAGTGCTGGATAGGTGGTCAGGCGCTCTGCTCGATGCTGCGCCTGGTCTCTGGTTCCGTCGGCCCTGACGCAATGTGGTTCTGCTTCGCGGCCTTTTGGCTGCTCAACATGCTGATCGTCTGGCGCGGCATCGACACCATCAAATCACTTCAAGTCTTCAGCGCCCCCTTCATGCTGATCGTCGGGCTCGCACTCCTTTTCTGGATGACAAGTCGCGCGGGCGGCTTTGGCGTTGTGCTCGCGAGCGCGAGTGCGTTCCACTCCGCGGAAAGTTTAAGGGCTGGAGTCCCGGACTTCTGGAAGATCTTCGTCCCGTCCCTTACCGGCATCGTCGGCTTCTGGGCCACGGTCGCCCTCAACATCCCCGACTTCACCCGGTACGCAAAGTCGCAAAAGGCACAGATGCTGGGACAAGCTATCGGCCTGCCTGCGGCAATGACGCTGTACTCCTTTATCGGAATCGCTGTCACCGCAGCGACGGTGATTGTCACACCGAACCATAAAGCCATCTGGAACCCCATCGAACTGATCGCAAGCTTCGAGCAACCTGCCGTCGCACTCGTCGGCCTTATCGCGCTACTCCTTGCAACGTTGAACACGAACGTTGCTGCGAACGTCGTCAGTCCTTCGAACGATTTCTCGAATCTGCGGCCAAACCTGATCTCGTTCCGCATGGGAGGCCTGATTACCGGTGTGCTCGGCATCCTCTGCATGCCGTGGAGACTCGCCGCCGACCCTGACCGCTACATCAATGGCTGGCTGATCGGCTACTCCGGTCTACTGGGTCCCATCGCCGGCATCATGATCGCCGACTACTTTATCGTTCGCAAGCAGGCGCTCGATCTTGAAGACCTCTACGTACGCGGAGGGAGCTACGAGTATGCCTCCGGGTTCAACCTGCGCGCGTTGATCAGCCTGGCCGCCGGAATCGCGGTCGCTCTGATTGGCTTGTTCCTCCCCAATCTTCATTGGCTCTACGAGTACGCCTGGTTCGTGGGCTTTGCCGTCGCCGCGCTCGTGTATGTCCTTCTTATGAGCGGGCCGGATGTACGCGCAATGATCCCGCCGAACCCTCTCCTGATTCCAGTGGACGGCTTCGAGCCTGAGCAGCCGATGGCGTTCAGGCCGATCGCGCGAAGCTGCAGTCTGCCCGAATGACGCGAACGGACGGAAGCGGTGTCAGGTGTCTCTTTGCTGCTCTTCTTCCCGCGAGCACCGATTCTACCGCAGCAGCGCACCCAGCTCACTTGCCGCACTTCTCAACAGTGGAAGAAATTTAGTTTGCATATCGTAGACCGGCATCCTCGGTGCGCTCCCGCTAAGGTTGAGGGTCGCTACCACTCGGCTTGATGGTGCGAAGACGGGCACCGCAAGCGACCGCAGTCCTACTTCCAGTTCCTGATCGACCAGGGCATAGCCGTTCCGGCGAACATTTCGCAGCAGCATCGCGAGCTTGTCCACTGAAGTCACCGTGCGCGTGGTGTGAGGCGTCAGCACAACTCGCGCAAGGTACTGCTCCAGCTGCTCGGGCGGTAGATGCGCCAGAAGAACGCGGCCCATGCTCGTACAGTAAGCCGGAAGACGGCTGCCGATATGCAGGTCGACCGCCATCACCCGCGATGCAACCGTTGTGCGCGCTATGTAAACAATCTCGTCGCCATCGAGCGTGGCCACGGAGAATGATTCGTTGTATGCCGAAGACATCCGCTCAAGGATGGGCTGGGCACTGGTGGAGAGCGCATTCGAAGCAGTGTAGGTGTTGGATAGGGTCAGCATCCGCGGACGGAGACCGTAGCGCGTCCCGTCCTCGAGCCCGGCGAAACCAAGCTGAGTCAAGGTATAAAGACACCGCCGGACTGCCGCCCGCGACAGGCCTGTCTTCAAGCTGAGTTGCGAGATCGTCATCTGCGGCGACTGCTGCGTGAACGCTTGGATCACGATCAGGCCGCGAGCCAGAGACGTCATGAAATTTGGGTCGCCCGCGTACTTGTCCAGAGTGGACGCCGGCGTGGAGCGCAACGCAGCACCTGCCTCGTGTGTCTTCTGCTCGGAGGCTGCCGCTGGTTCTGCCGCGAAAGAACGAGGCGACCCTGCCTCGGCACCCCCGGGCCGCTCTGCACGGCGACCGTCTGACTTCACGCTAGTACCGGACACTGAAGGCACAATCTCCTCCTCCTCCTGCGCCTCTCTAGAAGCTGAGTGCGATAGGCGGACTGACTTAACGATAAACGCACACGACACCGCTCGCAAGATCATCCTCGTCTTCTTCAAGCAACGTCGAAAAAGAGGCTCGCTATGCCGATCAAGGTTGCCGCGCGATCAACTCCGCGGTGCGCTTCTGGCGATACCGGAAGATGCTTTGAATCTGCGTCCGACCCGCCGCAGCGTTCAAGAGGTCGCCCAGTTTACCGAGCGGCAACTCGTACTCGACGCGGTCCCGCAGAAGACTGCCTTCTCTGCCATCACGGCTCTCCGGCGCCAGCCGGTGACAGTGTCTCCAGTAGGCGAACGGTCCGCGATGCTGAACGTCGCAGAAGTACTCGTTCCACTTGAACTCCGTGATCTCCGCATCCCAGGGTACCCGGACTGGAGAGAGCGGGAAGGGCCGGAAACTAATCGTGATGCATGTTCCTTGCCCGGCAACTATTCCTCCGGCAGGCGGAGCCGTACCAAGAGGGTGCGGTGGAGGAGGGGCAAAGGTGGCTTCTTCGATGCGGGCTTTCTGCCAGGGCGGCATAAGGCGTGGCAGATTTTCGGGGTTAGCGAAAAACAGGAAGACGGTATCGACGGGATAGGGCAGCCACTGCTCAGCCTGAAAGACATGTCTCATAAAGCTTAGTTATAGGCCCTCCATGATGCCGGGTGAGGATCATCTGTCGTTCCCAATCGAGGCTGTTTTTGCATCACTACCAAACCTTGGCACAAGTGCGTTGGCCGCCAGGATGGCTCATCATCATTGCCGCGAGCTGGAAGTGTGGTCGTCCGCTGTTCAGGTTAAACACGTCGGGGAGCGCCGATAATGGCGCTCCCCGCACACGGTTCAATTAGGCTAGGGCATGAGAACGGTGTCGATTACGTGAATCACACCATTCGACTGCATCACGTCTGCTGTGGTGATGGTGGAAGTGCCGCCCTTGGCGTCGGTCAAGATGATCTTGTCGCCCGCCATGCTTGCGGTAAGGTCCTCACCTTGAACCGTCTTCAGCGTGGCCTTGCCGCCGCCCTTCTTGATCAGCTTCGCAAGCTGCTTCGAGGTGACCTTGCCTGGAACGACGTGGTAGGTGAGGATCTTCACCAGCGTGTCTTTGCTCTCAGGCTTGACCAGAGTATCGACCGTGCCCGCCGGCAGCTTGTTGAACGCATCATCGGTCGGCGCAAATACCGTGAAAGGTCCAGGACCGCTCAGGGTATCAACCAGGCCGGCCGCCTTGACCGCAGCGACCAGCGTCTTGTGAATCGGCGAGTTGACAGCATTCTCGATGATGTTCTTGTTGGCATACATCGCCGCTCCGCCAACGTCAGGGTTCTTCTCAGCCTTCGCGGAGAATGACGTGACAGCGAGAAATGCAGCTGCCATTGCTACCAGGAATGTCTTCTTCATCTTGGTCGTTCCTTTCAAGTTATGGTTCACAGTTTTTGCTTTGTGCCCTTCAGGCACTCATAGCACTTACGTTCGATCCTTCGGAGTGGATGTATTCCTGCTCCGAGAAGGACCGGACGTGGGGAGCCGTGCCTCTAAAACAAAGCAGCGGGATTGCCTCGCCGGAGTGCGCGAGAACGGTGCAGCGATGGGCCTGATTTTGAGACGGGACAAGCCTACTCCGCTCGTGCTGCGTTGACAATTGATAAGTATGACCGTCAACTAAGGTCATCACATGGACCGCACTGAAAACACCACCCGCGCCAACGCAGTCCTCGCGGAGGGCACGCCAGTCCAACACGCCAGCGGAATTCACGATCGCGGGCTGTTGGCAATCGCCATCTTCAAGATGGCGAAGTCCGCTTTCTTCTTCTGCGTTGGCATGGGAGCGATCCACTTCCTCCACAAGGACCTCGGAGACGCAGCGCTTCGGCTCGCGCGCATCCTGAGGTTCGACCCCGAACACAAACTGGTCGCGCTCGCGCTCGAGAAGATCGATCTGGTCGACGCACACCGACTGCGGCAGATCGGCATCGGCACCTTCGCCTACTCCGCGCTTGCCTTGACCGAGGGCATCGGCCTTTTGCTGGAGCGAACCTGGGCCGAATACCTCACCTTGATCCTGACCATCTCTTTCCTGCCGTGGGAGATGTATGAGTTGGTGCGTCATGCCACCTGGATGAAGGGGGTGCTGTTTGGGTTCAATCTTGCGATTCTTGGCTACTTGGTCTGGCTGCTGAAGCGAAAAGGCACCTTCGACAAGCTGTAGTTTCGCTTTTGCTTCGCTTTACCAGATACGCCCTCAGGCCGCAACCCAGAAGATGCCACCAAAGTGGAATTGAACCACGCTGATTAACACTGCCGGTTGCGGCTAACTTTCTGGTCAACACCACACGCTGCTTTTTCCTCGTTCCATCCACGGAAATGGCGGGAAATTAGAAATTTTCTTCTTTACAGCGGCAACTTGCTACGTAAGGATGTGGATGGAAGTGGAACAAAGTAGAGCAAAAGGGAGCAAAGCAGAGCCATATGGAGCCGACTACACCTGAAATCTCGGCTTCCAGCTCTGACGACCTCTCCAAGTTCCGCGGAGGCTTCCTTACCCAGGTCGATGACAAATTTCGGCTGAAGATTCCGGCCGACTTCAAGCGCCAGGTAGACGAGATGTACGGGCCAAAGTTTTTTGTAACCAGCCGTGATGGAGTGCGGGCGCATGTCTACCCCATGAAGGAGTGGTTGAAAGTTGAAGCGAAGCTGGACAAGATTCCGTCCATGAACCCCGGCAAGCAGCAGTTCATGCGGAGAACGAGTTACTACGGCAGAACGGTCGAGATGGACGCGCAAGGACGGATTCTCCTTCCCCAGATTCTTCGGGAAGCGGCAAACCTTACCGCCGAGGTAACCGTTCTCGGCATGCAGACCTACCTCGAAGTGACGCGGCATGAGGTTGCGAAGGCGGATGGAAGCCCAGCGACAGAGGCCGAACAGCAGGCACTCGCTGAATTTGATTTGTAACAGCAAGTTCACCCCTCAGTGGGGAGCACAGAAGGCGGGGACTTGAATGAGTAAACCGCAGCATGTGCCAGTTCTTTTAGAAGAGAGTTTGCAATACCTCAATGTGCGGCCCGGCGGGACTATTGTCGATGCCACGCTCGGCCTCGGCGGCCACTCCTCCGAGATCGCCAGGCGTCTCGGCCGGCAAGGCAAGCTGATCTGCTTCGATCGCGATCCAGAGGCCATGGCGAAAGCCAGACTCAGGCTTGAAGAAGTGGCGGCCGAACTCGGCAGCGAGATGCCAACGGTGATCTACGAGCCACGTGTCTTCTCCGAGGCAGCCGAAGCGATCAAGCTGCAAAGCGGCGGCTTTCTTATCGACGGCCTGCTCGCGGACTTCGGCGTAAGCAGCCTGCAGTTGGACGAGGCGCGCAGAGGATTCAGTTTTCGGACCGACGGACCACTTGATATGCGGATGGACACGCGCAGTGGAGAGACGGCCGGACAAGTGGTAAATCAGGAGGACGAAAACGAGCTCGCCGACCTGATTTACGAATTCGGAGAGGAAAGGAGATCGCGGAGAATCGCCAGAGCCATTGTGCGGGCCCGGCCGATAGCAACGACAGCGGAACTCGCTCAAGTGATATCGGCCGCGGCCCCATCAATGAAAGGCGACAAGATTCACCCCGCAACCCGCACCTTTCAGGCACTTCGAATTCGAGTGAACAACGAACTGGGAGAGATTGAGACGCTGCTCAAATGCGCGCCCTCTCTGTTGAAGCCGGGCGGAAGGCTGGTGTTGATCAGCTTTCACTCGCTGGAGGACCGGCTGGTAAAAGATTCGTTCCGCGAAGCCGCCCGGGACAAGGTATTGGAAGTCCTGACGAAGAAGCCGGTCGTGGCCGCCGAGCAGGAGCAGTTACGCAACCCGCGCAGCCGAAGCGCCAAGCTCAGGGCGGCGGAAAAAGTTTAGAACGGCCTTCACCTGCACGAACCACGGTGCAATTGTGAAGCTGAGATACCAAGTTTCGGGCCGGGGTTGTCCTGCCGTGCTTTCAGGCGAAAGACACCCATGCAACAAACAGTCCCTTCCTCTATACAGCGATCCCGGCCCGGATCGTCTTCAGGGACAAACAAGTTTGGGAATGACAAAGAAGCGGCAAGGGAGACGGCGATGGCGGCGATGACAACGATCATGGGAACGGACCTGATGAGCGTAGGCCCGGTGGCGAGAACGGCTCGGAAGCGGAATGAATCGGTCGCCGAGCGCAACCGGTCTGTGTTCGAGATGCAGCGCAAGAACCGCCGCGGTCCCACACCGGAGGTCTTCTTCACCAAGCACATTGACAACAGCCGCATCGTCAAAGCCGACGATCCCGAGCGCCGGCGGGAGATGCGGTCCTTCAGCATGGTGATGGGAGTGCTCTTTGTGATGGTGATGGTCTTCGTCTGGCAGCACTTCACTGCGATCGAGATTGGCTACCACGTTGAAAGCCAGAAGGCTCAGGTGGAACAGCTGCGCGAGGAGAACCGCCAGCTTCGCCTGACCGAAGCGCAGCTCTCCGACCCCGGCCGCATTGACAAGATAGCTAAGCAGCTCGGTCTCGACACACCACAGCCCGGTCAGGTGATCCGCTCTGAAGGAGCAGATTCAAATGGCCCGGTTCTCGCGCAGACCAGCACGCCCGCCCTTCCCGTCTATTAAGGAGTTTCCCGAAGGCGGTCATCCTGAGTGGAGCGAAGTATCCCGATGAGGCCCGATGATCCCCAAATTCTTCACCTTTCGGGCGAGTTTTCTTTCTCCACACCGACCAAGTCGTACACGTTAGCACCAAGCACACCGATGAGACCGCCTCGCCCAACCCCCCGACAGACACCCCGCACCGGCCTCACTGCCCCTATCCGCCGCCTCCGTTTCACGTACGTCGCACTCTTCTTCATCTTCTGGACGGGCGCGATCAGCATGCGCCTTGTCTGGCTGCAGGTCGTGCGCCACGATGACTTCGTCCGACGCGCGGCCCTGCAGCAGCAGCGCACCTTCGAAGTAGCTCCCCGCCGCGGCGTGCTGTACGACCGCAATTTGCGGGAGCTTGCCATGACGGTCCTTGTCGACTCGGTCTACGCCGTCCCTTCCGAACTCGGGGAGAACCGCGAGAATGCAGCGGCCATGCTCGCGAAGATCGTCCACGATCCGCAGGACTCCTTTACCTCGCAGCAGCAGATTCTCGCTCGCTTCAACGCATCGAAGAACTTCGCCTGGGTCGCGCGCCGCCTCGATCCCGAGACTGCAACACGCGTCCGCGAACTCAACCTCCGCGGAGTCTACCTGCAGAAGGAGTTCAAGCGCTTCTACCCGAACAACGATCTCGCCGCCCAGGTGCTCGGCTATGTTGGCACCGACGACGCCGGCCTAGGCGGCCTCGAGCGCCAGTTCGACGATGAGATGCATGGCGCTCCCGGCCACATGCTCACCGCGCTCGACGCGAAGCGCCACGTCCTTGGCAGCGAAGAAAGCCAGCCGCAACCGGGAGAGAACCTCGTTCTCACCATCGACTCGAACATTCAATACATGGCCGAGCAGGCGCTTGACGCGCAGATGGAAAAGGTAAAAGCGCACCACGGCACCGTCGTGGTGCAGGACCCGCACACCGGCCAGATCCTGGCGCTGGCGATCTCTCCGCGCTTCAACCCGAACGACTCGCGCCACATGCAGCCTGGCGCGCTGACGAATCTCGCCGTCAGCGATGTCTACGAGCCCGGATCGACCTTCAAGCTCGTCGCCTACTCTGCCGCGATTGACGCAGCCGGTGTGCAGCCGACTGATCTGGTCGACTGCCAAGGCGGCGCGATGACCATGTTTGGCCGCACCCTGCATGATGACAAGAGCGACCACTTCGGTGTTGTGACCGTGCAGTATGCGCTCGAACACTCAAGCGACGTAGGCGCAGCCAAAATGGCCTTGAAGCTCGGCAACCAGAAGTTCTATGACTACATGCACAGCTATGGTTTCGGCGACCGCAGCGGCATCGAGCTGCCCAGCGAGACCCGGGGCCTGCTGCGTGTACCCAAGCGCTGGGGCGCGACGAGCATCTTGTCGATGGCCATCGGCCAGGAAGTCGGCGTTACGCCGATCCAGCTGGTCACGATGGTCAGCACGATCGCCAACGGCGGCGTCTACATGCCGCCGCACGTGCTGCTGCAATCGACCGACCAGATGAAGGGCGACCCTCGCCTGCAACCCGCCGCCTTTCGTCCTTCGACCCAGCTTCCATCTCAACTTCCAGAGGGCGCGCATCGCGTCATCACCGAGCTGACCTCGGCCAAGATGCGCAGCATGATGCAGGGCATCGTGACCGAAGGCACCGGCAGCCAGGCGAAGTTAAACGGATACTCTTCCGCCGGCAAGACAGGAACGGCACAGAAGATCGACGCCAAGACGCACACCTATTCGCACACGCAACTGGTGGCCAGCTTCGCGGGCTTTGCTCCAGTCAGCGCGCCGGCCATCGCCGTCACTGTCGTCATCGACAACCCGACCGTGGGCGCGAGCAAGTACGGCGGCATGGTCAGCGCTCCGGTCTTCGCTCAGGTTGCGCAGCAAGTGCTTGAGTATCTTGGCGTGCCGCACGACCAGCCGTTGAAGCCGCAGAAGGAGTCGGTCGCAGCCGCGCAGAAGAACGATGTGGCCGAAGATGCGCCCAGCGAAAATATCGCCGACCTCGAAGCGATGTTTGCCGATGAAAACAATCTGCCAGCCGATGATCCTCTTCGGACTCCCCCTGATGCTCAGCAAGCAAGCGCAGGCTCCTTGGCCCAGCCGGTCGACCAGCGCTCGCAGGCAGAAGTTGCCTCTACCTCTGCAGCTTCCCCGCCGAAGTCCTCCACTAGGTCAGGCATCCTGCAACTGCTTCCCAAGCCCGTACTCGACGCCTTCCGAGCAAACGGCGGCACTGGCTCCACCATGCCCGACGCGGCAACCTCCACTGCAACGATCACCGCACCGAAGATCGCCCCTGTCGCCGAGTCGCGCGGAAACGGCTCCATCGTCGTCGACTCCGTGCAGCGCGTTCCCGTGCCGGACTTCGACGGTGCTCCGCTCCGCTCTGTTGTGGAACAAGCTGGCCGTGTCGGCCTTCGCGTGCAGCCGCTCGGCAGCGGCCTCGCCCGCCAGCAAGTCCCCCCTCCAGGCACGATGGTGCCCACCGGCACCGAGATCGCCGTCCGCTTCAGCCGGTAACTCGTCCCCTCGTCCAAGCGTCATCTCAACCGAGCGAAGCGGAGTGGAGAGACCTCCGCATTGGTCTATCGCCCTGCATCAGCATCACATCATCCTTCGGTACGATAGCTCGACTCCGTGCAGCGCGTACCCGTACCGGACTTCGACGGTGCTCCGCTCCGCTCTGTTGTGGAACAAGCTGGCCGCGTCGGCCTTCGCGTGCAGCCGCTCGGCAGCGGCCTCGCCCGCCAGCAAGTCCCCCCTCCAGGCACGATGGTGCCCACCGGCACCGAGATCGCCGTCCGCTTCAGCCGGTAACTCGTCCCCTCCATCCAAGCGTCATCTCGACCGGAGCGAAGCAGAGTGGAGAGCCCCCCCCCATTGGTCTATCGCCCTGCATCAGCATCACATCATCCTTCGGTACGATAGCTCAATGGATTCCGCCCAACTCTTTGCCGCGCTCACCACATTGAAGTGCGGCGGAATTAACACAGACATCACCGGCATCCACTACGACTCGCGCCGTATTTCCCCCGGCGACCTCTTCGTCGCCATGCGCGGCGAATCGACCGACGGCAACCGCTACCTCGAATCGGCGCTAAGACAAGGCGCGACTGCAATCGTCACGGACTCCCCCGCCGCCTACGAATCCCTCTCAGCCAGCTATCCGCAAGTTCCCGCAGCCCTCGTAGAACATGGCCGCCGCGCACTCGCCGAAGCCTCCGCCGCGATCTTCGATCATCCCGAACGCAAGCTCGCCCTCACCGGCGTGACCGGCACGAACGGAAAGACCACCACCGCCTTCATCCTCGAATCACTCCTGCGCAGCGCTTCTCGCACCTGCGTCCTGCTCGGCACCATTGAGTACCACGTCGGCAACGAAGTTCGCGCCTCAGCCCACACCACGCCTGAGTCCCGCGACATCCTCGAACTCTTCGCTGACGGCGTTCAGGCCGGTGCAACCGAGGCAGTCATGGAGATGTCCTCGCACGCTCTCGATCAGGAACGCGTGTGGGGGCTGCCCGTCGATGTAGCGATCTTCACCAACCTGACGCAAGACCACCTCGACTACCACGGCGATATGGAGCGCTACTTCGCCGCGAAGCTGAGGCTCTTTGAGGGGGTGGGCACTCCACCGCCCCGCGTCGCAGTCGTCAACATCGACGACCCCTACGGCCAGCGGACCGTCGCCGAAGCGAAGCATTCGCAGGTGATGACGTATGGCTTCGACAAAGCCGCAGCCTTTCGCTCGGAAGACATCTCCCTCGCGGCGGGCGAGACCCGCTTCCGCTTGTCCACCCCTTCAGGAGCAATCGACATTCGCTCTTCGCTGACCGGCCGAGTCAACATCTATAATCTGCTCGCAGCGAGTGCCGCAGCCTCCGCGCGCGGCCTTGACCTTGAGCAGATTGCACGCGGAATAGCGGACGCCCCGCAGGTTCCAGGCCGCTTCCAGGTAGTCCCTTCTACGAGCAACATCACAGTAGTCGTCGACTACGCCCACACCGACGACGCCCTGCGCAATCTCCTCACGCTTGCCCGCGAGCTTGTCGCGCCACAGAATGGCCGCGTGATCACGCTCTTCGGTTGCGGCGGCGACCGCGACCGATCCAAGCGCACGAAGATGGGCCGAGCGGCAGGTGAAGGTAGCGACCTTGTCATCCTCACCAGCGACAACCCGCGCAGCGAAGACCCAGCCGTTATCATCGCCGAGGCTTTCGCCGGCGTCGAACCCACCGGCACGACCTGCATCGTCGAAGAAGACCGCGGCGGCGCTATCGAGATCGCCATCCGCTCCGCAAAGCCCGGTGACATCGTCTTGCTCGCCGGCAAAGGCCACGAGAAGGTACAGGTTCTAGCCGACGGCACCGTCCCCTTCGACGACGCCGCCGTCGCCGCAGAAGTCCTTGGTGAACTCTAACTCTCCCGCAGCTCTATCTTTCCCGTAGCGAATCTGCTTTCGTTCGTACAAGTGGCTCATTTTGAGTGTTTCCTTTCGCCGGAGTTGATGGAAGGCAAAAGCAGATTCCCTGCGGGAATGACAAACAAGAGCAATAACAAACGGAGGCTATGACAAACAAGAGGCGAGTGTGCGAGACCAGGCTGTCCTCCGATGCAAGCTCCGCACTTCTACGTTGTTCCTGGCTGAACCGCTAAAATAGGGACATGGACCTGACTCTCTACTCCGCCTCCTGGTGCCGCGACTGCCGCGAGGCCAAGCGCTTCCTTGCCAAGCACAGCATCCCCTTCCACGAGATCGACATTGAAAACACGCCCGGTGCCGCAGACAAGGTGATTGCTAATGTTGGCAAGCGTGCCATTCCGCAGTTCGTGCTGGACGGCAAGTGGATTCAGCCCTACAAGCCGGGCCAAGGCTTCCTTCACGACGAGATGGCTGAACTCTTCGGCGTCAAGGAATGATCGCCCGCTACACCCGTCCGGAGATGGGCCGCATCTGGTCCGATGAGAACAAGTACCGCTGCTGGCTGCGCGTCGAAGTCGCGGCTTCGCAGGCGCTTGCCCGTGCCGGGATGGTTCCGCAGGAGGCCGCCGATGCCATCCGCGATCGCGGCAACTTTACCGTCGCCCGCATCGACGAGATCGAGGCCGAAGTCCGGCACGACGTCATCGCCTTCACCACGACCGTCGCCGAACACATTGCCGATTCCGAACACTCGCGCTGGCTGCACTACGGCCTCACCTCGACCGACGTAGTCGACACGGCCCAGGCGCTGCAACTGAAGGAAGCCTCCGCCATCCTCCGCGCCGGCATAGTCCGCCTCGGCGAAGTGCTCAAGACCCGCGCCATTGAGTTCAAACACACGCCCATCATCGGCCGCACCCACGGCATCCACGCCGAACCGACGACCTTCGGCCTCAAGCTGCTGCTCTGGTACTCCGAAACGCAGCGCAACCTGGCCCGCTTCGACGCTGCTGCGGAAGACCTGCGCGTCGGTAAGCTCTCGGGTGCCGTCGGCACCTTCGGCCACCTCAAACCCGAGCACGAAGAGGCCATCTGCGCGGAGCTTGGCTTGCGGCCAGTTGACGTTGCGACCCAGGTCGTCCAGCGAGACCGCCATGCTGCCTATGTTGCAACCCTGGCTGTGCTGGCGTCGACGCTCGACAAGATCGCCACCGAGATCCGCCACCTGCAGCGCACGGAAGTCCGCGAAGCCGAAGAGTTCTTCTCCGAAAAGCAGAAGGGCTCAAGCGCCATGCCCCACAAGCGCAACCCCATCACCAGCGAACAGATCAGCGGCCTCGCCCGCGTCGTCCGCGCGAATGCGCAGGTCGCCTTCGAGAACGTCGCCCTCTGGCACGAACGCGACATCTCCCACTCCTCAGCCGAGCGCGTCATCCTTCCCGACTCGACCATCCTTGCCGATTATCTGCTCGCGAAGACAGCCACGCTCATCGAGAAACTGCTTGTCTACCCCCAGCGCATGATGAAGAACCTCGAGTCCACCGGCGGCCTGATTTTCTCCGGCCAACTTCTCCTCGACCTCGCCGAGTCCGGCATGTCGCGCGAAGACGCCTACCGCCTCGTCCAGTCGCACGCGATGCGCAGCTGGAAAGAAGAGCTTGTATTTCGCGATGAGATCGCCAAAGTGCCTGAGATCATAAGCCGCCTGAACCCTGAAAAACTAGCAAGGGCCTTCGATTATCGGCGGCAACTTCAGAATGTGGACGCTATCTTCATGCGCGTTCTAGGAGATTGAATACTTCATTGCCCCTCCGCAAGCTTCCCATGTTAGTCTCTTCCTCGAAACGAGGTCCTTAGCTATGGCTGGCGCGCTGAGTCTATCGCCGACAATTGAAGTCTTTCCCTGTCCAAACTGCGGTGAGACGATCAATACCTCTGTCTCGCAGTGTACGTTCTGTTCCGCAGCAATCGACCATTCCGCTGCTCTCGCTTCAGCCGCCGAAACCAGCAGAATAAGCAACGCCTGCAGCGATGCGAGTTACCTCAAAGTCATGGCTTGGGCTGTGCTTGCTTTCTTTGGGGTATTGTTCGTCCCATTTATTTCTTTGGCAGGGCTTGTCGGACTCTGGTTCTTGCGAATCGCAATTCCTGTAATGGTCATAAGATGGTGGATCAAGTTCGGAGCAATTAAGACACCGGACACAGATTTCAAGATGGCAAAACGGTCTGCCATCATCGTCGGGGTGCTCGCTGTGCTCGACCTTGCCAGCGTGTTTGTCCGATAGCTTGCATTCGGTGACAGCCAGTCCGCAACAAGCCGCGGTTGAAGCACGAAGCTGCCCGAAAGACCGCAAAAGTGCTACTCTGCTTCCAGAGAGTGCCATCATGGCCAGCCTGACCATCGCAATCGATCCCGCGATCTTAGAAGCCGCACGGCTCGAAGCGGAACGACGCCAGACCAGTCTCGACCAGATGGTCTCAGACTACCTGGCCACAGTTGTGGACACAGTCCAAACATCTGCCGTCGAGGACATCAGCCGAGAACGCGAAAAAGATCGAAAAGAACTCCTCGAAATGATGTACAGCAGCCCGCTCGGGGACATCGACCGTCCACTGACACGGGAAGAGATTTACGCTGAGCGCACATGGTCGCGTTCGTAGAAAGGTTTGCGATGCACCAGGAATGGTGGCTGTGCGCGATCGTGGGTGTGACTGCCTTCTCGTCAGCCTCGGCGCAGAGTAAGCCGTGTCCGGCCTTAGAATCTAAGGTCTCAGACACTAGGTTTAAGCCGGGTCAAGTCTGGACATACACTACGCGACCAACCGAGTCGTTATCTACCCTCACCGTATTACAGGTCGACCGGTTGGAAAAAGTAGGGATCGTTGTACACGTCAGGCTCGATGGTCTGCAAATGCACAATCCGCGCGGAGATGTAGTCGATTCCGCTGGGCACCTGCCGTTCACGCGAGACGCAATACTGACCAGCGCTGAACATCTCATTCGCACTGAAAAGGAAGTTCCCACCCTCGAAGGCTACGAGAGATGGCGTCACGATTGTGGCGGTGTGTACACGATCTCAGTCCGTGACGCGGTTGATGTCATGGAAAAGACACTCAATGCCCGATGACGAGAAACTTATCCAGATCGTCACCGCAGCACTCGCCTCCGCCGCCGAACGCAGCGGCCATCACCTAGTCTGCCGTCCCGGCTGTTCGCAATGCTGCATCGGCGTCTTCCCCATTGCGCAGCAGGACGCCGCCCGCCTCCGCGACGGGCTGACCGCACTCACCCTCACCGATCCCAAACGCGCCGCCCGCATTCGCGCCCGCACAGTCGAAGCACTTTCCCGCCTCGACCCTCGGTTCCCCGGCGAGATCGCTACCGGCATCCTCGGCGAATCCTACGAAGACGCTATCCTGTTCGAGGAGTTCGCCAACAACGAGCCGTGTCCTGTGCTTGATCTCTCCGCTGGCACCTGCGACCTCTACGAGCACCGCCCCATCCTCTGCCGCACCTTTGGGCCACCGATGCGAACGGACGAAGGCGATCTCGCTACCTGCGAGCTTTGCTACAGCGCGGCCTCAACTGAGGAGATCGCGCGTTGCGAACTCGACCCAGCGATTCCGACCATCGAAGCTGCTGCGAACGAGGCCTACAACGAAGCCACTGGCAAACAGGGCGAGACTCTCATCGCCTACGCCTTGCGCAACTCTTAGCTCAACACGATTTGATTCATTCCCGGAGGGAATCTGCTTTCTTTCTACGGAAAGTTGAGGAGGCACCGCGACGGCGCAAGAAAAGCCCTCACTCAGAGGGCCTTTCTCGCGTTCCAATCTATAGGCACTACTTCACGACGGACTGAAACAGCGGCGAGCCAAGCAGCCCAGAAAACTGGCTGTCCGAAGACGCATACGCCACCGTCAACGTACCCGAGTTCGAATCAATCGACGTCTCATCAAGTGCTGCCTTCTCTGTCGGCGTTCCCTGCGTCTTCTTCATCAGCGCCACGCCCTTCATCAGAGTCGCCGCCGTTGCCGCAGTCAACGTGTCCGAAAGCTGCACGGCCATATCGAACTTCACGCCATTGCTGAAGTCCATCGTGTAGCGCGAGCTTTTCATCCGTGCGCGTACCGTGTCGTAGTCGGTCAATTGCGCGGCCTGGCCAAGCACGCTGCGCATCATCGTCTGCGTTCCTTTGGCGTCGAGCAGGCTCCAGACAGCGCGCGAATCGACTGCACCCATCTCGTTCATCATGTCGCCGTTGGCAAGGAAGTTCTGTGTCATGCCGTCGCGTGCGTCCAGGCCTGCTTCAATCGACTTCTTATCGCCGAAGATCATCGTCGTCTGGTTCAGAAACACGACGCTCATTCCGTTCGAGCCCAGAGGGTAGATGCTGTTGTTGCGAAGCACCACCGGCTTGGTCTTCTGCTTGGAAAAGTTTGCCATGATTGATCGCGTCTGAAACTGCCCCTGCGCGATGCCCAGAATGCGTGCGGTGTCCGCGCCAGCGCCCGTTCGGAACGCCGCGAAGCAGAGCACGTCGGCGTCCTGGTCCACCTTCAACCCCGAAGTCTTCAGGGCCGTTTCGAGTCGCTTCAACTCGGGTGGAAGTACCCGGTCCTTCAGATTCATCGCCGCAGTTGAGTTCTGCATGGCGCGGTAATCCACAACAATCAGCTGCTGCACGTCGCGCGGAATGGCTGCCTTGGCATCGTTGCTCAACTGCGCTGAGTTCCCTGCAACGGCAAACCCCATCAACGCGGCTGCGGCCAGGCTTCCAGCTCTCAAACATTTCCTTCTCAATACACTCACTTCGAACCTCTTCCGGCACGACAAGATCGCCCTGCTACGTTTATTGTCTCTATCGGCGGTTACTGGCGCAACATGCGTGGGTGTGATGCGACCGCACCTGTCCATTCTAGTTTCGCTCCGGCCACGGCAGCGGCTGGTGCAACTTTCGTTCCAGTACCTTTCGTTCGGCGTCGAACCCAGTGGTTTGACGGACCCAATCTGAATCCGGCTCAAATGCCGCTTCCGGGATCAGCCCAATCAGTTCCCCTTCGGCGATGCTCACACCATGCCGCTTCGCGATCGCCCTCACGGTCGCATCGACCGCCCGCATCGGAGTCAGACGATAATCGGTGATGTTCATGCTGATCTGCGCACGCCCATCCACGACGACGCCAATCGCTTTTACCCCTTGCAGCCCTCCACTTGAGGCCCGAATGTCGCGCGCAATTGCCCGGGCCGCGGCAATATCGGGTTGCGGAGTCGCCATGGAAGCATCTTGCTTCATGTCTCCACCAGTTCGATGCTCGGGCGGCCTTATGTATACGTTATAGGCGATCAGGAAGCTGCGCGCCCCCACAGCGCTTGCTCCGGCCCGCGGATGCAGCTCCGGCCCGCCGATATCTGGCCTGCGTGCTGCATCCCGCAAAGCTGCCTCGCGCAGCCCCTCAAACTGTCCGCGGCGTACATCTTCCAGTTGTACCCGATCCGGTCGCGCGGCGGCTGCTCCGTAAAAATAAACGGGAACTCCAAACCTCCGCCAAATCTGCAAACCCGCTTGACGGGCCAACATCGCGCACTCGGCGATCGAGATTCCGCTTACCGGCACGAACGGAACAACGTCCGCCGCGCCGATTCGCGGATGAACGCCGTTCTGCTGGGTGAGATCGATAAGGTGCACAGCGCGGCCAACTGCCCGCACCGCAGACTCAACAACCGCCTCCGGCGATCCGGCGATCGTGACGACGGAACGATTATGCGCCGCATCGAGCGACCAATCCAGCAGCCGAACGCCCTCAACGTTCATCGCAGCGATGATCTCGCGCACCTTGCCTGCATCCGTGCCTTCCGAGAAATTAGGGACACATTCGATGATCGCGTCGTGGTTCATTCTTCTAAGCCGCCGTCATCCTGATAGTCACGCTGCATCTCTTGTACATCTCGTCCTATTGCGGTGAAGGAGGGTCCAGCCCCGAGTTGCACGCACTCCAGCCGCAGTTCTTCTTCTACCGCACAGCACTTGCCTCTACTTCCAGAAGCTATAGCCCACGGAGAACTGTAGGCTGGCGTTTACGCCGGGGTTTCGATCGCCCAGCGAAGCACTTGAAATATGCACCGCATTCACTCCGAAGTCGAGCGATCGCCGCGGGCTGATGAAGTAATGGATGCCGATACCACCCTGCGGGGTGAAGTTCCATACACTTGCGTCGCTTCCCGGACCGTCATTCGCGAGGTTCAACGGACCCTGCCCGAATGCAGGATATTTATGGTTCGTCCACAGCACGCCGCCCGCCGCCTGCGCATAGGGCGTAATGCGCCTGCCGGTGGCGAAGTTCCAGCGCAGGATGATCGGCGTCAGCGTCACACCGCTGAAGGTGCCGCCTGCGTTGAAGAGCGGAGAACAGGCAATCTCGTCTGTACCTGCCACACCCACGCACTTTGCTCTTTGGAACTTTGGCGTATACGACTGCCAATAAGGGAACACCTCCACTGCATATTCAAAGTTCCCATGCAGAAGGCCGGGGCGCTGGTTCCGGTACAGGACCTTGCCTGCATGAACTCCCGCCATGACGAACTTGAAGTCGTTCCGCTCTTCGGTCAGACCGACACCGCCCTGTGCAATCACGCCCGCTTCAAACGGCAGATGATCGCCCCCGACGTGGAATGGCGTCAGGTCGGCCGCTGCGGAGACCGGCTGCCCGGCTGCTCCAGAGCTTTCGCTGCTCCGGACCAGAGTGGCCGATGGTGGTTCCTGTGCAGCCGCCCCTGATGCCAGTTCTGCGGCTAGAGCAAATGCCCAGATTGCCGCTCGTGCGTATCGTGCCAGATTCATGCCAGCTCCAGTGTTTTCTTTCGGTTGTACCAGCCTTGCCTTCTGTTTGCTGCTTCGGGCATGAAAAAGCCGCCGTTCCCGGCGGCCTCTCGAGAACTCTGCGCCTGCGCTCAGCCCGCTGCCACCTGCTGGCTCTCCATATCGAAGTTCGAATACACATTCTGTGCGTCGTCCAGGTCTTCCAACGTATCGAGCAGCCGCATCATCTGATTCGCCGTGCTGCCCTCAAGCTTCGTATAGGTGGACGAAATCATGGTCACCTCAGCGTGTTCCGGGGTGATCTTCGCCGCCTTCAACGCATTCGTAACGTTTTCAAACTCCTTGGGATCGCACAGAATCTCCCA
>CAZZYQ010000053.1:0-29480 GCA_964658395.1 uncultured Granulicella sp. | reverse complement strand
CATCAACAACACTACGATCAACAACACGACCGTAAATAACTTCAACTACGCCAACCGTAATCAGGTCGTCGCTGTTCCCGCATCAGCAGTGGCGTCGGGACAGCCTGTGGCCCGGCAAGCGGTGCGACTGACGCCGCAGCAACAGCTCCAGATCGCACATGCACCCATCTCCGTCCGGCCTACCGCTCCTCCACCGGCCGTTCCCCATCCCTCCCTGGTAGCGGCGAGTGTACCGATTGCCCGTCCGGCGGCAAGACCGTTATTGATGACTCCAACCGGACAAGCACGTGCGGTCGCAACTCCAGGGCGGGTGCAACCGGTTGCAATCGCGAAGCTGCCGCCGCCGAAGGTTGTACCCCGGAACGCACCGCCTCCACCGGCCGCTCCAAAGCCCATACCGACCAACCGCCCTGCGGAGGGCGCGCGTCCGGTGCCGGTTGCTCCTGTCATGCAGCGCCCCATGACCAATGTAGGGCGGCCGGCGGAGCAACAGTCCGTACCAGTGCCGGCGCACACGCCTCCAGCGACTGTCCCCGGCAGGCCGGCTCCAGCGGTACAGCCACCACCGGCAACACGACCCCAGCCGGTTCAGTCGCCGGTTGCCCGGCCCGTGTCACCGCAGCCCGCATTCCAGGCGCCGGTCCAACAGCAACCTTCCCGGCCATCGTCGCCCCAGCAGCCGGTCGCCAGGCCGCTGCCGCAGCAACCAGCCGCGCAGCCCGCATCTCCTCCGGCTAACCAGCGCCCAGCACAGCCCGCAGTCCAGCCGAACCGGACTGCGCCGACAACAGCGGCTCCGGCAGAGCGGCCCATGCCGCAGCGCCCGGTACCTTCTACGGGCAGACCGCAGCCTGTCCAGCCGAACAGCAGGCCCGGAGCGGATGCGAAGGACAAGCCGATGGTCCGACCGAAAGGCGACACCAAACCAGCTAAGCCGGAACCTAGACCGGAAGCTAAGCCAGAACCTAAACCGGACCGGTAGAAGTTCTCCTGCGCTGGCAACCCTAAAGGGAGCCGACCTGCTATCCGGGGTCGTCTTCAAGCTGGATCGGTCAACACCGGGGTTTAGGTCGAGGCCTTACTGAAAAGCAACAGCTCCGCTTCCGATGGCCAGAAGCGGAGCTGTCATCTTTGAGACAGGTGCGATCTAGAGGCCTTTTTCCACCAGGAACAGGATGAGGTCCTTGACCCGGCTGGAGTAGCCCCACTCGTTGTCGTACCAGCTGATGACCTTGCCCGTGTTGGTGCCAACTACCTTGGTGAGCAAAGAGTCGAAGATGCTGCTGAGCGGGTTGCCCTTGAAGTCGGACGAGACGAGTTCCTCGTCGGTGTATCCGAGGATACCTTTCAGCGGGCCTTCAGCAGCCGTCTTAATGGCTGTGTTGATGGACTCGACGGTGATCGGTTTTTCAGAGACAAAGGTCAGGTCTACGACCGAGACGTTGGGTGTCGGGACGCGCACCGCGAAGCCGTCGAGCTTGCCCGCCATCTCCGGGACGACGAGCTTCAGGGCCTTGGCTGCGCCGGTCGAGCTTGGAATCATGGAGAGGGCCGCGGCGCGAGCGCGGCGGAGGTCCTTGTGCGGCGTATCGAGGATGACCTGGTCGTTGGTGTAGCTGTGGATGGTGGTCATGATTCCCGATGCAATGCCGAAGGTGTCGTGGAGCACTTTTACAACCGGCGCAAGGCAGTTCGTGGTGCAGCTAGCGTTCGAGATGACGTTGTGCTTCCCGGCTTCGTACTTGTCAGAGTTCACCCCGAGCACAAGGGTGATGTCTTCGTTCGTCGCAGGAGCGGAGATAATCACCTTTTTAACGGTGGTGCCCAGATGGGCCTTCGCCTTTGTAGCGTCGGTGAAAAAGCCAGTGGATTCGACGACAATCTCAGCTCCGACAGAGGCCCAGTCGAGCTTGGCAGGATCACGCTCAGCGAAGACCTTGATCTTTTTGCCGTCGACGACGATCGAGTCGCCTTCAACCGAAATCTCGTTCTTCAGGTTGCCAAGGATGGAGTCATACTTAAGCAGGTGCGCGAGCGTGGCGGGCGTGGTGAGATCGTTTACGGCAACGAATTCGATGTCGGGATTGCCAAGGGCCGTGCGGAAGACGTTCCGGCCGATGCGACCGAACCCGTTGATGCCAACTTTAACTGCCATTATGAAGGAGCTCCTGGGATGTCATTCTGTTCGCTCTCCATTGTAGTGCGTGCCCGCGTACGCTGCATCAAGGGCCCCAGCTAGGGAAACGTTCCGCCGTATCGGGAATGGTTCGGGCCATTTGCGGGGTCAGGAAGCCGTGTGTTACAAGCAGCGTATGCGCGAGTTGCGCGAATGGATAAGCGACACAATGAGAAGACGCACCCGACGTGGACCGAATGAGTCTGAGTCAACCGGCAAGAGCGGACAGGAGTTACCCTCAGGACAGCAAGCACCTCTGCGACCGAATTACCCGGAACCAGCCGCGCCCCGGCACATAAACGGTGGCGCACCGAAGACCGTGCCTTCGCCTCTCCAAGCAGATCCGGGCGGCGACAAGGGCTTTGCTCATGAACCGCTTCCACTTGAACCCTTTCGCCCGGCAGACGGCGAAGGCAAGATGGTGCTGGAAACCCAGCCTGAGAACGTTGGAACGCCGCCGGCAGAGATGAGTGCTGTTTCAGCAAAACAGCCAAGAGGCTATGTGGTGCTCGCAATCGGGCTGCCCGGCTCGGGTAAGACAACTTGGTACAAGCGCCGCGGTGTAACCCCCCTTTCAAGCGACCTGCTGCGTAACCTCCTCTTCGACGATATCGCCGAACAGCGCTATCAGGGATTGGTGTTCTCAACGCTGCGGTCGCTGCTGCGAGCCAGGCTGATCGCAAAGATGCCGTGGAACTATGTCGATGCGACCAATCTTTCACCGCACGAGCGCAAGCAGTGGATCAAGATGGCGAAGAGCTTCCAGTATGAGGTGCAGGCCGTCTTCTTCGACGTTCCGCTGGCGGTTTGCATGGAGCGAAACTCCAAGCGCGAACGGGTGGTTACGGACGAGGTGATGCAGAAGATGGCGGAGCGACTTCGTCCACCGTCGTTCAAAGAGGGCTTCGACAAGATCACCGTAGTGCGGGTCAAAGGACAGCCGGGAACCGATCTTGGGTCTGCGGCGAATGCGGACCTGGATGCAGGTGAGCAGGCAGCTGCGCAGCACCAGCCAGCGGAGAACGCCGAGACCCTGCAGTAGCAAAGGACGCGAACGATGGCCCGGGTCGGCGTGGAGTTCGCAGAGGTCAGCTTCGTTCTGCCGGAGCGCGGCAGCTCCGGTCCCGGTCGAACTCTCCTCCACGACATCTCGTTGAAGCTTCGTGCGGGAACAACCACTGCCTTGCTAGGGCGAAGCGGCTCTGGCAAGACGACGCTGCTGCGAATGGTCAACGGGCTAGTCATTCCCACTGCAGGACAGGTGCGGGTGGACGGCAAGCCGGTCACTCAGCAGGCGCTTGTAGAGCTACGCCGCTCAATCGGCTATGTCATTCAGGAGACCGGTCTGTTTCCGCATATGACTGTGGAAAGGAACGTGGGAATAGCGCTTGAACTTGCAGGCCGGCCTCGCGCGGAGATCCTAACGCGCTCGGGCGAAGTCATGGCCCTTGCGGGGCTATCCCTCAAGGAGTTTGGGCCACGCTATCCATGGTCTCTCTCGGGTGGTCAGAGACAGCGCGCTGGAGTCGCCAGGGCGCTCGCGCTTGATCCTACCGTGTTGCTGATGGATGAGCCGTTTGGAGCGCTCGATCCTATGACTCGCGCCGAGATGCAGACGATGGTCAAAGAACTGCTGGCCAACGTCGACAAGACGGTTTTGCTGGTTACGCACGATCTGGATGAGGCCTTGTATCTCGCAGAACGAGTCGTATTTCTCGAGCGCGGGGAGATCGTCGCCGACCTGTTATCAAACGAGGTTCTAGGGTCTGAGAATGCTCACGTTAAACATTATGTTTCGGCGGTACATCGCGCGGTGCGCGCATGATTCCACCATTCCTGCAAGCTCATGCCTGGGAGATTGGCCGACTTACCTTTGAGCATCTATGGCTCACCTTGAGCGCTATCCTCCTCGCTGCTCTTCTGGGAATTCCGGGCGGTATCTTGTTGACGAGACGCCGTCGGCTTGCAGGCCCAGTGATTGCCCTGGCGAACATAGTGCAGACAGTACCCTCGCTCGCATTATTCGGGCTTCTGCTACCGGTGCCATGGCTCGGAGAGAACGCCGCGCGCCTCGCTATCCTGGCGCTCACCGGTTACGCCCTGCTCCCGATTCTGCGTAATACCTATGCCGGTATCTCAAGCGTAGATCCTGCGCTTGTCGACGTGTCCAATGCTCTTGGAATGAGCGGTGTGCAGAAACTAGTGAAAGTCGAGCTTCCGCTCGCTGCAAGCGTCATCCTGGCCGGGTTGAGGACTGCCACCGTTACGTGCGTGGGAGTAGCAACCATTGCGGCGGCAATCGGTGCTGGGGGCTTGGGTGAACTGATCTTTCGCGGCGTAGCAAGCGTAGATAACGGGCTTGTGCTTGCCGGTGCAGTTCCAGCCGCTCTGCTCGCATTGGCGGCAGACACAGCATTAGGCCTGCTAGAGAAAAGACTGGTGGTGAAGCGGTGAGTCGCCTCGAACGATTGGCGCAGAACCACCGTCGCTCTGGGTGCCGGTTCGCAGGAGCGCTGCTGGCGCTTTGTCTGGGTGTGGCCGGCTGTGCTCCGCCGCGATCATCGCGGATCACGATCGGAGCCAAGAACTTCACCGAGCAGGTGGTTCTGGGTGAGTTGCTGGCGCAGGAGATCGAAGCGGTCTTCGCACAAGAGGGCCAGCCGCAGTACCGGGTCGCACGCCGGTTCTACCTGGCAGGGAGTTATCTATGCCATCAAGCGTTGGTGAGTGGAAGAATCGATGGGTACGTCGAGTACACCGGTACGGCTTTGACGGCGATATTGAAACAGCCGCTGCCGCAGGTGGGGCAGAGAGATGCGGCGTCCGTGGCGGCTACCATCACAAAGATCTACAAGGACAGGTATAGCGTCGAGGTCGGGCCTGAACTGGGATTCGAGGACACCTTTGCCATGGTGGTGCGGGGTGACGATGCTCGCCGGCGCGGCATTAAGACGATCTCCGATGTAGCGGCGCTACAGGATCAGCCTTCGACGATGGCGGGGCAGGCCGCAGGGGCTGCGAGTCTTTGGCGGCTAGGATTGGGCTACGAGTTCGAAGAGCGGCCGGACGGCTTGCGCGGTCTCCAGGCCGCATACGGGCTGAAGTTCTCCGGGTCGCCGCGCGTTATGGACCTGGGCCTGCTTTACCGCGCGCTTGGAGCCAACCAGGTGGACATAGTGGCTGGAAACTCGACGGACGGTCCGATACGGGCTTTCGGGTTCGTGGCTCTCGAGGATGACAGGCATTACTTTCCGCCGTATCAAGCCGTTCCGCTGGTGCGAGAGGATTCGCTGCACAATCACCCGGAGATCGGCAAGGCCATAGGCATGCTGGCAGGAAAGGTGAGCGCAGAGGAGGTGCGGGCCATGAACGATGCTGTAGACGCAAAGCATCGCGATGTCAGCGACGTTGTCCGCGAGTTTCGCAGAAGCAAGAGCTTGTGAGTTTGATTGGCAATTCGAGTGTCAGACGTGGCATCGGAACGCATGATGACTATACGGGCTCCGACGTGGGGCCGGATGCTATGACTTTCGCGTGGAGAGGAGATGACGATGGGGCGGGCAGAGCCTTGGCTGCGCGGGACCCTGACGGATGTTGACGCGGTGCGGCGGCAGGTGCTCCATGCGCTGGAGCTTGCAGGAGAAGACGTCGAACGATGGTGCGTTGGACTGTCCGACGCAGAGATGGCAGCGCAACCATTTGCTTTGGCTCCTGTGGCATTTCATCTGCGGCACATCGCCAGAAGTCTGGACCGTTTGTTGACGTATGCGGAGGGGCAGCCGCTTTCCTCCGAGCAGATGAGTTTTCTCCAGAGTGAGATGGACCAGCCAGTCGTCGCCGCGCAGGTGTTGAAGGAGTGTCAGACGGGAGTTGCGGCCGCGATGGAGCGGGTGCGGGCGATTTCGCCCTCGACCTTTGAAGAAGCGCGCGTGGTTGGAAGGGCAATGCTGCCGAGCACCGTTGGTGGTCTGCTGGTTCACTGCGCCGAGCATACGCAGCGACATATCGGGCAGGCAATCACCACAACGAAGGTCGTCATTGGGATGCGGAGTGCGCCTGCATCTCTCTGAAATGTTCCAGCAGGACAAACTCGCCCAATGTCTGAATGGACCGGCCGCTCCATCCGACAGCAGCGCGTGAAAGAATTGAGCATGCCATGTTTGGGCGTGTACATCTCGGTCCCGTTCTGCACGGCGAAGTGTACCTTCTGCAACTTTGCGTCCGTGGCTTCCGGGCTGGGGCGGCTTGACGAGTACGTGAACCGTGTCTGTGCGGAGATTCGAGCCGCGCGATCGCGGTCGGAGACGATGGGTACAGAACTACCGAGGACGATCGACAGCATCTACCTTGGCGGTGGGACTCCGAGCTTGCTCGCGCCCATGCATCTGCGAAGTTTGTTCGAGACCCTCCGCGGCGAGTTCGAGCTTGAGCCGGACGCCGAAATAACGATGGAGTGTGCGCCCGGCCAGCTTACCGATGCCACGCTGTGCGAAGCTACGCGTCAAGGGATCAACCGGGTGAGCCTTGGAGTGCAATCCTTCGTGGATTCTGAGTCCGCGGCGGTAGGCAGACTGCACACGGCGAAGCAGTGCATGGCAGAGATCGCGCGACTAAGATCAGCAAAACTGGACGAGATCAGCGTCGACCTGATCGCCGGTTTGCCTGGACAGAGCTGTTCTAGCTGGAGCACCTCTGTGCGGGCAGTCATTGAGTCCGGGGTTCCCCATGCGAGCGTGTACATGCTGGAGGTGGACGAGGAGTCGCGACTCGGCAAGGAGTTGATCGCGGGTGGACCACGATACCAGGCCTCCAGCGTTCCGAGCGATGAAGCGATGACCAAGTTCTATTTGCAGGCTTGCGAGTCGTTCAACGCGGCAGGACTCCGACAATATGAGATCTCTAACTTTGCCTTTTCGGGCCATCAATCGAGACATAACCTGAAGTACTGGCGTAGAGAGCCGTACCTGGGTTTCGGTTTGGATGCGCACTCCATGCTGGGGCGAGGTACAGCCGCGGTGCGTTTTGCAAACGCGGATCGTCTCAATGCTTATCTTGCGGGATCAGATGGAGAGATAACGGATGTAGACGAAGACGCGGGGTTTGAGGAGGCTTTGTTTCTGGGCTTGAGGATGAACGCGGGGCTCGATCGCGGTGCGCTGGCTCGGGAGTTCGGAAGCAGGCGGGTGAGGGCGGTCTCCGGAATTATCGATCAACTCGTTCTTGCTGGATTGTTGCACCGCATTGATGAGCAGGTATTGATGACCGACTCCGGAAGGCTTGTTTCAAACGAGGTTTTCGCGGAGCTGCTGAATGCGGAGCTTGCACCCGCATAACTAAGAGAACGACTTCGCCTTCTGAGGAGACAACCCTCTACGGGAAGGGGGATCAAGTGCTTCGTCGAAGGTTCGATAGCGATGTTGGAGTCAGGAGAATTTAGGTGGTGATTGATTTACGCAGCGACACGGTGACCAGGCCCAGCGAAAAGATGCGGTCTGCGATGGCATCGGCAGAGGTGGGCGACGATGTTTACGGGGAAGACCCCACAGTCAACCGGCTGGAGGAGCGGGCGGCAGAGGTATTCGGGCATGATGCTGCGATCTTCGTGCCCACCGGGACGATGGGGAATCAGATTGCCGTGCGGCTGCATACAAAGCACGGACAAGAAGTGATCTGCGAGGCGCGGTCGCATATCCTCGACTGGGAGATGGGAATGGTTGCGGCGTTTTCCGGCTGTACGCTGCGGACAGTCGCGGCGGACCGCGGAATCCTGACCTGGGCGCGCCTTCACGAAGCGATTGCACCGCCCATCTACTACCGGGCGCAGACCGGCCTCATTTGTATCGAAAACACGCACAATATGGCTGGCGGAACAGTCACGCCGCTGTCAGTGCTGAACGAAATCTGGGCAGGAGCGAAGGCAAAAGGGCTCCCTGTGCATCTGGATGGCGCCAGAGTATTCAATGCAGCAGTGGCGCTCGAGAGCACGGTCGCTGCACTGACGAGCGGCTTCGATACGGTGATGTCCTGCCTGTCGAAAGGCCTTGGCGCACCCATTGGGTCGATGTTGGTCGGCAGCAGGGCAGCTATCGAAGAGGCAAGAAGCGTTCGCAAAGCCCTGGGCGGTGGCATGCGGCAGGCGGGAGTTCTTGCTGCTGCGGGGCTGATTGCACTGGAAGATGGCCCACTTCGCCTGGTCGACGATCATCGCAACGCCCGGCTGCTTGCGGAGGCGGTCGCACAGTCCAACAACGTGCGGGTTGATTTGAACGGTCTTCGCACCAACATCGTCATCTTCGACGTATTGCGCGGGAGTGCGCCGGAGTTTGTTGCACGTCTTAGAAGCAGGAGAGTTCTGGCGAGTGCGATCGGAAGCCAGGCTGTGCGATTTGTGACTCACCTGGATGTGGATGCGGCTAAGTGCGCGCTGGCGGCAGAGATCGTGGAAAGAGAGCTGCAGCTGCTTTAGTCTGCTCCGGGAGAGATGACAGGACGTGTTGCAAGAAAGACGCGCGCTACAGCACCCGGAGCACCAGCGCGGCTTTCCAGTTCAATTACACCGCCGTGCTTGCGGACGATGCCGCGGCTTACCCATAAACCCAAACCAGTACCCTGTTCTCCTTTGGTCGAAAAGAAGGGCTGGAACAGCTTCTCCGAGGCAGACTCGCTGATGCCGGCACCGTTGTCGGCGATCTCGATCAGCACACCGTCCGTCTGACGTGCGCCGTCAAAGGTGTTCCCCGGCGGTACGTAGCTTCCGCTGATCTCGACGCGACCGTCCGCGCCGGCGGCCTCTACAGCATTCACCACGAGGTTCGTAAATACCTGCCGGAGTTCTGCCGGGTAGCCGGAGACGGACAGGTCTTCCGGTACGTCGACCGAGACCATGGAATGTAGGTTGCTAATACGGTGGTCGAGCAGCAGCAGCGTACCATCGATTGCTTCTTTCATGTTGACGTCTACCGGCGCGGAAGACTCCCGGTAGAGGCTGAGCATGGAACGGCTGATCTGCGTGACGCGTGCGAGTTCCTGCTGCGCCATCTCGAGAAACTGCTTCGTCTCTTCCGGAGAACTGCCTCGGCTGATGAGGTAGAGGATGTTGATCACGGAATCGAGCGGATTATGGATCTCGTGAGCAATGCTGGCTGCAAGCCGCCCAGTCACGGCAAGCTTCTCGTTCGCGATGAGCGTCTCCTGGGTACGCTTCTTCATGGTCACATCGCGAAAGACAAGGACGACGCCCGTGATGTTTCCGTGGTGGTCGCGGATGGGAGCCCCGCTGTCGTCGATGTTCAACTCAGAACCATCTTTGCGGATGAGGATCGTGTGGTTCGCCAAGTCCACGGCGCGATCCAGTCGCCTCACCTTTGAGACCGGGTCTTCCACCGGTTCGCGCGTGGTCTCGTGGACGATCCTGAATACGCTCTGAAGCGGCCGGTCAAGTGCTTCATCGATGCTCCAGCCGGTCAATTCGCAGGCGACCGGGTTGAGGCTGCGAATCCTCCCGTCTGAGTCACAAGTGATGACGCCGTCGCCGATCGAGGACAAGGTTGTGCGAAGCTGCTGTTCAGAGAGGTAGATCTCTTCGGTCTTATGCCGGAGCGTATCGAGCGAGGTGCGGTATGCCCTGGAGACAACATGCAGGCGGTTGCGGACGAAGAGGCCGATCAGAACGCCGACGGTGAGGGCCAGCACCAGCAGCCCCCAGATCATCCGGCGCACCTGGTCCCGCCAGCGGTTTACCCGCGTTACTTTATGCTCTTCGGCGGCCTGAACGAGATGCTGCAAGTCCAGCCGCACCTTGTCCATCAGCGCTTTGCCTGTCAGATTAAGCGGAACATCGCGACTGGCAAGGTTCTCGTCTCCGCTGCTCTCGGTCATAGCGATAATGGGTCGGGCGAACGACTCCACCCATATCGCGTGGTCGTTACGAAGCTGCGCCACCTCCTTTTGCTCGGACGCATTCAGTCGAAGCGCGGCCAGGCGATCGAACGCTTGTGGAAGCTGCGCAAAGGCTTGAGTGCAGGGATCGAGGAAGCGCTTGTCTTTCGTGGATTGATACCCGCGAAGCCCTGTCTCTTCATCGACGATGAGACGGCCCACAAGGTTCGTCTGCGCGATGGTTTCGTCTGATTCCTGGATCCTGGTCACAGTGTGCGACGAAGTTTGGACCTGCCAGTAGAGAGCTGCGGCCACCAAAACCAGCCCAAGTATCGGCAGTAGGAGAACCTGGCGAACGATGCGGTTGAAGTGACGGAGGTTCAAGGAGCGTTCCTATCTCACGAGCATTTCGGCCGAAGCTAACGGTCCAGGGTCTGCCGGTTCTTACTAAGCATGTTATCCAGTTTCTCGAGCAGCATGGGCGCTCCCTCGCCCTTTGTCATGTAGACGTTGACGAGGGAGGTAACCTCTACAGGAAGTCCTACGTATGCGGAGAGCAAGAGGATGGGTATATCCGGTTTTATCTCGCGGAGCCTGGTCGCGACCTCGGCCCCGTTCATACCCGGCATGGCGAAATCCAGCACGACTGCGTCGACCGGCTCACGGGCGAAGATGTCGATTCCTTCGGTACCCTCGGCCGCGCTCAGGACCTCATAACCCGCGCGCTCAAGCAGCATCTTGCGCACTTTGAGACCGACGATCTCGTCGTCGATGCAAAGCACAAGGGTCGGGCTCGGGCTCTCGCTTTGGTCGATTGAAGCAGTCATAGCATGCGTGATCTCGGTCTGCCCTGCTGAAACTATTCTAGGCGTTGGCAGTGTTTCGGTCGCCGAGATGTTCCGTTACGAAGGCACTCAGAACGTGCAACTTCAGTTGAGGAAAAGAGTGCCCCTCCCGGCTAACGTTCTGCAAAGGATCGATTAACCTCCTGTTCGCATTGTTTCAGATGGCATACGGTACGCTTGGGGTGGTGCATAGACATAAATAGACGATGCAACGACCGAGGGAGAGGTTTTGAGTCAGACGATCTTTGTTCTGGAGGACGATGCCGACATCTCAAGGCTCGTTCAGTATCATCTTGAGAGCGCAGGGTATGCGGTCAAGACATACGCGGCGCTGAATCAGATTGTCTCTGATGCTGAAAGGCATCCTCCGTCGTTGTTCCTCCTCGACATTATGGTGCCTGGTGGTGATGGATTGGACCTGTGCCGTCGATTGCGCCAGAACCCGAGCCTGAGTTCCATCCCGATCATCTTCCTGACGGCGCGGGCGGCAGAAAATGACCGCGTCCATGGCCTGGAGTTGGGTGCCGACGACTACATCACTAAACCATTTGCCACCCGGGAGTTGGTGGCAAGAGTGAAGGCGGTGCTGAGGCGGTTCGAGCGTCCAAGCGCACCTTCGCTGCTGAAGTTCGACAACATCGAGATCGACGCTAGTGCGATGCAGCTCCGCGTGGCCGGAGAGTTGGTAACGACTACGGCAACAGAGTTTCGACTGCTTGACTATCTTGCCCGCCATCCGGGAAGGGTGTTCAGCCGTGACCACCTGCTGGATGCGGTGTGGGGCGACGCACGGTTTGTCACGCCGCGATCAGTCGATGTCTACGTTCGCCGAATACGGGAGAAGATAGAGGCCGACGCAGAGACGCCGCGCTATCTTAAGACCATGCGCGGCGCCGGATACAGGTTCGAGATACCAAAGGCGCTCCCGGCATAGGAGCAGAGTTGAATCGCAGCTTCTTCGTTACCGTATTTCTGCGATTGCTCCTCGCGATGGGGTTTGTGGCTGGAACGCGCGCCGTCGTCCCTCGGAACGACTGGTGGGTAACGATCCTCATCATCATCGGCTGGGCCGCAGTCGCCGCGTTTTGGATCTCGGTCTCGCTGCGGCAGGCCATGGCACCGCTCGAACGTGGGGCCGCAGTAATAGCGGAGGCTCCTGAAGAAGCTGCTGAGCGCCTGGGCAAGCAAGATTATGCGCCCGGCTTCCACGACTTTGAAGCGCTGGCGAAGGCCCTGAAGAGCGCCGCGGGCCATGTGGAGCGCTCCCTGGCGCTTGCGCGAGAGAACCGCAGGGAACTGGAAGCACTGCTCGACAGCATGCAGGATGCAGTCATTGCGGTGGACGGTGCGGGCCGCATCCAGTGGACGAACCAGCGCATGCAGCGGCTGCTTCCTGGGCCTACGCCGAGCGGAGCGATTCGTATCGGCCATTCGCTGGTACAGACGATCCGTGACCCCGAGATGCTGGAGTGTGTTCGCATCGCACTGGAGACAAAGACGGTCTGTGATCGAAAATCCACTTCGCTGCTGCCAGGCAGGACCTTCGAGATCAACGCTTCACCGATGCCCGGCGGCGGAGCAGTCGCGGTAATGCATGATGTGACCCGGATCGAACAGGTCGAGCGGACCCAGCGCGACTTTGTTGCGAACGTATCCCACGAGCTGCGAACACCGCTCACTTCCATCACCGGATACGTCGAGACCCTGCTGGACCATGAAAGCTCACTGAGCCGGACTGCGCGGGAGTTCTTATCGACCATCTTGAAAAACGCCGGTCGAATGAACCGGTTGACCGAAGACCTGCTGGTCATGTCGCGGGTGGAGTCTGCGGAACAGGAGATGCATCCAAGTCCCGTTGCCGCCGACGTTCTTGTGCGCGACGCAGTGCAGGCGATGAGCGGGCTGGTTCAGGATTCAGAAGCCATGCTGGAGATAGGCAGCGTCACCAGCCGCCAGGTGTACGCCGACCACGATGCTGTGATGCAGGTGCTGTGTAACCTCATCGAGAACGCGATCAAGTATGGTCGAACGCGGGAGAGTCCTTCGCCCAGAGTTGTCGTGACCGCGGCAGAGATCAACAGCCCGTACGAGGTGGTCGAGTTCAGGGTGAAAGACTTCGGGCAGGGAATCGGGTCAGAGCACCTTGACCGGATCTTCGAAAGGTTCTACCGGGTCGACAAAGCCAGGTCGCGGGAGTCCGGAGGGACAGGTCTGGGTCTCGCCATCGCCCAGCACATAGTACAGGCGCAAGGCGGCACGATCCGCGCCGAAAGCGAACTGAATCGCGGCAGCACATTCATTTTTAGCCTGCCCGTGACGCAGTATCCTGTGGTTACTTAGGATTTGCCTGTATTTCGCGGGCATGTAACTCTCCCGTAACATGATCCGCTCACACTAAAGCTGAAGAACTTCGCCGATTCGATACCCCGGCGAATGACAATTTACGAGGTGGATGAGTGAAATTGAACTTAGTGGCAGCAGGTGTGCTTGCCTTGACCGCGTCCGCGGCTGTGGCCCAGAACATCAACGGGGCCGGCGCAACCTTCCCCAACCCGATCTACTCCCGCTGGTTCTCCGAGTACAACAAGGTCCATCCCGAGGTGAAGATCAACTACCAGCCGATCGGCTCAGGCGGCGGGATTCGGCAGGTGTCCGAGGGTACGGTGGACTTCGGCGCGACCGATGGTCCAATGAGCGACCAGCAGATCGCCGATGCCAAGGTGAAGACGATCCACATCCCAACCGTTCTGGGCGCGGTTGTCCCGGTGTACAACCTGCCGGGCGTGAATGCTGAGCTCAAGTTCTCGTCGGACGTGATTGCCGACATCTATCTGGGCAAGATCTCGAAATGGAACGATGGCCGCATCACCAAGGACAACCCCGGCGTGAACTTTCCGGACAAGGCGATCCTGCCGGTGTACCGTTCGGATGGAAGCGGAACGACGTACATCTTCACCGATTTTCTTAGCAAGGTCAGCCCTGACTTCCAGAGCAAGGTTGGCAAAGGTACGTCGGTGAAGTGGCCCACAGGCATCGGCCAGAAGGGCAACGAGGGAGTTGCCGGGATGGTGCGCCAATCGCCGTTCTCCTTTGGTTATGTCGAACTGATCTATGCGCGGGCGAATAACATGCAGTACGGCGCGGTGAAGAACGCGGCGGGCAAGTTCCTGAAGGCAAGCCCGGAGGGCGTGACTGCTGCTGCAGCAGCCGCGGCGAAGGCGATCCCGAACGACTATCGCGTATCGATCACGAATGCGGGCGGAGCGGACTCCTACCCAATTTCGAGCTTCACCTGGCTCCTGATCCCGGTGCAGTCTAAAGACCCTGCCAAGGGAAAGGCTCTGCAGGGTTTCCTAGAGTGGATGCTCGATACGGGTGAAGCTGAGGCGGCGAGCATGACGTACGCGCCACTGCCAAAGCCGGTGCTGGACAAAGTCCGGCAAACGATCAAGCAGGTCAAGTAGTCGCATCGTGCGAGGATGGCCCGCTGGTAGGGGCCATCCTTTGTTCTTTCGCTCCATGCTGTTCGCTTTAATGCCGCTCCGTGGGCATCCCAGGAAAGACTGTGTCCCCTACCCAGATGACATCAAATTCCGGTTCAGAATCGATCGAACCCCGGCCAGCGTCGCGCACGATCTCAGTGCCGCTGCCTGCTTCGCCGGCCGTCGAGGAAGCTGCGAGCGGTATGTCGCCGTCGCCAATACGGAAGTATCTCGCAACGTGTGGAAGTGGTACGCTTGCTGACCGCGCGTTCGCTGGAGTCATGCTGGTTTGCGCGTGCAGCATCTTTGCAATCGTGATCTTTATCGCCTGGATTCTGGTTCTGCGGTCCAAGCTAAGCCTCACGGCGTTCGGGTTCAAGTTCTTTACCAGCCAGGCGTGGGACCCGGTGAGCGGAGATTTTGGCGCGCTGCCGTTTATCTATGGAACGCTGGCGACTTCGTTTCTCGCTTTGCTGATGGCGGTGCCGCTGGCGCTGGGAGTGGCCGTGTTCCTGACGGAACTCTGCCCGCGAGTCCTGCGTGCTCCCATTTCCTTCCTGACCGAGTTGCTCGCCGCGATTCCGAGCGTAGTCTACGGGCTTTGGGCTGTGTTTGTGCTGGTGCCGCTGATGCGCGACGCGATCGGTCCGTTTCTTTACAAGACGCTCGGATGGACCGGCTTCTTCGAGGGAGCAAACTTCGGAGTGGGGCTGCTTACTGCGAGCATCATCCTGGCAATCATGGTGCTGCCCATCATCTCGTCTCTCACACGCGACATTATGAACGCGGTGCCGAACAGCCAGCGTGAGGCCGTGCTTGCGCTGGGTGCGACGCGCTGGGAGATGATCCGCACCGGTGTTCTGCGTAACTCGCGCATCGGCATCGTCGGTGCGGTGATGCTCGGCCTCGGCCGCGCGCTGGGCGAGACGATGGCGGTCACGATGGTGATCGGAAATCATCCCGACATTTCGAAGAGTCTGTTCGCACCCGGGTACACGCTTGCGAGTGTCATTGCCAACGAGTTCTCCGAGGCAACCGGCGACACCTATCTTAGTGCGTTGATCGAGATCGGGCTGGCGCTGTTCCTGGTGACGATCGTCGTCAACACGATCGCCCGGCTGCTGGTATGGGCGGTGACCCGTGGCGCTCCAGCAAGGGTGGCTTAACATGGCGACCCAGCCGATGCGCGAGCCCACCAACTTCAACACCAAGCGAATGCGTCTTGATCAGATGCGTCGGACGGGCGTGAACTATCTGGTCTCTGGGCTGGCAGTCCTGAGCACGGTGATCGTACTTACGCCTTTGCTGTTAATCCTGGGCTATCTGATCTACAAAGGCGCAAGTTCGTTGAACTTCGCGTTCTTTACGCAGATCCCGAAGCCGGTGGGCGAAAACGGCGGCGGCATGGCGAACTCCATCGTGGGGTCAGGTGTAGTGCTCGCGTTGGCCAGCCTGATGGGCATCCCGGTCGGGATTGCAGCAGGCGTCTATCTGGCGGAGTTTGGCCGCGGCAAAATGCTCGCAAACGCAGTACGGTTCACTGCGGATGTGCTTAATGGTGTGCCGTCGATCGTCATGGGCATTGCCATTTACTCGCTGATCGTGATGCAGCAGAAGCACTTTTCCGCCTTCGCGGGTGGTGTGGCACTGGCGATCATGATGGTACCGACAATCACGCGGACGACGGAAGAGATGCTGGCCACCGTCCCGCATGCCATTCGCGAGGCCGCGCTGGGACTGGGTGTGCCGAAGTGGCGAACTGCGATCTCGGTCAGTTTGCGGACAGCCTCGCCGGGAATCATCACCGGCTGCATGTTGGCCTTTGCACGCGTGGCGGGTGAGACTGCTCCGCTGCTGTTTACCGCGTTTGGCAACCAGTTCTGGAGCCTCAGCCTTCGGCAACCGATCGCGGCGTTGCCTTTGCAGATCTATATCTATGCGACCGGCCCCTACGACGAGTGGCATCGTCTGGCCTGGGCCGGGGCGCTGGTCCTGATCGTGATGATCATGATCTCGGTCACGCTGGTCCGCGTCTTTGCCAACCGCGGCGTACTCAAGGGAGGAAGTTAGTGGGAGTTGGCATACATGTCGAACATCTGAACGCCTGGTACGGAACGACCCACACGCTTCAGGACATCGACGTTCATATTCCGGCAAATCACGCGACGGCGCTGATCGGACCCTCGGGCTGCGGCAAGTCCACCTTTGTGCGTTGCCTGAACCGGATGCATGAGACCAACCCGATAGCCCGTGCGACCGGCTTGGTGAAGATGGGCGATGTGGACATTTACAAGGACGCGTCGCCAGTCGAGATCCGGCGCCGAATCGGTATGGTGTTTCAGCGGCCTAACCCCTTTCCTACAATGTCCATCTACGACAACGTCGCGAGCGGGTTAAAGCTGAATGGATTTCGCAACCGCAAGGTGCTGGACGAGACCGTAGAGCGATCGCTGAAGGCGTCCGCTCTGTGGGAAGAGGTCAAGGACGACCTCAAGAAGAAGTCCGGAGCAAGCTTGTCCGGCGGCCAACAGCAGCGGCTCTGCATTGCACGTGCGCTGGCAGTCGATCCGGAGGTGTTGCTGATGGATGAACCGGCTTCGGCGCTCGACCCGGTTTCGACATCAAAGATCGAAGATTTGATCTTTCAGTTGAAGAGCCAATACACCATCGTGATCGTCACACACAACATGCAGCAGGCAGCACGCGTGGCAGAAAACACTGGCTTCTTCCTGAACGGCAAGATGGTCGAGTTCGATTCGACCCACAAGATATTCACTAACCCGCGAGACAAACGTACGGAAGATTACATAACCGGGAGGTTTGGCTGATGCGGGTGAAGTTCCACCAGAACCTGGACGATCTGAAGGAGAAGCTGCTCATCATGGCCGGCATGGCTGAGCAGGCGATCCAACGGTCAATCGAGGCCTATCGCACCCGCGATCTGAGTATCTGCGAAATGGTGTTCCGTTCGGAGCCGGCAATTAACCGGCTCGAGCGAGAGATTGATCAATTGGCGCTGGACCTGCTGGCCATGGAACAGCCAATGGCGATCGACCTTCGCTTCATCCTGTCCGTCATTCGGATCAACGCCGACCTGGAGCGGGTGGGCGACCAGGCGGTCAATATCGCCGTCCGGGTGCGTGAGATGGGCGCCTTCGCGAACTACGACCTGCCTGTAGATATTCCAAAGCTCGCGTCGCTGGCATCGGCGATGGTGCGGAAATCTCTTCAGGCGTTCATTGAGGCCGACGCCGATCTGGCGCAAACAGTGCTCCGGATGGACGATGAAGTCGACGATATGAATGATGCGGCGTTCTATTCGCTCAGTTCGCTCATTAAAGATCGTCCGGAGTTGACGCCGCAGTCGCTGAACGCGTTGATCATCTCGCGAAATCTCGAGCGCGTGGGCGACCATGCCACCAACATCGCAGAAGACGTTATCTTCTGGGTGAGAGGTTCGGATGTGCGGCACGTCACGAGCCTCGACCAGAGCGCATAGCGTAGCTCACTATGAGGCCACTCTGACGGTTGTTGCTTGAGCGCGTTCGACGCGATTGTACTCAGTAGCGCCCGAAACAACCCGGTTGCGGCCCGCGTGTTTGGCCTCGTACAGGGCACGGTCAGCCGCCGCAAGTGCGTCCCTTTGCGTATTCAGTAAAGGATCGAGGATTGCGGTCCCCGCGCTTATGGTCACGTTCAAGTTGCTGCCCTCTGCCTTAATTGGGCTGTCCGCGACCATCGCCCGGACCCTTTCTGCGCAGAGAAGAATCTGTTGGGCAGTGCACCCGGGCACAACGATGAGAAACTCTTCGCCCCCGTAGCGGCCTGTTAGATCATAGGACCGCAGAGTCAGCTGGATACGCCGGGCAAGCTCTTGCAAGACCGCGTCTCCCGCAAGATGCCCGTACGTGTCGTTCACTTCCTTGAAGTGATCTGCATCGAGCATGACGATGCCGATGCTGCTGTGCGCGCGCGCGGCGATCTCGAACTCCCGTTGCAGCAGGTCTAGAACAGCCTTGCGGTTCCAGAGGCCAGTAAGCCCGTCGTGAGTTGCCTGGTGTCGCAGCAGCCTCGCCTGCTCCTCAACGCGATTGCGAAGAAGGACCACCCAGCAAAGCACCGCCAGCGTAATTGCCAGCGCAAAAGCGAGCACATAGAGCGTGTGCTTCGGGGTCCACCAGGACGGACGCCGCACCACGACCACGTCGGAGGACGAACGCAGCATCACCTGGAAGTATTTTGCGACCGGGTAGCCGTCGTGCCGTGTGAAGACCCTCGAGTCCGTCTGGATGGAATAGATACCTGTGATCCGCAGCAGGCTTCCTTCCTCCAGTTTTCTAAGCGCTCGCGCATCTTCGGAATCAGCCAGCACGACAGGGAAGTTGAACTTGCCCGAAGAGACCACAATGGCCGGATCGAGCGAAGCCCGGTCGTGGGCGATCAAACGTCCCTCGATTTGGACGAGTTGCGCGTCATGCTCCTGAGAGAGCGCCGCATCTCCGTCGATCAGAGAGCCCGGCACCGGTGTTACCTGGTCCGGCAATGCTCGATACGTTGCGTCACCAAGTGTCGGTGTAACGTTTCCAATCATCGGAAAGCCAGCGACGTCGACCCGCCCGCCCAGGGCAAGCGACGCGGTCTGTGCGGTGGCGGCGCAAAGAGCCTGTGCGCCATCCTGAAGACAGAGCAGGCGGCCCGGCCAGAAGAGAGTCACAATCCCGCGAACATGCACCCGATGAGGAAGGATGTTCTTCGGCGCATAGGTCATCAGGCTCCACAACGGTGTCAGCGGCAGATCGAACGGGCTAGGCGGCGGCGCTCCCTCCACCGTCAAGGTCGACAACGAAGGAAAAAGAAGCTGCACTCCAAAGATCTGATTGTGACGGTTGAACAAAGAGCCTGCGATGCCTTTGATCTTGACCTTGGCGTCGATCAACTTGGCGTAGTCCGCCCCTGGCTCCTTTACGGTTGTGGCGGCCATCTCGCCGTCGGTAAGTGCCAGCTTCAGAGTGATGTTGTTGCCGGACACGTCCACTGACTTGATTACGCCTTCCATCTCGCACCATTGTGCGTCTTCAGAGCCGGTGAGTAGGTGGGTGAGCGTTTCTTTGGGGGCAGGCGGAAGAACCCCGTCCTGGCCGAGGACGCGGATCTCAGCGTGGTCGATGCTCGGCGCGAAGTCTCCTGGACCGCTCTCTCCGGTCACATCGAGTCTGGTTCCCGCGCGCAGCGGAAGCGTCGTTTCGCCGGCAATGCCGATGTAGATGCTGGCCGTCCTGTCAGTCACCATAATGACCGGACGGCGTGGATGGTTCAGGTAAGGGTCGTAATACGCTATGACTGCATTCTTAATGTGCACAGGGTAGCGACGTATAGCCTGCTCCGCGCTCAACAGATGGACCTGGCGAATTGTGGTCAAAGTCGGCAGGTTGCCGCGCGGCGACCCCGCCGTTGAGGCTGCGAACGAGTGCAAGCCCAAACTACCCAGCAGTAATGCTCCCGCGAGGGAACTGCGCATGCAGAAACACGCTATGGCAGGTTTACCTGTATGACTGCGCACAACTCTTCCCCCGCCTGGCTCATCGGCTTGTCCGCGAGCTTCATCAATCGGTATCGGTAATCGGTATCCACGTGCCGTTTGGACCGCCTGGTGAAGGGAACCGCCCCCTCGAGTGAGACCTTGCAAGCCAAGCGAAGCGGCTGGACGTCATCCGGGTTGGCGGCTTCGTTGGGCCCATCGAGGCGCGAGCCCTCAGCGTAATCATGAGCGCCATCACTATATCGGCACCAGCACGCGGAATGTCATTCCAATAGCGCCGCTTGATTGCGTGAGCTGCGCGGTGGAGCGGCGCGAGCACACAGAAGGCGGCTGCCTTCAACAGGTTCCGCTCCCAGAGAACGTATCGTTTCAACGTGACCTGAAAGCGTGCCTGCTGCACCAGGCGAAAGCGCCTGCGCGTTTCGGTCTCTGTCTTATGCGGGGGCAGGTGCCGATTCACCAGCTTGGGCTCGTAGCGGACGTGAAATCCCTTTGAGAGCAGACAGGCACACAGATCCATGTCTTCGTAGCCGTACACGATGTTCTCGTCGAAGCTCGCGTAGCGAAACGCCGCAAGGGGGAACAGATTGCAGTTGAGGTTGATTGTTCTAAGTTCGCGACGCGGCTCAGCCTCGAAGTGCCCCCAGAAGGTCGGATTCATGGGCCGGGTACGTCTGCCATACTCCAGGACATCGCCCGTCACGATCGTCCTCTGTTGAAGCGCAGGAAGGAGAGTGCGAAGCTTCTCTATAAAGTCAGGTTCAACCGTGCCGTCGTCGTCGAGCAGAGAGACATGCGAAGTCTGCACGGCCCGCAGAATGCCATTTCGGTTGGCGCAAAGGCCGCGTCGCGGACCGGCAAGGTAGGTGACAAAAGGATACTTCGCGCAAACAATCCGAGTCGCATCCGGGTTGGTGCTGTCATCTGAGACACAGACGTCATCGGGGAACGCGCTTCCCGCAGCGATGGAAGCGAGACAGCGGTCAAGGACGTCTGGACGGTCCATGGTGCAGATCGAAAGTGAGATGCTGAAGGTCACTGCGAACGCCCTTGCACACTGAATTCTTGCTCAAGTTGGATGGAACTGGAAGACAGCTTACTCAGCGATGATCAGGGTGTACTTGCGGCCGTTCTTCGATGCGATGGCTTTAAGGATCGCTCGCACAGCGCGTGCCGTGTGACCACGGTTGCCGATCAATCTTGGGACGTCGTCGGGCGAGCAATGGACATGAAACGCAACGCTTTCCGGCGACGGGGCACCAATCACCTCAATCGCATCTTCGTCCTCTGCAAGCGAACGCATCAAGGTGCAAAGCATGGTGCAGACCGATGCGTCCTGCCGATCGATGCCGGGAACTGCTTCGATGATCTTCGCTGTTTGAGACTCCGACATACGTAACGATTCTAGGTCGGTTGTTTCGTATTCGCAATGCAAGAGCGGATGTGGATCAAGCAGCCTGTTTTTATTGCGCTTTGTTTTTCAGTAGTCCGGACGCGTTTGTGGAGCCTGAATTCGGATCAGCAACGCCCGCTGCAATGCGATAGAAAAGCATAGGCCCGCCTCTAATCTCCGCCCAGCACAACCCTGTGCCCGAGGAGATTTGCCCGTGCTTAAGTCCATCGCTTTTCGATCTGCCTTCATGCTCGTACTCACCAGCTTCAGCACACTTCCCGGCTTGGTGCTGCAAGCTCAGACCATCAATCGTCCGGCCCACACCTATGCCGTTACTGGCGGCGATCCGCAGCCGACAGGAGAACCGCCAAAGGGCAAAGGACAGGCCGTCATCCAGCCGGTAACAATCGCGATTCTCATGGCGCTTGCACTGGCGTAGACTGACTCTCAGCAAATCATCCCGCACTCAAGGGAGACGACGTGCCTCTGACAACCCTCGACCGTCTCCTTTGGGTGCTGTGTTTCGTTGGACACTGCGGTTTGCTCACCATACTCCTATGCTGCCGCCGAGCGCTCTCGTTCCCCTTCTTTACGGCGCTGATTGCGGTGAACATCGGCAAGACGATCCTGCTCTACAGCACCTTGCGGTGGGCGTCTTCTGAAGCATACTTCTATATGTACTGGTCGTTGGCGGCCCTCGATTGCGCCCTTCAACTTGCCGTCACATACGAACTCGCGACCCATGTCTTCAAGCCTCTGGGAGGCTGGGCACCCGACGTCCGGCGATCTTTTGCGGTGCTCCTGGGACTCGGCATCCTGATCGCTGTTGGTCTCACGTGGCTGGCAGCGCCTCCCACGCGGACCCTGCGGCTGGCTGTCGTCATCCGAGGCGATTTCTTCTCCTCTGCGCTCATCTCCGAAATCTTCGTCGCCATGATCGCCCTGTCGGTCACTTTCGGACTGCCATGGCGGACGCATGTTGCGCGACTTGCCCAAGGATTAGGTGTCTACTCGATATTCGGAATACTGACGGACGCCGCCCACACCTACTTCGAAGCGGATTGGAGCAAAGACACCTATGCCACGCTCTCTCGCATCCAGATCACGATCTATCTGGGGTGCATCCTCTATTGGACAGTGACCCTGGCAAGAAAGGAGCCGGAGACGCTGAAGCTTCCTCCCCGGCTCCATGAAGAGCTTTTTGCCCTGCAAAGGAGGGCCGCGATGATGCTGGAAAGTCTGCGCGCAACCGGAGATGCATCGTGAGGCAAACCATTTTTCTCACTGCTGTGGCGATCTTTGTCTCGATGCTCGTGGCGGTGTCGACGTATTTCCTCCTGCGCGCGCGCAGGGTGTCGGCCAACGGGTGGTCAAACCTTTTAGGCAGATTGAGGAAGATCGATCGCGCCAGTTTTGCGGTTGTAGCCCTTGACCTGCTCGACGAGCGTAAAGAACAGCAACAGCTTGATCCCGCATCGATCTTCGAGATGATCGGCGGGATGGACGGACTCGAAGCGCTCGAAGAGAACTGTGACGTCCTCATCGATCTGGCAGCGTTTGTCCAGCGATGGTATCCGGAGGCGTTGCAGGTGTCAGAAGAACTGCGACTGAATGCGCGCGAAATCAAGTGGCACATCGGCCGGCTGCGTGGCGCTTCGCAGACGGGCCATCTTCGCGACCAATTCCCCGTTTACGCACAGCGTGCGGTCGCAACCTACTACCTGATGACCCGCAGCCTGCTAGTGCTTTACGAGGGCATTGAACGTCCCGAGTTCTACGAACTGCAGCGTGCCATCTAGATCAAGCCACACGGCGCACGATAGCCGCCACGACTGTTCCTACAACTTCAATCTCTTTGCGATAGCGCCATCGCCGATTGGATTCGAAGGAGAGCGCGTGGGGTACAACGGTGAGCCAGTCGGTCGCACGATCCAACTCGCAGAATCCCGAGACATAGCCTTCTCTCGTCAAAAGGAAATAGATGGGCCGGTCGAATTCATGGTTCCATTCCCGGCGGCAGGCAATGGCTCGTTTCTGGGTGTCGATCAAGACGATCGACCCGGCCCGGATCATCGGCTCCAGGGTACGGTCTTCCCGTCCGATGATGCCGCGGCGGTAGTGGCTCGGCAGCAGACTAGTGTCGGAGGTAAGAAGCGAGGTCGCTTCAGAGGGTGCGTTGGTCACAATGCTGTCAGGAAGCCAGACCTTCGCATACGCTTCAAGATTACCTTCCGCAAGAAGGGTAGCGTTCGGCACGGAGATCTCTTCTGAAGGGGTGAACGCTACGTCGGCAGTCGGGCACAAACCGAGCATCTGTTCCGGCGAAAGGCTGTAGACACTGGCAAGCACAATCAGCTTTGTGGCAGAGAGTCCGCGGTTTTCGCGCTCTACCCGGTCCAGCCAGCTCGCTGAGATCCGGTAAGAGGGATTACCCCACTGCTGGGCCAGCCGCATCGTTCGTTGCTCAACCTCCCTCAGGGTCAGCTTCCAGGCAAGACGAGTCGTCCGAAGCTTGCCGCCAATGGTTTCCATGCAGATCCTCTCCCCAACTTTCTCCGGACGGGTAAAAGACGAAACGGCTCAGACGACAGCAAGCTGAGGCCCCACGGAATTGAACGCCGTAGCTGTCATGCTATACCAGGTTCTGCCGGGATTCGCCTATAAGCAACACGCGATTCCGATTCAGGAAGGAAGTTCCTGCAAGTGGGTGGCCGCCAGATGCTGGCGTTGGGGAATCGGCCCCGTCTGTTGCGTTGACGAAACAATGGTCGGCAATCAGGTGCAGGCCAGACTAGCTTCGGCGACGATCGAGACCTGCATCGGGTTCGCTGAGAATTCGTGGCGGGAGAGCATAGCAGAGCAAGTATGGAACGGGAGGCGATCGGAATGTCCCGCCCGTCTCCGTTCCGATGCTCTCGTGTTCTGCCGGAAGTGCGCGCCGTTAAACAAAAGGCCCCGAATCGAACGATTCGAGGCCTTCGTGTTCTGCATGGTGTGTTCGAACGAGGGTTAGTACATGCCGTCCATGCCGCCGCCGTGGTTATGTCCGCCCGCCGGAGCTTCCTTCTTCTCGGGGATCTCGGAGATCATGGCTTCGGTGGTGAGCATCAGGCCGGCAATCGATGACGCGTTCTGCAGGGCAGTGCGCGTTACCTTTGTCGGGTCGATGACGCCGGCAGCGACCAGGTCTTCGTAGTTGCCCGTTCCGGCGTTGTAGCCGAAGTTGTGCTCCTTCGAATCGTGGATCTTGCCGATGACGACTGCACCTTCTTCGCCAGCGTTCGAGACGATCATGCGAAGCGGCTCTTCGATCGCGCGGCGGATGATGGTGGCACCAATCTTCTCGTCGCCTTCGAGCGTCTTGATGACCGCGTCAACAGCCGGAGTGCAGCGGATGAGCGCTACGCCGCCGCCAGGGACGATGCCTTCCTCGACTGCCGCACGGGTTGCGTGCATGGCATCTTCGACGCGGGCCTTCTTCTCCTTCATCTCGGTCTCGGTGGCAGCTCCGACCTTGATGACGGCGACGCCGCCGACCAGCTTGGCAAGGCGCTCCTGGAGCTTCTCGCGATCGTAGTCAGAGGTGGTCTTCTCGACCTGGGCGCGAATCTCCTTCACGCGACCCGAGATGTCTTCGTCCGCTCCGCCGCCATCGACGATGGTGGTGTTGTCCTTGTCGATGGTGACGCGCTTCGCCGTGCCGAGATCTTCGATCTTTACGCCCTCAAGCTTGATGCCAAGGTCTTCGGTGATGGCCTTGCCGCCGGTAAGGATCGCGATGTCCTGCAGCATCGCCTTGCGGCGATCGCCGAAGCCAGGAGCCTTCACCGCGGCAACATTCAAGGTTCCGCGCAGTTTGTTGACGACAAGTGTCGCGAGCGCTTCGCCGTCCACATCCTCAGCAATGATGACGAGGGGCTTGGCGGTGCGGGCGATCTGCTCGAGTAGGGGAAGCAGGTCCTTCATCGAGGAGATCTTCTTCTCGTAGATGAGGATGTAGGGGTTCTCAAGCGCGGCTTCCATGCGCTCTGCATCGGTGACGAAGTAAGGCGAGAGGTAGCCGCGGTCGAACTGCATACCCTCGACGACATCGAGCTGGGTCTCCATCGTGCGCGACTCTTCAACGGTGATGACGCCGTCCTTGCCGACCTTCTTCATCGCTTCCGCAATGATGGTGCCGATCTGGTGGTCTGAGTTCGCGGAGATGGTGCCGACCTGGGCGATCATCTCACCGGAGACGGGCTTGGAGAACTCGGAAAGAGCGCCGCCGACAACTGCGCCGTTCTCATCGCGCTTGCCGATGATGGCCTCGACGGCCTTGTCGATGCCGCGCTTCAGCGCCATCGGGTTCGCGCCAGCGGCAACAGTCTTTACGCCTTCGCGGTAGATCGCCTGTGCCAGAACTGTGGCGGTGGTGGTGCCGTCGCCAGCAACGTCCGAGGTCTTCGAAGCGACCTCGCGGACCATCTGTGCGCCCATGTTTTCAAGCGCGTTGCCGAGCTCGATCTCCTTGGCGACGGTGACGCCGTCCTTGGTGATCGTCGGCGAACCGAACTTCTTCTCGATGACGACATTACGGCCCTTCGGTCCGAGGGTCACCTTGACCGCGTCGGCCAGGATGTTGACGCCGCGCAGGATCGCCTGGCGGGAATCTTCTCCGTGCAGAATTTGCTTTGCCATGATTCGCTACTCCTCTAAATTTGATCGTTCTATGTTTGTCATTCCGGAAGGGAACCCATTTCTCTGTCATTCCGGAAGGGAACCCATTCCCGAAGGGGAATCTGCTTTCCGGTCGATGCCGGTAGGCGCAGTACTTACTTCTTCAAAATTCCCAACACTTCTTCTTCGCGCATGATGAGATACTCTTCGCCATCAAGCTTGATCTCGGTGCCGGAGTACTTGCCGAACAGAACGCTGTCGCCGGCCTTTACGTCGAGCGGGAACACCTTGCCCTCGTCGTTCGACTTGCCCTTGCCGACAGAAATGACATGGCCCTCCTGGGGCTTCTCTTTTGCGGAATCCGGGATGATGATGCCGCCGCGGATGCTTTCGCCCTCTTCGACACGCTTGACCAGGATGCGGTCGTGAAGCGGGGTGAACGTAGTGGTTGCAGTTGCTGTTGCCATTGCGTGTATCTCCTTGAACGTGCGAGTTCTTGATCGATCCTTGATTTTCTCTAAAGCAGCCGGGCCGGTCAGGCGTGCGGCTGCAGGTTTAGGCAAGTACGTGGTTCCATCTGGAGCCTTAGCACTCTAGCCCTTCGATTGCTAACGATAGGCGAGCCGGGTCCGCATGTCAACCCGCAGCACTGTGAAATGTGAGTGAATGATGCGCAAATCTAGGGATGCTGCGAGCTCTACAGTCCAGACTGTCATCCTGAGCGTAGGCCCCTGTGGAGCAAGATGCGGAGTCGGAGTGTCGCTGCGTTCGTCAGACTCTTGGGTTTTGTTGGGTTTTCGGCTACGGAGGTTCGACAGCGCGGCAGAAGGGGTCGGGCGATTGTGCGCGCGCGGCATTTGCGGGATCCTTCCTTCGCATTGCTGCGGTTCAGGATGACGCCTGTAGGAGATCTTGCAGAGTGCTTTGCCTAACGCGGCATCGCGGCTGCGACATCCGTCGTTGTCACTGACAGCCAAGCAGGTACCGCTGGAGCAACGGCTGAAGACCGCTCCCAGCACTCACCCACCGCGGCGAAGCCGTTGGCAGAGTAGACCTCGCGACAGGGCTGGTTGTTTGGAGTCTCGACAATAATGCCGCGAATGGTAGAAACGCCAAGCTTCTGGCCGAGGCTGGAGACGCTGCCGAGCATGGCGCTCTCGATGCCAAAGCCAAAGACGCGGCAGCTCAGCACCCAGACTGGGATAAGCAGCGCGTGGTGCAGGTGCTCAACCACCATGACCGAGATGATGCCCATCGCGCCGAACTTGTCGGCGGCCTCGGCGACGAGAACATAGTGCCGGGACGAGTCGTTCCAGGCAGCGACCTGCTGATTACTGACGCGGCTGCCGCAGGTGTTGAACTGGTTAGTGCGGTTGATCAGTTCCGCGGCGCGAAGCAGGTCTTTCTGGCGGGCCGGGTAGATTTCGATCTTGATGCCGAGGCTGGCGAGCAGCTTTTCCTGATCTTCCTTTTCGGCGGCTTCGTCCAGGTGGCTTTGCCGCGCCTTTCGTTCGAGATACATCTGGGTGCGGTCGCCCTCGCTCTGCTCAGGCAGCGCTTCGGCCCACCAGTCCAGCACGCGCCAGGTGGCTTCGTCGGTGGCGTCGAGCGGCAGGATGCCCGGAATCGCCATCCGAACCATCTCGCGCTCGTCGGGACGGTCATCGATGAAGACGAAGTCTTTCAGCTTCAGGTTCAGGTCAGCGGCGATGCGCTTAATGCTGACCGGCTTGGGGTCCCAGTTGATCTGCGAGGCGACGAAGTCTTTTTCGTTCAGCGTGGCACCCGTCCAATGGACGTTCTTCGGATCGTTCTTGGAGGCGATGGCGAGCAGGATGCCCTTGTGCCGCAGCATTTTCAGCACCTTCTGGCGGCGGTGGTCGTTCTCGACGCTGCCTTCGCCGATCACGCCGTGCCAAAGCGTGTTATCAAGGTCGAGCACGATGACCTTTCGCCCCATCAGGAGCTTCGCCGCAACAATGAGGTCGCGGTAAGTCTCCGAAAGGCGAAGGGAGAACTCTGTAGGATGAACCGGCTCTGAGTCATAGAACTTTCTGCTCAGCGCGAGTTCGCCGTGACGGGCAAGCAGCGGCATTTCGTCAAGCAGGACGACTGGCTTTGCGGTGACAGCGTTGCGGTCGGCGATCTCCTGCGTGAGAAGGGCATTGGCCTCCCTGGCGGCAGTCTTCCGCGCGACATGAGTAGCGAAGTTCTTGATGTAGGAGTCGAGCTTGCCGTTATGACGGCGAACGTTCGCGGTGTTATGTACAAAGACGTTGCTGTCGAACTCCTCGGTGAGCAAACGCAGCGTCGGGGCGATCTGGCGGTGGGCCTCGCTCGCCAAGGTTCGCAGCGCTGCGGGACTGCTGAAGATGCCTTTGACGTAGTGGGTCTGCGACAGCACAACGCTGAACTCATAGCTATACGGGCTGTAGCAGATGAGGTCGAACCTCTCGTTCTTCAGGGCGCGCAGGGTACTGCGGAGTTCGATGGGATTCTTACTGGTGGCATAGGTCGGCCGCAGCGTGATGCCGCTCTCAAGCAGGGGCACGGTGAGGAAGGTACAGACGTCGAGGAACAGACAGTCTCCGACGAGGAGAACCTTCACTTCCTGGTTGGAGTCTCCGCCGGAGGTGACGATCTCCAGCATTCGGTCCATGCGATACGCAAATGCGGTGAGTTCCTCTGCGGACAGATCACGCGCGAGCAACTTCACCAATGCGTCACGATCTGCGGTAAAGACCGAACGCTCTCGCGCGATCATCTCGGCGAGTGTGTCCGCCGGCCAATTAAGCTGTTTGAGCCGCTCGCCAACGTAGAGATCGCGCCAGACGCGGTCGTCTTTCTCGATGTAGTTGGTCAGATAATCGGCAAGCGGAATGGTCTCCCAGGCGATGAAGGCGTCGACGCCTAGGGACTCGACAGAAGGCGCAAACTTCTCCCAGGTTGCGAGAGGCTGCATCAGGCACATGGCGACTTCGCGGCGATGCCGCTTGAGCGCGGCGGCAATGTTCCGCAGTCCAGACGCGGCGAGGTTCGGCGCTTGCGCCGCTGTTTCGACCGCCGCCGGCTTTTCGATCACTTCCATGGACGGTCTCTTGCGCTACTGTGCCGCGAGAATGATTAAACGCTACCAGAACGGCACTTTTCGCGGGAAACTAATGCGTGCCGGGGAGTGGACCGTTTTCGGGATTGACACTTGCCCGGGGGCCGATTGATGTGCGTCGCATGCGCCGCCGTTTCAGATTAGAAAAGACGAATGCGGGGGTCTCTCCGCTTCGCCGGACTTCCGTCCGGCTTCGGTCGAGATGACGTTCCCTTGTTCTGGTCGCGCTACGCTAACGGGGGCGTCAACCCGACGTAATATCCGCCGTAGGCTAACGAAGGTCTTATCTCGACGCCCGGCATCCGCAAACAAAGGCGTCATCTCGACCTGATTTGTGCGATTGCTGCGAACAAAGCGTCATCTCGACCTGATTTGCGCAATTGCTGCGAACAAAGCGTCATC
>CAZZYQ010000052.1:0-29673 GCA_964658395.1 uncultured Granulicella sp. | reverse complement strand
GGGGGAGGAAAGTCCGAACTCCGCAGGGCAGTGTGCCGGATAACGTCCGGGACGGAGGGTTCAAGCCCTCTGGACGGCCAGTGCAACAGAGAAAGAACCGCCTCGTTGTCGTCGGAAGGCGACAGCAAGGTAAGGGTGAAAAGGTGCGGTAAGAGCGCACCGGGCGCTGGGTAATCAGCGTCGCGAAGGTAAACCCCACACGGAGCAAGACCAAATAGGCAGGGACTTCGCCCGTACTCTCCAACGGGCGGAGAGCGCATTGGCCCGATGCGCCCAGGCGGAGAGGCCGGATGAGCGCAAGCAAAGCCGGAGCCGAAACCTGCGGGTAGGTTGCTAAAGCGCCGCAGCAATGCGTCGCGTAGAGGAATGATCGTCTAAAACAGAATTCGGCTTACGGGCCGTCTGCGAACCTGTCGCCCCGGCTGTCTGATCGACAACCGGGGCGTCTTGTCTTTGGGCCAACGGTTGTCACATATCTTGCCGGATGGGCTAGTCTTGGGCCGTCTGGTGCCCTCCTTGCGGCAAGGAGATGTCTGCCCCGAAGACGCTCGCGTACCGCTTTGCGAAGCAGTGACTTGAAGTATTGCCGCTCTGAGACGAAGACCGTTTGAAGGGAGCGGCTCTATCACCGCTGTACCCTCACCCGTTTTGATCCTCCTTGATCCAGGTGACTCGTCGATGCAGGCTCAAACTGTACGGTTGAAGTGGGCTATTGCCGTCATTCACGGGAAACGGTGGATTCGCGGGTTACAGCAGGTAACCACTTGCATCCAATCGTGTAAGGGGTACGATATGTCAGAACCCACACACAGTCTCAATCCAGCGGATTTCCGGGTACAGCGAGCCTTTGCTCAGCCTTCGTACTCGGCGCAAGGTGCTTATGGAACTGCGGTCTGGCCCGAGTCCCCGTCCTCCAGCGCAGTATCGAAGCCGACGGAGTTTCTGCTCCGGTCCCTTTCGACCGTAGCCAGCGCCTTTGTTCTTTCAGATAAAGTGAGCCGCGACTCGCTCTGCGCACAGTACAGGTTGAAGCTGCGATCCTACGAGTATCGGGTGGCGCCCTTTCTACTTTCTACTGTGCCTCCCATCCTCGCGCTCATTCCCATCTTCTTCGCTTATAAGGCGATCCGTGCTGTACGACACACCTTCTGACTCAACATATAAAACACGGCTCCCGCAATCCATCTGTGGCATGCGGGAGCCTTTTTATCTCTTGGCTCTACTCGGTTTACTTTTCCGGTTTTGGCAGTTCCATCAGCAGACCGCCATTCCCGGTCTGTACTGTGGGTAACTGACCGTTCCAGCGATCAATCAACGCCTTCTGGTTCTCGATCTTCCTCAACTCGAGAAGCTGCGGCGTGAGCGAGGTCTGCCGGATGCGGTTTGCCTCAGCCTCACCATTTGCTCGAGTTACAGCAGCTTTCGCTTCGCCCTCCGCCTCGGCTACCGTCTTTGCGGCCTCTGCCTGCGTCTTGGCCAGTTCGTTGCGCGCGCGTTCGGCATCCTGAATGGCCTGCGCCTTGCTGGTGATGGCCGCTGCGATCACATCCGGAACGCGTGGAGCGCCGATAAAGCCGAACTGCTGAATCTCTACGCCGACTGGCTCCATCCGCTGCTGAATCAACGCCTGGACGTTGTTCAGAAACTCTGCCTTTTGTTCCCCATAGATTTGTTCCACGTTGTACGTCGAAGCCACTTCGTTCAGGCTATTGCGCACTACGTCGCGCAGGATGCCGTGCGTAAACGTGTCGAGGTCGCTTACCCGGTACTTCACGTAGAAGTTCGGTACCTTGCGCGGCTCGATTGCATAGCTTAGCGAAACGTCCGAATAGATCTCCATGCCTTCCTTGGAGTTGAAGCTCATCTGCTCGTTGATGGCGCGGCCCTCGTTCAGATCGCGAGTCCACTTGACTGTCTGCACAAACGTGGGGAACTCGATGATCTGCGAACGCAGCGGGCTGTAAAACACCCACCCCGTACGGATCGGGATTTCGGACGGACCGCGCTGCGATCCGCTCAGCACCACCTCAACGCCAACATAGCCCGCGCCGATCCGCGTGATTGCAGCGATGTAGTTGAAAAAGATGAAGGCACCAACCAACACTGCGACTGCGACCCCGGCCATTTTGATCAGCCGTGCGACATGCTTCTCCTGATCGCGATAGTTCCGGCCGCCGCTCGTACTGCTGCCGGGATTCATGACCTCGCCAAAGATACTCATACACGCCTCTTCCAAATACTGCGAAACAGGACAACACCGCCCGCTGCAAGCAACAGCAGCAGGCAGCAGCCACCAAGGACAGCCCGATTGCTCGGCAGGTTCAAAAGGTGAAATGCCGTCACCATGCCTTCGTACAGCAGCATTGCGACCAGCAGGGAGAAGATCGACTTCCAGAACATCTTCACAGGTCCCCGGCCATCCTGTCCGGCCCAACAACCAGCATCAACAAACAACCCTAATCTTAGCCCGAAGCAGATAAAGATGTCGTAACAGTCCGTTGCCAGCATCCCTGCACTACAACCATCGCTGACCTCATGCGATGTCGCGCAAGGCCGATGGAACGCTTATGAGCTTGTTCGGATGTGGGCAAGCATGGGCGTTTTGCGTAGCGGCGGATGTGCTCTTCGCGAACACGGGTAATCCCCAATACTTGGCGCTCAATGCGAGTCTTGTCCCGAGCGGACTGATCGACCGCCCATGGATGACCGCGACCAATGTCGCCGCCGACGTCGTGATCGCGACATCCTGTATCGCGATCTTTGTTTGCGTGCGAAGCGCCACAAGCCAGATGCGGCGTTTGCCGAGCCTTCGTGCCTATCTAACCATTCCAGTTGCTTTCGGCCTCTACCTACTTCTCTCCGCTGCGACAAGGCTCCTCAATGTTGTCAGCATCTGGGCGCCGGCAGGCAGCTTTTTTGCCACCGTAAAGGTGCTCTGCGCCGCTGCCGCCGCGGCCACCTCCTTCATGCTGCTGCAAAAGACGCCTCGAATTGCCCGCAGCCTGCGAGGCTTTATCGAAGCGTCGACCCATGCTGCGCTGGAGCGAGAAGAGGTCGAGAACAAGTTGCTGAAGACCCAGGAGAACTGGCGGCTCGCCTTTCTTGGGATCGACGGCGTAGGAATCTGGGAATGGGACATCGAACTGGGTCGTATCTTCGCCAACGACACCTTTGCGCGGTTCCATGGGTTCGACCCTGCGCTTGCCGAACAGGGCGCTACGTTCGAGGAGTTCACGAAGATGGTCCCGTCTGAAGATCTGCCGCAGATCAGGGCCGAGTTCGAGCTCGCTCTTAAGCAGCATCGCGGTTTCCGCACCGAGCATCGGGTTCGGCAGACGGACGGTTCCACGCGGTGGGTAGAAGCGCGAGCCGAATGCAAGTACGGGCAGGATGGCTCTCCGCTGCGTTGGTCAGGCGTGGTCATCGACATTACTGCCCGGAAAGAAGGCGAGGAGCGGCTGCTCCTGACCGAAAAGCAGAAGTTCGAAGCCGTGGAGGCCCTTCTAGCTTCCAACCGGCGGGCATACGTGGCGAGCGTGGAGGCCTCCCTCGCCTTGACTGAAACCAATGAACGCTTCCGCCTGCTGGTGGAAGGAGTCAACGATCATGCGCTGCTGACAATCGACTCGAGCGGCATTGTTACAAGCTGGAACCGCGGCGCGGAGAGGCTGCTGGGCTATACGGAGAACGCCATTGTTGGAAAAAATTTCTCCTGCATGTTCACACCTGAGGACATTGAAAACGGGGTGCCCGAAAAGCGCATCAACCGGGCTCGAAGCGCCGGACGTGCAGAAGATGAAGGATGGAGGCTTCGCGCCAATGGGGAACGGTTCTGGGCTTCGGTCAGCAAGACGGCGTTTTCCAGAGAGAACGCGGATGGAACGATCGCCGAGGGATTTGCAGTCATCATCCAGGACACGACCGAACGCAAGAAGGTCGCAACCGCCCTTGAGGAGGCCCGCCAGGAGCGTGCAAGGCTGCAAGAGAACTTCCTGTCCCACGTCTCGCATGAGCTGCGGACCCCACTTACGGCAATCTACTTCTTTACCAGCAACGTGGTCGATGGCATCTTCGGAGAACTCAATGCCGAGCAGCGGGAACACCTTTCGTTTGCACTTGAGAATGTTCAGCAGCTTCGGTTGATGGTGGACGACCTTTTAGACATTACCCGGGTTGGAAGCCCGCGCCTGACGGTGCGTCCACACACGGTCGCGCTGCCAGACCTTATCGCTGACGCTCTGACCACCTGCCTGAACAATGCGCAGACCAAAGGCGTTCTCCTGCGTTCGGAGTGCCCGCTCGACCTCCCATTTGCGTGGGCGGACGCTACGCGAGTCCGCCAGATACTGATCAACCTGATCGACAACGCGGTCAAGTTCTCTCCGGAAGGAGCAGAGATAGAGGTGCGAGGACGAAGCTTTGCAGAAGATCCAGGCTTCCTGCACATGTCTGTCTCCGACCAAGGCTGCGGCATTGCGGCAGAGCATCTCGAACGGATCTTCAACCGGCTTGCCCAGGTCGCTACCAGGTCCGAATCGAGCCGCAGCGGCCTCGGGCTTGGCCTTTTCATAACCAAGGAGCTCGTCAACCAGCACAACGGGAAGATCTGGGTTGAGAGTGAGGTGGGCAAGGGAAGCGTCTTCCATTTCACGCTCCCGGTCTTCTCGCTGCTGAGCCTTTGTTCGCCACTCTTCACCAGAACAAACCTCGAGCGCGGCCGGATCACCTTGTTGTCTGTCGATCTGTCCGGATATGAAGGTGCATGGACCGATCTTCAACCGCGCATACACAAGCTGATCGAGGCGTGCATTCACCCAGCCCAGGACATCTTGCTGGACCTTACGGGTGACCAGGGCACCGATATGACCATGTTCATCGTCGCCTGTACCGACCATCGCGGGTCGGTCGTTATCGCAGAGCGGATCGAAGCCGAGATCAAGCGCTTCGACTCCGCTGCGAGACTGCGGCCTGTCATCAATTCCGCAACGCTGCTGCTCCCGACTCAGCCGTTCGCCGAAAGAGGGATAGAAGAGGTCATGGCGCGCTTTGAGCGGATGATTCGACTACATCTGGAAGAGAAGGAGATTCCCGTATGACCGCAAAGACCATCATGATCGTAGACGACGACCATCACCTCGTACTTGGCTTGGCCGCGCGCCTGAAGTTTTACGGCTACAGAGTGGTGGCTGCTACGGACGCGGTCACCGCTATCTCCACCGCGCGCAAGGAAAACCCGGATCTGATCGTGCTCGATCTAGGCCTGCCCGGAGGCGACGGCTTTCTAGTAATGGAGCGCATGAAAGGAGTTGCCGAACTTGACAGCATACCGGTAATCGTCCTGAGCGCCCGCGAGCCTACCGGGAACAAGCAGCGTGCACTCGACGCCAATGCCGTCGCGTTTCTTCAGAAGCCGCCAGACAACCGGCAGTTTCTGAGTGCAGTCCGCTACGCTCTCGGCGAGGGAAATAGCCTCTCAACCTTTCTTGCTACCTAGCAGTCGAGCGGATTTGGCAGATTCCCAACATCGCTGCTATCCAGTAACGATGCCGAGCGCGTAAATGGACACGAGAACAGCGAAGGCGTCCTCGATGACAGCGATGTTCCAGTCCGGCCTTCCGGAAGCCTGCACCAGCCGCTTGCGCACCTGATAGCCAAGAAAGGTCCCGATCAGCGCTCCGAGTATCCCAAGCAGGGCGCCTTCCAGGATAGAACCGCGCACTCCCGTAGCTGAGGCGGCGCCAACTAGTCCACCAAACGCAAGCCGTGCAACCAGGGGGCCAGCGGCTGTTCGGTTGGGCGTAAATGACAGCTTGTCGCCCACGTATTCACCTGCAGCGAGCACCGTGAAGACGATTGCCGTGACCAGCTTTGCGGTCCAGAAGGCCCACGTTCCATCGACCGGCAGATGACCGAAGTAAGCAAACCAGCAAAGGGCAGCGATCGGCGTCATCGATCGGAGCCCGGTCATCATGCCGAGCACCGGGATGGCCAGCATCCAGGACATTATTGCCATCGCCATCCGTCTCTTCCTCAGTCTGCTTTGCTGCTCTCAGCAGCGCCGGGGTTGGCTAGCCTTGTCGATAACGCGTTGATGCTCCGCAAGAGGATCAGAGCGCCGCGACAAGTTGTTCTTGGCGCAGCCAGTCATAAAGCGGATAGCGCTCTGCGAGTTCGAGGACCTCACCGCGGATCCTTCTCAACTCGCCTGGGTCGGAGCGATGTTCAAGCGCACGCGCTATCCATCCCGCAATCGTCCGCATCTCCGGCTCTCTCATCCCGCGTGTGGTCAAGGCGGGCGTTCCAATCCTGATCCCGCTTGGCTTCATCGGAGGATTTGTGTCATACGGAATTGCATTCTTGTTGACCGTTATGCCCGCGGCATGGAGGGCGTTCTCAGCTTCACTGCCCAGAATTCCTCTCTGGAACACGTCGATCAGCATGAGATGAGTGTCGGTGCCGCCCGAGATCACGCGATAACCTTCCCCTGCGACTGCCTCCGCGAGCGCCTTGGCATTGCTGACGATCTGCGCCGCGTACCCTCGAAACTCCGGCTGCAGCGCCTCCTTGAACGCCACTGCTTTACCTGCGACCACGTGCACCAGCGGGCCGCCTTGCTGACCGGGAAAGACACTCCGGTCGATGCCGGCGGCGAACTCCGCCTTGCTGAGAATCATGCCTCCGCGGGGACCGCGAAGGGTCTTGTGGGTGGTCGTCGTTACCACATGAGCATATGGCACCGGGGACGGGTGAACGCCTCCCGCAACCAGGCCTGCAAAGTGAGCCATGTCAACTAGAAAATACGCCCCGACCTTATCGGCGATCTCGCGCATCCGGGCGAAGTCGAAGATGCGAGGATAGGCGCTGCCCCCGCCGATTATCATCTTCGGCTTCTCGCGGAGCGCCAGTTCCTCCAGTTCGTCGTAGTCAAGGGTCTCCGTGTCCTGCCTGACTTTATAGCCGACGATGCGGTAAAGCTTACCTGAGAAGTTCAGCTTGTGGCCGTGTGTCAGGTGCCCTCCGTGCGCCAGATCAAGCCCGAGGATGGTGTCTCCCGGGTTCAACAGCGTCATGAATACCGCCGCATTCGCCTGGGATCCGGAGTGCGGCTGAACGTTGGCATGTTCTGCGTCAAACAGTCGCTTTGCCCGGTCTCGCGCCAGGTCTTCCACCACGTCCGCAAACTCGCATCCGCCGTAATAGCGTTTCCCAGGGTATCCCTCGGCATATTTGTTAGTGAAGACCGTCCCCACCGCTTCCAGCACGGCCCGGCTGACGAAGTTTTCCGACGCGATCATCTCCAGCCCCTCGTGCTGACGGGAGACTTCATTGGAGATCTGTTCGTAAACTTCCGGATCAGAAGAAGCGAGAGAAGACGATATATCAAGTGGCATGGGCAGATTTTACCTCTCCCGGGTGGTTGGTACTCGTTGTACGCACACTGTTCCGCGCCAAGAAGCCCCCAACCGTTGCCGTGCTGAATACTTTCACACGAAAGTTGTATGGAAAGGGGCCCGCTTTCTGGAAGATGATGGTGGTTGCCGTCTCGCAGCAACATCCTTCAGTGAAAAAGGTCTGCCTTGAATCCGGAATGGGTCCTGATCGCCTCTGCCATCCTTGGGACAATCCTCGTCCCTTCGCTCATCACTGTGCGGCCGCGGTACTCTGTCGAGGACGATTCGCCGATCCTAACCGGCTCCGGCAGCCAGCCGGCGGAATGATCGATGCACAAACGTGCCTAAGTACCAGCCATCAAGGTACTTGTACGGAGTCTCACCGGTTGTGTAGTGCCCGCAAGGCAACACCTTCGAAACAAAATCGATGCCATGTTGCCTGAAGTTGGCCAGCACCTCCAGCGAAAATTCCTTCAAGAAAGTTAGATCGTAGCTGGCGTGGACGACCAGCACCCGCTTCGGACTGGCTGCGAACTTTTCCATATAAGCCATGGGGCTGACGGCTTTGAAGATCGCCCGAACGTCCTGCTGCGTCAATCCTGCCTCCTCAAACGCCGCGCGAATGTGCCGGGTGCTCTGTCCGGTCCAGGTAACATCGCCGAACCAGGTTGACGCGTGATTGAACGCGCAGACCTTCAGTCTCTCGTCGTGTGCGGCGGCGATAAACGCGTAGCAGGACCCCAGGCTGGTACCGAGAACGCCGAAATCCTCGTATCCCTGCAGCTCAAGCCAGTCCAGGCAGCTTCGAATATCGATGACCGCCTGACGGCACGCCGCCGCCGTGCGCCCCACATTGGAGCTGACTGCGTAGTCGGAGCGTTCAAGCTCCGTCGGCCGGCGAACGTCGTGATACGGCTTCGAAAGCCTCAAGGCGGAGATCCCGGAACGGTTGAACAGCGTACAAAGCGCATTGTGGCTGAAGGCGTCGGCATTCCACTGAGGCATGACGATAATCGCCTGCCGGCGCTTGACTGCCCTACCCTGCACCGGCGCTGGATACCACCGCGCGTTAACGACGTCGTTCTCCGGATATCTTGTTCGAAGCGGTGATGTAAAGCGAAGAAACTCCGCCGGGGCGGTCTCTCCGGCCGCCGCCTGACGCTTTAGCTCGGCATCCTGGGAAAGCGTTTCAGGACGAACATTGGTCGGATAGAGCAGAGCATGACGGCGTTCAAGCCGAAAGTCGTCAGGAGTCTGGTAGCTGAAAAACTGGTCTGAAGACTGCGCTATTTGTTCGTTCAGCGCGATCATCCGTTCCAGGTCGCTCCCTCCTGCAGAAGGGGTGGCGAAGTCGCTCAGCCAGTCGAACCCCCACTCGAGCGGGCGAACCACCCGGTTGGTGTCGCGGTACGTGAGCGAGTTCTCCCAGGCGTACATCCACTTTGCATAAAGGCCGGAGAGCATTCTCGTAGTCTATCAATCGGACCTCGCCCGTCAGAGCTCCAGCGACAGAAGGCAGACCCGCCCGACGATGCAGTCAGACGGCCGTTCGTTTGGTCCAACCGCGAGTAGCTGGACGGGAAAGTCGACGGATAAAGGGCGCAGAATCAGGTGGCCGTCGGCGAAGGTCACAAAGCGAAACAACAGACTCATCCCGTAGCGGACTGCATACAACGTTGGTTGGTGGGCGCGGTGTGGCACCAGCGAGTTGTAGTGCCGGTCAACCACTGCGATGCTGTCGGAGCTTAGGAGCGGCTCCATGGCCGTGACCTGCTGGACATCAAGCCGGATGGCCACAAAGCGCTGCCAGCTTGCCTGAATCTGAGAGGGACGCGACCGGCTGTCGGAGAGTCTTGAGGCAGGCACAGGAAAGGACTCAAGAACGCTCGATGACTGGATGCGCGCTTCGCTCATCGCTGCTGACGCGGCAATCACTGGCACGATCTCAATGGGGTCCTGCTGCAGTGAGTTGCGCAACGAAGAGGCCGCGGAGCCGGAGATATCGACAGGCAGGATCTGCTCGACCGTAAGGTTCTGCGCGGCAAGGACGCGATCCAGCCCTTCGAGCGACAGCGATCGCTTGCGATTGAGGAAGTTCGAAATGTGCGCTTGGCGAAAATTGGTCTGCTGAGCCAGGCGCGTCCCGGTCAACTCTCCCCGGTCGATGCGGCGCAACAACTCCAGGCGCAGCAACTCGTGAAGGTCTTGAAAGTTCATAGATCGTGTTGTCTCCAATTGCACGCTATAACTGAGAACTAAGCATTGACGGCCTAGCATATGTCATTTGGCAACCATTGAATGCTGCTCGGCGCGCTCGATAGATTCTTATCTCATTTTGCAATTGGATCTTGACTTTTATTTTGCTCATAGATATAAACGGGAAACTTTCTGTTGAAAACGCAGTTCGCTTCTCACGTCCCACACGCCGGGCGCGTGAGTCATAGGATCTGCGTCAACGGTGAGTCTCTCGGTACGGCTTTGGATCACTTTCCCCCACCGAAGTGAAGAACGTCCACAGAGCCGAGCGCGATCAGGGTCTCTACATCGCCACAGAGCGATACGGGCCTGCCGCGCTCCCAAGCAAAATCCGTGCTGGGTGCCTCGCGTACACGCCTCAATGTGGCCCCGGAACGGTGTTTCATCGGAGGAACATCATGAATGACTTGCAGCTTTTCTTGAAGCTGTGTGAAGCTTGTGGCACGCTTTGGCTTCGCACAGGCCCATTGGACGGCGTTTACTGCCGGTCATGCAAGGCGCAGTTGGCCCAGTTTCCCGCACCACATGCAGGGAAATGCAGGAACAAGCGGAGGGCCCGATGCTCCGGATGTCCGCGGGACGTTCGCCGCACGCCGAAGACGACCCAGGCTCTCCCTCTTCGCCAGCATGATGCGGGCGAGGCTGGAGGTGCCCAATGAGCGCCGCGCCGTTCTCCCTGCCGGCAGTCTGGGCGAGTTCTCCGCAGTCTAGCTTGGAGCCTCGGAGAAATCGTCCCCGGGTGCTGAGACCGGAACTTGCCTTTTACCGTAAGTACACCGAAGGCATGCTGCGACGATACGTCTCCATGTCGCTCGAGGCCGGCAGGGTGCCCTCGCTTCTAGGCAAAGAGATGTTTCGAGGAAAGGTGACGAACTACCAAGTACACAGCTTCGATGACGTAGTGATCTTCATCCACGACATGGAGACGTGCATCGGCAAACTCGACGATCATCAGCAACTGCTGATTCGCCGAATCGCTCTGCAACAGTTCACACAGGAAGAGGTCGCGCAGGCACTCGGCCTCAATCGCAGAACCGTTGTTCGCCAATACAACGAAACCATAAACCGTCTTACCGGAATACTTCTGGAGGTTCGGTTACTTGAGCCGTTCGCGGAATGCTGAACAGCGTGTCAAGAGCAGAGGCAATCGTTGCTGCTTGCAAGTCCTTCGTAATGAAGTATTTACGACAGCATCTTTTTTGCCCAAAGGATAGTATCACCTTGCTATTCTAGAAATGTAAGTAAGAAAGGAACGGGAGAGTGCCTTCGGGCCGCTCTCCCGTTTTTGTTTGTACAGGCATTTCCTCGTTTGACGGGCAAGAAAGGAGCAGCATGAGCGAACGCCGTGCCCACGAACTTTCTCTCTCGGACCAAACAACGGAAGCTTCGTCTGCTGAGACGAGGGTGGCGTCTCGAGAGGCGGCATTGCGATCAGCAAAGCCGATCCGTGCCCGGGCATGCCGCAGTCACCTGCGCAAGCATTTAGCCAGAGAGTGGCCGACCATCGTTGAAGCACTGGTGGAAGGAGCCAAGAGCGGGAGCGTCTCGCATACCAACCTTGCGGCCAAGCTCGCTGGCCTGGACTTCCGCGCAGGACCCCAGCAGAAGCAGAAGCCCCCTCAAAAGAGCTTCGCGAGGCAGTTGCTGGAAGAGACGGAAAAACTAGAGAAGAAGAACATCGAGCAGTACGGGCCGCTGTAGCCAGAGAATCAACCATGCTGTGCATAGACAGGAGAAGCAATGAGCGAGACGGCAGGGTTAGAACAGCGAGCGAACACTTCGCATCGGATTCGTTCGAGGATGATCCGGCAATCTGCGGGTGCTGCGCTGCAGATGAGGGCGATGGCGGTTGAGTTTCCTGTCGTTCACGGCCATCCTAACCGGCTGCCGTTCGAAGGTGTTCTGACGTTGGTTGATGTACCGAGCGACCGCGCGCCGAGCGGCGCACGCGGACATCGCGTGGTGCTGACGCGCCAGGCAGCCGAGGCCGCGCTGCCCAGCCTGCTTGGTATGGCGGTCGACTACAAGGCAGGCTGGGACGGCCATGATGCGCGGCAGAAGTGCGGTATCATCACCGCCGCTCAGGTGGATGGAAGGAAGCTGACGGTCGCAGGCTTCCTCTTCGCGCGTGATTTTCCAGAGATGGAGCAGACCATTCAGGCAGAAAGCTTGATGGGCATGAGCTATGAACTCGCCGATGCTCATGTTGCCGACATGCGGGCGCAGCTCTGGACGCTGACCAGCGCTACCTTTACCGGGGCTGCAATCCTTCTGCGTGATAAGGCGGCATACCGCTCGACCAGCTTCCGGCTTTGCCGCACGACGAAAGCACTTTCCAAACGCGCGTTGGCGCACTAACCGGTTCATCAGCGGAAAGGAACCACAATGAGCTTTATCGGTGTCTTGGAAACAATCGGCAAGGGCTTCGCGAAAGGCCTGTCCTGGGCAGTGACTTACGCGGTGCCTGCAGAGAGGCTGGCAGGCGTGATCTTCCCGGAGTTCCAACCTGCGGCAGCGAGTGTTGCCGCGGCAACCACCCTGATACAGAACGCCGTTCTGCTTGTAGAACAGAAGTACGCCGCCACCGGAGCAGCGAAGGGAACAGGAACGCAGAAGCTGGCGGAAGTAGTTCTGCTGACTGGCGATGCCGTGACCTCGTTGCTCGACAAAGCGGGGATCAAGGCTGACACCGCGTACATTCAGAGTCTTATCTCGGCTGTCGTTGGCATCTTGAACGTGCAGCATCAGCAGAGTGGCGAGCCAGCAAGCTGACCTGACTTGCCAGCAACGTGCTACCCACAGATGGAAGGAGGAACGATGGAGAACGAGATGGAGGATGCTTCGGCTTCGAGGCTGGAACAATTGGCTCAGCGGCTGGCTGCAGCGATTGAGCTGCTGGAGCAGGTGACGCCTCGCCTGGAGGGTGCGGCAGGCATTGGCCCGATCGTCGCAACGGTTGAGAACGGGCGCGAAGCGGAACTGACTGAGCGTCTGGCAGACGCCGAGAAGACAATCGCCAGCCTGAGAGCGGCAGCGGCACCGCATGAGGGCCGGAAGACTCTGCCGGTGAATCTACTCGCCAAGCAGGACGGCAATGTCGTGGACAGCAGTGTCCTCGATGCCGCTCTGGTAAGCCTGAGTCTTGAGCAGCGGATTGCCGTGAAGGCGCATCTGCTTCGCGCCGGTCTGATATAGCGGCAGACGCTTCAGGCAGATACGACGGAGTTGATCATTTTGTGGGGAAGAGGGTGCGGCGATCGCTGCACCCTCTTCGTTTTTCACGATGCAATCGAAAGGATTACCAATGAACGCGAAGTTTGCAGACTTGTACGCCGCAGCCGATTACCTGGGACCTGGCGCAATCGAAGTCCCGATGTACCAGACGGAGATCACCGACATCGTGCGGCGCCGCGGCATCTTCGGCCAGCGCATCAAGCAGGTTCCGGCGACCGGACATCCGTCCCGCTTCTTCGAAGAGACGGCGATTCCGTCGCCTTCCGCCGCGGGCGGGTTTGTTGATCCACGCAACATCGTGGCACCGCTGGTCACTCCAACCCGCGTCGAGCGCAGCGTCCCGCTGAAGGCACTCGTCGCACAGATCAACTACAACCTGTTCGACATTGAGCTCGGCCAGCAGCAGAGCCAGTTCGCCTATCTACAGGCGAAGGACCTGACCGACACGGTCGAGGGTGTGCTCCGGACCCATGATCTAGCGCTATGGAACGGCACGGACACCAGCCTCAGCTCGCCGACGACGACCCAGTACTTCGGTGCGATCGGGCAGATTGCGGCAGGCGGCAACACCACCACCATCGGCACTACGGCAAGCATCGTCGATGGATTGAAATCCGCGGTGGCGCAGATGGTCTCGAACACCGGGTTTGGCGTACGACCGACGGCGATCTATGCCAACCCAGTGTTGCTGGACCTGATTGATCGCGAGATGAAGACGGAGTTCAACGTCGTTCTCAGCACGAAGACGATTGAAGGCGGCTTCAGTGTCAAAACGCTGGCGACGCAGGCCGGTGAGCTTCCGCTTATCCCGGAGTGGGCGCTTGGATACACCGGGACGCCGGGCTCGGGAAGCGCCGTGCTTCCCGCATACATCGTGACCGAAGACATGATCGAGTATCACTGGCTGAGCGAGCCCAACCCGAGGGTCTTCCAGCTTGGCACGCCGGGATCGCTGGCTTCGCAGCATGTGGTGGTGAAGTTCGGCGGCCTGGTGGTAAAGGGCGCAAGCTACGCTCACTATCAGGTGCTCGTCGACCGCTAAAGCAGGTTGAAGAGGCGAGAAGCAAGCGAGGGACCGGTCAACCAGCCGGTCCCTCTTCTCTTTACTGCAGACAGAGAAAGGCGGATGCGATGGGTTACTTGTTGCCGGCAGAGTACGAGCAGTACGGTCTGCCGCCCGATACCACGGATGACTGGGTGACGATGGCGTCCGCGCTGATGGAAAGCTACTGCCGCCGTGTAAGCCTTCTGGCCACGCAGTATGTCGAGCGGATGCGTTTGACCGCAGAGTCGCAGTCGGTGCGGTTGAGTTATCTGCCGTTGGCGATACTTCCGCCGAATAGCAGCGTGATCGTTGGTGTTCAGGGGCGCTATGCGCGCCCGCGGCGAGGCGAACTTCAGGACCCTATGCTGGCGCAGGTGGCGTGGGCGTTCAGTCTTCCGGGAAGCTGGTCGGCGCTTGATCCTGCAAGCATCGACGTGGATGCAAATACGGGCAACATCACCTTCCCGATCAACTTTCTTGGCTTGAGCTACAACGAGGTGGAGATCACCTACACGGCCGGACTGTTGACTGTTCCTCCAGCGGTAAAGGTAGCCTGCGCACAGATTGTGAAGAACGCACAGGCCACGCCCGCGCTCAACGTCCGATCGAGCAAGCTCGACACCATGCAGACACAATACTTCAGCGGCAGCTTGATTGACCCCCAGGTTCAGGCGCTACTTCGGCCTTACTTCGCGCAGAGGATCGGGTGACGCTATGGCGATCATGAATGCAGCGGCAGTCCGCGCAGCGGACACACTGCTGCGAACGGTAGGAGGGCGGCAGGTCTTGCTGCGGACGCCAGCACCGGCGGTCCCAGATGATGACGGAGAGCAGTTGGGCCTGGCCGCTCCCTTGTTTCAGGACGCAGTGCTCGCCCCTGTTGTCTTCCGGCGAGTGAGGCCCAAGCCCTCGTTGGGCTCTGCAGCAAAGAGCGAACAAGGAGCACTCTACGAGCTTCTCGCTTCGGTCACCGCGGTCAACAGCTTGCTGAGTACAACAGGGTACACCGCCGCAGAGACGCTCTTCGCAAATGCCTTTGGCGTGTTGCTTTCAGATACGGCATTGGCAGGCGTACTGATGCGTATCGAATCGGCAACATGGTCCGAAGTTGGCGGATCTCCCTATCTGTATCGCCTGCTGTTACGTGCTCCGTTGGCGCTGAACACATAAGCCGCAAAAGCTTTCAAAAGAGGACTCTCAGCATGGAAAATACGCGGGATACGTTTTACATCACGCTGCGAGAGCGGCTGGCGGCGATCAATCCGGGCCGGACGATCGTGGTGCGTGGCCTTGTCCGGCCCGGCGTTCTGGTTGCAGAGAATGAACTGGCAACGGCTTCTCAAGTGGTCGATGCCTTTACGCTGCGGTGGACGTCGCTCAAGCTGGATGCTTCGGGCCCGCTGCCGATGGTGGCAATGGACTGCGAGATTCACTATGCAACGGATGGCAGCGTTGGTCTGGGCGGCATGGACCGCGGCCGTCTGCTTGCCGGCATGGATGGCGAGTTGACCGCCGCCCTTGCGCAGTCGCCGCAATCTGCCCCTAAGCTGAACTACTCCGGCGTGGCGGGCACGGGAGCGGCAGCATCGACGATGGCCACGAAGATCTTCTGGGGTCAGCCGCAATTCAACTCGGCTGCTTCCAGCGGCGAACGGATCGAACGTACCGCCACCATCCAGGTCTTCTCCTACCAGGAAGCAGGTGAACTGTGAGTACGCCGGCAACAATCGACGCAACCGCGCCTGTCTCAAGCAGAGTTCGAGCTTACTTCGCACCAGTCAACCGAGCGCTTGGCACACCAACACTCTTCGACGCGGCGCAGAATGGCTCGTTCTCCCTGGGCACGCCGCCTGCGCCGTGGATCGATCTTGGCTGGGCGGCAGGATTCGCGCGTAAGACCGACACAACGGTAGGGGCGCTTCGTGCTGGGGCGCCAGCAATCGTACAGACGCAGGTCAGGACCGAGATTGAGGCGACGGTCGCACTCGAGTTCGAAAGCTGGGGCAAGCTGCAGTTGGCCGTCGCCGCCGGGTCCGAACAGATGAACCTGCTGGCCACCGCATCGGGTGCCGTTCCGAATGGATCCGGAGGTCAGGCTGCAGCACCAATCCCCCTGAACGCAAGCGCATCGAGCGCGACAAATATCGTGGTTGCAACCGCTTCAGCATCGGCATTCAACGTTGGCGACATCGTCGCCGTTGATCTCGACTACACCGGGCAGATCGGCTACGTGGGCAGTGGAGTAAGCGCGGCATACGTGTCTTCCTCTGCGGCGGTTGGCGCAGACATCAACTACATCCGGCGGGTCAGCTTGAATGTGGGCCGTGTCCTTGCGATCGCGGGAGGAACGCTGACACTCGGCGCGCCGTTGATCGCGGGCGTGCCCGTCGCAGGTATGCAGGTCAGCCTGTTGAATGGCTTCTGCGACCGCGAAGGTGGCCGGTTCTTTCAGGAGTGGTCTGGCCTGTTCGTCATCGACGGGGAACAGGGAGATCGAATCCTTTATCACTACCCAAGATTGCAGGCCATGCAGGGCTCAAGTGAAGCTACAAGCTCACTGCTTGGGACAGCTTCTGCATTTCAGCGGACACGGCTTGCGGGAGCGTTTCGCGCCCTGCCTGTGACCGACGCCAACGACAGCGCGGCCGTTGTGTGCTTCCGCAGTTATCTGCCTGGCCCGATGCGGTCTGTGTAGGCGAAGCAAGCCGTTCGCCTGTGTCACGCCTTTGTGTTTGTCATTCCCAGCAGAAATCTGCTGTTGCCTTTATCCAAACGCCGACCGTCAACGCGGTCAGGCTGGAGGTCACTGGCGACACTTCTAAGTATTGATGAGGAGAGTACGACATGCGCAGCATGCCCGTAAGAAACCGCCTGGTTGAACTACTCGTGATCGCATCTGTATTGACTCGTATCATCCCTTCGGCACTGCAGCCGACGGCACTCGCCGCACCCGTACCAAGGCAGGCAGGCGGCGGCACAACGATCCCGACGACGCAATTGATCGACACTGTCTACCGCGCCGACGGCACGACCGCAACCGGCACAGTGCTCGTAAGCTGGTCAGCATTTACGACTTCCACTGGCCTGTCAGTCCCTTCGGGAACAACGTCTGCGACCATTGCGCCCGGCGGCATCTTGAGCCTTTCTCTGGTGCCGAACGCCGGATCGAACCCGATGGGCAGCTACTACACGGCGGTCTACCATCTCGACGACGGCACCGTCAGTCGAGAGTACTGGGTGGTTCCGGTAAGTTCTACTGCGGTCACCATCAGTTCCATCAAGAGCACGGTACTGCCCGCAAGCGTCGCCGTGCAGACGGTGACCAAGAGCTATGTGGACACTGCGATTGCCGCCGCCGTTGCGCCTCAGAACAGCTCCGACTTCGTCTTGAAAGCGGGAGACACAATGACTGGTCCGCTTGTTCTTCCCGCCGATCCAGTCTCCGCCTCGCAAGCAGCCGACAAACACTACGTGGATATCAGCGTCGCTGCAGTAGGCGGCGGATCGGGCGGCAAGGTCGCGCTACAGCCTTCCGCAAGCCAGATCGTCACGCAGCCAACTGGCACCGCGCTTGCAGTCAATCGGTTGAACGGGGTCGCCTATGCGTCGCAATACCCAACGCTGGGCCAATCAAACGGCATCGCCAACGCTGCCGCAAGCACAGACTGCACGGGCGGCTGTGAGATCAAGGCCGACACCAGCTACGCCTTATCAGAGGTTCTCCGGCCCTTCCTCTGGAACAGCCAGACACACGTCGAAGACACGCGCAGGGGCGGCCGCTGGGACAGCTACCTTAATCCCGAGAACTACCAGGCACCCGGCCTTGAAAGTGGCCAGGCGATCGATGTTGTCTCCACGCGCAGCGGAGCTGCCGTGCACCAGCTTTCCGGAACCAATAATCCGGCATCCATCGGCCTCGCGCTCTCAACCGAAGGTCTCACCGGTGGATCCAATCTGTATCCCATCACCATCGATGGCACTGTGCCCTACTTCAAGAGCGGCTATAGCGCGATGACCATCAACGGCAAGTACAACACTCAGGGCCAGCATGTGCTCGTGCCACGCGGTATCAGCTGCTACGGTGTCGGCGACTGCCTGGCCGGCTCGCAGTTCATCTACTCCTCCGGCGGCTTTCGCGATGAAGGCGACGAAGGCGCGCATCCCATGGACATCCAGGTCAAAGAAGACCCCCTCGTCTTCGATGGCACCTGCGCGTCAGGCTGCACAACTGGATCGACGCTGGTGACGGTAACGCCTACGGCAGGCGCTGGGACCCAAGGCGACGGTCGCTTTCTGATCAACATGAACCCCGCCAAGGTCATCGCGACGGGCTCCTTGACCGGCGGCTCACTCGGCACGCCGCACGCGAGCGCAAACTTTACCGGGACGAGTTTTCCCGTGAGCACGTTCTTTGCGACAGCGCAGTCGATACCCTCACAAGCGCAGGACATCGCACCAGGCACAGTGACCTTCGCGATTGCGACCGTCGGCTTGCCATCCGGATACGCCTCGAACACATCGTTTGCTCCCACAAGCTCCGGCCTAGCCTGTATCGCCGATGAACCAAGCGGCTTTCTGCCCAGCAACTACGAGATGGCGAACTACACCATCGTGGATGCGACCCACTTCCAGATCTCCTTCAAGAAGGCGCATGCGGCGCTCGCCACCATTGCGATCGGTGGTCTGTGCGGGTATGGTCTGGAGCAGACCGTGGATACGATCAACGGCATTCGGCAGGTCTTCCCCGTTGTGGGATCCAACTCCGCGACCAGCCTTTACTACGCAGCAACTACGGCTGCCGTTGTAGGACAGACAGGCACCACCAGTGCCTATGTCAATCTTAATCTGCCCATCGCTACCCTTTCGCGCACCGGGAACCAGGTAAACCTGACGACGACAAGCAATACGCCGTTCGATCTGAACGGTCTTCCAGTAACCATTGCGGGCGTTGCAGACAGCAGCTACAACGGCACCTTCGCCGTGACTTCTACCGGGGCCAACACGCTCACCTATACGCAGAGCGGAGCGAACAGCACCAGCACCGGGGGCGCGCTCACGCTGCTTACCGGCGGCTTTGCACTCTACCCAATGGCTGAAGTCCTGAGCGTCTTCGACCAGACCGCGAAGGCCATCGATGGCCAAATGACTCTGGCTCCGAACAACGTCGCCTGGGCCAGCGGCGATCTGGTGGAAGAGCCGCACTTCTTCCAGCAGGCGATCAACGCGGACATCACTTACGTGACGCAGAACATGCCGCGCCCGACAACATACGCGCGGGCTGGCATCACCTACCAGGGCAACAACGGCCCTGGCCTGCAAGGCTGGTCGATCAACAACACTACGCCAGCCTCAAATTATGTTGGCAACGGCGGCACCCATACCGCGCCCGACTTTGCTTACCAGGCATCGGGCATCTGGAAGCGCAGTATGGTGCTGCAAGCCGGCGAACAAAGTGTCTTCACCGTCAACTGCAACTCGCATGGCTGCGGCAAATGGAACAGCCCCTTCAACCTCTTCGAGCTGCAGAGCAGTGCAGGGACCGACACCACGCAGTGGCAGCCGAACACCAGCACCCTTGCCATCAGCCTGCGGGGAACGACTTACGGATTCTCGCCGTCTGCCTTCACGGCAGGAACCATCAACGCGACAACGCTGAATGGCGCCGTGAGCGCGGCCAACATCACCAGCGGCACTGTAGCAGGGGCGCGGCTGCCCCTCTTCGGAGCCAGCGGAACGAACCATGCGCCCGGCATCGTCCCCGACCCGGGCGCGACCGCCGGTACGACCCACTTTCTGCGCGAAGATGGAAGCTGGGCCATACCTGCAGGCGGAGGAGGCGGCAGCAGCTCGGTCGCTGCCATCACCTCGGGCACCATCGATGGTGCTGTGATCGGCGGAAGTCAGCCTGCTGCTGGAAGCTTCACCACGGTAACGGCATCGACTCCCATCGCCGTCACAAGCGGCGGCACCGGCAGCAGCACGGCACCCGCTGCCGGGCAGGTCCTCGTGGGCAACACTGCCGGAACCAGCTTCTCCCCACAATCAATCTCTGGCGACTGCACGCTCTCGTCCGCCGGCGTTGTAACGTGCACAAAGACCAACGGCGTCGCGCTCGGCACAGCGGCCACCCACGGAGCTTCCATTACCATCAATGGCACATCGTGCGCCCTCGACGGCAGCTGCAACCCGGCAGGCGGTGGCGGCGGTACTATCAGCAGTGTCAACGGGCAGACCGGACCTGCGGTAACCTTGACGGCCAGCAATGTAGGCGCGCTCGCGACCGGAAGCAATCTCTCCGATCTTGCCAGCGCTTCGGCGGCAAGATCCAACCTCGGCCTGGGCGCGGCCGCCACGCACGGCGCTTCGGTCACCATCAACGGCACCGCCTGCGCGCTCGATGGAAGCTGTACAGCGATCAGCTTCGCTACGCTGCCGCAGCAGACGAGCATCCTTGCCGACTATCAGCTCTCAGACGGCTCTGGTACCGCACCCGCGGACTTCAGCGGCAACGGCAACACTGGGAGCTTTCCGTCCGCTCCTGCGGCTCCCACTTGGACGAGTCAGGGGCTCGCCTGCAACGGCATCGCAGGCAGCGGCGGAACCAGCGGCCAGTACTTTGCCACCGCAGGGACGCAGAACGCCAAGACGATCATGATGGTCTACACCATCGCTGCTCCCGGCGGCAGCAACGGCCCTGCCAACCCGGCGTTCTATACCCTGTGGGCAAACTCATCGATCGCCGGCCTCAGCTTCAACGCCGGCTCGCAGAACTATGGCTACCAGCCTCTGCTCAGCGTGAACGGTGCCCAGCAGAGCACGATGGACGGCTCCATTGTCGGGACGCATGTCCTGATCGTCGTCCTCGGCGTCTCCGGTGGCAGTCCGACGCAGGACACATACTACCTTGACGGCATCCAGCAGCCTGCGCTCAGCGCGGGCGCGTCGTTCGGTAAGTCGAACGGCGTCTACAACGTCTGCGGCGCGCCTACTGGCTACGACACCTACATGACCGGCAATGTCTATCGCTGGACGGCGTGGTCGACGCAACTTTCCTCCCAGGATGCGGCGGCCGCGAGCGGCCTGACCAAGACCCTTGCCCAGAGCAAAGGCGTCAGCTTTCAACCCTCGTTCACGCCCACCATCACACCGCAACTGGTCTGCACTGGCGACTCGTTGACCAACGGCCAGGGGGTCACGCCGTTCTGCACCGCCGGCCTGCTCACCACGAACATCACCTATAACGTCGTCAACTACGGCATCGGCAACATCGGCTCCAACGTCAACATGAGCCTGCTTCCCTTCCGCGAGAAGGTCGCCTACGCTCCGAATGCGAAATCAAACGTCTCCTTCATGTGGAACGGGACGAATGACATCGTCACCAAGGGCCGCACCGCGCAGCAGGCGGTCGATGCCATCCTGCAGGAGTGCTCCATCATGCGCACCTTCGGCTTCCGGACCATCGCCGCGACGGTCATCTCGCGCGGTACCGCCGGCACCTCGAACGACACCGCGGACAAAAACGCCGTCAACCCGCTGCTCCGTGCTCAGGCGCTCAACTCCTGCGACGCACTTGCAGACTTCGCCGCCAACCCACTGGTCGGAGCCGATGGTGCCTTCTCGAACACAACCTACTACCAGGGCGACGGCACCCATCTCACGGCAACGGGCCAGGCCAGCGTGATCGCTCCCATGGCCAGCCACGCCATCGACCAACTCACCGGCTCCACGTTCGCAAACTGCGATCCTAACGTCGTTACCGCAGCCACTTACACATCAGTTGCTGCCGATGGCTGCAAGGTCTTCAATACCGCGTCGAACAACATCACGGACACGCTGCCTTCGGCCGTCGGCTACACCAATCGCATCATCCGCCGCTGCAACAACAGCTTGTCGGGATCGAACACCTTGACGATCACAGCGCCGTCCGATACGCCATTCAACAACATCGCCGGAACAACAACCATCACCATCCCAAACAACACCTGCAAGGACTTCAAAGCCACCCTGGTCTCCGCTGCGACGGGCGGGGAGTACTGGTTGCAGGTGCATTGATCCCTTGATCAGGAGTGATTCTCTCCCAACATTCAGCGTGTGATCTTCAGCCAACTGTCATGGTTCTCGGACAAGGCCGAAGATCTGCTTCTCCCGCTCTGCCCAGGCGGACTCGTGAAACAACAGACAGACTATACAAAAGACATCCAGGACCTGCTCGATCTCGGACGACAACTGCACCGAAGGCCAAGACAAAAGGAGGAAAGAACACCGTCGATCTTTCTCGCGGAGAAACTTCTAAAAGTAAGGGACCGCGAGGGAAGAGAGCGCGAGCTGCGGGCGAACAATGCGCAGATCGCATTCGAACTCAATCGCGAAACACGCAACATCGTACTTAAAGCTCGCCAGATGGGCGTGACCACATGGATCGCGGGAAGGTTCTTTCTCAAGACGATTACCGCACGCGGAGTGCTGAGTGTGCAGATCGCTCATACTCGCGAAGCGGCCCAGGGCATCTTCCGCATCGTGCAGCGCTTCTGGCTCTGCCTGCCGGAACAATATCGCGAGGGTGTTCTGCGTCGCGATATTGCCAACATAGGCGCCATGCGCTTTCCGGAACTCGACAGCGAGTTTCGCGTACTCAGCGCGTCGGACCCGAACGCTGGCCGTGGCCTGACCATGCAGAACCTGCATTGCAGCGAGGTGAGCCGCTGGCCGGGCAACGCTGCGGAGACGCTCGCCGGTCTGCGCGCCGCGCTTGCACCTGGCGGCGAGTTGGTTCTGGAATCGACGCCGAATGGTGCCTACGGCGCGTTTCATGACGAATGGGTGCAGGCTGTCGACCCCGGCGCAAGCGGGGAAAGGACGGAACACCCATCCGAGGCGATTGCCGTGCGGCACTTCTTTCCTTGGTGGCTGGAGCCCTCCTACGTCGCCGCGCCTGTTCTGAAGATGACCGCAGACGAAGAAGAACTCGTGTTGCAGCAAGGCCTCACCCGCGCCCAGATCGGTTTCCGCCGGGGTCTTGAAGCAGGCTTCCGCCAGCTTCGTTCCCAGGAGTACGCCGAAGACCCGGAGACCTGCTTTCGCGCCACGGGCGACTGCTGCTTTGACATCGAAGCCATTGAGGCGAGACTTCGCACCGTGGGATGCCCTCTTGAAGTCCGACGAAACGGAAGTCTGCAGATCTGGCTGCCTCCGCAGCCAGACAAGAAGTACCTGCTCGGTGTAGATTCTGCGGGCGGCGGCAGCGAGGGAGACTTTGCGGCGATCCAGGTTATCGAGATTGCCTCCGGTCTGCAGTGCGCGGAGTTGCAGCAGCGGCTCAAGCCGTTGGATCTGGCGCGCATCGCGATGGAACTGGCCGGCGAATATGGCGACGCCCTCATTGCGGTGGAGCGAAACAACCATGGCACAGCCGTTCTTGCAGACTTGAGGAACGGCCGGTATCCACATTTGTACGGCGACCGAGACGCGCCAGGCTGGTTGACGTCTGCGGCCTCAAAGCCAATGATGGTCAGCCGCCTGGGGTCGCTGCTCGAGAAGTCGCCGGAGATCTTTTCGAGCCGTCGCCTGCTCAACGAGTGCAGGACCTTTGTCGCCTCGGAAGGGGGCAGGACCGGCGCGGCCAACGGCGCGCACGACGACTGCTTCATGGCCATGGCCGTCGCCCAGGCCGTGCGGGCGGAGATACTGAACCGCAGGAAGTAGGCAACGCCTCACCTCCTCCGGTCTGCATTGCCGCCGGGAAATCTGCCCCTGCATCAGACTGGTTCGAGCCGAACTACAGCCGCCAAACTACAACCGCGGGGTGCAGTATGCTTCTGATGACGAGGTGTCCGCTTGGCCGTCCTGGCTGTACAAGCAATACGCAAGTTGCGCGGAGGAGCGCAAAGCCAGCTCATGCTGGGCGCAGACAGCAACCTCTGGATCGTCAAGTTTCAGAACAATCCGCAGCATGTCCGGGTCCTCGCAAATGAGTTGATCGCCACCCGCCTCGCCGCCGCGGTCGGGCTGACCGTACCTCCTGTAGATGTGATCGAGGTCACGCCATGGCTAGTGGCGAACACGCCCGACATGATCTACGAGCTGAACCAGGGCCGTCGCGAGCGCTACTGCTCCGGCCTTCAGTTCGGGTCGAGGTTCATCGGTGGTCTTATGCCGGGTCAACTGGTGGACTACCTGCCCGATCAGCAGATGCAGGAGTTGCGCAATCTGGAGGAGTTTCTGGGCATCCTCTGCGTCGATAAATGGGCCGGCAACTGCAATGGAAGGCAGGCGGTGTTTTCAAGGCGCGCCAAGGAGCGGAAGTACAAGGCGACCTTTATCGACCAGGGCTTCTGCTTCAACGCCGGCGAATGGACCTTTCCCGACTCGCCCTTACGCGGAACGTACGGTACCAACCGGGTGTACGCGCAGGTCACAGGATGGAAGAGCTTCGAGCCATGGCTGAGTCGCATTGAGGCAATGGAGCCGAGCACATTGTGGCAGATCGCAGAGGCAGTGCCGCCTGAGTGGTACGGCGGCAACCCAGACTCGATTGAACGCCTGATGGAACAGATGCTCCTGAGGAAGTCCCGCGTCCGCAACCTGATCCGCTCGTTTCGGGATTCAGACCGGGTGCCGTTCCCGCTTTGGACCGGTTCCACGAGGGTTTCCGTACCGCAGGCGTTTGCCGAAGTGAGGTACAGCAGCGGTTTCGTTATGTAAGCCGCGACTGGCATCTCGATTGCAACAAGTACACCCATAGCAGCACAGGAACGAACCAGCGAAGGAAGGAAGCTTTGAAGGAACGTATTCCATGCGAGTTCTCTCTCATCCGCTATGTTCCTGACGTAGCCAAGGGCGAGTTCGTCAATATTGGCGTGGTGCTGCAGAAGGCAGCAGCAGGGGAAGCGCCCCTGGTTCGCTTCACCCGCAACTGGTCTCGCGTGCGCTGCCTCCATGCCGATGCGGACCTGCAGCTGCTTGAAAATCTCGAAGCCGAAATCATAGAGCGGCTGCGGCTGGAGCACAATCCGCCGGGACCGTTCGAGACCTCGAAAAAGGTACTCGCCCAGTTGGCCGACTCCCTTTCCAACTCGATCCAGATCACAGAAGCGCGCGCGTGCCTGGCAGAGACGATACCGCTTGAGCTCGACCAGCTAGTGCGGCTCTACGTGGAACCGATTCGCGTCCCTGTCTCCCGCACCCGGACCGGTCGCGCCCGCATCGCCGCAGCCATGCGCGATCAGTTCGAGCGCGGCGGGGTCTGGGCTTCCATGGCGAAGCACATCGCCGCGGCTCAATACACCGAACGCGGCGACCCGCTGAAGATCGATTGCGGCTATCGGCCAAATGGGGTCGTCCGTATGTTTCACGCCGTCTCGCTCGCCAGCGACATCGAAGCCGCAAAGAGCCTCGCTTACACCGCCCCACGGCTGTTCGCCGGATTGAAAAGAGTCGCAGATGCCACGCTGGAACTGACTGCCGTGGTGGAACCCATCGATGCGATCGCGGAAGATCGCGAAAGCGAAGCGGCAGAACTGTATAGCTTCGGCGTCAGCACGATGGAGAGAGAAAACATCCGCGTCATCACCACCAGCAACCTGGCGGCGGCCGCCCAGACCGCGCGCAATGAACTCCGGCTCTAACGCCTGCAGACGATCAGCACATCTCAAGAAGCAACAGAGGCATGGCCGCGGTGGTCGTGCCTTCCTCTTTTAAGCGACTTGTTCTGAGCGGCTCGATGAGACGACTTGGGAAACAACCGAAAGGAAGCCTCCACATGGGGATTAAAGCAAGAATGCTCTCTGCCTGGGACCTGCTGACGAAGGTTGAAGCAGCCGCGGAGTCCGCAAAGGGAGACAGGAAGACGCTGATGCTGCCGTCCATCCTTACTCCGGCCCGTCTCGGCAGCGTCAACCCGGCGCTCATGAAACCGACTCCTGCGAACCTCCGCCGCTTCGCCGAGACGCCAGTTGCCCGCCGCGCCATCAATCTGGTCAAGGACAAGATCGCCAGCATGGATTGGCAGGTCAGGGTGAGACGCGGCTACGCTCAAGCGACCGTCGCGGACGCTCAGCTTCGTACGGATACGCTGCGCCGCTGCCTTGAAGATCCCAACCCCTCCGACAGCTTCCGCACGCTTTGGGAGCAGGTCATCGAAGACGTCCTGGTCGGAGGATTCGGTGCAGTCGAGATGGAAGTCACCGGTGATCCACACCATCCGTTTCATCTGTACGCCGTAGACGGCGCCACCATCCAGATCGACCCTGCCTGGAGCGGCGACCCGGCCCAACCCCGCTACGCCCAGAAGACCGCGCAGCTCGGCAAACAGGGCCTGATCCCGCTGCTCGACGACGAGCTGATCTACATCCGTCTTAATGCCCGCAGCCACACCCCCTTCGGCCTCGGCCGCCTCGAAGTTGCGTTCGAAACCATCACTCAGTTTCTGGGTGCAAATCGCTACGCCGGCCGCCTCGCCTCAAACTCCGTCGTGCAGTATGCGCTTTGGCTCAACGAAGCTACACCCGAGCAGCACGACCGCCTCATCCGTTGGTGGCAGGACGAGATCGAGGGCACCGGCCGCGTTCCCTTGCTGAGCTGCGAGCAGAAACCCGAGGTCCTGCGCTTTGCCGGGGGCACCGACGCCGACCTGCATATCGCCTGGCAGGAGTTTCTCTTGCGGATGATCGCCAACGCCTTCGATCTTCCGCCCATGCTGCTCGGCCTGCAGCAGGACGTGAACAAGTCGACTGCCGGGGAACTCGCCGACGAGGCCTTCGCCTCCGCCATCGTTCCCGTCGCCAAACTGGTTGCCGAACACATCACTCGCGACCTCTTCGCCAAGCGACTCGGCTGGCGCGAGTTCGAGTTCGTCTTCAACGATCTCGAAAGCCGCGATGAGCTCGAAGAGCTGCAGATCCAGACAGAGCTCCTGAACGCAGGCGTACTCACCGTCGACGAAGTGCGGCAGATGCGCGGCCTTCCTCCGTTCGCAGCCGCGAACACTCAGGTGCAGCAATGATCCTCACCATCGACAACAACGATGGTGCGGGCCCCGTCGATTACAGCGCGGCCATCTCCGCCGATGTTCCGCTGAAGATCGATCGCGCCCTCAACAAGCCATCCCTGTGCAGCGGCATGCTTGAGCTCGGTATGCTCCCCGTACCCGCACGCCGCGGACGCGTCAAGATCGCCGCGGACGACGGCGCGCTCCTCTTCACCGGCTATCTTGCCACGGAACCCGCGGGCGTATACGCCGGAGTCGCAACCACCGGCTCCGTCTACCGCTATGCCTTCAGCGCGGTCAGCGACGAATGGCTGCTCGACAAGCAGGTCCTGCCCGTAATCGGAGCAACCCTCAACTCCACCGCCGGTACCGCGCTTAGTTCCTTTGCCAGGCGCATCGGCGGCAGCGTCTTTCTTACCGCAGGCGTTCAGAACGTTCGGCCCGTTGGCGTCTTTGAGCCCGCGCAGACTGCCCCCTGGTCAGCAAACGCCGGTGCCCTGGCCTCGTCCGCCTACGCCGCCTATCGCGTCCTGAACGGCGCCCTAAGCCTGCAGCCTGCCGGGTTCGTGACCCATCCTCTAGACTTCGACGCCGGTGTCAACGCCAGCGGTGGGACCATCGCCATCGGGGCGCTCAAGACCGCCTCCGTCCGCGAACTCGCGAACGACGTCACCCTTTCGGGCGAAATCGAGCCTGCTGCCTACATCAACGAGACCTTCGCCGGGGACGGCACCACCGCTATCTTCCAGCTGACCGGCGGTCCGTACCGTGTGGCAGCTTCGAAGAGCAAGCTGATCGACGACAACTTCAGCCAGTCCGTCATCAACCAGCAGACCTGGGCGATCATCGATCCCGGCTCACATCTGACTCTCACCGCCGGCGGTCTGACCATGACCGGCGGCAGCGGATACGACGGGCAGACCGCACTCACCGCCCTCGACCCCGTTGAGTTGGGCGGCTCGCTGCTCATTGAGGCAGGCAGCGTCGCCATCAATCCGGCAAGCCAGGGCGTTCTCTGCGGCCTCTACTTCGGTCCGGTACTCACGGCCAATTGCTTGGCCGGATACAGCGTTCGCCAGAGCAGTGGAAGCACTGTCGTATCGCCGCTGATCAACGGCGTAGAAGTCGGGTCAACCTTTCCTGTTCAAGTCGGCCACCTGTATACGCTCCGCATCCGCGCGCATAGCGCCGAGGTTCAGCGCGTGCTCCAGACCTACTACGCTACGGTCGATGGCATATTCGAATCCTTCGGCGGCGGCTCCGTTCCATCGGCCCTGACCTTCGTCTTCGACCTGGTCGACCTCGGCGCAAGCTCAAACACTCCAGCCACCGTACTTTATGACGGTGCTGCGTTTGCCCCGATCCAGAACACGCCTGCGGCCTGCACCTTCGCCGCCGTGAACGCAGCGCAGATCTACGGCTCCATTGGCTACATCACCGTCACTCAAGACGGCTCTTTGTCGATCGTAAGCACTCTTCCGGGAGGCGCAAAACAGACCCGCCTTCAAGGAATTGCGGGCGAGGGCACCGACTGCGAAGTGTCTGCAACTGGAAAGGTTACATTCTTTGCCGGCCGCATCCCTGTGGCCGGAGAATATGTGACCTTCTCGTATCGTGGCCGGCAACGCTCTGTCACCCGCGTCGAAAACGCCGCCAGTGTGTCGCGCGAGGTCGTCGACAACGCTCCGGGCACGGCCCGCTGGCTCGGCAAAGTTCTCATGCCCTCCGCCCGCAGCACCGCTGACTGCGAATCTGCTGCGCTCGCCGTGCTCAGCTTTGCCACCAGTCGCTCCGCCGCGCTCTCCGGCACCTACGCCGCCCTGAACCTTCAGCAGCAGTCGGACGTCTGGCCCGGTGACGTCCTCGCGCTCACCCAGGGCGGCATCGTCACCGCCGTGATCGTCCGCAGCGTTCAGGTTGAGCGGCTTCCCTCATTCCCAGAGGCCCTCAGCTACCGGATCGGCTTCGCCAATGATTGGGCCGAAGCACTGGGACTTACCCTCTCAGAGGCGCTCGCTGCAGACGCCGTCATTCCCCCGTCGGCCCAGCCGACAACGCTGCTCGCCAGCGGCAACGTACTCCCCAACCTGCCGCAGCTTCAAATTGTCAGCGCCACTACAACTGCGCTTCAGGTCGACGCAGGACAGGATGCGCCCTCAGGGGGCGGCTTCGAAGTGCGCCGGCGCGATAACAGATTCGGCCCAGCCATCCAGCAGGATCTGGTCCTGCGCTCGCCGGTCCGCAGCTTCTCCATACCCCGCGACGCGCAGGTCGAGCGTTACTACGTCAGGATGTACGACGCCTCAACGCCGCCGCTGTATTCGCGCTTCTCAAGCGCGCTCTTTATCAATCTTCCCGTTGCATAAACCCGCGAGGAGTACGACCAGGAAAGGAATCCCGATGACAGAATTCGAAGCACGCGTGCTCGCCGACCTGCGTGTACTGAAGTGCCAGATGGAACAGGTGATGGGCATAGGCCAGCCCGGTCGTTTGGGCCAGATCGAAGATCGCGTCATGAAACACGAACAAAGCCTGCAGCGCATGAAGGGCATGGCAGCCGCATTCGGCGGCCTGCTCACCATAGTCCATGTCGCGATCGACTATTTCGGCGGCAGAAGGTAGCCATACCTGGCCAGTGGAAGCGTGATCTACCTGGCCAGTGAAGCGTCATCCCCCGTATTCCAGTTTGGCGACAGAAGGTAGCAATACCCGGCCAGTGAAGCGTCATTTACCTGGCCAGTGAAGCGTCATCTCGACCGGAG
>CAZZYQ010000051.1:0-29790 GCA_964658395.1 uncultured Granulicella sp. | reverse complement strand
GACCATTCACTGAAGCGTCATCTCGACCGGAGCGAAGCGAAGTGGAGAGACCCCCGCATTTGTCTTTGTTCCAGCTACAACCATCCCCGCTCCATCCTCGCGCCGCGGTCCTACACGATGAAAGCGAAACGTAAATCTAAATCGATAAAACTGCGTTCCGGTCGTTGTTCCTCAACTCCGCGTCGAAGATCACCCGCGATACCAGCACCGCGGTAAATATGTTCGCCAGCAGACCGAACGTCAACGTAACGGCAAATCCCTTCACCGGACCGGTTCCGAACAGAAAGAGAATTGCGGCAGAAACAATTGTCGTAACGTGCGTATCGACGATCGTGATCCAGGCGTGGCGAAAGCCTTCCTGCACTGCCATGGCCGCCGTCTTGCCGCTGCGTAGCTCTTCGCGAATGCGCTCGAAGATCAGCACGTTCGAGTCGACGCCCATACCGATCGTCAGGATCACGCCCGCAATTCCCGGCAGCGTCAGCGTGGCATGCGAGTAGCCGAGAAAGCCTAGCAGGATAAGCAGGTTCAACACCAGCGCAAGGTCCGCGTTGATGCCCGCGCCGCGATAGTAGACCAGCATGAACGCCATCACCACCAGCATTCCTATCACTGCTGCCATCACCCCCTGGTGGATCGACGCCGCCCCCAGACTGGGGCCAACCGTACGCGTCTCCAGATAAGTGATCGACGCCGGTAAAGCGCCCGTGCGCAGCAGCATCGACAAGTCCTTGGCCTGGTCAGAGGTGAATCCACCCGTAATGCGTCCGGAGTCGCGGATCGCCGACTGGATGCCGGCAACTTCGCGGACGCGGTTGTCCAGAACGATGGCCATCGATCCTGAACCTTTGTGCGCGTCGGTGAACTTGTAGAAGTGGTCGCCGGCGGTGGTGGTCAAATTGAAGGTGATGTCGGGCCGGCCATTTTCATCCTGTGAGGGCTGGGCGTCGCGGAAGTCCGTGCCCGCGACTTCGCTCACGCGCTTCAGCAGGTAGACCTGGTCGCCGCTTCCGGCCGATCCCGTCCCATGCATCAGCATGGAGTCAGGCGGAACGCCGCCGGGATTCGCCGTCAGCGCGTCCTGGTCCGTAGCATACGGTCCGCCAGTGACCTCATGAATCTCAAGCCGCGCCGTGGACTGGATAACCTCCTGCACATGCGCCGGGTCGTCGATGCCCGGCAGTTCAACAAGAATCTCGTTGTCGCCCAGGCCGTACTTTTCAATCACAGGCTCGCTCACGCCGAGCTTGTCGATGCGGTCGCGGATCGTTTCGATGGACTGGTCGAGAGCCCGTGTTTCGAGGTCGCGCACTGCCCCGACCTTCATCGTCAGCTTGGTGGAGCCGTCCGGATTGCTGGCCGTGTCGTAGGTGGGGTAGTTCGTGCTGAAGATGCCGCGCGCATCGCTTGCCTTTGCCGGCGGTATGCCGCTCACCGAGATCGTCTCGGGATGCGCCGGGTCAGGCTTGGTGACGGTCGTACCGGTGATACCCGCCTTGCTTAGGTCGTCTTCAAGCCGGGCAACGTCCTTGTCGGTCTCGTGCGAGAGCGCCTCCGCAACCTGCACTTGCAGCACCAGGTGGGTCCCGCCACGCAGGTCGAGCCCCAAATGGATGCGGTCGGCCAGCGTCTGCTTCAGACTTCCATGCGGAATTCCGATGATTCCGAACACCGACACCAGCAGGACTGCAACGATAAAGATGATTCTGCCACGAAGACTCTTACCCATAATCTTGTCTGCCACGCTCTCTAAGCTGTAACTCACCTGCAAGGAAAACTGCTGCCAATACGCTGCCTAAGCCGTCTCTTCTGTCGTCACTGCGGCAATTGCACTCTTCACAAACTCCAGCTTCAGACCGTCCGGCTGCACTCGAACCACCACTGCATCGTCCTTAACTGTCAGAACCGTGCCGCGGATTCCACCGTTCGTCGTGACCTTGTCGCCGCTTTTCAGCTGGCCTAGCATCTCCTGCCACTTCTTCTGCTTCTTCTGGTTCGGCGCAATCATCAGGAAGTACATTGCTGCAAAGAAGAGAACAGGGAGCGCAAGCCCACCCAGATTGCCCAATCCGAAACCGCCCGCGCTTTGCAACCACATTGCGAACATCATTAAACTCCACCCCTGATCGAGCGCCTAAACTTCACAAAAGCAGGCGCAAGCGCCTCTCGACAATCCTGCACGCTGTAAATCTGGGTCGTAGCGAGGCGGGAGAAGCAAGGCTCTTGAAGACCTCCGGCCTCGAACCGCGAAACCGGCACAAGGCCGCAACCCTTGAAAGGTTGTTCAGCGTTTAAGCATCGCGTAACCGCATCCGCGTGTCAAGAAAACGCGGCCCTTGTTGCTCGTTCTTTCTCAAACCTTCGCATTTGCTGGCAGAAAGGGAGCTTCGCTTTCTTCAATCACCGCACTCCGAACTTCTTCTCGCCAGAACCCAGCCGGCAGGTGAAACTAAGGCCAGCCGGACGCTTAAAGCGGGAACGGTGCACGAAATGACAGCAGGGTCGGCGGTCGCTCTTCCTGCCCTCGCATCTCACGGATTCAGGAGATGCAGCGGGACTTAGCTGAACGGCGCGCCCCACGTACGGGGGGCAGGCAGTCCAGTGCTATCCTCAAGCGGCAACCGGGAAGGTAAGTTCATGCACGCCTCCGACATCGCAGCTCATCGCGCCCGCATCGCCGTCCAGGAGCGCGAGCTCGTCTTCCCGCACTTCGACTTCGCTACGGCCTGGTCTCTCGGCTCCACTCTCCGCCGCCTTGCAGAAGGGCGCAGCCTGCCTGTCGTCCTCGATATCCGGCGGTTCGGCGACCCGCACCATCTGCTCTTCCACACCGCGCTCGCTGGCACGAACCCTGACAATCTTCGCTGGGTGGAGCGCAAAGCGAAGATCGTCTCCCGCTTTCATCGCAGTTCGTATGCCGCCGGACTCTACCTGCAAGAGCAGGGAACCACCTTCAGCGCCAAGTACAGCCTGCCTGACGCAGACTACGCCACCCACGGCGGCGCGTTCCCGATCAACATTGCGGGAACGGGGATCATCGGCGCAGTCACCGTCTCCGGCCTTCCCATGCGTGCTGACCATGAGCTCGCCGTCGAAGCAATCTGCACGGAACTGAAGCTCGACTACGCCAGCCTCCGGCTGCCCTAGTCCTATCGAAGGCACACATCCTGTCAAGCGCCGCCCCAGCAGAAGCATCTTGAAGCGTGCTAATGCAGCGACGACTCGTATGCTTCGTAGACACGCCTGAAGACTGCATCCCAACTGCATCCAAGGGCGTACTCGCGGGCGGACACACGCATAGACTCCAGCCGGCCGGGATCGCTCACCAGGGTCGCAACTGCGGGAGCGAACCCGTCGTCCGGAACGATAAAGCCAGTCACCCCGTCTGTCACGATGAACTTCGGGCCGCCATCAGGAGTCACAATGGCCGGAACTCCGCTGGCCAAGGCTTCAAGAACGACATTACCGAACGTGTCTGTGTGGGAAGGAAAGAGGAAGAGGTCCATCCTGGCATACGCATCGGCCAGTGCTTCGCCACGCAGGACCCCGGTAAACTGCGCGTCGGGAAGCTGATGCCGAAGCAGCGCTTCGTCTCCTCCCTGGCCCACGACGAGAAAGCAAACACTCATCTTCCTCGCCTCCAGCTCCGCAGCAACTGAGACGAGCAGGGCGACGTTCTTCTCGATGGAAAGCCGCCCCACATAGCCCAGCGTCAGGCGCGTCTTCTGTCCGGCGGTCGTTCGCCGGACCGGAGAAAAGAGGTTCGTATCTACGCCGCGCTGCATCAGGTTGCAGGGCTTGCCCGTCGCAGCCTCGATCATGCGGCACAACTCTGGATTTGGGGCAAAGAGTATTTGCGCTCGCCGATAAAGCAAAGTCGCGGCCTTCAGAGTTGCGCTTTCTATCCCACGCTCTACGGCTGCAACTCGCGCGATGGGCAAAAAACCAGTCAGCCCGCGCATTCGCCTGGCTAAGTACTCATGCACGTTCGTGTGCCAGGACGCCGCGAGTGGGACGCCCATCTTCCCGGCGAAGATGGCACCGGACAGACCCAGTTCGCTGGGTCCAGTGATGTGGATGATGTCGGGCTGAAACTGTTTAAGGTGCCACTCCATCTCGTCATAGTGGCGCCAGAACAGCGTGTCGAACTCCAGGTCTTTCTCGAGCAGGATGGCTGTTCGACTTCGCGGCAGTTCGAGGATGGACAACTCACCCTCCTGAGAGAAGGAGGAGACCCGACCGCCGGCCCTGACGCAAAGAAAGGGCAGCCGGTTGCGCCTGACGTACGCCTCGAAGTTCCGGCTGGTGTGGGCGACTCCATTTACCTCGTGAAATGAGTCCGGAAAGTAGGCGACGCGAGGCACACGCATGGTTCAAGAGTACCGTCCTGCACCCGCTGCCATCCCTCTCCTCCTCACACGAAGCAACCAGCCTCCAGCCATAGAGAAGCCAGAGCAGGCACATACCCGCGTTTCGGTGCGGCGAAAGGCCCGAACGGGTCCAGCCTTCGGTAGCTAAGCGTCCAGTTCGGCCAGCGCCGTACGCATCTCGCGCGCATCGTTCCAGGCGTAGCGCAGACCGCGCGAGACCGGCCGAGCCCCCATAGTCCTGACCAGGTTCATGGCGACCGTCACGACCGCCGGGACCTTGCTGTCCTTCCAGAGCGTCGACAGCGGCCGCATGACTCCATTCACGTCAGGGTGGTAGACACGCTCGTCCCAGCGCCGGGAGCCTTCCGGGAAATAGGGATAGTCCCGAATTGCGTCCAGGGTGGAGTTAAGGATGCGGTGCTTCCAGGGTTCGCGATACTGCGGCATGAAGAGGACATGGCTGCGACGCTCGCGCCGCACCTCATGCACAAACTCTGTGAAGCTTTCTGCGCGGCTCAGATTTACGTTTGCGTTTGGCTCAATGCCGTGACGATCGCCACCCGAGATCACAATTTGGTTCCACTTGCCTGCGAGAACGCTCACCGCAGCGTTTTCTTTCCAGGTGCGCAGACCGTTCAGTTCGAGGGCGTGGATGTACTGTCCGTTCAAGGCAAGGAACTCGTTGACCGCCACGCCATGCCGGTCCTCGCCGACCCGATACAGGTCCCAGAGCGGATGGTTGAAGACCAGCAGCACTCCCGGCAGCTCGTCAAGTTCGGCAAGCATCCCGGCCAGGAGCTTCGGGTCGCGTGTGGCTACCGGTAGAGCGGTGAACTGCTCCATCCGCTGCTGCCACGCGGTTCCGCTTGCACTGGGCAGGTTGTGAACTCCCAGGTGAAACGCGGTACGGCCAAAGGGAACGGTCCACTCCAGCGACACGGGAATATGACGGGCCGAAGGAACGGTGCGCAGCAGCATAGGTGCCGTGATGTCGTCGTGATCAGATAACGAGACAAGGCCGGGAAGCTGAAGTGAGTTCTCGATCTGCTTCTGCTCAAGATCGAAGGCGAGCTTTGGGGTCAGCGGCGGGGTCCAATAACTGCCGGCGTAATTCGGCCGGATGCCTGTGCGTCCGTGGGAGCGATCTTCCGCCCAGCGCATAATGGGTTGCAGAACCGGCCAGTCCTGGCTCAGCTCGGCGATGAAGTCGAGCGTTTCTTTTGACTGGTTGGTATGACTGTGCAGCGAGACGCCCGTTGTAAAACCCTCTGCCGCCTTCGGTTCCCGCCAAAGATACGAGATGCTGGTATCACCCATGTGCCGCCCCCAGGTCCATACAGGTCCGTACGTCTGTGCAACCAGGTACGGCTTAATTATCGAGACGGGATGTGACTGCACGGTGACTGCACAAAGAACGATGCTTCAATATCCGCAAGTGGAACCATATCGGGCACATGGATCGCGTCAGGCCTCAATATGGATCCTAAGCGATAGTGCCTAGCGGATGCGGTCCGTCAGTCGCTTCTCGATCTGCGAACGTAGTTGCGAGAACGCCTGGAGCAGTTCCTGGTCTTCTTCAGGTTTGAGGATAGCGACCGGGCGGACATGACGAACATTAACCGTGGCAATCTCGGACCCATTGAGCAGGAACAGCTCGCCCGGGATTGTGCGCCAGTAGTCCTCCGTATCGGGCTTCATAAGGGAAGGATCTGTCGGCCTGTTGTCTTCGTACGCTGCGCGGTCGCGGATGAAGTCGGCCCGTACCATCCGCTGCGCGTCCTGAAGGATCAGCGTCGCCAAATTGCCCTCCGCGGTGATCCGCTTCTCGAAGACTGTTCCTCGATAAAGAGTGCCGTTCTTCATCATCACGTCGATGCGGACAATCAGCCCGGCGCGCTGATGGACCAACATCGGCGACAACGCTACATGCCACTCGGAGATGCGCGGCATGAAGGCAAAGTGGAGAAAAGCAGTCAGCCTCGGCCAGGCCGTAAGCCGGGCGCGGATCGTTCCCAGCCGCAGCGCAATCCAGCCGAAGACAGCCGCTCCCGTAATTACAAGGAGATAGGTCCTGAGCAGCAGGTTCACGTTGAACTCTGCGAAGCTACCAAACGCGGCGTAGAAAGCGGCGGGATCGCGTTCGAACGCCTGATCGCTGTAAAGCCCCCGGAACACTGTCTGCGTGCTGCCGGCGATGTTTGCCGGCACCACCCACCAGCCGACATGCCGCGTGTACCACGCTATGGTAAGGGGAACAATTGCCCAGAAGACTGCCCGCAGCACCTCTTCACTGCGCGTGCCGGTAGAGGCTTTGCGTACAAAATAGAAGCTGACGACAAAGCGGGTGAGCAGTTCGGGAACGACAAAATAGGCGGTTGCCAGGATGGTAATAAGCAGCGTGAGCATTGCTTACGCAGCAATGAGATCGGCTTTAGTCAGGCGAAAGCTGCCGGAAGACGTTTGGATCAGCGCCTCGCCTCTCTCTTCAAGTTCTGTCGCAACGTGGCCCATGTGGCTGGTCAGATAGCTAAGAACTTCGCGGCGGGCCTGCGCCGGGTTGAACGGCGCGTTGCCTTCCATCAGGTTAAGCAGATTCTCGATCTGGATTCCGCTCATGTAAAACTCTCCGTCCTACTCTCGCCAATCCATTGGACGCGTTCAAAGGCACGAACGGTTCGTTCAGACGTGGTTCGCATTCGAGCCGATAGTACGCCCGCGGCAACACCTGCCGCAATACAAAGCAGGTTGCAAAGTAGGAACACTTCGGCGATCCCTCTGCTTTATCGGCGTTCCACCGCACCAGCACCTGCGCACTTATCTAGCGGGTCCGAGCGACGTCCGGGCCGAGGACCTCCTCGGTCGATCGCTCCGGCGATTGAGGTACGGCTTCTCCAGACCTGAGGTCGAGATGATGCTCCGTCAATCCTGCCTGCAACTGCGCGAACGCCTCCTCCGGCGTATCGACATACTGGAAGAGGTCGCGGTCTTTCATCGCAATCGCGCCTTTTTCGGCGAGCAGATTCAGGTTGATCACGTTCTTCCAATAATCAGGGCCGTAGATCAGGATGGTGATCTTCTTCGCCAGTTTGTGCGTTTGCGACAGGGTAAGCAGTTCAAACATCTCGTCAAGCGTGCCGAAACCTCCCGGAAACACGACCAGCGCCTTGGCCAGGTAGGCGAACCAGTACTTGCGCATGAAAAAGTAGCGGAACTCGAAGTTGAGCTCCGGCGTCACATAGGGGTTTGGCTCCTGCTCAAAAGGCAGCTTTATGTTGAGGCCGATGCTCTTGCCGCCGGCTTCGTAGGCACCGCGGTTCGCGGCCTCCATGATGCCGGGGCCGCCTCCGCTTGTCACCACGAACCGGTGCCGACGTCCGGGCAGCGTCTTCGACCACGCGGTCAGCATCCCTGCAAGTTTGCGGGCGTCTTCGTAGTATCGCGCCATCTCGACGGCCGATTCGGCCAGTTGCAGCTTCAGCGCGCTTGCCTCGCCCCGGGCGACCTCATCCGGCCGGGCGGGCTGCTCAGCAGGCGGCGCAGGCGTAGCTGAGCCTGTGTTCTCCAGCAGCTCCAACTCACTCAGAGCACGGCTGGCCTCATCGAGCGCGCGAAAGCGGGCTGATCCGAAGAACACCACCGTATCTTCTATCCGCTCCCTACGAAACCGGGCCATAGGCTCGGCATATTCGGCCATGATGCGCAGCATCCGGGCGTCCGGAGACTCGAGAAACTCACTGTTCTCATACGCAAGCGGTGCTGTTGCCAGGCGCTCAGGCTTCAATCGTGGCATGGGCCTCCGGGGAATGGTGCAGGCACTGACTTGCCGCATTCAGGCACGTTCAGGCCTTGGTTTCACGGTAATGGATCGCTTCGGAGATGCCGATCCAGATATCGAGCGCGCCCAGACCGGAGATGATGCCGCGTACCGGACCGAGGTGCAGAATCCGCGAAAGCTCTGGCCGCGCTTCAAGGAACATGTTCTGGTCCCACATTCTCGGCCACCAAGGCAGCACCATCACAAGTACGCCGAGATAGACGCAAAAGAGAACCAGCACGAAGAGCGACATCCTCTGCAGCCAGACAGGCGCGCCGGTCACACCTTCATGCCGAATCAGTTCCTGCCGCGAGGAGTTCAGCTGAGGCGTAGGAAAGGGAGGCGGAGCAGCCGACGGCTCCGGGTCGGGGAAGAGTTGTGGCTGCACAGGCGTCGGCATTCTCACCTCTGACAGTAGCAGAGGCGTATGCCGATGTCTCTCCGCCTCCTGCTCTCTTCCTCCAACTAATCGAATAAATGCTTCAGGTCTATGGAGAACTTCGGTGCCGCTTTGGTTCCCCTGATCGTCACCGGAAGCTGAACGCCTGCACCGTCTCGTTTCAGCAGTGGATCGATCGGCTTTAGCAGCATGCGCTTCCAGCCCGTCGTCATCTGCGAAGCTGTCGCTTGCGTGCGGATGAACCCGTGGAACTCGAACTGCTGCCCGTCGAGGCTGTAGTGGCCTTCCAGATCGGAACTTGCGCCCGGCATGGCGTAGTGGAGCGCGGAGATGTTCACGACCGAGTCTGCCTGTGTGAAGCTGCCGGTAAGCAGCGACTGGATGACCGGCGCATCTTCCGCGTTCGCCAGCTTCGGGCGGCCCTGTGCGCGCATGCTGATCATATCAACCGTTTGTTGGAAGCTTGGGCTCGAAAACGTGACCCCACTCACAGCGAAGCTTCCCGCAATCTTCATTCGCCTTGAGACGCTCTCCTTACCCGGCGGCAGGCTGAACCGGTGCTTGGTCGCCAGGGTGCCGCGTATGACGGGCGGATTCGTCTTCATCGCAAGGGTCAGCATGTCTTCGATGCGGCCATGTTCGATCTCTATGGCAAGCTCGGTATCATGGCCGGTGACCCCCGTTCCGGCGTTGCCGATCCGCGTCACTGAGCCAGAGCAATGGAGCGCCGTGTGCAGCAAGGAAGCATCTACCCGCTTGAGGATGACGTCGCCGGTCAGTCCGTCGACCTGCACACTGAAGTTGGTGTGCAACGGAACCGGATGCGCACTGATGTCCAGCTGGAAGTCCGGCGTATCGGTGGTGCCGTCAACGGCAATTACTCCGAGGCTGCCGGCGAACTTGCCTGAGGAAGAGAGCATCCCGCCAAGCCCCTTGATTGTGTCCAGGTCGGCGTGAGTGAACTGGTAGTTTCCGTCTAGCGAAGTGTCCCGTGGGTCCGCCGCGTTCCAGGGGCCGAAGTGCCCCTTCGCCTGTACATCACCGACCGGTTTGGGGTTGGTCAACGTAGCTTCGTAGGCGAGCGGCTTGTCGGGGCCTACATCAATCAAGGTGGCGCTCGCTATATTGAAGACCAACGGCACCTTGCCGGGCTTCTTGGTCTCGATTAATACGCGGGAGTCAAGACAGACGATCCGGCCCACGGTAAGGCTGATCTTTGGCTTCTTGGCACTTCGAGGCGGCCCCGGTGCGATAGAGGCGCGGCGGTTATGCGGCGGGATGTCCAGCTGCATTCCGCGGACAACTACAGTGAGGATATGAGCCGTGGGCTTGAGCAACTCCCACACCGTGGTCGTGAACTCGAAGCTGGCTAGGTTCAGCATCGGCGGTGGAGCGGTAAGGTCTGCATCGGGCCGGGTCGGGCCCGCGAGGTACAGGATGCGCAGGCCGGTTCCGGTGACGCGCACTCCGGCGCTGGTGTCGAGGTGGATGGAGTCGAGCTCGACCGGACTGTTGAAGCGCGCGGAAAGCGTATCAATCACACGCGCGCGCAGCAAAGCATCGGCGTGTGACCGCAGATAGCGGTACCTGGCCCAGCCGGCAACGAACACACCGGCGACAAGTACGAGCGCCACAGCGCCCGCACCGACGAGCAGGCGCCTGCGCTGCGGATGCTGCAGAGTTCCAGGCGCAGCGTTGGTCAAACCGGGTGGCAATTCGTTCAAGCTAAACTCCAGACCAGCATCTCTCGCGATAGTCGATGCTGCGGTGGTCTCCCATCGGTCAATCTGAGAACAGCGTCGGCTACAAATTCATCGAGTGAGGTCTCCCTTGTCCCAGGAGTCTTCTGAGACTTTCCACGAAGAGTTTCGCCGGTGTTCGGGGTATGCGAAGCCATGGCGCCAATGTACGCCCATTATGCCAGCCGCCATCTCACGGCGGATGCTGCACTCCCTAAAGCGCAGTCGATTTTGCAACAATCGCGATGCTGGTAGTAGTCGGTGCGCGGACTTCGATGAAGCAAGAGAACAGTGTGCCGGTCGAGACAGGTTCGTACAACTCCGGAACGTCATGGTCACAAACGCAATTTACTTAGATCGATACACCTCCGTTCGAAGGTGGGCAATCGAGCATCGGTGAAGACAAGACCATGGCGGGCGTCCAGGAGCCTGTGTGTGCCAGGATGTGCTCGAGGGTACAGCTGTGCTGACCGAAGCAAAGCCGCTGATTCTCGGTTCGATGGACATTGGGACAGCATAAGGCGGCTGGACATGCCCGTGTCCTGGAAGCTTTGAAGTAGCGCCAAGTAAAATCGGGCGTAATGAGTCCATCACCCACACTGATCATCCACGGGGGCGCCTGGGCCATGCCGGACGATGCGATCGCCGCGCATGAGAATGGCATCGCCAACGCTCTGGCCGCAGGATACGCTGTGCTCGAAGCCGAGGGGACGGCGGTCTCCGCAGTTGAGGCGGCGGTCGTCGTCATGGAGGACGATGAGACCTTCGATGCCGGTCGGGGAAGCTTTCTGACGCGCGATGGCCGGGTGCAGCTCGATGCGCTGCTGATGGACGGCTCAAATCTCCGGACAGGTGGCGTGGCCTGCGTAGAGCGGCTGCGGAACCCGATCCGTGCGGCGCGGCTGGTACTCGATGAGAGCCCGCACGTGTACTTCGTCGGCGCGGGGGCGGAACGCTTTGCGCGGCAGCACGGCATGGAGCTCTGCGACAACATGGACCTCGTGATTCCGCGCGAGCAGGAGAGGCTCTATGCGTTTCAGAAGGCGGAGTTGGAGGGAGCGACGGACGAAACGTTCTCCGGGCCGGCGCAGACTGAGGCGGAAAAAGCGATGCAATCGCACGACACCGTCGGCGCAGTGGCTCTTGATGCCCATGGCAACATTGCGGCGGCGACGAGCACCGGCGGAACACTCTCAAAGGCTCCCGGCCGGGTCGGGGACTCGTCGCTGATCGGCTGCGGCTGCTATGCGGACAATCGTTCGGCGGCGGTCTCGCTTACAGGATGGGGCGAACCGATCATGAAGCTGGTGCTCGGCAAGTGGGCGGTCGACCGCGTAGCCGCGGGAGTCGCGCCGGAGATGGCGGCCGCGGATGCGATTGCGTATCTCTACCGGCGGCTGGGCGGCCATGGGGGCATCATCCTGCTTGGGCCGGATGGGCGCATGGGCCTGGCGCACAACACGCCGCGCATGGCGTGGGGGGTACAGACGCCTGAGGGTGCAAGCCTGGGCGTGACGCGGAATCAGGTTTGAGGTAGAGAAGCCAAGGCGGAGGTCTCTCCGCTGCGCCGTGCTTCCGCACGCTTCGGTCGAGATGACGGAGTTTGGGAGCGGAAGATGAGACCCTGGGCTTGACCGGTCGGACTGCACGCGGGGGAGAGTTGAAACGAACTGCTCTGGCCGCTCACTTCCGGTCCGTGTAGCGCCCGCGAAGATACTTGCCTCCTGAATACCCATTCATGTACAAGATGGCCGCGCGGAATTCTACCTTCTAAACCACCGCCAACTTGGCGCGATGTAGAGGAAGATTCGCCGAGGTGCTTCCCGATGCTCATCCGCTGGCCGCGGTCTCTCGCCGTTCTTCTGGTTCTAGCTTTTTGTATTCCGTCTTCGCTTACCGCGCAGAGCATAACCACGGCCCAGCTTTCGGGAACCGTACGCGATCAGCAAGGTGCGGTCGTGCCGGGCGCTTCCATCACGATCGCTGACGATACCAAAGGCTTCAGCCGCACGACGGCGAGCGACTCTGATGGCAGCTATCGCTTCGTCCTGTTGGCGCCAGGAACATATACGGTAACGACAGCGGCCAAGGGCTTCGCAACGTTGAAGCAGACCGCGATCGTGCTGAACGTCGGCTCAGAAGGCGAGCTGCCCGTGACGCTTGCGGTAGGCGGAAGCGATACGGTTACGGTGACCTCTGGCGCGGACGTGATTGAAACGCAGCGCAGCTCGCAGTCCACGACAGTCGACCAGTTGAAGATCACGAATCTGCCGACGAACGGACGCAACTACATCAACTTCACGCTGACCAACTCGCAGATTGCGCGGGATGCCGCACCTTCGGTTGGCGCGATTCCGACTTCAGGGCTGAACTTCGGCGGAGTGCGGGCGCGCTCGAACTCGATCAACGTGGATGGCGCGGACTCGGGCGACTACGTCTCCGGCGGGACGCGGGCAACGGTCTCGCAGGATGCCGTGCAGGAGTTCCAGATCATCACCAACGGCTTTGCCGCGGAGTATGGGCGCGCTTCGGGCGGCGTGGTGAACATCATCACCAAGTCGGGCACGAACGCGACGCATGCGAGCGCGTTCGGCTTCCTGCGCAATCGCTACATCCAGGCGACCAACCCCTTCAGCACGGTCGACCAGCCGGCGTATACGCGCGTGCAGGCAGGATTCACAGTCGGCGGCGCGATCGTCCCCGACAAGACGTTTTACTTCTTTTCTACCGAGATCACACGGCGGCAGGAAAGCGGCTTCTCGGACATCGGCGCGAACAACTTCGGGCTTACGGCGATCGACGTGAGCAAGTTCTTCGGCGCTCCCGCGGGTTCGCTGAGCGTGCAGGGAACGCCGGAACAGTCTGCGGCGCTGGCGGCCATCCCAGCCAATGCTCCCGGCATTCAGCAGTACATCTCGCTGATTGGCTCGAGCTCCGCCCTGGCGACGACGGGGCAGAACCCGGCGTTCCTGCAGCCGACGATCGGCGTGAACAACTTCGTCACCTCCGGGCAGTCGACCCCGGCTTCGTTCACACCGCTGAACGCGCTGATCGGCAACTTTCCTATCGGCGAGAAGACGGAGGTGTACAGCCTGCGACTCGACCACAAGCTGACCGGCAAACAACAGTTGTTCCTGCGGGCGAGCGTCAGTCCGAGTTTCGTCTCCGGGATCGAAGAGAATGCAGCGAATCAGAACCTCGGCGAGAACTCTTATTCGCGCACAGCGACCCAGAGCTTCCACGACTTTTCCATCGTCGGGCAGCACACGCTGCTGATCGGCAACAACAAGGTGAATGAACTGCGCGTGCAGTTCGCGCGGCATCCAATTCGCTTCTCGAACACGAACTCGCCGGGCGGCAACGGCGTGGCGGTGAACATTCCCGGCTTCGCGTACTTCGGTAAGACGCCGTTCTCGGTCGTCGATCGCGTCGAAGACCAGAGCCAGTTGCAGGACAACTTCACCTACACCCGCGGCGCACACACGGCGAAGGCGGGCATCGACCTGCGTTATATCCCGATCAACCTGAAGCAGGGCCAGTTGTACGGCGGCGGCGATTACAGCTTTGCCGGACTGAGTGCAACGGATGTATCGCCGCTGCTGGCCGGGCTGCCGGGGTTTTCACCGGTGCAGGCGTACGGTCTGGGGCTGCCGCAGTCGTTCGCGCAAGGCATCGGCCTGACCAGTACGAAGTATGACCTGAAGACACTCGGCGGATTTCTCGAAGACAGCTGGCGCATCACCCGGTGGATTACGCTGAACTACGGTGTGCGCTACGATGTCGAGTCGTTTCCGACACAGCTCGCGCTCAATGCCGCTACGAACAGCGTCGAGCGGGCGTACGGCATCCGCGAGGGTATCCGGCTGCAGGACTCCAACGTCGCCCCGCGGATCGGCGTAGCGTACGACGTGACGGGTGACGGCAAAACAGTCCTCCGCGGAAATTACGGTCTCTTCTACGACCGCGCGCCGGGCAATCTGGAATCGCAGTCCCTCAAATTCAATGCGAATACGGTGCCGCTTGTGATCCTCGCAGGCGGTTCGCCATGCACCGCGGCAAGCACGTTGAGCCCGCTGAATCTGAATGCGACGAATACGTTTCAGGGATCATTGAGCAATCCAAACTGCCTGCCGGTTGCGAGCCTGAACTATCTTCCCGGGCAGCAGCGCTTCGACCCCAACAATTCTGCCTCGCTCTTTGTAGATCAGAACTACCTCGCGGCGGGATTCCCCCTAGCCATCCTGCCTTCCGGTCTGCCCGCCGACCTGCACTATGTGACGCCGTACGTGCAGCAGATCTCGTTTGGTGTGGAGCGCGACCTTGGCCGGGGAGTGTCAATCAACGTGGCCTTTAACTCAACTGGAGGCCGGCACCTCAACCGGCCAGTGAATGTAAATCCAGTGAATCCGGCGCTGGTCACGGCGAACTGGCGCAACGCCGTGGCCGCCGTGAACGCGGGAACCGCTGGAGTATTTCCGGGAACGCCAGAGACCGCGGTAGCGTCGGGAACGTCGAATCCGCTTACAGTCGCTACCGCCAGCGGAACGGTACCGTGCGGCGAAGGACCGCGGGGCGCTTACGTTGCACCGCCGCTGTTGAACTTCTTCCGCAGGTCGGGCCTCAACACATCGTTGGCGAACTTCCTGGTCGCGCAGGGCGCGGGGCAGTGCGTTGCTCTTGCAAGCGAGGTTGCAGCCGGCTACGGGCTTGGAGTTGGACAGCCGGTTCCATTTGGCGACATGACGCCGAATCGAACTACCGGCACTTCGAGTTACAACGGCCTCTCGGTCAATCTGAAGAAGACCTACTCAGCCAACTACGAGTTCCTGGTGAGCTACACGTGGTCGCATGCGATCGACGACTCGACGGACGTGGTCTCCACGTCGGACTCGCCTCAGAACAACTTCGCCCCGAATCTGGAGCGTGCGCGATCGACCTTCGACCAGAGACATCGTCTGGTGATAAGCGGCGTGTATAACTCCGGAAAGATGAAGGGCGCGGGATTGCTACCGGGAGTGTTTTCCGGCTTTACGGTCGCGCCGATCATTGAGATATCATCCGGACGGCCCTTCAACATACTGACCGGAACGGACTCGAACTTCGACTTCAATCCGCTGACCGACCGCCCCAACGCCGTCGCGCCTGGAACGACGACAAGCTGCGGCAGCCCGGTGGTGGCTTCGAAGTACTCGCCGGCGGGAGCGTTCACGCTGCCCTGCTATATTGATGCGCCAGCCGATTCCAGCCCGAACAGCAGCTACTTTAACGGGAACCTTGGCCGCAACGCCGGGGTAAAGCCGTACGTCATCTTCACGGACGTTCGGCTTGCCCGCGCGTTCAACATTCACGACAAACTGGCGCTGCAGGTCACGGCCGACGCCTTCAACCTGATCAACAAGAACAACACGCTCGATGTGAACCTGCTGTACACGGATGCGGGACGGGAGACGGCCGCGTCTGATCCGAGGCAGTTTCAGTTTGGAGCGCGGATTTCGTTCTAGGTCCGAAAGCCATCAGACCTTCGTGGCACAGCATCGCTGGAGAACAGGCTTCGACAGGAGCTCGTTAGCTCTAGAGGCGAGTTGGTTGCGACGGGCTGCGCGATGGCGTCCGCGGGCAACTGCGAACAGAGTGCAGCGGGCGATCGTAGTGGGCAGGTGCACGCTGTTCAGCAAGGCAGATTAGAGCGGAAAGTTCTTCAGCCACTCGTGGAACCCGGAGCCGAGCTGCGGATGCTTCAGGCCGAACTCTACGGTGGCTTTCAGAAAGCCGAGCTTGTCTCCGGCGTCGTGACGCTTACCCTCGTAGCTGTAGCCGTAGACCTTCTCATGTTTCAGAAGTGCCTTGATGGCGTCGGTGAGCTGCAGTTCGCCGCCCGCGCCCGGGGTGATGTTCTCGATCATCTCAAAGATGCGCGGCGTAAGGATGTAGCGGCCGATGATGGCGTTCTGCGACGGTGCCTCTTCGGGCTTCGGCTTCTCGACCATATCGGTAACTTCAAGCAGCCGGGGGTTCGATGCCACCGGCTTGACAGCGAGGCACCCGTAAGCCGAGATGGCTGCTCCTTCCACCACTTCTGAACCAAGTATCGAAGCCTGCACTTCGTTGAAGGCCTCCACCATCTGCTTCATGCACGGTGTCTCCGCATCGACGATATCGTCTGGCAGCAGAACGCAGAAGGGCTCGTTGCCGACGATCTCTTTGGCCATGAGAACGGCATGGCCAAGGCCAAGCGCCTCCGACTGACGGGTATAGGTGATTTTGGCGAGTTTCGAGACGGACTGCGCAACCTCAAGCAGGGCCGTTTTGTTTTTGGCGGCGAGGGAGGCTTCGAGTTCGGAGGATTTATCGAAGTGATCTTCCATCGTGGTCTTGCCCCGGCCGGTAACGATGATGATCTCTGTGCAACCCGCGGCAACCGCCTCTTCAACGCCGTACTGGATCAGCGGCTTGTCTACGAGGCAGAGCATCTCCTTCGGAGTGGCCTTGGTGGCAGGCAGGAAGCGGGTACCCATGCCGGCGGCGGGAAACACGGCTTTGCGAATCTTCATGCTCATAGTCGGGGAAGACCTTCTCTGGATGATTTTCGAACAGGACAGGGTAATGCTAACAAACGGAGGTAAAGGCCTGGTGCAACACTCGACCTCTCGCAGGAGTTCGCGCCCATCCGTGCGGCTTTGGGAACAGTAATGTGGCGCAGGCTTTCCTCTGCGGCGCGAACTTCGTCGGTTCCCGCGGTCACGGGCGCGGAGGTGGGGAGAACGATGTCTGCCACCCGTGTCGTGCGGGACGGCGCTCGCCGGCGTCAACGAGCGAAGAGTCCAGCCCACCTGACTAAGGTAGCGGTTCAAAGCACCGGCGAGTCGTCATGCAGCATGGCTTTGCGCACTATCTTGATCGGTACCGGACCTTGCTCCATGAAGGTGTCGTGGAACTGCTGCAGGTCGAACGCCGGGCCTTGTTTCTTCTTCCAATCGTCGTGGAGCTTCATGATCTCGAGCTTGCCAAGCGTGTAGTAGAGGTACGTCGCGTCGGAGGTGCCGCGTTTGGTCTCAACAAGACCAATCGATCGCGACTGATAGCCTTCCTTGACGAAGAAGTCGACTGCCTGGTCGATGGTCCATGGTGTGCCGCCTGGATTGCCCTCGCCGGTATGAAGCTTGATCGCGACCACGTATCGAGCGTCTCGTAACAATGCGTCCTGAAGCTGCCCGAGGCGGATCAGCTGCGCTTCACGGGTCTGGGCGGCAGTCGCATTCGCCGGCGATGCGGCATACCCCTCATCAAGCATCATCTGCTCGCAGTAGTGTGCCCAGCCTTCGATATTGCTACTGGATCCCACCAGCTTTCTTACCTTGGAGGGAAACTTGTCCTGCCACAGGAACTGGACATAGTGACCCGGATAAGCTTCATGCACGCTGGTGCTGACGATCGTGCCTACGTTGAAGGCAGCCATGTGCTCCGCGATGTGCTCGGGCGTCCAGTTCTTCTCCGGAAGGGTCACGTTGAAGTACGCCTTTTTGGAGTGCGTTTCGAACGGTCCTGGAGAGTCCATCGAGGCCTGCGTTGTCGCCCGTTCAAATGGCGGTGTCTCTTCAAGCGTAGGCCGCACGTCGCTGGGCATAGTGATGATGTGGTTGGTTCGGATGAAAGCAATCAGGGAATCGAAGGTGTTCTGAAATGCGGGGATGAGTTTGTCGGGTGCGGGATGGATGGTCGCCAGTTCGGCAAGAACCTCCTGCGGAGTCCTGGAGGGATCGACCTGCTTCGCTATCCGCGCGAACTCGGCTTGATTGCTATGGAGATCGGCATACGCCACCTCCAGCAAGCGGCCGAGCGGGAGGTCTACCATCTCGTCGTAGCTGAGCTTCTTGGTGAAGGTGTCGCGACCGAGACTGTAGTCGCCGGTCGATCGCGGCATTAGGTCCGCCTTCATCCAAGCACCGTAGCTCTTCAGCGCCTCAATGACCGCGGCATTCGACTTTGCGAAAGAAGCTTTCGCGACCGGATCAGTCGCGCCGGTGAACGCCGAAGGCACGTCACTCTGGAAGAAGGAGACGATCCCGTCAATCTGCTCCAGTGCGATCTCGGTGAAGATTCGCGGCGGGTTCTTCAGGTTCTTGCGCGCTTCAAGCAGCAGCTCCGGCATCTTTTGTTCGCGGGCTGTTACCGCGCGCAGGCGAGTATTTACCGGAGCGTAGTCGCGGCTCATGATGACAAAGACCGAGGCCGTGATGCCGGAGGAGTAGGTGCCCGGGTCCTTTTCCCATGGCCGGATGACTTCAAGTGTAAGCAGTTGGGAGCGTATGCTGTTCAGCAGAATCTCGCGGTCTGCAGCGAACGGAGAATCAAGAGCGTCAGCATCGATCGCGGAAATACGACTTTCGTAACCGTGCAGCGCCGCAATCTCTCGTGCAAGATTGGCGGCAGAGTAGTCTTCTAGAAGAGCGTCGTATTGATGGAAACCTGCCGCTGTGCCGCTGGTGGGCGAGTAGTGAAAAAGAACGTCTGTGAAGAATTGCTCTGACAGGAACGTGAACGTTTGCGGTGCCCCATCGGCGGAGACACGTTGTGCCAACAACCGCGCGGAGGCAAGAAGTAAGGCTAAGAGTACGACGGACATTCGTTTCATGCGCTTCGCCTCGAAATCACAAAAAAAACAGATCGTTGCGACACCATACAGGAACTAAACGAGCAGTACGAGTCGAGAACGGCAGTCCACCAGTTATTCAACCCTTGAACTGAACGTGAGATCGACGGACGGCCCTGAGTATGCAGTCTATTCTTCACGGAAATCATCTGCCGATGTGGATACACGATCGGAAGACGCTTCGATTTCTGGAAGTCAGCGAAGGTGCGATCCGGCAGTACGGGTACAGCCGCGAAGAGTTTCGGACGATGACGATCCGTGACCTGAGGCCCGCTGCCGAGCAGTGCCGCATCGATCAACTGGATGCGCTCGATATCGAGCCAGACGATATCGATCCCGGACGCCTGCGCATGCACATGCGAAAAGACCAGACCCTGTTCCCGGTCCGTGTTTACGCGAATCCAATGCTCTACGATGGGCAGCCGGCGCGGCTGGTGGTAGCGAAGAATGTGAGCCAGCAGCTTGGGCTGTACGTCGAGTCGGCGAGCCTCGACGATCGCGACTGGACGCTGGGGCTGCCGAACCCGCGCGAGTTGGAACAAAGGGCGCAGCAATCTCTGGACCAGGCGGACCGCACACGCAGGCGGGTGGCGGTAGTCTGCCTCCATCTCGACAATCTGGATCAGGTGACGGATGTCTGGGGTGTTGAAGCAGCGAATGAATGCCTGAACCAGGCTGCTGGTTACCTGACCAGGCGGGTGCGCGGGATGGACACGGTGGCGCGCACCGGGTTGAAGTCGTTCACCGTTGTGCTTGCAGAGCTCGATCATGATTTCGACCTGTACCGGGTAGCTGAGGCCTTGATGAAGGCGCTGGCCGAACCTGTGGTGTTCAGAGAGTCTCCCATTCTGCTGACGGCGAGCATCGGCATCGCCGTTTATCCGGACGACGGGTTTGATTTCACCCGTCTCTCTCACGCGGCAGACACCGCCATGCGCCAGGCGCGCGCGAAGGGAGGCCAGCGGATTGCGATGTTCTCGCTGGAAGCAAGCGAGCGCACGGAGCTGGACGCCTACATGCGGGCTGCCATGAAAGCAGGAGGTTTCCGGCTGCACTACCAGCCGCAGTACTCCGCAGCGGGTGGAATACGCGGACTGGAAGCGCTGCTCAGGCTGCCGGGCAAGACGAACGAATTCATCTCGCCGGGGCTGTTCATCCCGATCGCGGAAGAGACGGGCATGATTGAGCATCTCGGACTCTGGGTAATTGGAGAAGCGTGCCGCCAGGCGCGGCTGTGGCAACGCGATTTTGACCGCAAGATCCACATTGCGGTAAACGTCTCCCCGCTCCAGCTAAGGACTGCCGACTTTGCGGCGAAGGCGCTGGCGATCATACGGTCGCACGAGGTCGATCCACGCAGCATCGAATTCGAGATAACGGAGCGCTCAGGCCTGGACTTTGACGAGGTAGTTGCGCCCATGCGGGAGCTTGCCGCAGCAGGGGTGGTGTTCGCCGTAGATGATTTCGGCACCGGGTATTCCTCGCTGCAGCACCTGCATCGGCTCCCGATCTCGGTACTGAAGATCGATCGCTCGTTTGTGCAGCGGATGGGCGACCCGGCAGGCGCGGGCGCAATCGTAGAGGCGATCGTCTCCATGGCCCATAGCATGGGCATGGAAGTGGTTGCTGAAGGGGTGGAGACGCAGGCGCAGCGGGACGCGGCGACTGGGATGGGCTGCGACGTCATTCAGGGGTGGCTGCACGCCCGCGCCGTTGATGCGTCAGACCTGCCGCAGCTGATCGGCTGGCATCTCAGGCAGCCGCCACCACCAGCGGCAGACTCAAGCGGCGTTTCGCGAAGTATCTAGCGCATCGAGCAGGGCGCGGGTCTCCGCGAGTACGTCTTCAGCCTTGGCGGAGGTAAGAGGCCACCGCAAAACGCCTTGCGGCGTGAATTGCGCGCCCTTTTTGGCGTTGCGGCTGATGAGGCGCATCAGAACGCCCGGTTCGACGGTCTTTTCCTTCGCAGGCGCGATACCCGGAGCGGTGGCGGGCGCGCCGCCGGGCGCCTTCTCGGCGAACTTGATGTTCAGCATCTCGACGAAGGCTTTCTGCACGATCTTGATCTGGTTGCGGCCCGTTCCCTGGATCTTGGGCGGACCGGTCTCGATCTGGGTACGCTTGCGGTCCATCTGGGCGATGCCAAGCTGTTCACAATGGAGACGGATCTCGGCCGCGGCAAGAAGATTGAGCACCGCCTCCGGCGGTGTGCCATAACGGTCCTGGAGCTCGGCGCGGACATCGGCGAGGGCAGCGAAGTCTTCGGCGCCGGCGATGCGTTTGTACATGCGTAGTCGCTGGTTCTCTTCAGGTATGTAATCGGAATCGATACGTACTGAAATGCCAAGATTTATGCTGACGCCGGCGTGCGCCGGCCTCTCGGCTTCGCCCTTCATCTTGCGGACGGCCTCTTCGAGCATGCTGGTGTACATCTCAAAGCCGATGGCCTCGATGTGGCCGGACTGCTCGCCGCCGAGCATGTTGCCCGCACCCCGAAGTTCGAGATCGAGGGCGGCGATCTTGAAGCCCGCGCCGAGGTCGGAGAACTCCTTGAGCGCGGCAAGTCTTCTTCGCGAAATCTCAGTAAGCTCTTTTTCCGGCGGGATCAGCAGGTAGCTGTAGGCCCGGCGGTTCGAGCGGCCCACGCGGCCGCGAAGCTGGTAGAGCTCGCTCAGACCGTGGCGGTCTGCCCGGTTAATGATGATCGTGTTCGCCAGTGGAATGTCGAGCCCGTTCTCAATAATGCTGGTGGCGACAAGCACATCGTACTCATGGTTCATGAAGGCGAGCATCACGCGTTCGAGCTCTGCCTCTGGCAACTGGCCGTGGCCGATGACAACGCGCGCCGACGGCACAAGCTCGCGTATCTTGGCGGCGATCTCGTAGATGGTCTCGACGCGGTTATGGACGAAGTAAGTCTGGCCGCCGCGTTCCAGCTCCATCTCGATGGCGGTTCGCACAAGCTTCTCGTCGAATTTAGCGACGATGGTCTGGATGGCCATGCGGTCTTTGGGTGGCGTCTCGATCACGGACATGTCGCGAAGTCCGATGAGCGACATGTGCAGCGTGCGCGGAATCGGGGTTGCGGACATGGCGAGGACATCGATCGAGGCGCGCATCTGCTTCAGGCGTTCCTTGTGCTTCACGCCGAAGCGCTGTTCTTCATCGACGATGAGCAGGCCGAGGTCCTGGAACTTGAGGTCCTTCGAGAGAATCCGATGAGTGCCGATGAGGATGTCTATCTTGCCCTCGGCGACCTTCTCCAGGATGATCTTCTGCTCCTTTGCCGTGCGGAAGCGGGAGATCATCTCGATGGTCACAGGGAAGTTGGCGAAGCGCTTCTTGAACGACTCGTAATGCTGGAAGCTCAACACTGTCGTTGGCGTCAGCACCGCGACCTGCTTCGAATCCTGCACGGCTTTGAAGGCCGCTCGCATGGCAACCTCCGTCTTGCCGTAGCCGACGTCTCCGCAGAGCAGGCGATCCATCGGCTGCGTCGACTCCATGTCGGCCTTGATGTCGGCGATAGCGGCGAGCTGGTCGTCGGTCTCGTTGAAGTCGAAGGCGTCTTCAAACTCGCGCTGCATGTTGGTGTCGGGAGAGAAGGGCGTTCCCTGCGCGGCCTTGCGCTGCGCGTAGAGGATCAGCAGCTCGGCGGTCATGTCCGCCATTGCCTTCTTGACGCGCGCCTTGGTCTTTTGCCATGCCTGGGTGCCAAGCTTGTTCAACTGGGGCGCGGGGCCGGTGTCGGTCGAGCGGTACTTCTGGATGAGGTCGAGGCGAGTGAGCGGGACGTACAGCTTGGCCTCATCCGCGAACTCGAGAATCATCAGTTCCAGCGGAGGAGTATCAGCCTCTTCAATGACGCGCAGGCCGGCGTACTGCGCAATGCCGTGTTCCACGTGGACGACGTAGTCGCCAACGGTAAGGTCGCGGAAGTCAGAGATGAAGGCGGAGGTCTTCGACTTTGAGCGGCGGACTGGACGAGCCGTTACGTCGGCGTCATCGACTAGGTCCTGCGCGCCGAAGATGACGATCTGGCGGGCTGTTGCTCCCTCTTTGATCGAGCCAAGGTCGAGGACCTGTACGCCCGTCGCCATGGTGGTCTTCACGATGACCGGGGTGCGGAGATCGCCGGCCAGGTAGCTCGATTCGGAGTAGACGGTCGACGACCCGGAAGAAGCATCGTTGCGCGACCCCAGCCGGTATGGCACTTTGTACTCCTGAAGCAAGCCGGCGAGGCGCTCCACTTCGCCCTGGTTGTGTGCCGTAAGCAGGATGCGGGCGTCCTGTTTGATCAGCCCGTTCAACGCGTCGATCAGCGCCGGGATACTGCCATGGAAGCGCTGCGTGGGCCGGGTGCTGAAGTCCACCTCGGACAGATCAGAGCGGTCGCCGTCGAGCACGTCGACCAGGCCAAGCTGGTCGAGTTCGCAGCCGGTGAACTTCCTCATCCGGTCGTCGAGGTCCCAGGGCGAGAGATAGATGTCTTCCGGACGCACCAGATTGCCGATGCCGGAGCGCTCATGGCGCTGCTCGATCTTGTTCCACCAGCGCTCCCCCTGGTTCTTCACCATGGAAGGCTCTTCGATGAAGACGCGCGGTGTGGCGCCGCCGGCAGAGAGCAGATCGAGCAGCGTGTGGGTCGCCCCTGCTACTGGGGCAAAGAACTCCCAGCCGGGAAAGATGGTGGCGTCTGAGCTCTTCGGCCCGATGTGGGTGAGCAACTCGGCCGGCTGCTCGCCGCCCTCGAGAGCGGCACCGGCCATGCCGGAGCGGGTGAGTCTCGCGTTGATGGCGGACAGAAGCTTTTCGGTGACCGGCGTCTCGGTGAGTGGAAGCAACAGCGCTTCAGCAAGCTGTGAACTGGTCTGGGTCAGGGAGCGCTGGGTCTCAGGGTCGAACTTACGGATCGACTCGACCTCGTCGCCGAAGAAGTCGATGCGGATGGGCCGGTCCGTTTCTGGTCCATAGACATCGAGGATGCCGCCGCGGAGCGTGACTTGTCCCGGCATCTCGACCACATCCACCCTGGTGTAACCGACAGAAAGGAGGTGGTCGACTATAGTGTCCGGAATGTACTCCTCGCCACACTTGAGCTGCAGCGCGAGCGCACGGTAAAAGTCGCGCGGGAAAAGCTTCATGCAGGCAGCTTCGAGCGGAGCAATGACGAGGCGAGAGGCACTCGGCTTTGCCGAAGCGATCTTCCAGAGCGTGGCTGCGCGTTGCTCCTGAATTTCAAGATGCGGAGAAAGGTTCTCGAACGGAAGAACGTCATGGGCGGGGAGCCGCATGACCGCTTCCGGCGGCAACGCGCCGGTAAGTTCGCAGGCAGACAGCACCGCGGTATGGAGTGTTTCCGCAGCCTTGTTGTCGGCAACGACTATGACACAGGGAGCATTCGCGGCCCTGACGAAGAACGGCAGATAGAGAGCGCGAGCCGTTGCGGTGAGCCCGGACACGCGACGACGCCCGGTTCCGGCGCTGAGGTGGCGCTGGACACGTTCAAATGCCAGGGAGTGTTCAAGGTCCGCAAGGAAATCGCGGACGAAGGGAAGAACCATACCTCGTTCAAGTTTATCAGCGCGACAGCAGCCTTCCGCAGCCTGCAGTAGGAACGGTTGAGTTCATCAGCGATTGAACAAGAGTGGCCTTCTCCTCACGGGAACCGTTCCGAGAACCTGCTCTCTGCAGGGAACGATAGACCTTGGGCGCTGTTGCCTGTATCCTGAATGTGAACAACATAAGCCCTTGCACGTAGGGTCCCATGCTGCGCAGCATCTTTGTGCGCGTGGGTTATACCTGAAGGTCTGTTCGTCTCCACATTTGCCTTGGTCAGCACACACAAGTACGGCCTCGCTCCTGACTGGCGTTTAGCCGATCGCTGACGTTGAATCGACCCTAATATAAGCCGGACCTCTGTTGAGATTGCGCGCTGGAGAGATCTTCGGTGTGCGATGTTAGTGCCCGGCTTAGCAAGTGTGGAAGGCCAATGGAGAAGTCATGGTAAAGCCTGCAGAGTTCGAGCATTCCTTTGTGGCAATCAACAGTGTTCCCTATGGCTTCGAGCGCAGCAAGGGCGCCGAGGCCGCGGCACACGGCGGCGTTCTGGCTCGTGGACAGATCGTCTGGCTGCCTGCGCAGACCGTGTTTCCTCGACAAGCGAGGTCAACGGCCGCCTTTGTGGATGGCATTGGCGTGGTCTTGCTGGACCCGCGCGGGCTTGTACGATGGCAGCCGCAGTCGACCGAGGATGACCGCACGATCAAAATCCGCGGCGTTGCTTAGCAGCGCTGTGGTCGTCTCAAGCGCCAGGCAGCAGCCCAGTGTCCTCGCGGATTGTCTGGGTCCGCATGGCAGGACGCCGCTGACCGATGTCCGTGATCTGTTCCTACACCGCAGTGAGAAAGTCTGCGCGGAGACGCTTTTGACCACTACCTGGAAACGTGATCAGAACGGTGTCGTTAAACACGTCTAAAATCTTTCCGGTCCCGAACCGCTGGTGGCGAGCGTGGCCGCCCACTTCGAACGGGCTTGTTGGTTGGAGATCGGGCAGAGTTTCGGGTGCGGTCGTCTGGATCGTCCCGTGCATGGTCTCAATGGTGGTTACATTTTCGTGCCGCGCTGGAACGACGGTCTCCTCCTCTGTCGTCCGCCCTCGGTCGCGAGTACTTGGCGCCACGTCTTTGTGGTCGCGCGCACAGTTGTCGCAGCGGAGGCACGGCTCGCCTTCAGGCTCTTCGAAGTAAGCGCGGATGGCCTGCATGCGGCAGCCGCCGGTCTCGGCATAATGCATCATCTCGGCGAGCCGGTCCTTGTCGCTGGCCGCTCGATCGATACCGGCCTGAAGGATGGACTCGAGTTTCGCGTGCGACGATGCCTCACCGGGCGCAAGCACGTAGCCTCTGCGAACTTTGCGGACGAAACCCGACTCGCGCAGGAGGTTGAGGATGGCTTGGATTCGACGCTGGCTGATTTTGACGCCTTCCGCCGTCCTGAGGCCGATCGTGACAGGCTTATCGCTCTCTGCAGCGTCCGGCAACGAACCTGCGATGGCATCGTAGACGGCCTGAAGCTCCGCTAACTTCGGATAGCGTCCGGCGAGAAAGAAGTTCTGGATGCGCTTGTCTTCGAGGCGGTAGAGCAGCACGGCGCTTGCCGACTGGCCGTCGCGTCCGGCCCTCCCCGCCTCCTGGTAGTACGTCTCGACCGAATCGGGAAATTCGAAGTGGTAGACGAAGCGAATGTCGGGTTTGTCGATGCCGAGGCCGAAGGCCTTGGTTGCAATCATGACCTTGTGACCGCCGCGCATAAAGTCCTGCTGGGCATGCTCACGCTCACGGGCCGTCATGCGGCCATGATAGCGGGCGACGGAGACGCCCGAGTCGCAGAGGAACTCATAGAGCTCATTGGCGGAACGAACGCTGGCGGTATAGATGATCCCGGTGCCCTGCTCCTTCTCGATCAAGGTGCGAATCCGGGCGATCTTGGCCTGGTTGTTCACGGTCGGATGTACCGCGAAGAAGAGATTGTCGCGCTCGATGCCAGTGTTGATTACAGTGGCATCTTCGGCGTGGAGACTGTGCAGGATGTCGTGAGCGACCTGCGGGGTCGCGGTCGCGGTGAGCGCGAGGACTGACGGGTTGCCGAGGCTGCGGCGGGCTTCGCCGATGGCAAGGAATGCGGGGCGGAAATCATGGCCCCACTGCGGTATCGTATGAGCTTCATCAATAACCAGGAGCGATATGCCCCCGGCCCGGTTGAGTTCTGCCAGGAATTCCGGGTTGGTGAGCTTCTCGGGTGTGACGTAAATCAGTTGAGCGACACCGTCGGCGATCTCCTCTTTGGCTCTTTCGCGCTCGCCCTTGGATATGGTCGAATCAAGTTTCTCTACTGTCACTTCGGCGTCTTGCGCCTTCTGCTGCTGGTCCTGCATGAGGGCAATCAGCGGGCTGACGACAACCACAGGCTTAGGCAGGAAGAGCGCGGGGAGCTGGTAGGTCAGGCTCTTGCCCGCGCCGGTAGGCATCAAGGCAAGGGTGTTCTTGCCGGAAAAGACGGACTCGAGGACCTCTCGCTGACCAGGACGAAAGCGCTTGATGCCAAACCGCTGCTGCGCCTCGCGCAGTACTTCGGGCCAGGAAACGGCCTGTGCATTCTTGGTGCTTGTGGGATGAGTTGCGCGCTTCTTCACGACTGCTTCGATGCCAGACAGTCGTTTGCCGGTGAGCCGATGAAGCTTTCGCTTTCGTGAGGTGCATGCCGACGGAGTCTCAGGCGGGCAGGAAACCGACAATAGGAAAGAGCCGCAACGTCCCTAGCCCTGATACGGTTTGTTTCCGGGCGAGGTGAGCCTTCAGCCTAGAGCGTCGAGTTTCCTGGTGACCAGCTGATTGAGCATCGCCGGATTCGCTTGTCCCTTCGACAGCCGCATTACATTCCCGACGAAAAAGGCCGCAACGGTCTTCTTGCCTCCCCGATACTGCTCGACCTGCTTAGGGTTGGCGGCTATGACCTCGTCGATCATCGCTTCGATGGCCCCGGTGTCGGAGATTTGCTTCGGCTTATCGCGTTCGTAGATCTCGGGGAAGTCCTTGCTCTCGGCGAAGCTGGTGTCGAAGAGCTGTTTGAGCATCTTGCTGGAAAGCTCGCCGGATTCGGCGAGGTCCGCGGCAAGGACGATACCCAGCATGCTGACCGGCGATTGTTCGAGTTCCAATCCGGCCAGGCGCAGGCGCATGGTGATCTCGCTGGTCAGCAAGGCGGCGACGCGGCGCGGGCTCTTCGCCTGCTTCGCGGCGGCCTCGAACTGGTCGGCGAAAGCAGCGCTGGCGGTGAAGGTGGCGGCGTCCTGCGCGCTGATCTCGTACTCGGCGATCATGCGGGCGCGTCGGGCCTCGGGAAGCTCGGGCATGGACTTCAGGATTTCGGCCTGCCACGCGGCTCCGACGACCAGCGGCGGAAGATCAGGCTCCGGGAAGTACCGGTAGTCGTGCGCCTGTTCCTTGCTTCGCATGGAGTAGGTACGACCCTCAGCGTTGTTCCATAGACGCGACTCCTGCACGACGCGGCCGCCGTCTTCGAGGACGCCGATCTGGCGTTCAATCTCGTACTCGACGGCAGAGCGGATATAGCGGAAGCTGTTCACGTTCTTTACTTCGGCCTTGGTGCCAAACGCTTTCGCGCTCTTGAGCATCACGCTCACGTTGGCGTCGCACCGCAAGGAGCCTTCCTCCATATTGCAGTCGCTGACTCCGGTGTAGAGAAGTATCTCTTTCAGCTTCGTCAGGTACTCGAAGACCTCGTCAGCGGTGCGGAGGTCAGGCTCGGATACGATCTCGACGAGCGGCGTACCGCAGCGGTTCAGGTCGATGTAGGTCTTCGAGAGCGAGTCGGCAAAGCCGTCATGGATGCTCTTACCGGCGTCTTCCTCCATGTGGAGTCGAGTGACGCCAATGCGTTTCGGCGCGCCGGTCGCATCGGGCACATCGATCCAGCCATGCTCCGCGATGGGCTTATCAAACTGTGAGATCTGATAGCCCTTGGGCGAGTCCGGATAGAAGTAGTTTTTTCGCGCAAAGACGCTGGTCTCACGAATCTCGCAGTTGATTGCCTTCGCCGCGAGCACAGCGAACTCGACTGCCTGGCGGTTCAGTACGGGCAGGGCACCCGGCAGCCCGAGGCAGGTCGGGCAGACATGCGTATTAGGGTCGCCGCCGTACTTGTTTACGCAGCCGCAGAAGGCCTTCGTCTGCGTGAGGAGCTGCACATGGACTTCAAGCCCGATTACGGGCTGGTATTTGGCGCGGATTTCCGGGGAAAGCATCGTGGCTGTGGGCATTGGTTTTATTCTTTCGAGGCATTGGTCCCCGGGATTGAGGTATCCAGAAACATCACATACTCAATTTCAGCTTTGTCGGTCAACAGAATGCCTTTACCGGGGATCGCAATGAGTTGATCGTTCTCCGCCACCCAGTAGGCCGCTTCAAGAAAAAGCGACCTCTCCCCGTCGGCATCGGAATATCTCCCAATACGACCGATTAGGTTGCGTCCGTCTCTCAAGCCGACTTGTGCAGATCCCTCCAGGCTGATGAAAACATCGTTCCAGACAGATTGCCTGCTTGTCCGCTCGGTAAGGTTCCATTCTCTAAGGCGTTTCAGAACTAAGTCCTTGGATCGTGCGATTCCCCATAAGAGTCCAAGGACGCAGGCCATAAGCGCGAGAAGGACAACGCGCCAACGATGAACCTGAAACGAGGGCAGCCACTCAATCGGCAGGCTGGTGCCAAAAATGGCTACATAGAAGACGTAATTAAAGAAACTGAAGATCAGTGCCTCTACAACTCGCTCCAGGTCGGACTTTTGACTCTGTGCACTGAGAGAACGTGCGATAGCTGCGCTCACGAACCCGGGTAGCAGAACCAGGAGAGCAACAAGAGCCTGTAATCCCTGCGGCATTGGTTGCTACCGCCCTCTGGAAGGAGGCGGCGGCACTCGAACCGGCGTAGGCGGATTCGAAGGCACTGATGGCGAAGAGGCTGGCTTCGTACCAGTATCAATAACTCTCACCTTTTGCATACTGTTTTCACCCATAAGAATGTCCCTTCGTCTACTTAAATGTCTTTTGCAAGTATATCCGCCTTAGAGCAGCAGAAGAATGGCATCTGAAGGAGGCAGTACACAATTCAGCTGGGTCAGGATTGACATGCCCTTTCGCCACCACACGCAGACCTCCCTACCGCCACCTATCCAGGATGCGCAAAAGAACCTCGAACGCCCCAGTGCACAGGAGATCTACCAGCAGGTGGCACAGAATG
>CAZZYQ010000050.1:0-29977 GCA_964658395.1 uncultured Granulicella sp. | reverse complement strand
GCGTGCTGACGGTTCTGTTTCACTCTGAAGGTACAAAGAACATTTTGGTTGCTTGCCTGGTTGTATGCCACATAAAGTGAAAGGCTTGCGGGCTTTCATCCCGTTCGCGACCCGTAGGTACTTCCCATAGGTGCGTCAAGGCGGAAAGATGTACGAAGTATGACCAGCAACCCGGTAGACTGATCTCCGACGGTGCTAAAGGCCTATTCGCAATCTAGCATTGCGGCCGAGAGACCTGTTGCCTTGGCCGCGTGGGCTTATACTGGGTTTAGTTCTTTGACAGCGCTGCGGTTTTTTGCAACGCTCGAAGCTGCCTACCAATGGGGGCGTCATGGTTTCGACGGGGTTGCCAGTAGCAGAGAGACATGCCGGGGTGGGTACACCCGTAATCGCGCCCAAAACTATAAGTGCCGAACCTCAATTCGCGCTTGCTGCCTAATTAGTTAGGCTGCCGATTGCTTCCGCTTCGCCTACGGGCGGATACCAATCGTCGCACAGTAGGCTGGTCAAAGCCGTTCCGTCTGTACGGCAATGACGAGATCAATCAGGCTGGTCGGCTTCGCGTCTTCGCCCGTTCTAAGCGACGCTGACGAGACAAAGATGAACCTGGGAAAAGCATGAACGCTCTCTGTTGTCGGTTTCTTCGGACGGGAGTTCGATTCTCCCCGCCTCCACCACCAATCTTTCTCCAAGTCAAACTACCACTCTCGACTGAAACGTAACGGCGTGCTGCCAGGTTGACGAAGTGTCAGGAACAGGCGGACTGGACACGGTCCCTTTTTTGTGCCCGCGTCTGCGGCCCCCGCAGGCACAAAGCCTTTCTTGGACAGGTGCCCACTTCTATTTGCGCATCGCCCCCGCGTTCGGTGCAGGCGTTAGCTTTCCCGCACCGTGCGTACCGGGCTCCGGGAGGGCCGGCGACGGAACAGAGGTCCAGCTTGCGACCTGAGCTCATGCAAGGGATAGAAGGTTCCACGCCATCGCACACCTCCGTCGCGCAGCGTCATAAAGGCCGAACGGAGCAGTGAATACGCAAGCAACAACGCGGCCAAGGGAGCAAACAGAACGGACCAAGCCGACAAGCCGCCATATCGTGAAGCGAGACGATAGATCCACACCACGGCAATCAGCGAGATTGCAGCCGGGAGCTGACCCGATCGCCAATAGAGACCGGCAAATGGCTCGAGCGTAAACAGCAGCAGCCAGCCGACCGAGAACAACAGCAGGACCAGTCGAAAGCGAAAGACGGCGAAGAGGTTCTTCGTGAGGACTTCGACAATCCCGAGGGCGCCATTCGCCCAGTGGATTCGCACCAGGTCCTTACCAAACGCAACACGCTGTCGCAGGCCAAGCTGCTTGACCCTGCGGCCAAGATACAGATCTTCGAGTATCTCCATGCGCAGGGCCGAGAATCCGGCAAGCTGTAAGTACGCCTCTCTCCTTAGAAGGGCAAATGCGCCGACGCCAACGGAGTCGCGACGGCAGTTTGGATCGCTCACACGCCACAGACGTACTGCCCAGAAGCTCATCGCTTGGATGAAGGCGAGGAACACGCGCTCGTCGACGCGACGCGCAACTGCGGTGGGAAGGGTTACGAAATGGTCGGCGCCGGTCTTAATTGCGGCTGCCAGGCTGCGCCGGAGTGCATCGGGAGCAAAGACAACATCTGCGTCCGTAAACAGCAGCCATTCGGGCGCGTGTTCGAGATACGCCTTCTCTGCGCCGACAGACATGGCGTGAGTCTTTCCGAGCCATCCCGCAGGAAGTTCGGTTATGCATAGAACTGAAATCCGCTCCGGGTGTGCAATGGCAAGCGCCTGCATGACCTGCCGCGTGCCGTCGGTGGAACGGTCATCCACGGCGATGATCACTAAATCTCGATAATCCTGTTGGAGAAGAGAGCGGAGGCCCTCCCCAACCGTTTGCTCCTCATTACACGCTGGGACGATCACGGCCAGTTTTGGCCCCAACACGGGCGCTGCGTCCCACTCGGTTCGCAGGAGATCAGGCAGACGCCGAAGGCCCAACCATGCACCTACAGCGCGCCACACCCAGAGACTGGCAATAGCCCATGGCCACGAGTGAAGCCACAGCGACGACAGATGTTCCAACCGCACCGCGCTCCATAAACCGGGGGTTCCGGTTCGTGACTGTGATGCAATCACATGGGCGACGTTGGATCGAAGGGCGCACTTTGGCCGTTTGAAGTGATCGTAAAAGCGAGCAGGCGGAGTCGCTTGACGCACCCTTGCGCTCCGTCGTACTCTTCTCTTACACGGGAAAGGAGGATGGTCCAGCCTATGAAAATTGATTGTTCGAGTTGTTGCTTTCAGAACGCGCAACGTGAGGTGACTGAGGCTTAGAGCGTTCAGCTCTAGTCCCAGCGGTTCGATTCGCAGTTACTCCCGCAGCGGCCCATGTACGAGTGTGGACGCCTCAAGTCAATCCCACCAGTTCACCGCCAGACGGCCCGCATCGCTCAAGATGCGGGCCGTCTGCTTTCTGCCTGCCTCGCGCAAGAGCCGCGGCTCCAATTGCTGCTTGAGCTTCGCCGAAGGCAAACATAGCCCTGTCGTCGGCCCGGCATTCCCTGCGGAAGATAGACGATTAGAATGGACTTCATGGAACCCCTGGTAATCGCGGGCAAGGCCTTTCAATCGCGCCTGATCGTAGGCACCGGCAAGTATAAGGATGGAGCGGAAACTCGGGCCGCCGTCGAGGCTTCCGGCGCAGAGATGGTCACTGTCGCCGTTCGCCGGGTGAATCTCGATCGTTCGCGCGAGTCGCTGCTCGACTTCCTCGACCCCGAGCGCTACTTCCTTCTCCCTAACACCGCAGGCTGCTACACCGCGGATGAGGCCATTCGCGCCGCGCGTCTTGGTCGCGAGGTTGGTTTATCCAGCTGGGTCAAGATCGAGGTGATTGGCGATCAGGCGACACTCTACCCCGATGTTCAAGCGACGCTAGAAGCAACCCAGACCTTGGTAAAGGAAGGCTTTACCGTTCTGCCGTATACCTCTGACGACATTGTGTTTGCCAAGCGGCTGATCGATGCGGGAGCGGCTGCCGTAATGCCGCTGGGCGCGCCGATCGGCAGCGGGCTCGGTCTACAGAACACGGCCAACCTCCGCATCCTGCGGGAACTGATCACAGACGTTCCCCTCATCGTCGATGCCGGTGTTGGCACCGCCTCGGACGCCGCGCTGGCCATGGAACTCGGCTTCGATGCTGTCCTGATGAACACCGCCATCGCCGCCGCAGACGATCCGATCCTCATGGCGGAGGCGATGCAACACGCGGTGCTTGCCGGGCGGCAGGCGTTTCTTGCTGGCAGGATGGCGAAGAAGCTGTACGCGACCGCAAGCTCGCCGCTCGAAGGCATCTCCAGGTAGATCTGCCTACCCTTTCCGGATGGATGATCCACCTCGGAAACGTCAGCCCTACGGCGAAATCTGCCCTCAGGCGGACGGCGGCCTGAACAGCGACCGTCGATCTGAACAGCAACTGACCTGTAGATCGAATCTGCCATGCCAGAAGCAATCAGCACCCTTCGTGGCCTGGTAGCAGGCCTGTGATCGAAAGCTCGTACAATCGCAGAAACTACGTCTGGAGCAACAACTCAAGCATGGCTCGCATTTATCCGTTCCGCGCTCTTCGCTACGATCCGTCCCGCGTCAACATGGAAGATGTCGTGACTCAGCCTTACGACAAGATCACACCTGCAATGCAGGACCGTTACTACGAGGCGAGCCCTTACAACCTTGTCCGCGTGATCCTGGGCAAGCACCTACCCGGCGACAACGACGAGTCGAACGTTTATACCCGCGCAGCGGAGTACCTGAAGAGCTGGCGTAAGGAGCGCATACTCGCCGAAGAAGCTGAGCCTGCGATCTACGGCTACTCGCAGACCTATACCGTCCCGCACACCGCCGAGGTCCGCGAGCGACGCGGATTCATCGCGCTTGGCCATCTGTATGACTATGCCGACAAAGTTGTCTACCGGCACGAGCAGACCTTCCCCAAACACAAGTCTGACCGGATGAGCCTGTTCAAGGCGACGCGGGCGTACTGCGAACAGATCTACATGCTCTACTCCGACCCTGGATTCACGGCGGAACGGCTGATCTTCAACGTCGACGCAAAGACCGGCAGGGACACTACGCCGGCAGATCTGGCCATCACGGACGAGTATGGCGTCGTCCACCGCGTCTGGAAGCTGACCGATCCTGCGGTGCTGAACCTTATTCTCACGGCTATGACCGACAAAAAGCTGATCATCGCGGACGGCCATCATCGCTATGAGACCAGCGTTGCCTACGCGAAAGAGCGTTCGGCCCAGTTGAAGCTGCCCTTGAACCAGCCGCGCGACGAAGACGAACGGGTGGCGTCAAGCCATCTGCCAGAGCCACCGTTTCCGGAAGCGGCCATGATGATGACGTTCGTCAACATGGACGCCTCCGGCATCACGATTCTCCCGACGCACCGCGTGGTGCATGGGCTTGAAGGATTCACTGGCGAAGCTTTTGCTGTGGCGGCTGAAGAGTTCTTTGAAGTTACGTCAGTCGAGACGCCTTCTGTCGAACGGTTGGCGGAGACAGCGGGTACGGCTTTCCTCGCAGTCACACGCCAAGGATCATTCCTGCTGAAGGCAAAGCCAGGACCAATCGGCTCAGCGCTCTCCGGCATCTCACGCCGGCAGGCGCAGCTTGATGTGGTCCAGCTCCACTCGGTCGTACTGGACCGGCTGCTCGGATTGAACCAAGAGACCATCACAAAGCTGGGTAATGTTCGCTACATCCGCGAGGCGAGCGAAGCGGTCGAGCAGGTCGCAAGCGGTCAGGCGGATGTGGCCTTCCTCATCAAACCAGTCACGCTCGATCAGATGCGAGATATCTCTCTATCGGGAGATGTGATGCCGCAGAAGTCAACGGATTTCTACCCCAAACTCTTGAGCGGGCTGGCCATCTACGCGCTCGACTAGCAGTGTCTCGCGACCATTGTTTGCCGTGCTTTTCGAGAATGGGCCTTCCGCGTCCCGACGAATAGCGTGGACACCTGCTACCGCTAAAGGTTTGTATTCTTATGCAGCCGGCGGACTGAACGTCTGCTGCTTTGGAAGCGGCTACACTGAAAGCCGGAATGATTCCACTGACTCGTTCAGCGCATCGTGGTACTCGCAGCATCGCCCGGTTGTACGTGACGGCAGTGTCGCTGCTGCCGCTGGTGCCTGTACTGCGGGCGCAAGCCCAGTCAACTGTCTTCAATCGCGAGATAGTCGTTCTCGATCCGGCACATGGGGGAGCGGACATCGGGGCTCGGATCAGCGACCTGGTGAGCGAGAAGGACATCAGCCTGCAGTTTGCTGTGCGGCTGCGATCTTTGCTGGTAGCGCGCGGTTTTACCGTGGTCTCGACGCGAGATCTTTCGGCAGCCGACAATGGAACGCAAACGGTTCGGTTCAATCAACGGGCAGAGATCGCAAACAGGGCGCATGCCGTCGCCTGTCTCGTCCTTCATGCGACTGGCAGCGGAGGCGGCGTTCACATCGGAGCCTCTTTGATTGGATCATCCTTGGAACTCACGAAACCGGGCCAGAGTCAGACCTCCTCGGTTCCGTCGTGGGACAGGGCGCAGGAGGCCTGGGTGACGCAGAGTGTCCGCCTTGCCAACCAGGTGGGAACGGCGCTTTCCCGCTCCAGCGTCTCAATTGTTATGGAACGGGTCGCGCTGCACCCGCTCGACAATCTTATGTGTCCTGCAGTTTCAATTGAACTCGCGCCAGAGCGCCATGATGGCAAGGAAGCCGTGCCGGTCACCGACACCGCGTATCAACAACACGTTGCAGAGGCGATAGCAGGTGCCCTGGTGCTGTGGCGCAACCAGGCCCAGCAGCCGGATTATGTTCCTTTGTCCCGCCCGAGCAGCAGCGTTGCACGTCCAGTGCCCGACCAGACAGAAAGCAGCGGCCCGGGCGCATGATTCCGCGATACCAAAGGATTCTGTTTTATGGCCTGATTGCCGCAATCGTACTGATGGCAATCTTCCTCTTCTACGAGCGCAAGCGGGCCCACGACCGGCTGACCGCGCAGATGGACGCAACTCCGCTTGCGGCACCGGTCGAAACTGGAGCAGATGCCTACACGCTCGATCTAGCCAGCGACAAAGACGGCTCGATCGTCGCCGTGCAGAGGCAGATTGCACTTCCTCTGGAGCCGTCGGTCAGGGCACGTGCCCTGCTGGAAAGACTTGTCGCCGAATACGCCCTGCCCAAGTCCACCCACCCTCTTGCCAGCGGCGCAGCCATCGATGATGTGTTTCTGCTAAACCTTCCTGTCGCCGCTGCGCCCGCGGAGACATCGCCTCCAGGGGAAATGGCAACCAGCTCCGCCCCGCTTACACAACCGGAACCAGGGCCCGAAGGGCAGCTTGCGGTAGTGAACCTGCGCGGAACCTTCGTAAACGAGCATCCCTCCGGAGTCGAAGTCGAGACGCTGACACTCTTGTCCATGCTGGGCACGCTTCACGCAAACTTCTCGCAGATCATGCAGGTGCAGTTCCTGGTCGACGGCCAGAAGCGTGACACGCTCGCGGGCCACGCGGACCTGCTTCGCGTCTATCCAGTACTCGATACTACGGAGAGCAGCGAAGCGCTTCAGCCAGCGGGTGAGACGTCGGGGGACCACCCATGAGCGACGAACGAGTGAAGATCGGCGTCTTCGATTCGGGATTCGGCGGCCTGACCGTGCTGCGCGCGCTGCTGCGGCTGATGCCGGAGGTAGACTCCATCTACCTTGGCGACACCGCCCGTCTGCCATACGGTTCGAAGTCTCAAGCAACGATAAGCCGGTATGCGGTGTCGAGCGCAAAGTTTATCGAGCAGCAGGGCGCAGACCTGCTCGTCGTAGCCTGCAATACGGCAACAGCATTGGCGCTCGGAGACATTGAAGCGGCCATGACCATCCCGGTAGTGGGAGTGGTCCAGCCGGGCGCAGAAGCTGCCATGGCTGCATCACCTGGCGGGGATGTTCTGGTGCTGGCCACCTCCGCAACCGTTCAATCCGGCGCGTACGCCCGGGCTTTGAACGAGCTCGGACTTGAGGCCTACGAGAAGGCGTGCCCACTGCTGGTGCCGCTGGTCGAAGAGGGATGGACAGATCATCCGGTAACCGATGCTGTGCTGAAAATCTATCTGGAAGAGGCGTTCGAGGCTTCACCAGCTGCCAAGACGCTGCTGCTGGGCTGCACGCATTATCCCTTGCTTGAACGCGCCCTCCTCCGGGTGCTCGCAGAGCTGGGAAGTCCGCTCTCCATCGTTGATTCCGCGCAGGCCACCGCCATGGCAACGAAGCGTAGCATCGAGGGACGATCTCCCTGCAGCATCGTCTCTGGTGATGCATCATCGGAGAGAAGCTTACACAGGAAGTACTATGCGACGGACTCGGTTGAGAAGTTTCAGCGGTTGGGCACACACTTCCTCGGGGAACCGCTCGATGACGTACATCTGGTCGATCTGGGCGGCTGAAAGAGAAACAAGGAGCGAACAACAATGCCTTATCTGCTAAAGACCGAGCCGGACAAGTACTCCTACGACGATCTGGAACGCGACGGGGAGACGACCTGGGACGGCATCTCGAATGCGCAGGCGCTGCAGTATCTTCGCGGTATGAAAGAGGGCGAGAAGCTGGTTATCTATCATTCGAACGTTGGCAAAGCTGCAGTCGGAACTGCGAAGGTTGTCAGCGTCGACGCAAGCGATAGCAAGAACCCGAAGGTCCGTATCCAACCCGGAAAGCGGTTGAAGGCGGCAAGGCCATTGGCTGAGATGCGCGCGGCGAGTGTATTCAAAGACTCGATCCTGTTCCGTCAGTTCCGGCTGTCCGTGGTGCCTTTGAGCGACGAGCAGTACGACTGGTTGGTCGCATCGGCTTGAGCTTGAGTGCCTAGACAAGCGTGCGTCCGATGACGACGTTCTGCTGTCCGCCAAGGAAACTCTCACAACTGCTATGCTTAGGTTCGTTTGGAGCATGGAAGGGAAAGACAGGAAGATGATCGATCTGACAGGTAAAGTGGCGGTTGTGTTCGGACTGGCCAACAAGCGCAGCATTGCGTATGCAATCGCGCGCAAACTGGCGGACGCCGGAGCGACACTCGCCATCTGTTATCAGAGTGAACGGCTGCAGCGGGAGGCCGAGGCCCTGGTTGGCGATCTGGGCCTTGAAGGCAAAGCGAGGATCTTTCAGTGCGATGTAAGTCGAGACGACGAGATCGATGCGGTCTTCGCTCAGGTGAAGGAGGCGTTTGGCACCATCTACACCGTGGTGCATGCGGTTGCGTTCGCAACCGCCGATTCGATGCATAACGACTTTCTGCTGACTACGCGGGAGGGCTTCCGTATCGCTCACGACGTCAGCGTCTACTCGCTGATTGCCATCGCGCGGGGTGCGGCACCTTTGATGACGGAAGGCGGCTCCATCCTTACGCTGACGTACTACGGCGCAGACAAGGTTATTCCGAACTACAACGTTATGGGCGTGGCAAAGGCAGCATTGGAGGCCACGGTGCGTTATCTAGCGGCATCGCTCGGTTCGAGAGACATTCGCGTGAATGCAATTTCGGCTGGACCAATTAAGACGCTCGCCGCGCGCGGAATCGGCGATCTGCAAAGAATGCTGGACGCCGTCAGCGAGAGAGCACCGTTGCACCGGGGCGTCGACCAGAACGAGGTGGGCGGAACGGCTCTCTTCCTGGCATCTCCGCTGGCTTCGGCAATCACAGGCGAGGTGCTCTTTGTCGATTGCGGCTTCAACATCATGGGTTTGTGAGGAAAAGGAGTGAAGTATGGCCTTGGCTGAACTGCTGCTCGCAGAGTTCGACGTCGAAATGAAGAAGACGAGGGCTACTCTCGAGCGATTGCCCGACGACAAACCGGACTTCAAGCCGCACGAGAAGTCGATGCCGCTCGTAAAGTTGGCGAACCACACGGCCGAGCTTCCGGGTTTTCTGTCGCGGATGCTCACAGGCGACTTCTTTGACGTGGCTGATCGAAGCCCGAACCCGACGCCCCCACCAGCCGGCGGTGCGGAACGCCTGGAACGATTCGACTCATCGCTGGCATCTGCTCGTGAGCAGCTTCGCGGCGCCTCCGACACAAAGCTGGAAGAACACTGGAAGCTGCTTGCCGGCGGCCGCACCCTCTTCGATGGCACCCGGTACCACGCTGTGCGCAGCTTCTTCTTCAACCATATGATTCACCACCGGGCGCAACTCGGAATCTATCTCAGGCTCAACAACTGCCCGGTTCCTTCGATCTATGGACCATCCGCAGACGAGCAGGCCTAAAACAGCATATCTAAAACGGATCGCGCGGCCACGGAAATATCGTGGCCGCTTTTTCGTCTCATGCGACGTCAGCAACAATACAGCAGCCCGCCCGGCCACGAAGCGATAGCCTTGAGCCTGGCAGGTGAACGATGAACAACTTTGACGCCGAGATGGCGATCGATCCTATTGCGCTCTTCCTGTCGTGGTTCGGTCTTGCCGCCGACAGCGAGATCAATGATCCCAACGCTATGTCGCTGGCCACGGCCACGGCGGATGCACGGCCATCCGTGCGCATGGTGTTGATGAAGAACGTAGACCAGCGCGGCTTCACGTTCTACACCAATGTCGAGAGCCAGAAGGGTACCGAACTGTTGGCAAACCCGCATGCGGCCCTCTGTTTTCACTGGAAGAGTCTCAGACGCCAGGTGAGGGTGGAAGGCGCGGTCGAGGCCGTGTCGGCCAAAGACTCCGATGATTACTTCCACAGCCGGTCGCGCAGGAGCCAGATCGGCGCTGTTGCGTCACAACAGAGCCGCCCGCTGGATAGCCGGCGGACTCTGGAGACAAGAGCGAGGGAGCTCGCGGACCAGTTCCCGGGCGAGATCCCGCGGCCGGGATACTGGCGTGGTTTCCTGGTCGTACCGGAGAAGATAGAGTTCTGGCAGGACGGCCCAGACCGGCTGCATGATCGCGTGGTGTTCATGAAGGCCGGCGCGGGCTGGAACAGGACGCGGTTGTACCCGTAGGCTCTACAAACCCTGAACCGGAGATACGACTACCGGGACAGTTCCACAACGATCGTCTTGCTGTCACGATCAACCACGGTGATCCTGCACTCCCGAACCTGTCCTTGTTGTGGAAGCTCGGCCTTCGGTGCTGATGCGCCGCCCTTCCATTTGGCGTTCAACTGCGAGCTCAGTGCGGAAAGATCGAGGCTTCCGGCAGGCTTCTGCACTTCAGGCTCCGCGGGCTTCAACATGCACGTCGCGAAGATACCTTCACCGAGTTCGACGCGCGCGCTGTCGCCGTCGATCTTCACGATGCGGGCGGTAACGGTGTCGCCGGCTTTGTGCTCGGCGATGTACTCGTCGAGGCCAGTGGGAATGAGCTGCTTCATGCTTAGTTTTAATTGGCGCCGGGCCGCATCCACCTCCAGAACCTTCGCCTGTACGATCTGGCCGGCGCGGAGAACGTCCTGAGGGCGCTCGACGCGCTTTTCAGCGAGGATCTCGGAGACATGAACCATACCTTCGATTCCTTCTGCCAGAGTGACGAACGCGCCGAACTTGGTTAATGAGGAGACCGCTCCCGTGACGGTCGAACCTACTGGAAATCTTGCCGGAGCATCGGCCCACGGATCGCCCAGGGTCTGCTTTAGGCCCAGCCCCATCCGCTGCGCGGGTATGTCGATTGAGAGGATTACGGCTTCGACAGAGTCGCCCAGCTTGAGCATGTCTTCAGGCTTGCGGACCTTCTTCGCCCAGGACATCTCGGAGACGTGGATCATTCCTTCGATGCCGGGAGCAAGTTCTATAAAGGCGCCGAACTCCGTCAAGCGGCTCACCATACCACGGACGCGCTCGCCAACCGTGTAGGTCGACTGGACTGCGTCCCACGGATGCGGCTGAAGCTGCTTGAGTCCCAGGCCAATTTTGCGCGTAGCCGGATCGATCTTCAGCACTTTGACGTCGATCTGCTCGCCTACGGTAAGAACATCCGAAGGGCTGCCGACCCGATGCCAAGCGATGTCGGATATATGCAGCAGGCCGTCTACGCCGCCCAGATCGACGAACGCGCCATAATCCGTAAGGAAGCGGACGGTTCCGGTGAGCACATCGCCTTCGCGCATCTCGGAATACCTGCGGTCCTTCGCGACCTTCTCCTCTTCCTCGACCACAGATCGGCGATCGACGACAATATCGATCTGATCTTCGCTCTCCTTCTCGAGCTTGATGATGCGGCAGCGGATCTCCTGCCCGACCAGCCTTTCAAGTTCCGCGGCATCACGGGTTCCTGTGCGGGAAGCAGGCATGAAGGCGCGCACGCCCACATCGACAGAAAGCCCGCCCCGCACCGAGGCCGTCACCGTGCCGGTAATCACACTGCCGGCGACGAAGGCCTTCTCAAGTGCAGTAATGTCTCGCGGAACGATCGCTTTCTGGCGGGACAGGTCATAGTAGCCCTCGAGGTTACGGCCTTTGCTGGTCACCAGCAGCTTGTCTCCGACGGCGACTGTTTCGTTCGCGTCAGTGAAGACCGACAGCGGCAGTGTGCCTTCCGTCTTGTAGCCGATATCTACGAGGACGGAGTCGGCGGTGATACTGACGACCGTGCCTTGGATCTGGTTCGTGCGTTGACCGCTTTCGTCGACGGAGCGTCTTGATGAGGAGAGCTCGAACTCTGTAAGCAGGCGACCGAATGACTCGTCTGTTTCGACCAGTGGGGCGGAGTCGGAAATCGGGAGAGACTCGTTCTGGGCGATGATCTCTGGTATAGGGGAGATGATGTCGGACATGGAGTAGGTACGGCCTCTTCAGGATCGTTCGGCTAGGATATCAGCAGGGCTGCAGCGCGTCCGGGCATCCACTCGTCGCGTGGACACCCAACGGGCGTGAAGGTTCCTGCATCTCAATTCAAGCATAACCTTCAATCCCCTCAACTAGTTCCTAAGCGAGCGCTTGTTGACACCGACTAATGTTCAGACAGAAGTAGCGGCAGACAGCGGTGCCCAAAAGGAAAGTCCATGGCGCGAACGTGTCCGTGCGCTCAAGAACATGCCGCCGGTACTCAAGATTCTGTGGGATTCTGGCCCGGCGGTCGTCACCTGGGGCATTATCCTCCGGGTCATCGTAGCGACGCTTCCGTTTGCGCTCGCAAAAGTTGCGCAATACATCATTCAGGACATCGCGGACAGAGTTGGCCGCGGGCAAACGCTGCCCGGGAACTTCTGGTTCCTGGTCGGAACCGAAGTCGGACTGAATGTCTTTCTCGGTCTAATGACCCGCGCCATCGACTACTCCGATTCCCTGCTGGCGAACCGGTATACGCAACATGTCAGCGTCCGGGTAATGGAGCAGGCAGCGCGGCTCGATCTGACCACTTACGAGAACCCGGTCTTCTACGATCGTCTTGAGCGCGCCCGGGTGCAGGCCACCGATCGCCTGGCCATGATCCAACAGCTTGGAAGACTCTTCCAGCAGATCATTACCACGCTGGCATTTTCAGCTGCACTTGCGATGGCCTCGCCCTGGCTAGTGCTTCTGCTCGCGCTCGGCGTTCTTCCGTCTTTCCTTGGCGAGACCCACTACGCGTTTCTCGGATACGCAAAGAACTTCCGACAGACACCGGCAAAGCGCCAGATGGATTACCTTCGCCAGGTTGCAGGCAGCCGTGAAGGCGCCAAGGAAGTGAAGCTCTTTGGCCTGAACAAATTCTTTACCGACAGGTTCCAGGCGCTGGCAGACGCGATCTACAACGAGGACGTGGCGCTTTCGCGCTCGAAGCTGATCGTCGGCGGTCTGCTCGGCATCATCGGCACCCTGGGCTACTATGGCGCGTACGTGTACGTGATCTGGCGGACCCTCGGCGGACGCTACAACATCGGCGAGTTTACTTTCCTCACGACCGCGATCCAGCAGGCAAGCTCGAATCTTCAGCAGGTCTTCTCCACTGCGTCGGGCATTGCCGATCAGGCGCTCTTCCTCACCGATCTGCTTGCCTTCTTCGAGATGAGGCCAACCGTTCAATCGAAGCCCGACGGCCTTCCAGCACCGAACCCGATCCGCAAAGGGTTCGAGTTCCGCAATGTTTCCTTCTCCTATGCCGGCACGGACCGCAAGGTCCTCAGCAACTTCAATCTGACCCTCGCGCCCGGTGAACGTATCGCTCTGATCGGCGAGAACGGACAAGGCAAGACGACGGTAGTCAAGCTGATCACGCGGCTCTACGACCCTACGGAAGGACAGATTCTGCTCGATGGCGTCGATCTGCGCGAGTACAACCTCGAAGAACTCCATCGCCAGATCGGTGTCATCTTCCAGGACTTCATGCGCTTTGAGATGACGGCCAGAGAAAACATTGCGGTTGGCCGGGTAGAGCAGAAGTACGCTGATGGTGAGATTGAACTTGCCGCCCACAAGAGTCTCGCCGACACCGTTGTCGCAAAGCTCGAACGCGGCTATGACCAGATGCTTGGACGGCGCTTCGAGGGCGGCGTAGAGCTGTCCGGCGGAGAGTGGCAGAAGATTGCCCTCGCACGTGCCTATCTTCGCGACGCTCAGCTTCTTATCCTGGATGAACCTACAGCGGCGCTCGACGCCAAGAGCGAACTCGAAGTCTTCGAGCGTTTTGCCGAACTCACACAGGGCAAGATGGCGCTGCTCATCTCGCACCGCTTCTCCACGGTACGTATGGCGGACCGGATCGTGGTCCTTTCGGGCGGCCGGCTTGTCGAAGAAGGCAATCACAAGTCGCTGATGGAAAAACCCGGACTCTATGCGTCGATGTTCGAGATGCAGGCCGCCAGCTATCGCGATTAAACTTAACCAAAAGATACTGCTGGGAAGGAACGATCCAATGGCAACTTCAGAAAGACCGGTCCTTGCAGAACCCACACTGCCTCTCACCGCGCCTGCGGTAGACATCCCGACCAAAGGCCTGCCGGAAGAGCCATCGGTAAGCGAAGCAGAGCTTCGCGCTTGCGCCGACCGCATGACGAAGCAATGGCAGACTGTTCCCAAAGAGGTGAACACAGAAGGTCTGAAGCTACGCCTCAAGGCGCTCAGTACACGTCTGAAGGAGAGACTGGCCGCTGCCAAAGCAATCGCTTCGACTAAAGAGTTGACGCCACAGCTTGAGCTGCTCGAGAGCACGCGCATGTTCGAAGCGGCGATTACTTCGACCAAAGCAGCCAGCGAGACCTTTGCGAAGTTGCCGCGCGTTCTGGTCGCGGGAGGCGAAGATCTTCCCCGCATCATGAACCTTGCGGAGGAGTACCTTTCGTCCGCGGGAGGCATCTGGTCGGCAGAATCACTCACCGTGTTCACCAATGAGGCGCAAAAGCTCGATCCGCTGCTTCTCGAAGAGGTTCGTGTTCTTCCGCAGGCGCTGAAACTCGCGCAACTTGAGTACGTTCTTGACCGTGCCGACGAGGCGTTTGCCGCCGGTTCGATGCCGCCAATCGAACAGTCCCCCTTCTCTGCTCCTATTCACAGCCTGCGCCGACTGAACCAGTTCGAGTGGCGCAATCTGCTCGAGTCGCTGCTGGCATTCGACGCCATTCTGCGCCGCGATCCCGCGGGAGTCTTTGCCGCGATGGAAGACGAGACCCGTGCGGCGTATCACATGCGCATCGCCGATCTTGCCGCTCACGCGGACATGAGCGAAGTGCAGACCGCAGACATTGCGTTGAAACTTGCGATTTCTGCCGCGCAATCCAAGGAGTCCGACCCCCGCAGACTTCGCCGCATCTCGCACATCGGTTACTACCTGTTTGCCGAAGGGCTCATCGAGTTGAGAAAGCGAATCGGCTACCATGCACCGTTCATGCAGCGGCTGCGCGATGGTCTTCGCCACTGGAACGAGGAGATTTACATCCTCGGTATATTCACGCTGTCGTTGTTGCTGATCGTGGCGCTGATCACACCATTGGTGCCGCACCATGATTTCTGGCCGGTGATGTTTGCCCTTCTGCTCGCTCTGCTGCCTGCCTCGCAGGGCGGAGTAGACCTGGTTAACAATGCAGTCTCCGCCCTGCTGCACGCGAAATCACTCGAGAAGATCGACTATTCGAAGGGCGTTCCGAATTCAGCGAAGACGCTGGTCGTCGTGCCGACTCTGCTTCTAAACGAGGCGCAGGTGCGGGATCTCTTCGAAGAACTCGAGTCGCGGTATCTCTCGAACCAGGATCCCAACGTCCATTTCGGCCTGCTCACAGATCTTGCGGACGCTGCGGCGCGGCCCTTCGATGAAGATAAGAACCCGCTCGTGAACTTCGCCGTCCGCATGACGGACGAGCTGAACGCGAAGTACAAGAACGAACGCGGAGGAGCCTTCGTAATGCTGCATCGTTACAGGGTCTTCAATGCGCGCCAGGGCGTCTGGATGGGCTGGGAGCGCAAGCGTGGCAAGCTCCTCGACCTGAACAAGTTTCTGCTTGGCGGTGAGGATGCTTTCCCGGTCAAAGCAGGCCCTATAGAGGCGCTCAAAGGAACGGTTTACGTTATTACGCTCGATTCCGACACGCAGCTTCCACGCGGAACGGCCGCCCGGATGATCGGCACTCTTGCTCATCCTCTCAACCTGGCAATCGTGGACCCTCGTCTGCGGGTCGTGACGGCCGGCTATGGCATCCTCCAGCCGCGGGTTGGAGTGTCCGTCAGTTCGGCTACGCGGTCTCGCCTGGCCGCGCTTTACTCTGGCGAGACCGGCTTCGACATCTACACAAGGGCGGTCTCCGACGTGTATCAGGATCTGTTTGGCGAAGGCATCTTTGCCGGCAAGGGCATCTATGAAGTTGGCATCCTGCACCACGTTCTCGATCGCCGCTTCCCGCGGAATGCGCTTCTGTCGCATGACCTGATAGAAGGCGCGTACGTTCGTGCCGGCCTGGTCACCGACATCGAGATCATCGATGATTATCCATCGCATTACTCCGCGCACACCCGTCGCAAACATCGCTGGCTGCGGGGAGACTGGCAGATCGCGCAATGGATCTTCGGCAAGGTGCCCGATGAAGAGAACCGGCTGGTCGAGAACCCAATCAACACCATCTCCCGGTGGAAGATCTTCGACAATCTGCGGAGAAGCCTGGTCGAGCCCGTCACGTTTCTGCTGCTCATCTGTGGCTGGTTTTTTCTTACTGGCGGCCCCAGGTACTGGACCGCCGCGACCATCATTCTTCTGCTTCTGCCCAGCTTCGTTCAACTGCTCTTTAATATGGGGCGGGCACTGTTGAAGCTGAGCCTGCCTGCCGCACGTAATGGTTTTGAAGCCCTGTGGTCGTCAATGGGTATAACCCTGCTGAACCTGATCTTCCTGCCTCACCACATGATGCTTTCGCTTGACGCTATCGTGCGCTCGTTGAACCGTAAGTTTGTATCCGGCAAACACATGCTGGAGTGGGAGACCGCAGCCCAGGCGGAATCTGGAAAGTCGAAAGCAACGCCGCTCGACTGGTACCTTCGCCTTTCCCCAGTCCTCGCGCTCTTTATCGCCGTGCTCATTGAATTCACACACCGCCAGTCTCTGCTACCGGCATCAGGAGTGCTTGCGCTTTGGGCCATGTCTCCAATCGTCTCGCAGTGGCTGAACTCGTCGCCGGTTCGAGAAGAACGTCCGCTTACCTCTTCGGAGACCGTCTTTCTCCGGCAGCAGGCACTGCTTATCTGGCGCTACTTCGCGGAGTTTGGGGGCCAGGACAATCACTGGCTCATACCCGACAACGTCGAGGAAAAGGGCCTGCTGCAAGTCAGAAAGCTGTCTCCAACAAACCTAGGCATGCTGTTCAACGCGCGCCAGGCAGCATACGAGTTCGGCTTCCTTACCCTTCCCGAGTTTGCCAATGCCACTCTTGGAACACTCACCAACTACGGACGTCTCGAAAAGCAGCGTGGCCACATCTACAACTGGTACGACATTGAGACCCTGCAGGCGATCCCTCCCTTCACCGTCTCGGCGGTCGACAGCGGCAATCTGGCAGCTGGGCTCTATACGCTGCATACGGGCGCGCTCGATTTGCTCAAGCGGCCGGTACTCTCGCCGGAATCTTTTTGTGGCGTTGAGCTTATGCGCGACTGGAACTCGAAGCCGTCCAGAAAGCAGGAGGGAAGATCCTCGGTGCGCGAGAAAGTACGTGAACTTGGGAACAACGCACCAGCACACGGCGAGATGTCCGGGGAATCGTCCTGGGTAGGCGGGGAGTTAGTGCGACGCACGCAGGCCCTCCAGGAATTCATTGAGGACTACACACCGTGGCTTCTGCCTCGATTCGAGCCTCTCTTTGACCGCGAACCTCTGACCGCCATGACCAACGAGCCGCTGCCTGCCCTAGAGGTCGCGGCGGCTTATGCAAAGACGCTTGCCTCACGCGCCGCAGAGGCAGCAAGTGCCTATGCCGATGGGTCTGTTCTGGCGGAGTTGAGCAACGAACTGAAAGTACAGCTTGCAAAAGCGGAGCAGAACCTCGACCGTTTGCACTCCGATCTTCAGGCAATTGCGGAACAGGCAGAAGCCCATGCTGAAGCCATGGAGTATGGCTTCCTGCTTCTTCGAGAAAGGCAGCTACTTTCGATCGGCTACGACGGTCCGACTGGCGAGCTTCACTCTGCGTGTTATGACCTGCTGGCCTCCGAAGCGCGCATCGCGAGCTTTTTGGCAGTTGCCAAAGGCGACATCCCGCAGCAAAGCTGGTTTCGCCTGGACCGATCTCACGTTCTGGTCAAAGGCCGCGCGTGTCTGATGTCTTGGACTGGGACCATGTTCGAGTACATGATGCCCGCGCTCTGGATGCGCACCTTTCCCAATACGCTTATCGCACGCTCGCTCGAAGCTGCAGTCCGCATTCAGGTCGAGCACGTTCGCGGCATTCCGTGGGGCATCTCGGAGTCTGGTTTCGCCTCCACGGACAACCTTGGCCGGTACGGGTACCAGGCCTGGGGCATCCCCGCGCTCGCCCTGAAATATGGCGCGGAAGACGGCCCCGTCATCTCGCCTTATTCGACCTTTCTGGCGCTCCCCCTACTCCGCAGCGAGGCCATCAAGAACCTTCGTAAGATGACCAGCCTGGGTTGGAACGGGGCCTACGGCTACTACGAAGCAGCCGACTACACCCATAGCGAACAGCCGGAGATGGTCCGTTCGTGGATGGCCCATCACCAGGGCATGTCGCTGCTGGCATTGACAAACCTGCTCCAGAACAACGTGTTTCAGCGCTGGTTCCATGCCAATCCCAGAGTTCGCGCTTCGGAGCTGCTGCTCCATGAAAAGCCGCTGAGCAAGGACACCTTGAAGTCCCTTGAAGAGCGCAAGCTCACAGCGGCCTGATCCGGTGAGAACGGGATGGGAACAAAGAGTCGCGCAGCCGTAAACAAAATGATTGAACAAACTGGGCCAGCCGATAACACAAGGCATGGAGGACCTCCGCGTCGCGTCCGGTGGTATACGAGCCGGCCGTCCCAGGCGCACTCAACAGCCGATGTTGCGACTCCTAGCCTCCAGCCTGGTACTCAAGTTGCGTGCACGCGCCAAGACACCAGCGCTGGCGCAGATCGCTCGGGCCTCCTCGGAGATGGCCGAGCTTAGCCGCGAGTTGGTCCAGAGTTCCATGCACGCGGCGCGGCTTTCCACCAGCCAGAGGATGCGCATCCTGGATGTGGTGGCGATGGAGGAACGGATTCGTTCCTTCGCTGAGAAGAGCGGCGTGACCAGCCGCGAGACCGCTACTCGCACCGAAAAGGTAGCACGAGACATTGACCACAGCACCGGCCTCATAGCCGATACCAATGTCCATATGCAGCAGATGGTCGACACGGTCGCGTCCAGCGCTACCCTGATGCAGGAGTTTGTAGAACGCGTCGACGGCGTCAACCGCATGATCAGCGTCATTGGGGACATAGCGCGCCAGACCAACCTTCTTGCTCTCAATGCGGCTATAGAAGCGGCGAACGCGGGTCAGAAGGGCGACGGCTTCAGCGTCATAGCCAACGAAATTCGCCTTCTTGCCGACCGCACGACGGAATCGACTGCTGAGATCGGCAGCCAAATTCAAAGTATGAGCGCAACCGCGAGGCAGGCCGAAGAGGCCATGCAGCGCGGCAAGCTAGCGGTCGACGTAAGTATCCGCCAGAACCTCTATTTGCAAAATTCTTTTCAGAGTCTTTGTGCGGCGATGCAGCGGGTCCGCAGCCTGTCTATCGAGGTCGCCGCCGCCTCGGCAAAGCAGGCCGCCTCGGCGAACCGCGTCAACGAAAGTATCCGGAACATCGACTCCGTGGCCCTAGCATGCACCCACGAAGCCGATGCCGGCGCCGAGATGAGCATGCGCGTTGTTGGCTGCACGCGCCGCCTCAATCACGCCTTGATGCGTCTCAGCATGTCTGCTGGCGCCGTTGATGCCGGGGAGGAAGAAGCGGCCCGCGCGTTCGTCACAAAGATGAAGCAATGCAAGCCCCGCGTAGATACCGGCATCGCGATTCTACAAAGCGAGTGCGCCGCGGCAGGTATCGCGTCCGTAGTCGTGCCCGGCCCGGATAACGAGAACGGATTGCCTGCCCTCTTCTTCGGCACCACTTCCGCGGAAGAAGGGCAGGCGTGGCTGGAGACAGTTCGAGAGCAGACTGGCTGCAACTCTACGATCTTCGTTCTTTCGGGTGACCGGCTGGTGCGCGTTGTGACGGACGTAAACCGCAGAGACAAGCTACGCTCTGTTGGCACCTCACTGAATCCAAAAGGCATTGCTTCGCGGCGCCTGCTGAGCGGGCAGGCCCATCACGGCATCGCTTACGTCTCGGGAGAACCATTCCTTGGGGCATATGAGCCTGTCTTCACAGCAGGAGGAGAGCTAATCGCTGCCTTGTACGCTGGCTTCCCGCTCGGAGACGAAGCCGCCCTTCAAGCAATCGCGCCTACGGCCGATAATTCCAGCGAAGTCTGATTCCTCTTGCGGAGGCATTTCACTCGACCGAATACACGCGAAGTGCCGTCCTTTGATGATGCTCGAGTCCCGTTCCACAGGATCTTTGCCCGAGGAAATCCATGCCTGTTGCACTTGCCGTACCGCCGATTGCCGAAAACCTCAGACCAGATGATCGCGCCGGCAAATATCTGATCTTCCGCCTGGGAACCGAAGAATTCGGCGCGCGGGTCACTGCGGTCCGCGAGATTATGGGCATTCAGGACGTGACGCCGGTACCGCAGACGCCTCCCTTCGTGAAGGGTGTCATCAACCTGCGCGGCAAGGTCATACCGGTTGTGGATCTTCGCCTGAAGTTCGGGCTGACTCCGGAACCTCATACCTCCCGTACGTGCATCATCGTCATACGGAGCCGAGTTCGTCATGACGGGTCAGACGATTGGCTGATGGGCATTATCGTTGACGAGGTCGCTGAGGTCCTGACGCTCGCCGGGATAGACATCGAAGATACTCCCGACTTCGGTACGGGTGCGTCCTGCACGCACCTCCTGGGCATGGCTACGGTCAAAGACAAGGTGAAGATCCTGCTCGACATCGATCAGGTACTTAACAGCCGGGAACTCCAAGCGTTCACCAACTGAGCTGTTTGCCGCCGTCGTGGCAGCGGCGAGTGCGCACGAGGAAACATGGTCGAGGGGGGTGAGAATCGCGCTTCTAAGAGCGTCGCGGAGTGGCTCGACGAGATCGCAACCCGGCTCATCCTGGATCGCACGCCAATACTCTCGGACAACGATCTGTCCTGTCTCAGCGCGCTTGCCACGTCCGAGGCGCAGTACGCCATCGTCGAGCACGCCGCCTCGCTCCGCGGCAGGACTGTGGACCATTGGAATGCCGACCTTGTTACCCAACTGATTGCACACGTCCGCATGCTGTTGAACGGCGATGAAGCAATGCGCCATGATCCCGGTCTAAGTGCTTTCTCGGCCGATCCCGAGATGCTTGCCGAGTTCATCACGGAGGTCCGCGAGCATCTGGTCGCAGTGGAAGAGAAGATGCTCGGCATTGAGACCGTAGCATCGGACTCTAAACCCGACATCGAGTCGATCAATGCGGTCTTCCGGGCATTTCACACCATTAAGGGTCTCGCTGGCTTCCTCGAGCTTCAATCACTCCAGCAGGTGGCACATGAAGTCGAGACCCTGCTCGATCTCGCCCGAACTGGAAAGCTGACCGTTTCGCCAGAGGTCGTCGATGCGGTCCTTGATGCGGTCGACTTCGTTCGCGCGATGACTCTTGCTCTCGAACTTGCACCGCATGGCAATCCTTCACAAGCAAGCGCAAGCAACGCAACCTTGCTGGAGCGAATACGGAACGCCAGTAGGGCAGCTCAAGACGGTCCTTCAGAGACCTTCCCTGTTGCTGGCGCCGTAGGTGCCGGCCTGAGCGCCGGGACTTCAGTTCATCAGAGTGCAGAAGAGCCTCCCCTCTCCGCTCCACCTGCTGCTCCCCAGGTCGGCGGGCCCAGAACACTACCAATCGAGCGTCGGACATCGGACGCTTCTTCGGTGAGGATCGAGACCGCCAAACTGGACGATCTGATGAATATGGTGGGAGAGATGGTGATTGCGCAAACCCTGATCAGTCACAGCCCCGCACTCGCTACTGTCCAGGACCCCCGCCTTCTGGCCGACATTGCGCTGTTGACGCGCATCACCTCTGACGTTCAGAAGGTCACAACCAGCATGCGCATGGTTCCCATCGGGATGCAGTTTCAAAAGACTGCACGACTCGTCCGAGACCTCTCACGACAGGAAGGCAAGCAGGTCGCGCTCGTTACCAGCGGTGAAGAGACGGAGCTCGATAAAGCAATTGCAGAAGAACTTGCCGATCCAATGATGCACATGGTGCGAAACGCCATCGATCACGGCATTGAAAAGCCGGTTGACCGCGGCTTGAGCGGAAAGCCAGCGATCGCTCAGATCAAGCTGGCAGCGTACCACCAGTCGGGTCAGATCGTCATCGAGATCTCAGACGATGGCCGCGGCCTGGACCGTGAAAAGATACTCGCCAAGGCAAACGAGCGCGGCCTGGTCCGGCCTGGCTCTGCGCTCTCGGACAGCGAAGTTTTCCTGATGATCTTTGAGCCGGGGTTCTCTACTGCCGAGGCAGTGACCGGCATCTCCGGACGCGGCGTCGGCATGGACGTCGTCAAGAAGCACGTGCAGAAGCTGCGCGGACGCATAGACATCCAGTCGGAGCCAGGTAAGGGTGCAACCTTCTTTCTCAAGCTTCCCTTAACGCTCGCGATTATTGAGGGTCTTATCGTCGTCGTTGGAGAGAGCCGCTATATCATCCCTATCTTCTCCATCATCGAGATGCTTCGGCCTAGCGAGGACTTGCTTTCAACAGTGCAGAGCAAGGGAGAGATGGCGTTGATTCGGGGCAGCCTGCTCCCGATAGTCCGGCTCCACGAACGGTTCAAGATCACACCGCGATCAGAGGTGTTAACCGAAGGCATGCTCGTCGTGTGCGAAAGCCAGGGCAAGCAGTTCTGCCTCTTCGTCGATGACCTGGTCGGCAAGCAGGAGGTCGTCATCAAGGGCCTCGGCGAGACCTTCAAGGACGTGAGAGGCCTGGCAGGCTGCGCCATCCTCGGTGATGGACGGGTCGGCTTGATCCTCGACGTCGAAGGCATCTTCCGGGGGCGGCCCTAGATGTCCAAGGCCCACGCCCAAGTTGACTTCCCTGTCCTGCGGACCGCCGAGTTCGCCAAGATCGCCCAATTGGCCTATGACCACTTTGGCCTTGACCTTACCCCAGACAAGCAGCCGCTGGTCGCAGCAAGGCTGTCGAAGACGGTACGAGTGCTCGGGCTGGAGTCGTTCGCCGACTACTACAACCACGTCGTAAACGACCGCAGCGGCCATGCGTTGACCTGTATGGTCGATCAGCTTACGACCAACCACACCGGGTTCTTCCGCGAGGGCGCGCACTTCGATTTCCTGCGCAGCACCATACTTCCTCAACTGGGCCATCGTGAAGCGCGGATATGGAGTGCGGCCTGCTCCAGCGGCGAGGAGCCGTACTCAATCGCCATCTCGATCGCAGAAAGCCAGGGCCCAGGAGCCGCCAATCGTGTTCAAGTGCTCGCGAGCGACATCTCCATGCGGGCTCTTGCGAGGGCGCATCGGGCAGTGTTTTCGGAAGAAAGACTGCAGGACATTCCTCAATCACTCCTACGCCGCTACTTCCTTCGTAGCACTCGCGCCGGAGCGCGGTCATACCGGATCAAGGACGAGATTCGGGCTATGGTCTCCTTCGAACAGATCAATTTGATGAAGTCGTTCGCGACGCTCCAGGAGTTTTGCGTCATCTTCTGCCGCAACGTAATGATCTATTTCGATAAGGCCACACAGCAAGGCCTGATCACAGCGCTGCTTCAACACCTCGAACCTGGAGGCTACCTACTGATCGGTCATGCGGAGAGCCTGAACGGCATAGAACATCCGCTGGAATACGTCGCCCCGGCGACGTGGCGAATGCCGCCGGACCACGCACGCGAACGCCGGAGGGCGCAGCAGCCATGACTCTTCAAACGGTCGGCATAGGAGAGTGCGCCGTAAGTAACGACTTGGACCGGACACTCGTCGTTCATGGCCTTGGCTCCTGCATCGCCCTGCTGGTGTATGACCCAACGGTGCAGGTCGCAGGCCTGCTTCACTACATGCTTCCTCATTCATCGCTCGATGCCGCACGTGCCGCGAGCCAGCCCTGCCTATTTGCGGACACCGGCATACCGCTTCTCTTTCACAGCGCATACGAGTACGGTGCGGAAAAGTCCCGGATGATGGTCGTCGCTGTAGGAGGCGCGCAGATCATCCACGGCAACTATGGCGCGATTGGACTGCAGAACCTCATGGCGCTGCGCAGAATCCTTCACCATGCCGGCGTATGCCTCCGCAGCGAAGACACGGGAGGGTTCTCGTCGCGCACCGTGCGGATCGAAGTTGCAACCGGACGCGTTATCCTGCGCACCGCCGGCGCCAGTGAGCAGGAGATGATGACGTCTCATCCATCGAGAAGGATCGCACGCCCGCCCGCTGGCGCTTCTGGTGTTCCGTCTTGCGAGTGAACACCATGCGATCCACCATAAGAGATCGTCAGCCGCGCAAGACGAAGGTGCTCATCGTCGACGACAGCGCCGTGGTGCGCAACATCCTGGCCACTTGTATCGCTGCAGAGCCTGACCTCGAAGTTGCCGGCACCGCGCCCGACGCCTTTATTGCGCGCGACAAGGTTCTCAGCTTGAAGCCGGATGTATTGACCCTCGATATCGAAATGCCGGGAATGAACGGCCTGACGTTCCTGAGAAAGCTGATGCGCTACCATCCCCTGCCCGTCGTCGTCATCAGTTCGCTCGGCCGGTCCTCTACCTTTGTCGCACTCGAGGCGCTGCGATGCGGTGCCGTCGACGTGCTGGCGAAGCCATCCGGGCCCTATTCGGTTGGAGATCTGAGCGTCGAACTCGGATCAAAACTCCGCGCCGCTGCAGCATCGCATGTTACAGCAACAACGCTGGCCTCCCCGCACCAGCCTGGCCCAACGGACGGCACCCTGGACCCGGCCGATCCACGGCAGATCATCGCAATCGGTGCTTCGACCGGCGGGACAAGTGCCATCCAGCAGGTGTTGGCACAGATGCCGCGCAACTCTCCCGGGATCGTCATCGCACAACACATTCCTCCAGTGTTCTCCCGCGCCTTTGCGGACCGGCTTAACCAGACCTCTACCTTTGACGTAAAAGAGGCTGCCAACGGCGACCAAGTGCTGCCCGGACGAGTGCTCGTCGCACCCGGAGACTTTCACATGGTGCTGCGCCGTACGAAGGACGGCTATCGCGTTGAGGTGCGAGGCGGTCCTCAGGTCTGCTACCAGCGGCCTTCGGTGGACGTGCTCTTTGCGTCAGTCGCTGAAGCAGCGGGGTGCCGAGCTACGGGCGTTCTACTGACCGGCATGGGCATCGATGGTGCCCAGGGCATGTTGACCATGAAGAACGCGGGTGCCCACACACTGGCACAGGACGAGGCCACGAGCGTCGTCTATGGCATGCCGCGAGAGGCAGCACGGATCGGGGCGGCTGGCCATGTGCTGCCGCTTAGCCGGATGGCAGAGGCAATCCGCGAGGCCTGCGCCTCCATCGCGTCTCATGACCTGACAGCAAATGCCGATATCGGAACCTAAGGAGAGAACTGCGATGCGGGGGACCATACTTGTTGTCGACGACTCGGCGATGATGCGAAAGATCGTGCTGCGGGCGCTCGCTCTCGCCGGGCTTGAGTTCCAGACCATCCTTGAAGCCGGGGATGGCAGCCAGGCCATCGATCTGTTGAAGACCAACACCGTAGAACTGATCATGTGCGACATCAACATGCCCGTGATGAACGGCCTGGACATGCTGCGAGCACTGCGGGAGCAGAACCTGGCCGCTGGCGTACCCGTCGTGATGGTGACGACCGAGAGCAGCGCCGAGCATGTGCGCCAGGCGGTGGCCGTCGGGGCCAGCGGTTACATCCGAAAGCCGTTTACCCCTGACCAGGTGAAGAACAAAGTCGTTCCTCTCCTGGCAGCCTAGCAGCCGCGCTGATCGCAGCGAACTTAGCTTATCTCTGAACCGTATCGAGGCGAGACCCAAATGAGCGTACTGTTGCCGAGGCGGCACACCGGGACGAGCAACGCGGAAGTCTTCTCGGCGCAGAACCTGATGCTGATGGACGAGACGGTGGCCGAGGTCTTCTCCGTGATGCTCGGCATCGCCATCTTTCCCACAGCCGCGGCAGACGCCCCGGAACCTCTCTCACACCACCAGGACCAGACTGCGATCATCGGCTTCGCCGGGGTGGTGTCCGGAATCTGTGAGATCAGCCTTAGCCTTCCAGCCTCTATTGCAATCGCCAGTGCCATGCTGGATGGCGCGGCCGTTCAGGAGGACAGTGAGTCGATCTGCGACGCTGTTGGCGAGCTCTGCAACATGCTGGCTGGAGGATGGAAGAACCGCCTTCCGGAGATCGCGGCGCATTGCTCTCTTTCGGTGCCGATTGTGATCGCAGGCAGCTCCTATGAAGTGCATCGCGCGGCGAACCTGCTGGAAAACCGGCGATCTTATCTGTTCGGACCGCAGCACGTTCTTCAACTAACTCTGCTCTACGATCCCGGCTAGCGAGTTTACGCCGATGAAGTACGCGAACAGATCCCAGCTTGTTTGGATCGGACAATCATCGTAGCTTGATGGAGTACCCTGCACACAACTCTCATCAGGCGGATCCATTTGACGAAACGCTTCAGCTTACTCCTGCGCTGCATCATGATGGCCGCAACCGCGGCCGCCGTTTCCGCACTCGCCCAGACCGCGCCCCAGTACCCGAACTATCCCAGCGAGACGCCGGCCCACTTCGATCCGCCGACAGAGGGCATGGACTACAGCAGCCGCGACGTGATGATCGCCATGCGCGACGGGGTGAAGCTGCACACCATCATTCTCGTACCAAAGGCTGCAAAGCACGAGGGCATCCTGCTTACCCGGACGCCCTACAACGCCGCTGTCCTTACGGCGAACGCACCCAGCGTCCATCTCGCCACCAGCCTCTTCGGCTACGACAATGCGCTTGAAGCCATCATCTCCGGCGGCTATATCCGCGTCGTGCAGGACATTCGCGGCAAATACGGCAGCGAAGGCGACTACGTGATGAACCGCCCCAATCATGGACCGCTCAACCCCACGCCCGTAGACGAGACCACCGACACCTACGACACCATCGACTGGCTCATCAAGAACATCCCTGAGACCAACGGCAAGGTGGGTATCCTCGGCATATCCTACGATGGCTACCTTTCTCTGATCCCGCTCTCGCACCCGCATCCCGCGCTCAAAGTCGCCGTGCCGATGAACCCGATGGTGGATGGCTGGCGCGGTGACGACTGGTTCCATAACGGTGCGTTTCGCGAACAGAACCTTCCTTACATCTATGAGCAGACCGCAACGCGTTCGAATGAAGCGCGGTGGCTCATCAGCAACTTCGATGACTACGACACCTACATGAACGCAGGTTCGGCCGGTGAACTCGGCCGCCAGCGGAAGATGGACCAGATCGGCTTCTGGAAGAAGATTACCGAGCATCCCGCGTACGACAGCTTCTGGAGCGGCCAGGCAGTGGACCGTGTTCTGGCCGACGTGCCGCTCACCGTCCCCACCATGCTCGTCCATAGCCTCTGGGACCAGGAAGACATCTACGGCGCGATCGCGACCTACAAGGCCCTGAAGCCCAAAGACACCAACAACAACCTCTTCCTCGTCATCGGTCCGTGGCACCATGGCCAGGAGATCGAAGAAGCCAGCTCTCTCGGCGCAATCCGCTTCAACAGCGAGACCGGCCTCTACTTTCGCGAGCAGATCCTCGCGCCGTTCCTGGCGCACTACCTGAAGGATGACGCCCCTGCCCTGACTACGCCGCCCGTTACAGCCTTCGAGACCGGCACCAACAAGTGGGAGCAACTCAATGCATGGCCCGCCGGATGCGAGGCCGGATGCACGCCGAAACCGACCCCGCTCTATCTCCAGGCCTCATCAAAGCTGGCATTCTCGAAGCCGAAAGGCGACGAGGTGGCAGACGAATACGTCTCCGACCCAGCCAAGCCAGTTCCCTTCCGCACCCGCCCCAGCCAGCCCAACGGCTACACACCCAACCTTTCATGGGTCCGCTGGCTCGTAGACGACCAGCGGGAGTTTTCCGGCCGTACCGACGTGCTCACCTTCTCAACCGAAACGCTCACCGCCGCGCTCAAGATCAGCGGCGAACCCATCGCCAACCTGATCGCCTCAACCTCCGGCACCGACTCCGACTGGGTGGTCAAGCTGATCGACGTCTACCCCGACGAGGTCGCTGGCCGACCCGAACTCGGCGGCTACCAGCTCGCAGTCTCGATGGACATCCTCCGCGGCCGCTACCGCGAAAGCCTCTCCGAAGCAAAGCCAATCACGCCGAACGCTCCGCTGCTTTACAAGTTCGCCCTGCCCACCACCAACCACGTCTTCCTGCCCGGCCATAAGATCATGGTGCAGGTCCAGTCCGCCTGGTTCCCGCTCTACGACCGCAATCCGCAGACCTTCGTCCCCAACATCTTCTTCGCCAAACCCACCGACTACAAGAAGGCCACGCAACGCGTCTTCCACTCGGCTACGCAAGCCAGCTTCATCGAACTGCCGGTCGTCGCACCGTAAAACTTCATCGTCATCCTTCAACGAAGTCGCAGGATCTGTTTATTTGGATCAGCCCGAAGAAGCGTCATCTCGACCGAAGCGACGGACGGCACTCTCGTCCGTCGCGAAGCGGAGAGACCCCCGCATTGGCACTTGCCGTTGCTGGTTTTTCCACTATCGCCGTACCGAGCGCCGCCCATGCAGCATCAACCCGTAGACCAGCGCGCCCGCTACGCCGACGGCCGCCGCAAAGAGCAGCGCCGGAACACCCGCCACATGCTCATCCCGCGCCGCCCACAGCGCATAGAGGATCAGCAGCGCCGGTCCGACCCCGACAGCAATGGCGCCCACAACGCCGCCCGGCACGCAAAAGGGCCGCTTCAACTCCGGCTCGCGAAACCGCAGCACCACCAACGCCACAAACTCCATCATCAACGCCCCGCCATACAGCACCAGATCGATTGAGATCAGGCGCTCGAACGAGAACCGGAGCGCCAGCGCCCACGCGGTGCAGCAAAGCACGACGCTGACCCATGGCACACCTGCCCGGGTCTTGCTGTCGAAGACAGCCGGGAGCAGGCCTTCCTGGGCCAGCGCCGCGGGCACGCGGCTGTAGCTCATCACCAGCGCGTTGAACATGCCAATCCCGGTCAGCACACCTCCGATAACAATTGCCAGCGCCAGACCTCTTCCCAGCAGGCCGGGACCGCCGATCAAACGCGCCGCATCGGTCCAAGCTCCGGTTGAAAGCGCGTCCGCTGGCATGCCCGTGATGCCAACCGCGGCCATGGGAAGCACGTACGTCAAGGCCACCAGGCCTGTAGCGGCCAGCATTGCCAACGGGTAGTTTCGTTGTGGGCGCTCGACCTCCTGCGCTACGGTCGATGCGTTGTCCCAGCCCATATAGTTCCATAGCGTTACCAGAACGGCCGCCGAGAATGCCGGCACGGCAACCGGTCGCGCGAGCGCCGCCAAACCGCTGCCATCGCCATGGCCGAAGATGCCGGCCCGCAAGCCGAGAGCGACGAGCACAGCAAACGGCGCGATCAGCAGACAGAACATACCCACCGAGCCTTCGCCCACCGCCCGCGCCCCACGCAGGTTCCACGCCGCGCACAGTACCATGATCCCCAACGCCCAGAACGTTCCGCGATACCCCGCCGTAAGATTTGGAGCCAGCTTCCCCAGATAAAGTACCGAGATCGTCGGATAGATGGCCATATCAAAGACGCTCGCGGCAAGACTCAGCCATGCCTCCTGAAATCCCCAGAACGGCCCCAGCGCACGCCTAACCCACCAGTAGTACCCGCCATCTCTTGGCAGCGCGCTCGCAAGTTCACCCACCATCAGGCTGGTCGGTAGACTCCAGACGATTGGGATCGCAATCAGAAGAAGGAGAGCGCGGGCATAGCCGGCACCGCCAAGTATGTCTTCGATCCCATACGGGCCGCCTGACACCATGAAGTACGTTGCGGCGATCAACGGAAAGAGCCGTATCTTGCGGACAGAGCCAACCGGCAATTCAGTTGCCACAGATGCCAAGTCCCAGACCCCTTCAGGCGAGCGTGAAAACAGCCGGTCGAATCATCTTATTGCAATAAGCTCCAAACCGCGCCGCCGCCCGCGCTATAATCCTGCTTAGACGAAGACCGCGCCCGCGGTTCCTCGAAAGTGCGGAGAGTTGGCCGAGAGGCTGAAGGCGGCGGTTTGCTAAACCGTTATAGGACCAAAAGTTCTATCGGGGGTTCGAATCCCCCACTCTCCGCCAGCAA
>CAZZYQ010000049.1:0-30059 GCA_964658395.1 uncultured Granulicella sp. | reverse complement strand
TGTTGATGGTCGTGTTGTTGATAACTGTCTTGTTGATGTAGGTGTTGTAGTTGTTGACAATCGTCGTGTTGCGAATGGCGGCAATGTTGACGTTAGTGACATTTACCTGGCGGGCGTAGTTCGGGCTGCAGCGATACCAGGGCACGTAAGGCTCGCCAACGCCAATCGGGAACCAGGCAGCGATACCCACCCCGCCCACTGCGATGTTGATGCCGATACCGCCGCCTCCGCCCGGGCCCCCGCCCACAAACGCGACCAACGCAGGAGAATAAACGGGACGCACTTCGCGTGGACCGGGAACCCAGCCCCAGCGACCGCCGATCTGCGTCCAGCGGCCATAGTGGAACGGTGCAAACCCCCACGGCGCGTCATCAACCCAGGTGTAGCCCCACGGCTGTACATAGGCCCAATGGCCAGTCGAGTAGGGACGCCAGTCCGGCGGTACGTCGCGCGGGAACCAAACGGGGCCGTACTCCGAGTCCGGGTTCCAGGTGCCGTAGCTATCGAGATCGGCGTAGCCGACCATCTGCCGGCTTACGTAGCGCGCAGAGACAGAGTTTTCGATGCGCCGGTCAAGGTCCGCTGACCAGTAATCGAGATCGTCGTAGTCTGGAACGTCGAGATACTGCAGCTCTACTGGATTGCCGCCGAACAACCCGACCGAGTAACCAGCCGACAGCGGCTGGTTGATGCCGGGGCCGGTGATCTGGGCGTTCCCGCTGTTCACGATTACGATGGAGCTGCCGTTCTGCGGGAAGGCCTCAATGCGGTAGTCACCCGGAGCTTCTACAATCGCCGCACCGTTCGGAGTGTCGACCTCGATCTGGCTGCCGGGATTCATTTGGAAGACGCGCAAGCGAAGATAGCCGGAGGCGAGGCCGATCTGCTGAAAGTTGTCGCTCTGGTTGGTCAGGGTCACATCGGTAAGCTGCCAGATGCGGAGCTCCGCGCCCCCCAGCTGCACGATGGCGCGCGCCCCGCCCGCGGTGTAGAGACGGTCTCCGCCGACCATGGGATAGTTCACCGGCGCCTGGTCCCAGTCGTCGCTTCCGGCTGCCTGCAGTGAGACGCCGCCGTTCAGATAGCTGATCCGCGCGATGGCACCGGGCGGGTCGTCCTGGTCATACTGGCCCTGAGACTGGGCAGAGAGCGCAGCCGGAAGGAGGGCCGGAAGAGCCAAAAAGATCAGGAGAGCTGCAAGGTTTCTCATTCGTACGCGCATCGTCGTGCCTCCGCAGCCATGTCACTGCTGCTTGAACTTTGTACCACGATGAATGGGAACACGAGATTTCAGCAAGAGACGCTATACGGATTGGCAATGGCCCTTCGGTGTCGCTGATAGACGACGCGGCCGTACGCAGGGATGTCCTGAGCGGGATCGGCGATCAGGACCACGGTGCCTGGAAAGACGAAAGGCCTGCGGACCATTGCTGGTTGACTCCCTGGACAGCGTTCTTTGCATTCTCTGATGATGGTGAAGCGAATCGCCACAGTACTGCCCTACAGATGTCACACCTTGCTCACCTTGTGTGAAACGAGGATTGCTGTTTACACACAACCAATTGGCACCTAGTCTTTGAGAGCGACGATGGGGAGGCAACACAGATGACAAGGCGGGAGTTGCTGATCAGTGGGGGTGCGCTGCTTGCGAGCAGTGCTCTGGCACATGGACAAGCGACAGCTTCGCACTACGACCGGGCGATCGTCATCGACGGGCTCGGCAGCCCCGACGATCCGGGTGAGAGCGACAACCCCGACAACTTCGTCCTGTCCAGGCAGGGCGCGGAGCAGCTTCGCGCCTCCGGGACGACTGCGTGGCAGGTGACGGTCAGCGCGGTCGGCAACGAACCCACGAACTGGGATGAGACGCTCTCCAACATTGCCTTCTGGGATCGGCTGGTCGCCAACAATCCCGGTCTGCTGGTGCGTGGCAACAGCGCCGCCGACATCCGCGCTGCAAAGGCCGCCGGTAAGGCCGCGATCCTCTTCGGGACCCAGGACACCGCGTTTGCGGGCACCAACCTCGACCGGCTCGACGTGCTGAACGGCCTCGGCGTGCGGGTCGTACAGCTAACTTACAACCTTCGCAACCTGAGCGGCGACGGCTCGCTCGAACCGGCCAACACCGGCTTGTCGAAACTCGGCTACAAGACCATCGAGCGCATCGAGAAGAACAAGCAATTGCTCGACCTGTCGCATGGCGGGCAGCGCACCATTGCCGAGGCCATCGCCGCCGCGAAGCGTCCGCCAACCATCAGCCATACCGGCTGCCGGTCGCTCCACGACAACCCGCGCAACGTCTGGGATGCGGAGCTTAAGGCGCTCGCGAACAAGGGCGGTGTCGTCGGCATCTACTGGATGCCATTCCTCGTGCCGAACAGCAAGCCAACCGCCGCAGACCTCGTACGTCACATAACCCATGCGGTAGACGTCTGCGGCGAGGACCACGTCGCCATTGGTACTGACGGCGGTCTGTCGAAGACGGTCATCGACGACAAGGCGCGCGCTTCGCAGAAGAAGTTCTTCGAAGACCGTGCCGCCAAGGGCATCGCCGCACCCGGCGAAGGCCCTGACATCTTCAACATCGTCGCCGAGCTCGACAGTCACCTGCGCTTCCGCATGCTCAGCGACGCGCTGAGCAAGGCGGGCTGGCCGGACGCGCGCATCGACAAGGTGCTCGGTGGAAATTTGATGCGGCTTTACGCCGAAGTATGGGGCGGCTAGCGCGCTTAGCTCGTCAACTCAGCCTAATGCGCCGGGGCGTCCGCGGCGGGTTTGATCTTGCCGATCGAGATGACGAGCGGGACCATGCAGGCGCAGAAGACACAGAAGATCGCGATGATGTCCATGTAGGCAAGCATCGAAGACTGCCGGTGCAGTTGGTTGTAGATGTAAGCCTGCGCTGCGTGCGTTCCCGGCCCTGTCATGTTGTTCGTGCCGCTGCCTCCATGTCCGCCGAAGAAGCCCTTCAGCGAACCGATGCGGTCGTTGAAGTTGGCGGTGGCGGGCGTGAGGTTGCGGATCATCGAGGCCTCGTGCCGCTGCGATCCACGGGAGAGCATGGTCGCAACAAAGGCCGTTCCCACAGAGCCCCCGATGTTGCGCGCCAGATTCGTCAATCCAGAGACGTCGTTGTTCTGTTCCCTGGGCACACCCGTGTAGGTGATGGTGTTGATCGGAATAAACAGGAAGGCGAGACCGGAGGCCTGGTAGACGCGCAGCCACATGATCTGGGTAAAACTCGAGTTCAGGCTCAGGCCATGCATCAGCACCATCGACGTAGACAGGATGAAGAAGCCGTAACAGATCAGGTAGCGAGGGTCCGTTCTTCCCACCAGGAAGCCCACCAGCGGCATCATGAACATGATGCAGAGTCCGCCCGGAGATATGACCAGGCCGGCGAGCTCCGCCGTATACCCAAACAGGGTCTGGACCATCTGCGGGATCAGGACTGTCGTCCCGTAGAGCGAGAAACCCAGCACGAACATCAGCACGAACGGGATGGCGAAGGTCTTGCGCTTGAACAGCGTCAGGTTCAGGATCGGCCGATGCTTCATCTTGAGCTGATAGAGCTCCCAGAAGACCAGCGTAACGAGTGAGACGACACAAAGGATGGTAAAGAAGACGATAATGCGCGAACCGAACCAGTCGTCTTCCTGCCCCTTGTCCAGAATAAACTCGAGCGATCCAAAGCCGGAGGCGAGCAGACCAAAGCCGAAGAAGTCCAGGTTCAAGCCATTCTTCGCGGCCTGAGCCACTTCCTTCTTGATGTGCGGCGGATCTTCCACCAGGCGGTTGGTGAGGAACAGGGACAGCAGCGCAATGGGAACGTTGATAAAGAAGATCCAGCGCCAGTCGTAGTTGTCCGTGATCCAGCCGCCCAGCGTTGGGCCAATCGCGGGCGCGCAAACAACCGCGAGACCATAGAGCGCGAACGCCTGCCCGCGCTGCTTGGGAGTAAATGTGTCGGCAAGTATCGCCTGCTCCGACGGAGCCAGGCCGCCGCCGCCCGCGCCCTGCAGTACGCGGCAGAAGATGAGGATGGGCAGCGACGGCGCCAACCCGCAGAGCATCGAACTGATCCCGAACAGGACCACGCAGATCATGTAGAACTTCTTGCGGCCTATGAACGTCGTGAGATAAGCGCTGGCCGGAAGGATGACGGCGTTCGAGACGAGATAGCTGGTGAGCACCCAGGTCGCTTCATCCTGCGAGGCACCGAGCGATCCGGCGATGTGCGGCAGAGCAACGTTTGCGATCGAGGAATCCAGCACCTCCATGAAGGTCGCGAGGGTGACCGTAAGTGCGATGGCCCACGGGTTTGCGCGCGGACGCCAGGCCCGATCCGCCGCGGACTCAGCGGGCTGCACGTCTTCAAGCGATGCGGTTGCGGTTGCCATCCGGTACAACAGTAGATTGCCCGCTGCATGGCTCGGATTCTTTGTTTGGATCTGCTTCGGTTGGTGCCATAGGCTGCAACCCAACATGCTCTACTCAGTACCCCGCGCTCTCGTTTGGCACCGTATGACGAAGGCGTGTTTGTTCGCGAACCCATTGCGCTTATGCTGGGAGTGAAGAATTTTACGGAGCCGTAATGCATCCAGACCTCGAAAAACTCATCGTGCTGCAAGCGCACGACATAGAAGCCAAGCGGCTGCGCGACGAGATGGTTGCGCTGCCGAAGCTGGTCGCCAGCCTGAGCGCAAAGCTCGAAGCCGTGAACGGTCAGCGTGCGGTCGTTGTTGATCTCATCTCGAAGGAAGAAGCGCTGCGCCGCCGGCAGGAGTCCGACATCAAGGACCTGCAGGCCAAGATTGCACGCTTGCGCAAGCAGATGGACATTGCCACAACAGCCGTCCAGGTGACCGCCTACGAGCACGAGATCGGCTTTGCACAGGCAGAGATAAGCAAGCGCGAAGATGCCGAGCTTGAGAGTATGGAGCGGAGTGAGGCGCTCGACAAGCAGAAGGCGCTCGCCGATGAGGCTGTTGACACAGCAGAGAAGACGCTGGCCCGGGAGCGTGTCCGCGCAGCCGAGACCATCGCCGCCGACAAGATCGCCCTGGCTGCCGTCGAAGAGAAACGCGCCGAAGTGCGCGCGCAAGTTGGCGAGGCTGCACTCTCAACTTATGATCGCATCGCGAAAGGCAAAGGAACGGCCGTATCGGAGGCAATCAATCAGAAGTGCACAGCCTGCCAGATGATGCTTCGCCCACAGCGCTGGAACGACCTTCGGGATCGTAGCAACGACGACCAGATGATGACGTGCGAGACGTGCGGACGACTGCTGTACTACGATCCTGCCCGGGACGCTCCGCAGCGCAAGACAGTGCCGATAGAAAGCATCGCGGCGCAGATCGTACGGTCGTTGTAGGCCGCAGACCTGCTCTCCGACGATGGTGCCGACAGGTCCGGCTTACGCCTGGGCCTCATCGGCCGCGACCTTCGCGGTTGCCACGGTAAAGCTCGGGTCGCCGATCTTGAAGCGAGCGAAGCGCCGCACGCTGATGTTCTCGCCCAGCTTGCCCACCTTCGACGCGATGATCTGCGCGATGGACTGCGACTGGTCCTTGATGAAAGGCTGCTCCAGCAGGCAGAACTCCTCGTAGAACTTGCCCAGCTTGCCTTCGAGCATCTTCTCGATAATTGCCGGCGGCTTGCCGGTCGCAGCTGCCTGGGCGCGATAGATCTCCTTCTCGCGCTCGAGATCGGCTTCGGTCACCTCGTCCTTGCCCACGTAGCGTGGATCGACCGCGGCGATGTGCATCGCGATGTCCTTCAGCAGCTCCTGGAAGTCTTCGGTACGGGCGACGAAGTCCGACTCGCAGTTCAACTCCAACAGCACACCGATCTTTCCGCCGGCATGGATGTAAGTGCCCACAGCGCCCTCGTTGGTGGAGCGGGAGGCCTTCTTTGCAGCCGACGCCATGCCGCGCTTGCGCAGCACGACGAATGCGCCTTCCATATCGCCATTGGCTTCCTGCAGGGCCTTCAGGCAGTCGCCCATCGGCGCGCCAGACTTCTCGCGGAGTTCCTTTACCAATTTTGCATCAACTTTTACTGCGGTCTCGGTAGACATTACTTCCCCTTCTTCAGGCAGGCTTCACCTGCGTCGTGCGTTATCTTCTATTCTATTGTGGGAGCGCAACAGGCTCGTGAAAACCGAGGCGAGCGCGCAGTTCGCTCTTAAAGCTGCGCACCGCGCACATCGAGATTGCCGATGATGCGCACCATTGTCCCCGGTATCGCTTTCAGGCGTCGACATCCTCGAATCCAGCCTTGCCTCCAACGATGTCATCCAATCTTCCAACGCAGTAAACCGAAGGTTCAACTGGTTGACGCTATTGTTGGTTGCAACATAGCAATCTTCAAAGAGCAGAGACCGTAACGGCTGGAACGCCGATCGCGCAATGGAGCTGCACGTTCGACATCAGTCGCGTTCTATCCTCCGCCATAGACTAACTAAGTGACGCGCTGCCGATTTGGAAGCGCGCCAATCGATCGATGCATGCGACTTCAGGCGGTGGCTTCTGCGTGCACTTCTTCCGGCTCCGGCTCGGTCTCAACCGCTGCAGGCGCCTTCCGGATGTTTCCGCCGAGCACGGCCTCAAGGTCAACCACTTCGTCATCCTCGGCCGACGCTTCGGCGATCCCCGCCGACTCGTGCACCGATCCTGCGGCGCCGTCGATGGCGAGCTCGCCCTCTTCGCCAACATGCTCGGGCGAGACTTCGAGCGGCTGGACATTGGAGGACTCGGTCGCGAACGCGCGCTCCGAAACCATCTGCACCCCTTCAGCCGCCGAATCTGCGATCTTCATCGTGAACAGACGAATCGCGCGCAAGGCGTCGTCATTGCCGGGAATTACGTAGTCGACCACAGTTGGGTCGCAGTTGGTATCGACGACGGCAACAACAGGGATGCCCAGCTTGCGTGCTTCCGCGACTGCAATCGCTTCGTTGTTCGAATCGACGATGAAGAGGGCATCGGGGAGCCGCTTCATGCTCTTGATACCGGCCAGGTTCGTCGAGAGGTGCTTGCGCTCACGTTCGAGCTTGATCACTTCCTTCTTGGTCAGAAGCTCGTAGCGGCCATCGGTCGACATGTCGTCGAGTTCCTGGAGACGCTTCACGGACTTCTGCACCGTCACCCAGTTTGTAAGCAGACCGCCGAGCCAGCGCGAGTTGATATACGGCATCCCGGCGCGGTTCGCCTCTTCGGCGATGGCATCCTGGGCCTGGCGCTTGGTGCCCACGAACAGGATCAGCTTGCCGGTCGAGGTCAGATCGGTGACGAACTTCGACGCCTCCTTGAACATCTTCAAGGTCTTCTGCAGGTCGATGATGTAAATGCCGTTGCGCTCGCCAAAGATGTACTCCTTCATCTTCGGATTCCAACGCTTGGTCTGGTGCCCGAAGTGAACACCGGCTTCGAGCAGTTCTTTCATGGTGATGTTTGCCAAATTGAGCTCCTTGGTGAAGGCAGCCGAGTGTACGCATCGGTACCTGGATTGATCCGTTGCCCGAAGGCGCCGGAGATTTGACTCCCTACCCCAAATGAAAGTGCAGTCCGGGGGTGATGCGAGTGCTACCACCGCCAGTTTCCGACACAAATCGAGAACTGGCGGCAAAGCTTGGGGATTAGCGCTTGGAGAACTGGAACCGTGCGCGGGCACCCTTTTGGCCGTACTTCTTGCGCTCCTTGCCACGCGAGTCGCGAGTGACAAGGCCTTCGGTCTTCAGCGCCTTGCGCAGCTCAGGGTTGAACTCCATCAGCGCGCGGGCGATACCAAGCTTCACTGCATCCGCCTGGCCCATGACGCCGCCGCCCTTCACGGTGGTGAAGACGTCGAAGGTCTCTTCAATACCGGCGATGCCAAGCGAACGCTTGGCGGCGGCGCGCTGCTGCGCGGTCACAAAGTAGACATCCACTTCTTTCTTGTTGACCGTGAACTTGCCGCTGCCGGGACGGAGGAACACGCGCGCGATGGACGACTTGCGGCGGCCGGTTCCGTAGTACTGGATCAAATCTGCCATACTGCTCCTCTAAAACCTGCCTCGGGCTTTGCCCGATTTTTCGTAACTCAAACTCAAGCGACTGGCGACTAGTCGGCCATCGCACAACGATGTCGTTTAGACCGCGGCAACTGTCTTGGGTGCATTGCTGGCGTGAAACTCATACGGCACCGGCTGCTGCGCCAGGTGCGGATGCTGTCCGCCCTTGTACACCTTCAACTTGGTCGCCATCTGCCGGCCCAGCTTCGACTTCGGCAACATTCCCTTTACCGCCTGCTCCACGATCGCCTCCGGGCGACGCGCCAGCAGCTTGATGAAGCTTTCTTCACGCAGGCCGCCAGGAAACCCGGTGTAGCGACGATACAGCTTCTGGTCGCTCTTCAACCCGGTCAGAACAATCTTCTCGGCGTTGATGATGACGACGTGGTCGCCCATATCGATATACGGGGTGTAGAGGGGGTTGAGCTTGCCGGCGAGCATCGAAGCGGCCTGGGTCGCGAGACGGCCCAGCGTCTTACCGCTGGCGTCGAGTACGTACCACTTGCGCTTGATATCTTTGCCGCTTGGAATCGTGGTTGACATCGTTGTTTACTCCCTGTTTCTGCCGTCTTCAGTGTTCGGCTTGGTGCATGAAGAAATGGTCGTGCTTAATTTGCTACTGTGCGACAGACATGATCCGACTGCCGCGAAAAGCTTGCTGCAAAAATCCTGTCGCAAAAAGCCCGGGCCGCTCCGGAACCAGACATTTCCAGACGCGATCGCCGCGTGACCGAGCCAGAATCGCTCGAAATCCTGCGAAGAACGGGACAACCCAAAGGCTGAACCGGCTGCTGGAACGCGCATTGCCTGTGGGATGGGTGCTTCAGGGGCGCCTGTCGAGCGGGCCACTCCTACTGGGGACCATCAGATACTGCTGCCACCGCTGTCCCTGGAAGTACCTGCCTGGAGAGCCTGTCCCATTGAGGACAGAGAGACACAGACGTGCAGACGCGGGACTGCGCGAGTCTTAAGAATAGCCGAGAGTCGCAGGGGAGTCAACGACTTGTCAGCTCTTGCCCAGCTCAGCAGTGGAACTCCCACGGCTTGCGCTACCCCGATAGATCGTCATCTCGACCGGAGCATCGCGGCCTCACCGCGATGCGCAGCGGAGAGACCACCGCTTTGCTTGTCGGTGTTGTCTGTCGTTGCTCGCTCTTTGCCGAGCTCATCTGCTTTCGCTGCACGCCGAAGGCTTTCGCCATCTTCAACTGGCTACTTGGATGGCCCTGTGCTGTTCGCGCATGTTCCTCCCTTACGATCGAAGGTAATGATTGCTCAGGCGCGGCAGTTTGACGAGGACTTCAGTTCTCTGCGCGGCGCGGTTTGAATCCTGTGCAGTCATCAGTGCTCCAGTTGCATTGCCGTCGGCTGCTGGCCCATCTTCGTCTCAAGCAGTTTCGGCACCTGCTTTCGCCGCCGCTTGCGGCCGGTCTCCGGTTGTGGCGGGTCGAGCCGGTAGAGGATCAGCAGATTTCGCTCCGGGTCATCGAGCGCGGGAAAAGCCGCGACGCGCTCGAGGTGAAAGAGCGGCGCGAGAGCGTCCATCTTGTCGTCGTCGACTTCATTCCAGGTCGCGTACCAGCCGGGCTTGTACCTGGCCACCCGGTCTTCCAGCGTCATGGTGCCGAAGTCGTCGCAGATCGACGGCAGACCGGTCATCAGCGAAAGGTCGGAGCCGCTGATCGAAAGGATGAGCGGATTGTGCCGCGGATCTGCTTGGACGATCTTACGCACCTCCTGCGCCGCTCGCGCGTAGGTGTACTCCGGCGTCTTCACGTAGCGAACCGTCTGTCGCGCGTCGAGCACGGCGAGCGCAGTAAGGGTGCAGACTGCCAGGCCGGCGGCCATGCGCCGCGCGGGCGGCTTCACCGGTTGCCGCCCCGAATCCCCGCCCCGGAGCGCCAGTTCCGCTACCAGCGGGACCAGCAGCATCAGCGGGACTGCGATCACCAGGTAGTACCGAGGCTGCAAGTTGTTGTGATACGCCAGGAAGCTCGCATACCCCACCGCCCACAACATCAACGAAGGTACCAGCGGGTTCCGAAGCGTTCGCCTTGCGGAGAAGAGCGCGCCGATCACAGCAGCGACCGCCACCGGGTACATCAGGCTCCCCATCCACATGCCGTCCTTGAAAGTGTTGGCGACGACCTCGCGCCAGTTCTCCCACGTTATGCCCGTATACGCGTTGGCGCTGAACAGGTAGCGGTAATCGTCGAGAAATCTCGGCCGCACGACAACGCCGAAGTAGAGCGTCCAAAGCACCGCCGCGATCGTGGCAACCGGCAGACAAGCACGCACGAATGGACGCAGCCGGTACCCGCATCGCGACCAGACCATCCACAGGATGGACGGCAGGAGAAAGACGGCCGTCGTCTTCGTCAGGACCATCAACGGGATCAGGAGGCCGAGTGCTGCGACCGACGGGGAAAGCCTTCGCGTCGGACGCAGGCCTCGGTCTCCCGAACCCGCCGGCAGGCTGGATGCCGCCAGCAGAGCCAGCAACCCTATCAGAATGAGCAGCGGTTCCAAGATGGCGAGACGGGTAAAGACGTAGCAGAAGGGGCTAACGGAAAGCATCAGCACCGCGGCCTCGGGCGCGAGCGGTTCGCGCACCTCGCTGCCGCTGTAACGCCGCAGTAAAAGGTAGCCCGCCAGCAGTATGCCGCCGAAGACCGCGACTGCCAGTGCCCGGGCCGCCACCAGGCTTACTCCTGCTGCGGCAAACACCCCGTACTCAAGCAGCGGCCACACGGGCATTGCCGCCGCCGGGTTGAAGTCTCCCGGTACATACCAGTGTCCGCGCTGAATCTGCCGGATGGCCGCATCGCCGTACCAGCCTTCGTCCGTATACTTCGACCAGTCCATCCACGGCGAGTGGTTCGGAAAGTCAGCGGAAAGATGCACAAAGTGAAGTGCAAAGAAAAGCGCAGCGCACGCCAGCATGGTTGCCCGTACCCAGGCAATCGTGCTGCGCGGTTCACTTTCCTGCACGATCTTGGCTTTGGGGAGGAGCGTCCTGCTCAGTTCCGACTCCAATCCGGGCCCGTCGCAGACTCTCGCCTCAATCAAGCTTGTTCTCGAATTTGCAGCTGTCGCAGCCATTGCTTTGTGCTTCCGTGTAATACGACCATCCCCGCTCCAGGCTGCGTTGGATGCAAACTCTATGGAACATCGCTCATGAAAACAGCTCTGGAGGCAGAATGTTGCGCCCGATCAAACAGGAGAACGCACCGATGCAGTCCCCCGCCCGGGTAACGAACCTGATTCTGACCGTCTTTCTTGCTGCGGTGATCTTTCTGGATTACTGGGGGTACAGCCAGCAGTTCTACCGGGATCCCGCTGTTTACACGGATGTGCTTCGAGGCACCGCCTCCGCGCCTGCTCAGTATCGGACAGGGGCCGTCTTCGCCGCAAGCTCTATCGCCCTGCACGGGCGCATGGGCCTGCGCCATGCGATGACGGTCCTTGATGCTCTAAGCGGGGGCGTCGCCCTTTGGGTGCTGTACAGCTTGCTTCGCCGTTCCGCAGTCTATCGGGCTTCGAGAACCGAGCAGCAGTGGTTTGGTTCGGCAGCGTACATAGCGCTTGTGCAGTTCTACCTGCTTTGGCTTACCTGGTATCAGCGACCGGAGACGCTGCCGACCGCCGCGTTGCTGGCCTGCTCGGTCTGGCTGCTCACGCCCCATAACGAATCAAAGCGGCCACCTGCTCAAGTCGGTTCAGCCCTTTGCCTCCTCCTGGTGGCAGTGGCTCAGGCGTTTGTTCGGGCCGATGTGGCTGTGGCACTTCATGCGGGCGTCCTTATCGTTTGCTGCACTGGCGCCAGCCGCGGCTTCAGCCTATCGCGTGCGGCCCAGTCAGCGACCAGCGCCCTCTGCATCGTCGCCGCCGTAGCCGTTCAGGGTTACATGAGGTACGTCGCCTACCCCCATGCGGGTTACGGGACCACACCCGTCTTTCAGTTGGTCCTGAACAGTACCAGGCCGCTCCGGCTACTTCCGTTTGTGCTCTTTATTGCACCCGTTGCGTGGACTCTCGGGCGCGTCGGATCGAACAAGCAAAGCGTCGAAGCGCCGCTGCTCGCGACAGCCGTGTCAAGCGTTATCTTTCTCGCTTTATGGTGCACCGTGGGAAAGATCGATGAAGCTCGCATCTTTCTGCCATTCGCTCTCGCGCTTGCTCCCCTTACCGCTCAGTTCGCTATGCGGAGCGCAGCCACAGCAAGCTGACCGCTGGGTTTCCTTCGTTTTAGAGGGTCCCGCAAGTAAGAAGAGACGCGAGAAGTAAGAGGGTTCCGAGAAGCCGGAGATCATGAGGACAGGTCTGCAGGTGCCCGGCTAAAGCGAAGCGCGACAGACCGGCAAGATCATCGTTGAAAGCATCCTGGCAATTACCGAATCGATCCGATCGGCGTCGGAGAAAATCCCGTAGCCCGACAGACCCCATCCACGATGCCAAGACGAACGATGAGGTAGTGCCTGTCCGGTGTGCGCACGTTCGCAAAGTCGTACCACCCGCAAATTCGCCATTGCGAAAGATCAATGATCTGGGCCATCGGCATCAATTGACTGCGATTGAGAAAGACGAAATCTGGGTCCATTGCGACACAGGCCTGTGCGCGCTCCAACTTGCTCATCCGGGCCGCCACGCGGCCGTTCACCAGCCCGGCCAGATCGCAGATCTTCGCCCCGCTGAAGTAGCCGATGTAGCCAACGTCCGAGGCCATCCCTTGCCGATCTCGCAACACATTCAAAGGATGGGTCTCGAAGCCGCGCACCGTCTCCGCTCGCTGCGTCAGCACATGCTTCATTGCGACGGTCTCAAATGGCAGGACCGCACACAGGATTAATGCAAACACGTACAGTGCCGCACTCTGGCGTCGGCTCTGCCAGGTTGATCTTGGTGCTAGCCTCCTGTCTGCAAGATTCTGGTCCGACAGCTCCTGTTCTGCAAGATCGAGGACGTTCCAGGTTATGGAAAAGAAAAAGGTCCATGCAAAGTAGCGCACGCCCTGTATCTCCTGGCCGCGCAGCGCTGAAAGCGTAAGTACCACCGGAAAGAAGCAGTTGGCGAGCGCCGTCTGGACACCCATACGCCCTCGCCGTGCAATTACTTGAGTGAGGGTCAACACCCAGAACAACAGCGCGCCGACACCAAACGAGAAGGCTCCGCCCAGCGTGATAGCAGTGTCGTGAAGAGGGTCGAACCAATGGCGGATCCCCAACGACTTAGCCACGGCCGTATCCGGCAGCGGGGCGTGCATTGCGCTCAGGACCAGAGCCATCGCGAGCGCTGCCCCCAGAACTGTCGGCGTGCCGGCCCACATCCCCCCGCTGCCCCTTTGCGCACGAAGTGCAAGCAACAGAAAGCCCGCAGCGCATAGCAGCAGAAGCTCCGGTCGCAACAGTACGGCCAGGCATGAGATCAGCACCAGCAAAGCGAACCTGCCCGCTGTGTTCCCCGCAGCCTGGTCACGACCGGGCCGTCCATGCAGCAGCCAGGCCAGCAGCGTCGCAACGGAGACTGCCAGACCTGTCTCCATACCGTCGTCAAGCCAGCGGACTGCCGAAGGCACCACCAGCAGCACCAGAAGAATTCCCGCCGCCAGCCTTGCCACTCGTGCCCTTCTTGGCAGATACCGGGCGAAGGCGAAGGCGCTCCCGCCGAACAGCAGCCCATGCACCACGCTTGAGACCGCCCGCGGCAGGTTGGCCGACGAAGCCATGCCGCGCAGCAGCGCCAGCAACCCCACGTAGAGCAGGCTCGATGCTCCGTAGTCCGGGTGGACGCCGTCATAGGTTACGAAATGATGCAGGTACAGATTGTTGGCATAGCGCAGATGAATCAACGCATCATCCTGGATCGCGGGCCAGGACAGCTCCATCCATGCCGCCAGCCATAGCCCCAGCACTGGGACCAGCAGCCGGAAGCCATCCCCGCTGCCGGAACTACTCGTACGCAAGCGCATCGATCGGATCTTTGCGCGCCGCCTTCATCGCTGGATAAAACGCTCCTAACAGAGCGCCCACCAGCGCAATCAGCGCAGACTTCCAAACGTAAGGCAGGTTGATCACGAAGTCGAGGGTCGGAAACCGGTTCTGCAGGATGGCGCTCAACGCGAAGCTGGCACCGATCCCCAGCACAATGCCCGCCGCGGCGAGCAAACCAGTCTCCCGCAGTACGATAGACACGATATAGCTCCGCGAAGCCCCCATGGACTTCAGTATCCCTATCTCACGCGTGCGCTCCATCACCGCCGTGTACATCGATTGAAAGATGACCATGAATCCGATCACGACCGCAATCCCTATCACCACCTCAAGCCCAATGTTGAACCCCGGCAGCCTCGCCGGGGTCATCATGTCAAGGTACTCCGCCGTCTTGAGCACGCTGTAGCCCTGGAGCCCGTCGATGCCCTGCATCGCCGCCTTCACCTCGTTCTCGTACTTCGGCGCGTCTTCGGTCTTCAGATAAAACGCCGTCGCTTTTCCTTGCGTTCCGGTAAGCTGACCCATGGTGTCGATGGGGATGAACTTCCGGCCGCCCTTGCCATGCTCCACGATGCCGCAGATGCGGAAGCTGGAGTTCAGCACGGTCAGCGGATCTCCCACTTTTCTGCCCTCCGCCGCATACTCATCCACGATGATGTCAAAGGGATGCTGAAATGGACCGCCTGAGAGAAAAACGAACGGCGCCAGTGCGTCGAAGGTCTTGAAATCGATCCCGTAGATGTTGTCCAGCGAGCCTGTGATCTGAATGTTCACTGGCGCCGAGACCTTCACGTGGGGCACCTGCGCCAGCAGACCCGCCACCTTGATGGAGGCACCCGCGGAGCTCATCCCGACGAAGTTATTTGTTGTCGGCGGACGCACAAACATGTCCATGCCGATGCCGTTCGTACGGTCCTTGAAGCCATTCAGCTTGCCCATCAGGATTGCTGTGATCGACAGAATCATGATGACTTCGATGGCCACTGCGAAGACGCTGATGACAGACCGCAAGGGACGATGGACCAGGTTTCCAAGAACAAGCTTATTCATTGACTACCAGTGTAAGGGAGCAGGTCAGTCTTCTCGCTCTTTGCCATCTTCAAGCCCCGGTCACGGCCGTGCCGCTTGCATCAGGAGTCGATCTCCTCTGCCGCTTGCCCGGCAACAGGTCGCCAATCAAAGGAAGCACATACGACGCCAACAAGGACACGAAGATGACCATGAGGGGCCCAATGGTCATCAGGTAAAACGGTCCGCTCATCAGTCCCTCGGGTGCCATGTGGGCGCAGATCGCCATCACCAGCAGGCCCCATGGAGACTTGCGCGTGTCTCCGCAGACAAAGTCCATAACAAAGAAGCAGCCAAACCACAGCGCCGGCGCCAGCACCAGCACGCCCGTCCACCTGCCCATATGAAAGGCGTCGGCACTCGGAGAGAAGGAAATTCCGGTCGTGGTATCGTCTTCGCCCACCGTCGAGTAATGCGCCATGCCTATTTCGTGCGAGTAGATGTTCCCCAGCCTCACCAGGGGCTTATCTGGCCAGATAAAGTGCGGAACAAGGTTGTACACGTCATACAGCAACGGACTGTATCCGAACACCCTCCCCTGCTCGGTGACGTCGATCAGGGCGTCGTCGATTGAGAGCATCTGCAGCCGGTCAAAGATTCCTTGCGGCGAGTTGAAGTAGTGGATCGCAAAGTCGTCCGTCTCATCCAGCCGGCTCTGCAGGGCCGAGGTCATCTGTTCCCGTGCAAAGCCCAGGTCCGTCACCAACGCATAGGCGTTCTTTACAGTGTCAAGGTAGGTCTCTCCTGGAACCACACCCTTGCCAACGTATACATACGGCACAAGATAGTAGAAAGCGAAGACCATGCTGACGATGAAGGCGGCGACCTGCCCGGTTGAGAATCTATACCGCAGGGCCGCCGCGGCAATCATGACGCACGCGATGGGTTGGAAGAGGCCCTGCTTCGACGTTCCCACGATGCCGAAGGCGAGGATCGCAAAGATTGCGCCGAAGACCACAGTGCCGCTCAGAAAGCGTCGTCCTCCGCTGCTTTTGATCGTATGGGTGACGCCAAGGATCAAACCCAGCGGCACAAACTGATTCACCTGGTTTAGTGCACTCAGCACAGTGCCGGAGTTGTTGGCGTAGAACTCTTCCGCGGTATCGCCGGTCTTGATGGTAAGTACGGTCAGGACATAGATTGCAATGCCGACGACCATGCAGCCGATGCTGGCGGCGTGCAGGTCGATGTTGTCGGCGGTGTGCTCGAGCAAGCCGCTCCTGGGCAGCACCTTCTGCTTCAAGAATGCGGAGGCAAACATTCCGCAGATGGCCGCCAGGTAAACCAGTATGGTGGTTTGTGGGGCGGACAGATTGGTGTCAGCCGCTTCGCCAAGAAAGGCCTTGTACGTCAAACCGACGATAACCGACAGAGTGGCGTAGAAGAAGATATAGGAGCCGGAAGGCCGGGTGAACCCGCCCGCCGCATTGAAGGCCAGCGTCGCGACCACGATAAACGCAAAGGCGCAAAGACTGAACTGCACCGGCGTTCCTTCCAGCACTTCCACCAGGCACAACACTACCGCGAACCCGCAGCTGTACTGTAGTGGAATCCGAACTGGAAAGGGAATGCGCATCCGGGCTAGCGTCGCGGCTTTAGCCGCGCTGGTGACCTTAGTTATACTATTGGTGCAGACTGAAGTTCTTCCATTCGGGCGGCGCACTACGGAAAGCATCGTTCAATTCGGAGACGAGTTGCGGCTAGAGCGCGAACAGCGAGGCGTCTCGCTCGAAGCTATGTGCGCAGCCACCAAGTTGTCCATCCGGCAGTTGCTTGACGTTGAGGCCGGAAACTTCCGCCAACTCCCCGGCGGCATCTTCCGTAAGGGTTTTGTTCGAAGCTACTTGAAGGCCCTTGATCTTGACGAACCCCTTTGGCTTGAACGGTTTGAGGCGAGCTACCGAGCCAGCGGCCTGGCCGATGCCGCCGAGGTTGACTGGGTCGACTTTGCTGAAAACGTCAGAAACAACCGCCTGGGGAATACTCGCCCCAAGACCAATCTTCGCTGGATTGGCGTACTCGCCATGGCGCTTCTGCTGGCTGTTCTCAGCGTGTGTGTCTGGAAGTTCGTCCTCGTTCCAAAGCTTGACCCGCGCTCCTCTTCCACTTCCTCACAGATTTCTCCATCGTTCGATCAGCGTTGTTGACCCTGAACTAGGCGTTCCCCGCGTGCCGTATGTAAAATTAGGGGGTTCTTTACAATGACCAGGAAGCTGCAGCCCGTCTGCAACTTTTCGGCCATCGCATGGAGCGGCACTCGATCCAGCACCACCCCGACATCTTTTCCCCGATTCATCTAAGGAGCAGTTTTGGCAAAGCGTGACCGTTTTCTTTTTACCTCAGAGTCCGTAACCGAAGGACACCCCGACAAGATCGCCGACCAGATCTCCGATGCCATTCTCGACGCCTGCCTCGGCCAGGACCCCTACAGCCGAGTCGCCTGCGAGACCCTTACCTGCACCGGCCTGGTCGTTATCGCCGGAGAGATCACCACCTCTGCGTATGTTGATTTCCAGACGCTGGTCCGCGACACGGTCTCGAAGATCGGCTACAACGACGCCACCCATGGCTTCGACTCGAACACTTGCGCGGTCATCTCGACGATTAACAAGCAGTCCCCGGACATTGCGCAGGGGGTGGACACCGGCGGGGCTGGCGACCAGGGCATGATGTTCGGCTACGCGACCAATGAGACACCCGAGTTGATGCCGACGCCTATCTCGCTCGCGCACCGTCTCGCCGAAAAGCTCTCCGAAGTGCGCAAGTCTGGCCTGATGGCCTACCTCCGTCCCGACGGCAAGTCGCAGGTCACAGTGGAGTACGATGCCAACAACAAGCCGGTTCGGGTCGATGCCGTTGTCATCTCAACCCAGCATGCCGAAGAGGTTGGCAACGACGAGCTTCGCGGCGACGTGTTGAAGCATGTCATTCAGGCGGTCATCCCGGCCGAATTGCTCGATGCCGACACCAAGTACCACATCAACCCGACTGGCCGCTTCGTTATTGGCGGCCCCATGGGCGATACCGGCCTTACCGGGCGCAAGATCATCGTCGACACCTACGGCGGCATGGGCCGTCATGGCGGCGGCGCCTTCTCCGGCAAAGACGCCACCAAGGTCGACCGCTCTGCAGCCTACATGGCGCGCTATGTCGCCAAGAACATTGTCGCCGCCGGCCTGGCCGAGCGCGTCGAAGTGCAGCTTGCCTATGCGATTGGCGTCGCCGAGCCAGTAAGCGTCCTTGTGGACACCTTCGGCACCGGCAAAGTCGCCGATGACCTACTGGAAGGCCTCGTCCGCAAGAACTTTTCGCTTACGCCCAAAGGCATCATCGAGTCGCTCGACCTGCGCCGTCCCATCTTCAAGGCCACTGCCGCCTATGGCCATTTCGGCCGCAAGAATGGCGGAAGCTTTACCTGGGAGAACACCGATAAGGCCGCAGCCCTTGCCGAACAGGCCGGCGTCTCAGCTGAACTCGCTGCAAAGTAGCTGGACCGCACAAGCAGCCCGCCCGTCCATTGGAGTGCAAGGGGGCGGGCTGCTTCGCCCCTCGCTGGCCGCATCGTATACCTAAACCACAAGCAGAAAGAACGGACACCCGATGCTCATTCAGTCTGAGTTTGACATTCAGTTTCGGCTGTCCCATCCCACCGCCATGGTTGCGCTGCTGCATCTTCATCCGTCCGTCGAGCCCGCGATCCAGAGCGGCAACGTTCTTCAGGTTGAAAAGATAATCAGCGAATACTACGACGCACCGCCGATGGCTGCGGAGTCCGTTCCCTATTCCGAATATCACGACAGCTTCGGCAATCGCTGTACCCGCTTTGTCGCGCCGGCAGGCACCATCCGCCTGAAGGCGTCCGCAGTCACTCTGGACGACGGCCAGCCCGACGAGATCGCTGCTGACGCCCAGCAGGCGCGGATCGAAGATCTCCCTCCGGAGGTGCTTCAGTTCCTTCTGCCAAGCCGCTACTGCGAGGTAGACCTGTTTCCGGCGATCGCCCAGGACCTCTTCGGGGGCTTTTCTCCAGGCTGGTCGAAGGCAACCGCCATTCGCGACTGGGTACACAACAAGGTCGCGTTCAACTACAACACCGCCCGCCCTACCAAGACTGCCATGGACGTTTTTACGGAGCGGATCGGCGTCTGTCGCGACTTCCAGCACCTGGCTATTACCCTGACGCGGTGCCAGAACATCCCAGCCCGCTACGTCACCGGTTATCTAGGCGACGTTCGCCACGCCTATAGCGGCCCAGGCGACTTCAGCGCCTGGTACGAGGTCTTCCTCGACGGGAGATGGATGACCATGGACGCCCGCCACAACGACTCTCGTTATGGCCGCGTCCTGATGGCCACCGGCCGGGACGCCGCCGATGTGGCCATCACGACATCGTTTGGCTCCGCCTTCCTCAGCAACTTCTACGTCGACAGCTTTGAGATCGGCGAGGATGGAAAGAAGCTCCCCATCGATGGCCTGCTCTCCACCCCGGCCACGGCCTGAACGCAATCGCCAGCAAATGTTCTGAGCTGTAGAAGCTGTCACAAACGTTCGTTTGTGACGCAGAAGACCGGGGCGGTCCGTGGAACTTCCTTCGAAATATTCTTGCCGTTGGTCTCTCCGAACCGGGGTGCCCCCAATCTCAACCCTAAAGAAATTACTTCGATAATTGGTTTGTATGCGTAGGAACGCGGTTATCGCCGATGAGCATTGGCATAATAAAGTTCATTCCTGCTTCGATGCCTGCGGCACCTGCCGCAATCCGTTTCTTCTCTAGATCGGATGCGCTCTTCCACTTCGCATATTCGTCCGGCCCGACGGCTTTCAGGACACTATCTCCTTCGGCACCAGACAAGGAGCCCGCAATCAGGCTGCTCATCTGCGGGTCAGAGCCGGGAGAGGCCAGCGCATTTTCTCCGCGTTCAGTGAACAGCTTCAGGCTGTCCGTTGCGACATTCCATTTCTCTAACTCAGGCAGACTATCCCAGGTCGCGACTTGATACTTCTGGTTGGCAGGATCGATAAAGCTCGAAAGTTGCTCACGCGCCATGTGGCTCTTAATGCCGTCGGCTCCTCGGCCTTCTACCATCCACAAGACATAGGCGTTCGGAAGCTCCTGCTTTTCTAGTGTCTCGTGTGCGGCTTTGAACAAAAGAGATGCCTTGACCATGAGGTCGCCCTTTTCATATTGCTTTCGATCATCTTCGGACAGAACAATATCCGCCAGAGCTTTTACCTCGGCCATATGCATCGCACCCCTGCGGCTGTTGCGATCAAACTCCAACTTTTTAGCAGCTAAATCGGCGGCAGCAGCCGCAGCGCTTTGTATGGCTACTTCTGAGTATGGGAGTGAGCTTGCAACATAATCAAACAGACTGAACAGGAAGCTACGCGCAACGCTTCTGGCGGGAGCCAACGCTTTGGAAGACGTCCCCTTGGGCTGCTCGAGCCCGAAGTACATTGCCTGGCTGAAAGAGATGACGAAAAGATCGCTCTCGTCCATCTGACTATCGATCCGAGACTGCACCTTAGCTATTATGTCGGATGTGCCCTTCTTTATCTTCGCGGGCTGAGCAGGACTTGCGGCTGGCTGTTCTACTGCGTGCTGCGACGCATGATAGGCCGAGACTATGTTGGGCGTTCCGTAAGCTTCAATCACAGCCTCGCGAATGGCGTGTGCTCGCGCCTTAAGTGTACCCGGCGAATCAGCTGGCGTACTTTCCTGTCCGCGAGTGTACGCAAGGGCATAACTGACGAATACAACAAGAACAGCCGCCGCTCGCGTGTATCCCTGGCGCATCCTTTGCATACTACTTGATATGAGGTTTTTTAGGGTTATGACCTAAAGATGTGTCAACCTGCGATTCAAAGTTGCCCACTACCCGATCTACGTATGTCCCGCATCTTTCTTCGGGTTCTGTCGGCGCTTCCGCTATCCGCGGGACGAAAAGAACGTGTACGTGGCCGTGTACGGCACCCGCACGATGTCTCCCAGGTGCGCCGCGTCACATCCTGTCTCCGCGGGCACACCGCCCTTTGTATCCGAACGGCGAACGAACTCCACTCCGGCCAGCTTTCCCGAACCATTTGTACGGACCGCTTTGATGAGCAGCCACTCGATCGATCCTGCATCGGGCGACATCGAACGGGCGACGGCATTGCCCTGCACCGAGCTTCCATCCTGAAGCTGCCATACCGGGCCGTCGCCGTGCGTTCCCACCTCAACGCCGTCTTTGTCGAACAGGCGCGCCGCCGGAGCGACAAAGACCCAGCGCGCCGTCGGCCCGGCCTTGGTGCAGGAGTAGATCTGAACCCCGCGGCCCTCTACCGTCAGCACAGCATGTTCTGTTGCAGGCGGCGTGGTTACATCCTGAGCACTCGCCGCGCCAAGACCGGCCATCGCGGCTGCAAGAAAAACGAATCTCCACATACTGAAAGTTTAGACCAGCCATGGTGCTACCCGTGTGGAGGAGCCAAATCTCAAGTCACCACCGCGCCTCACCACAGCGCCGCGGTTTACCGGGTGATGCTGTTCAGCCTTCGCGCGGCTGACGAAGGGCACAACTCGTACCAACTGGTCACGCCAGTTCTCCTGAAAGAAACGGAGTGTGGCCTCCGCGCCGCGCGATGCACGATACTGGAATGACACACGAACTCGAACCCCACATGCCCGCACCCCCACAAGTCGTTCCCAGCCTTTTTCCCGGCAAAGCCTGGCAGCAGGTGCTTGCCCGCGACGCCGCCGCCGATGGGCAATTTTTCTACGCCGTCAAGTCGACGATGGTCTTTTGCAAGCCAAGCTGCGCCAGCCGCAAGCCGAACCGCAAGAACGTCACCTTCTTTCCGACTGCAGCCGCTGCCGAAGCCTCCGGATACCGCGCCTGCCTGCGCTGCGAACCGGACCGCGCGACGGACCGCCCCGACCCGCAGGCCGCGGCCATCGCCGCGGTCGCCGAGTACCTGAAGGAACATGCGGACGAACGCACTCGGCTGACAGATCTGGCAAAGGTGACGGGCGTCGGCAAGCTGGCAATCTTGCGCGGGTTCAAGCGCGTCCTCGGCGTCACGCCCGCCGAATTCGCCAAGGAACAGCGACTGGCAAAGTTCAAGACCAAGGTCCGCGAACCAAGGACGCGGGTCACGGATGCCATCTATGAGGCTGGTTTCAGCTCCTCCAGCCGGCTCTATGAAAACTCAGCCGTCTCGCTCGGCATGACGCCGCGGGTCATGCGCGAAGGTGGCGCCGGCCTTGTGATCCGCTACCACATCGCGGACTCGCCTTTGGGAAAGATGCTGGTCGCAGCGACCGACTTCGGTGTTTGCGCGATCCTCTTCGGTCGAGATCCGCAGGAGCTTGAAGCCGACCTGCGCCAGCGTTTTTCGAAGGCCCAACTCAGCCGGGCGCGCGGGAACACCGGCTGGCTGGCCGAGGCGGTCGCCTTCGTCCTTTCGCAGCTCAGCGAATCACCCACCGCCGCCAAGTTTCCGCTCGATGTCCGTGCCACTGCCTTTCAGCAGCGCGTGTGGAAGGCCTTGCAGGCAATTCCGCGCGGTGAGACCCGCAGCTATGGCGAGCTCGCCCGTGAGCTGGGCCAGCCGGCCGCCGCCCGTGCTGTCGCTTCCGCCTGTGCCAATAACCCTGTGGCGGTCGCTATTCCTTGCCACCGGCTCGTCGGCTCCGATGGCTCGCTCACCGGCTACCGCTGGAGGCTTGAGCGAAAAGCAAAGCTCCTGGCTGCCGAACACCGATGATCAGCCATGCAGCCGGGACCCTCGTCGAGGCCAATGGTCTCACCAAGGATTACGGCGCCGCCCGCGTTGTCGACGATGTCTCTCTCAGTGTCCGCCGCGGCGAGACGCTCGGACTTGTGGGTGAGTCCGGCTCTGGCAAGAGTACCGTCGCCCGCATGATCCTGCGCCTGGTCCAACCTACCGCAGGCACTGTCCGCTTCGACGGCGTCGACGTCCTTCGGGCCAGCCCGCGAGAGCTTCGGAAGCTTCGCCGCCGCATGCAGATCGTCTTCCAGGACCCTTACGCCGCGCTCAACCCGCGCATGTCTGTCCGCCAAATCCTCGCTGAGCCTTTTGCTATCCACAAGGAACGGCCCGCGGAAGGCATGGCCGCCCGGCTTAGCGCCATGCTGGCCGCGGTCGGCCTCGATGCCGCCGCGCTGACCCGGTACCCGCATGAATTCAGCGGCGGTCAGCGCCAGCGGATCAACATCGCCCGCGCCTTGGCGCTTCAGCCGGAGTTCCTCGTCCTCGATGAACCCGTCTCCGCGCTCGATGTCTCAGTCGGCGCGCAGGTCATTAACCTCCTGCGCGACCTTCAGCGCGACCACGCCCTCACTTACCTGTTCATCTCGCACTCCATGCCGCTCGTTCGCTATCTCTGCGACCGCGTTGCCGTGATGCGACACGGACGAGTGGTCGAACTCGGCGATGTGCTTGAAGTCTGCGACAACCCCCAGCAGCCCTACACCCAGGAACTGATCGCCGCCACTCCGGAGCTCCCCGCCGGCCTCGTGCCCGGAAACCAGTAAGAAGCGTCATCTCGACCGGAGCGAAGCGAAGTGGAGAGACCCCCGCATTGCCTTCTCCCCGTCCAAGAATCGCCCATCGCTTCGCCCATTCATCATCACAATGAGCGGCCGAGGAAACTCTGGATGACGGGCTACTGCAATCCCAGCGGCATACGTCCCACCTATCCCCGCAAAGACGCGACGATGGATGCGGCACTCGAGCTCATGAGACCGGTCATAACTTCTTGCGCAGTCCACTAAACTAAGGGTCTGCATGCTCTCGACCCTCATCACCCACACCCATTACGCCTGGCTGGTAGTTGCCTCCTTTCTTGCTGGCGTGATGAACGCAATAGCCGGAGGAGGGTCCTTCGTCTCCTTCCCTGCCATGCTTGCCATGGGAGTCGCGCCTATCCAGGCCAACGCCACCAACACCGTCGCCCTTTGGCCCGGACAGCTTACCTCCGTCGCCGCGCTGCGTGAAGACCTTCGCAAAGACCTGCTGTCAACCGTCATCGCCGCCTCTATCCTCGGCGGAGTCAGCGGCGCAATCGTGCTGCTCAAGACGAAGCAGCTGACCTTCCTGCACATGGTCCCCTGGCTTCTGCTCGTCGCTTCGCTGCTCTTTGGGATCAGCGGGCCTGTCTCCCGCTGGCTGCGTCTCCGCGCCGAGTCGAAGGCACCCGCCGACGCGACCGAAACGGCACAGGACGCAAAGCCTTCGAATCTCCCACTCTTCCTCGTCCTGCTGCCTGTCTGCTTCTACATCGGCTATTTCGGTGCGGGTGCGGGCTTTCTTATCATGTCCGCGCTTGCGCTGTTCGGCATCGAGGAGATGCGCGCCCTGAACTCCATGAAGGTCCTCGCCGCCTGCCTCTCGAACCTCTGCGCTGTCATCACCTTCATCGTCAGCGGAGCGGTGATCTGGAAGTATTGCCTCATTTCCATGATCATCTGCGGGGTCGGAGGCTACATCGGTGCTCGATATTCGCGCCGGATAAGCCCGGACGTTCTCCGCCTTATCGTCGTCGGCACCGGCGTGCTCATGTCCGCGTACTTCTTCTGGCGGCAGTCGTAGAACTCGCCAGGGCAGCGGCCGTGAAAGAATCGAGGGATGAGTCACGAAGGAATCCGCATCATCAGCGCGGAAGAAGCTGCACAGGACGCGCAGCATGCCGAGCAGAAGCTGCCGCCAGATGCTGTCACGCCGGCCAAGGTACGAGTGAAGAAGTCCGAGGGCACCGGCGTCGAGATCGACTGGCGCGACGACCATCGCAGCGCGTGGACCTTCGCTTGGCTGCGCCACGCCTGCCCCTGCGCAACCTGCCACGAGGAGCGCGAAGCCAGCGGCCGCGCACCCGGCATCCCCAAGCCGAAGCCGCAGACCCTGCTCGTGATGTACGAAGCGCCGGTGAAGCCGCTAGAAGCCACTCCTGTTGGCAAGTATGCCCTGCGCTTCAAGTGGAGCGACGGCCACGAAAGCGGCATCTACTCCTGGGACTACCTCCGCCGCATGTGCCAGTGCGAAGTGTGTAGGGAGCACTCCTTCTCCAGTGCACCGTCATCCTGACTTAGCCGTCATCCCGAGGCTGCTCAACGAGCCATCCTCTACGGAGCGTTCTCCCCCATAGAGCTCGACTTGCTGCTAAGCCGACATACTCATCGCGGTCAACCGAAGGAACTAGCCATGTCTCAAACAAACCGCCTCAAAACGATGTCAGCCCAGAGAGCGTCGTTCCGTCTTGCGACCGCACTCGGCCTGGCCCTCTTAGGCTTAGCATCCGCGTGCGCCCAGGACCCCCTCAAGCTGCTCCCCAATAACTACCGCCTTATCTTCGAAAACAAGGACGTCGCCGTCATCCGCGCCCACTACGGCGCTCACGAGAAGATTCCTGTGCACGACCACACCAGCTTCTCCACGGTTTTCGTTTATCTGAGCGACTCCGGTCCCGTCCGCATCGACCATCAGGAAGAGGGTGAGGCGCCCAGCTCAGTCACTCGCCCGCCCACGGTTAAGGGCTCCTACCGCGTCGCCAATGGGATCAAGGAGCGGCATAGTATCGAGAACCTAGGCGACTCCAGCTCCGACTTCCTTCGCGTCGAATTGAAGAAGGTTTCGCTCCATCTCGACCAACCCTTCCGCGGAAGATCGCCGCAGAGCCTTTCCGCTCCGGAAGACACGATCGAGTTCAGCGACCCCGCTGTTCAGATTGAACGCATCATCTGCGCCGCGAACTCGGCGTGTGCGGTCGGAGCCTCTTCCTCACCCTCGCTCCTCATCACATTCAACGCCGTTACCGTTGCAGAAAGCGACTCCGCAGCCAAACAACAACTTGATGCCGGAGCAGTGCGCTGGCTTGCTGCGGCGCAGTCCACTCTGCTCACTCCTGTTGCTGGATCGTCTGTACACATTCTTCGCATTCTCTTGCCGAATCCCTGAACCTCTGCAGGCAACAACGCATCTTAGAGCCATGGAATATCGTCAACTGGGTAAGTCAGGATTGAAGGTACCGGAGCTCTGCTTCGGCTGCGGAACGTTTGGCGGTCACGAGAACGAGTTTTTCAAGGCGTGGGGCGCGTCGGATGTCGCCGAGGCGCGGAAGATCGTCGACGTCTGCATGGAGTCTGGCCTGAACTTCTTCGACACCTCAGACATTTACTCCTATGGCGCAAGCGAAGAGGTCCTCGGCAAGGCCATCGATCACCTCAAGCGCGAAGACGTACTCATCTCGACCAAGGCTACGTTCCGCTTCGGCCAGGGTCCGAATGACGTCGGTTCCTCCCGCTACCATCTGACGCAGGCCCTCGACGGATCGCTGAAGCGTCTCGGCACGGACTACATCGACGTGTACCATCTGCACGCATTCGACGCGACCACGCCAGTCGAAGAGACCCTGAACACGCTTGATAAATTTGTGCGCGAAGGGAAGGTCCGCTACATTGCCTGCTCCAACTTCTCCGGTTGGCACCTGATGAAGTCCTTGAGCGTCAGCGAGCGGTACGGCTGGGCGCGCTATGTCGGCCACCAGGTTTATTACTCGTTGGTGGGCCGCGACTACGAGTGGGAACTGATGCCGCTGGCCGCAGACCAGGGCGTTGGAGCTTTGGTGTGGTCACCGCTCGGCTGGGGAAGACTTACGGGCAAGATCCGCCGCGGACAACCCATTCCGGAGACAAGCCGACTGAACTCAAAGATGGTGAACGACGCCGGACCGCAGGTGCCTGAGGAGTATCTCTACAAGGTAGTGGATGCGCTGGACGAGATGGCGAAAGAGACTGGCAAGAGCGTTCCACAGATTGCGCTGAACTGGCTGCTTCGGCGTCCGACAGTCTCAACCCTGATCATCGGAGCACGAAACGAAGAACAATTGCGGCAGAACCTTGCTGCAGTCGGGTGGGAGCTTACGCCAGAGCAGGTGGCGAAGCTCGACGCAGCCAGTGCCGTGCCCTTGTCCTATCCATACTGGCATCAGGTGCAGTTCAGTGAGCGAAATCCCTTCCCGGTGCCACAGAAGTAAATTGAAGCTGCAGGCTTTGCGCTTCGCGCGAGATCAGAGACGCTCCTGGAGGAAGATCGGGGCTTTTGCTTCTAAGCTATCTCCATGTTGTCGATCAGCCGCGTTGTTCCTACCTTCGCGGCAACAACAATCAGGCTTCCCGGAGCAGCTTCAGCCACTGGCTGCAGCGTGTCCGGATCGACGATCGTCAGGTATTCGAGCTTGAACTTCTGGCTCGCCCCGCGAATGGTCTCGGGATCACGACACAGTTCTGCGCTGTCCCGAACTCCCTCGCGAATGCGCATCTTGATGGCTTCGAGAGTTCGTACCAGAACTAAAGCTTCCTGACGGTCGGCAGGGGAGAGATACCGGTTGCGGGAGCTCAGTGCCAATCCATCAGGATCACGCACAATCGGACATGCCACGATCTCAACATCGAAGTCGAGGTCGCGCACCATCCGGCGCAGCACCGCAAGCTGCGCCGCGTCTTTCTGGCCGAAATAAGCCCGGTGAGGCGTTGCTATGTGGAACAGCTTCGCGACCACGGTAGCGACACCAATGAAATGTCCAGGGCGGGCGACGCCGTCCAGCCTTTCGCCGATAGACCCGGGATCGACTACCGTTCTTCGCTCACTCTGATCCAGATGAGGATACATCTGGTCAGGAGCGGGAGCGAACACCGCCTGGACCCCTTCGCGTTCCAGCATCTCTAGATCAGCCTCGAAGGTGCGCGGATACTTGTCCAGGTCCTCGTTGGGCGCGAATTGCAGCGGATTCACAAAAATGGTGGCTGCGGCGAAGTCGTTCTCTTTGCGCGCACGGCGCACCAATGACAAATGTCCTTCATGAAGTGCTCCCATGGTGGGAACAAGTCCGATGCTACCTACCGTGCGCGCCGCTCGAACGGCGTGCCGCATCTCGCCAATTGTCCGCAAGATCTGCATAGGAGCTAGAGCTGTACGCCTGCCGGCAAGTGATAGCTCTCGTCCTCTGTCGGGAATGTACGCGACTCTACATCGCGCTTGTACGCGCCCAGTGCGGTGCGAATACTGCTAGCGATGTCCGCATACCGCCGCACAAACTTCGCCGCCGGCGCAAACGTAAGCGAAAGCATGTCATGGAAGACAAGGATCTGACCATCACAGTCGGGTCCAGCTCCTATGCCAATCGTCGGGATTTCGAGTTCGGCAGTAAGGATCGTTCCCAACTCCCGCGGCATGCCTTCCAGCACAATGGCGAAGCATCCAGCCTGCTGTAAAGCGAGCGCATCTGCGCGCAACTGATCGACCGCAGCCAGTGTCTTCCCTTGCACTTTGTAGCCGCCCATACGATGTACCGACTGCGGCGTCAGTCCGATATGTCCCATGACTGGCACTTCAGCATCTGTAAGCCGGCGCACCAACGAGGCGCGGCTGCTCCCGCCTTCGATCTTCACTGCCTCCGCCCCGGCTTCTTTCACAAACCGAATCGCATTCGCCACACCCTCGCGATCGTCGATCTGGTAGCTACCGAAAGGCATGTCAGCTACCAGCAGAGCGCGTCTCACCGCCCGTCGAACGCCGCGCGTATATACGAGCATCTCGTCCACTGTTACGGCCAGCGTATCGGGCTGCCCTTGCATCACCATGGCCAGTGAGTCGCCAACCAGGATCACATCAAGTCCGGCCTCATCGATCAGGCGCGCGGAGGCATAGTCGTATGCCGTAACCGCTGTAATGGGCTGATGAAGTTTCTTCTTGCGGTGCAGCGACGGAACCGTCACCTTTAGAGGTTCAAGGGCGTTTGCAGCAGCCGGATCGGACACGACCGGCTGAAATGTAGTAAGGCTCATCGTCGGTGGACTCCCAGTGCAGTTCCACCGCGCGCTGCGGAGTCACACCCCAAGCAGCTTTGGCCGGATACCGCCAATCACCGTCTCTGAGCCTACATCCGCTCAGCAGCCGCCGCAAGTAGCGCCTGTTCCCGTTCCGCTGCGTTTGTGGTCATCCTTCATGCTGGCTTGCTTGCCCTGCGTTCAAGCCGGCATGCTTCTTTGCCGCCAGGCGCTACCATCACGTAGCGATGATCTCCGTCCTCATCCTCACCCGCAATGAGCAACAAGACCTTCCCGCCTGCCTGGCCTCCGTTGCCTTCTCCGACGACATCCACGTCTTTGATTCCTTCAGCACGGACAACACCCCAACCATCACCCGGGCATCAGGAGCACACCTCCACCAGCGCCCGTTCGACGACTATGCCACTCACCGCAACGCCGCGCTGCGGACCATCCCCTTCAAATATCCGTGGCTCTTCATGCTCGATGCCGATGAGCGCCCCACCCCGGCCCTCGTCTCCGAGATGCAGCGGGCAGTCTCCGACGCTCGCGCCGAACTCAGCGCCTTCCGCCTGCGCCGCCGCGACTTCCTCTTCGGCACCTGGCTGAAACACGCGCAGATCTCGCCCTTCTACATCCGCGTCATCCGGCCGGAGCGCGCCCGCTACACGCGCGCCATCAACGAGGTTCTCGAAATAGAAGGCCCCATCGACAACCTCGCCGCACCTCTCGACCACTTCCCCTTCTCAAAAGGCCTCGCTCATTGGATCGCGCGACATAATACCTACTCGACGATGGAAGCGGAGTTGATTTATCGCAACCAGGGTCTCCAAAATCCCTCTCTCCTCACTGCCCTCACCAGCTCTGACTTCAACCTTCGCCGCCTGCACCAGAAAGCCATCTTCTACCGCCTGCCCGGCCGCCCTGTCCTGAAGCTTCTGTACATGCTCTTAATTCGCGGTGCCGTCCTCGATGGCCGCGCTGGCGTCACCTATGCTGTGCTCCAGTCCATCTACGAGTACCTGATTGTGCTGAAGACCCGCGAACTACGCCGCAGATGATCCTTACTCGTACCGTGCCATCAGGCGGGCGGGATAGAGTTCACCTTGTCTTCCTTCC
>CAZZYQ010000048.1:26646-30548 GCA_964658395.1 uncultured Granulicella sp. | reverse complement strand
AGCCGCGCTGCGGCGCGGAGCTATCTGCGCGGCGTCGGCTTCTCGAAGGAAGACCTGCATAAGCCGATCATTGGTGTAGCAAATACGTGGACGGAGATTGGGCCTTGTAACTTCCATTTACGCGATGTGTCTGCTGCGGTGAAGCAGGGAATTCGCGATGCAGGCGGCACGCCGATGGAGTTTAATACCGTCACCATATCGGACGGCATCACGATGGGCACCGAGGGCATGAAGGCCAGCCTGATCTCGCGCGAGGTGATCGCGGATTCGATCGAGCTGGTAGCTCGTGGAAATTTATTCGATGGAATTGTCTGTATCGCGGGCTGCGATAAAAATATGCCGGGAACGATTATGGCGATGGCGCGGCTGGATATTCCGGGGATCATGCTTTACGGCGGTAGCATCGCTCCGGGTAAGCTCGCGCAGCCGGATGGCACCCACAAGGACATCACCATCCTGAACGTCTTCGAGGGCATGGGCTCCCACGCAGCAGGCAAGATCAACGACGACCAGCTTGAGGCTCTCGAGGCTGCGGCGTGTCCTGGGCCGGGAGCGTGCGGCGGACAGTTTACCGCCAACACGATGGCGATGGCGGGCGAGTTTCTTGGCATCTCTCCGTTCAACCTGACGGGCGTTCCTGCGATGTCGGCAGAGAAGGCGAGCGCGAGCCGCGAGGCGGGTCGCATGATCATGAACCTCTGCCGGCATGACGTTCGTCCGAGCAAGATTCTTACGCGCAAGGCACTCGAGAATGCGATCGTCGCGGTCTGCGCGAGCGGTGGCTCGACCAACGCCGTGCTGCACCTGATCGCGATTGCGAGCGAGCTTGGCATTTCGCTGAGCGTGGATGATTTCGACCGCATCAGCGAGAAGACGCCCTTCATCTGCGATCTTTCACCGGGCGGCAAGTATGCGGCGACGGATTATCAGGAGGCGGGTGGATCGCGCGTGCTGGCGAAGCGGCTGATCGATGCGGGTCTGCTCGATGGATCGCAGCCAACGGTCTCTGGCCGCACGATTTCTGAAGAAGCTGCGCTTGCTGTCGAGACGCCGGGACAGCCGGTGATCCATACGCTCGACGATCCGCTGAAGGCGACGGGCGGTCTCGTGATCCTGAAGGGCAACCTTGCGCCGGAGGGCTGCGTGATCAAAGTGGCCGGGCACGAGCGGCTCTTCCATCAGGGGCCGGCGCGCGTCTTCGACAACGAAGACGATTGCCATAAGGCGGTTGAGGCGGGCAAGATCAACCCATCCGATGTACTCGTGATTCGCTACGAAGGGCCGAGCGGCGGTCCGGGCATGCGCGAGATGCTCGCGGTGACGGCGGCGATCAAGGGCATTCCGGAGTTATCGGAGACGGTTGCGCTTCTCACTGACGGGCGGTTCTCGGGAGCTACGCGCGGTCTGATGGCGGGACATGTCGCTCCGGAGGCGCAGCTCGGCGGACCGATCGCCGCGGTGCGCGAGGGCGACACGATTACCTTCGATATTCCGAAGCGCGAGCTGCGGCTTGAGGTCTCCGAGGGCGAGATAGCTTCACGGCTGCGCGAGTGGAAGGCTCCGGAGGCGAGGTATAAGCGGGGAGTCTTTGCGAAGTATGCGAAGAGTGTGAGCAGTGCGAGTGAGGGAGCGGTAACTACATAGACCAATGGCAATGTCAAAGCCAGTTCGGTGGACGCTCATAACACTCTCCGGATTGCTGGCGTTGTTTCTTTCGCCCATGGCGTTGTTCATGGCCAGCAATTTTGGAGCTGCTGTGCTCAGCTTGGTCTTGGATCGAGAACCGGAGCAGGTAGAGCTTCTTGGTAGATATACCTATAGGGCGCCATGGGGTAACACGAGTTTGGAGTTGAAATCGGACGGCACATTTCGTCAGGAGATCGGCGAAGCCGGCAGACCAGTCAGAACGATCACTGGCAAATGGAGTTCACAGTCATCTATGAATTCTGCTGAGGTTGATTTAACTCCATTTGGGATGGTTTGGGATGAAGATCACACTACAACGACCGGTACTTATCGGATGGATTTTTATAAGCCCCGTCTCGGTCGGACTTATGGGATGATCAACGACGATCTGGGCGAGCAATATAAACGGGAACAGTGAGGTAGTAAAATGACTAATACAGATCCGCAACTAACCGGAGCTGAAATCCTCTGGGCCACGCTTGTCGGAGAGGGAGTCACCACCGTCTTCGGCTATCCCGGCGGAGCCATCCTTCCCATCTACGATGCCTTGCGCAAGTTCCCGATCCACCATGTGCTGGTGCGGCATGAGCAGGGAGCTTCGCATATGGCCGATGGTTATGCACGGGCATCGGGACAGGTGGGCGTGTGCATGGCGACCTCCGGACCGGGTGCGACCAACCTGGTAACGGGGATTGCGACGGCGATGCTCGATTCGATTCCTATCGTTTGCATCACCGGGCAGGTGTCGTCGAAGGTGTTGGGCAGCGACGCGTTTCAAGAGGTGGACATCACCGGCATCACCCTGCCGATTACGAAGCATAACTACCTTGTAACACGCGCTGAGGACATCGCTGCGACCGTCCGCAAGGCATTTCAGGTCGCAAGATCGGGACGTCCCGGCCCGGTCCTCGTCGACATCACCAAAGACGCGCAGCAGGCGATGGCGGCGTTCAGCTTTGAAGCTGCGGCACCTGCACCGGCACGGCCGCACCCGATGCTGAAGGCGGAGACGAACTCTTTCGCCGAGGCTGTAGCCTTAATCAAACAAGCCAAGCGGCCGCTGATCCTTGCAGGCCATGGCATCGTCGAGTCGGGTGCGCGCAAGCAGGTAATTACGTTTGCCGAACGGTTACAGATTCCGGTGGCAAGCACTCTGCTCGGCCTCGGTGCATTCCCGACATATCATCCGCTGTCGTTGGGGATGATGGGGATGCACGGCGAGTCGTGGGTGAACGACTCGATCCAGCAGGCCGACCTCTTACTAGCCTTCGGCATGCGCTTCGATGACCGCGTTACCGGCAATCTGGCGCACTATGCTCCAAAAGCAAAGAAGATCCATATCGACATCGACCCTTCGGAGGTGAACAAGAACGTTAAGGTGGATGTGGCGCTGATTGGAGATCTGCGCAAGGTACTCGATGCGCTGCTGCTGCAGCTGCCCGAGACTGCGGTAAGCGATGCGGAATTGTGGGACAGGGCGAACGCGAAGTCGTACGGGCTACCTCCCACGGCGTGGCTGCAGGAGATCGACGCGTTGAAGGGCACGGCGGCGGTGCGCGACATCATCAACCTGCCGGACAACGGGCACCTTTATGCGGCGCATGTGATCAACGATATCTGGCGTGAGGCGCTGGCTGCCGGGCGGCTGGCGCAGACGGTAATTGTGACTGATGTGGGCCAGCACCAGATGTGGGAGGCGCAGTACTACAAGCACGATGCGCCGCGGAGTTTGATCACCTCAGGCGGCCTCGGAACGATGGGCTTTGCGCTGCCGGCGGCGATTGGCGCAAAGGCGGCCTGTCCGGAGAAGGACGTCTGGGTGATCGCGGGTGATGGCGGCTTCCAGATGACGGCGGCGGAGCTGTCGACGATTGTGCAGGAAGGCTATGCGATTAATATTGCCGTCATCAATAACGGATTTCTGGGGATGGTGCGGCAGTGGCAGGAGGCGTTCTATGACAAGAACTACTCGGCTTCGCCTATCTTATCTCCAGATTTCGTGATGCTGGCGGCAGCGCACGGGATCGATGGCGCAACGGTGAGTGATCGCAGGGACGTAATTCCTACGGTCACAAAGGCCCGGACGAGCGGCAAGGCGTTTTTGATCAACTTCCAGGTAGAGAAAGAAGATGGAGTCTATCCGATGATCGCTCCGGGAGCGGCCCTGCATGAGATGGTGAGACGGCCGACTAAGGATCCTCTGTTGGAAACTGGCG
>CAZZYQ010000048.1:0-26546 GCA_964658395.1 uncultured Granulicella sp. | reverse complement strand
TGTCGCCATCCTAATGGCGTTTACCGGGGTACTTGCAGTGGTCGGCGTCGTCTTCGCTAGCTAACCTCGCGAGGAGATCGAGTCTGCTCTCGTGACCGAAAGGTTCGAGCGATCGAGGTGGTTTAGGAATCATCGGGATTCGTCGCTGCGCTCAGAATGACGGCCCGTAAAGGTTGTAAGTGGAAAGGTACTATGCTGCATACGTTTGTAGCTTTGGTAAGTGACAAGCCGGGAGTGTTGACTCGAGTGGCCTCGCTGTTTCGTCGGCTGAATATCAATATCGTTTCCCTGACAGTTGGTGAGTCGGAGCGGGCGGAGACCTCGCGCATGACCATTGTCTGCGAGGCTCCAGACCACGCGGCGCATCGCATCAAGGCCTCGCTTTACAAGCTTGAGATTACGGTCGATGTGGATGAGGTGGGGCGAAGCGAGGCGGTGATCCGCGAGCTTTGTCTTATCAAGGTCGCGGCAGGAGTATCGCACCCGCTGGGCCAGGGGTCCCGCTCACAGATCTTCGAGCTGGCCAATGTTTTCCGCGCGCGCGTGGTCGACCTTGCGCCGGAGTCGATCATGCTGGAGATGACTGGAGCTGCGTCGAAGATCGAAGGCTTGATCCAGGTCATCACGGAGAGCGGCTACACGATTCTTGAGGTCTCACGGACGGGCAGAATGGCCATGCGTCGTGGCCACCACACGAGCCGCGTGCTGAAGGCGCTTGGTACCCCGAATGGCACTCAGCCGTCTGTCGACCTTGCTCCTCAACCTTCAGCAGATGAGATTATCCCGAACGAGTTTGAAGATGTGCATGAAGAGGAGGAGTAGCCACTGCCATGGCGAGGGCGGGTCAACTTACGTTCGGCTGGCTCGTCTGAAAGGATGGGTTCTACTTTGCGCGCTTTGTTCTTAGTTGCGGTTGCAATCTTGGTATCGTCTTTCGTCCATGCCCAGGACGATCCTTACGCGCCCATTGCTGGAGCGCCCACCGATGCTTGTGAGTTCGATCACGCGGGGCTCGACACCCCGCTGGGGGTGCTCACCGGGAAAGATGATGTCCCGTATCAGTTTGCCTGCGGGCATAACCGCCCCGCAGGAGTTTGTGCAGGAATAAAGTTGAAGCCCGGACCGCTGGTAAGTCTTGGCCCATCGAAGAACGGATGGACCTGCGTCACCGATGGTTCGAGCACGTCCGGCTGGGTGCCTGCTGACCGGGTCGGGCCTGTTCCGGATGAACCTAAAGTTGCGGCAAAGGACTGGATTGGCTTCTGGCGAGAGGGCAAGCCGGTAAAAGGAATAAAGGGGAACAGGCTGCTAATCACAGCAGGCAAGACTCCGGGGACGCTACAGATAAGCGGTAGAGCTTACTGGTATGGCAGCAGAGACGACGTACACTTTGGAGAGATCAGGACAGACCACGTTGTGACGATCGGACCCTATCTTCACGCGATCGAAGGGGACGATCTCTCCGGATGCGTTCTCGATTTGAAGTTCAATCCGTCGACGCATCAGTTCGACGCCAGCGATAATCAGAATTGCGGCGGCATGAATGTGCGCTTCAGTGGAACCTGGCAAAGATTCGCGCCGTCAGCCGCAGAGAAGAAGAGCGCAGCTCACGCAGTACAAAAACAATCCAGCAACGGAAAGAAGACGGCAACATAATGGCAAAGGCTTATCACGACGCAGACGCGGACCTTTCACTCATCCAGGCGAAGAAGGTCGCAATCATCGGTTACGGATCGCAGGGGCATGCCCATGCGCTCAATCTGAAGGACTCGGGCGTGGATGTACGTGTCGGCCTGCGGGCTGGCTCGGCGAACGCGGCACGCGCGGAGAAGGCTGGGCTGGTTGTCGGCACGGTCGCCGAGGTGTCGAAGTGGGCGGACGTAATCATGAACCTGACGCCGGACCAGACGGCGGCGAAGGTGTATCACGCTGAGATCGAGCCCAATATGAAGCCTGACGCGACGCTGATGTTCGCACATGGCTTCAACATTCGATTTCGCACGATCACGCCTCCCGCGGGTGTCGATGTGTCGCTTGTAGCGCCGAAGGCTCCGGGGCATCGCGTCCGTGAAGTGTTTTCCGAGGGTGGCGGCGTTCCTGCTTTGGTTGCCGTAGAGCAGGACAAGAGCGGCCACGCGCTGGCGTTGGCGCTGAGCTATGCGAAGGGTATTGGCTGTACGCGCGCCGGCGTGCTCGAGACGACGTTTACGGAAGAGACCGAAACGGATCTCTTCGGCGAGCAGGCAGTGTTGTGCGGCGGAACTTCGGCGCTGGTGAAGGCCGGATTCGAGACGCTGGTGGAGGCTGGATACCAGCCGGAACTGGCGTACTTCGAGGTGCTGCATGAGTTGAAGCTGATCGTCGACCTGATGTATCGCGGCGGTCTGGAATACATGCGGCACTCCATCTCTGACACTGCGGAGTGGGGCGACTACGTTGCCGGGCCGCGCATCGTCACGGCTGATGTAAAGAAAGCTATGAAGGGACTGCTCAACGATATTCAGGATGGCAGCTTCGCAAAGAAGTTTATCGAAGAAAATGAGACCGGACGACATGAGTTCACCCGCATCCGCAAGGCAGAGGCGGCACACCAGATTGAGCAGGTCGGCGCTGAGCTGCGGAAGTCGATGCCGTTCCTCGATCCGGTCAAAGTTGTAGATGGAGCGGTCGTGAAGGCCTAACGCCCACAGGCCCTCGAACTAGAAGTTTTTTGAGCGGCGTATGGTGCTATAACTGCCCATGCGCCGATCTCTCCTTCTATTCGCTTTGTCGTCACTCCCTGGACTTCTGCAGGCTCAGGCCCCTACCGCATTTGCTGGCTTCAAATTCCTGCTGGGAACGTGGAGTGCTTCTACTGTTGCGCAGGGGACATCCGGCGCTACAGCACTGGGGGACTATACCTTTCGGTCCGATCTTGGCGGCACGGTGATTATCCGCACAAGCTCCGCGGACTCCTGCAAGGGGCCGGACGGTTTCGATTGCCATCATCATGATCTTTTGACCATTTACCAGGACATGGGCGATCCAACTCCGCACGCTCTCTACGCAGACAACGAGGGCCATGTTCTGCATTACGACATCAGCTTTCCGGATGCGAAGACGGTTGTCTTTCTTACCAGCACGCCAGGGCCGAAGTTTCGCCTCGCGTACCACCTTGAAGGCACGGTGATGAGTGGCAAATTCCAGATGGCCCCGCCGGGTTCTACCGAGTTCAAGTCGTATCTGGAGTGGTCCGGCACCAAGAAGTAGCGGATGCGTCTCGTAAAATAGACGTGTATGCCTAAGGTCCCCTCCCGCTTCTCCATCATGATGCTCGTCGCTGGCGCCCTGTTCATGGAGATGCTGGACGGCACCATCATTGCGACGGCGCTGCCGCAGATGGCGCGCAGCTTCAATGTAGGCGCTGTGCATTTGAACATCGGCATGACGGCGTACATGCTGGCGCTGGCCGTCTTCATCCCGATCAGCGGATGGGTTGCCGACCGCTTCGGCGCGCGCACGGTGTTTGCGTCGGCCATCGCCATTTTTACAGTTGCATCGCTGCTGTGCGGGCTGTCCTCTACCTTGACGGAATTTACGCTAATGCGGATCCTGCAGGGCATCGGCGGAGCGATGATGTTTCCGGTTGGAAGGCTGATCGTACTCCGAAATACGCCGAAGGAAGAGCTGACTACCACAATCGCTTACATGACGTGGCCTGCGTTGACCGCCCTCGTGGCCGGACCGCCACTGGGCGGCTTCATCACGACGTATGCGAGCTGGCACTGGATATTCTTCTTGAATCTGCCGCTTGGGCTTGTTGCCTTCGGGTTGACGCTTCTATGGGTTGAAAATCTCCGCACGGGCGAGCGGCATCCTTTCGACTGGCTGACCTTTCTTCTCGCCGGATTCGCTTCGACCGGCTTCGTCTACGCGCTCGAGAGCCTTGGCGGTGCGGCGATCAGCACGCCCGGCGCGGTTGCAATGCTTCTCCTCAGTCTCGCCAGCGGTGTGCTGGCGGTGCTTGCGTCTCGCCGCTCTTCGTACTCCTTCATCGACCTCGAATCGCTGAAGCTCAAGTCCTATTCGCTATCGGTCTACGGGGCGAGTGGATTCCGGGTGGCGGTCGCCGTGCTGCCGTTTCTTCTCCCGCTGATGTTCCAGATCTCCTTCGGGTACAGCGCCTTCAAGTCCGGCTTGTACCTGCTGGCTTTGTTTGCGGGCGACCTTAGCATGAAGTCGCTTGTCATTCCCATTCTCCGGCAGTTTGGATTCAGGCAGATCCTGATCGTGAACGGCGTGATAACAGCCGGCTCGGTTGCTCTCTGCGCGACCTTCGGTCTAAGCACACCGCCAATCCTGATTGTCGGCATCCTCTTTTTTCATGGGGCGTGCCGCTCTCTCGAGTTCACCTGCATGACCACGCTCGCCTACACCGAGATTTCAGCGGACCGGATGAGCCAGGCAAACGGTTTCTTATCGGCCGTGATGCAGCTCTCGATGGGAGTTGGCGTTGCGGTCGGCGCGGTTACGCTGCGGCTGGTTGCGCAAGCGCACGGCCACTCTGCCGCAGATCCTCACCTGAACGACTTTCATCTTGCCATCCTCTGCATGTCGCTGCTTACGCTTGCTCCGGTCTTCGATGCCATCGGTCTGGCGCCAGATGCTGGCTCGGCTACGAGCGGCCACATGGTCGTGCAGCCGGAGCCGGAAGTGAATCTGGTTTGAACCAAGCTGCCTGCAAGCGCGTACCAGGAGGTACTACGATGGTGTGCTGGCTGTTGGCGGCTATCACACTTGCCACCTATCCACCCGGCGCGAACTGCCGAGCGCAGAAGCCAGCCAGAGTGTCTATGACCAGTCGCTTAGACGATCTCCGCCGCACGCATCGACCGCTGTTGGTGTTTGCTTCTGACAGCACCGATAAGAAGTTCGTTGAACAGGTGAAGCTTCTGGCGGACAAAGCGTCCGAGCTCGACGAGAGGCAAGTACTCTTCATCCCGATTGCTGGCCAGACTGATGCGCCAGCGCACATCGGGAAGGACACTTCCCGTCAGCCACTTGCTCAGCTTTCTGCCGGCGACGCTGCTGCCGCGCGGCTTCGCTACCATGTAGCGCCTGCGGAGTTCACGTTAATATTGATCGGAAAAGACGGCGGCGAGAAGTTCCGCTCCCACACCCCTGTCACAATAGAGAAGTTGAGTACGATCATCGACGCGATGCCGATGCGCCAGCAGGAGGTACGAGATGGCCACCCACACTAGCTACGATGTTCTTGCCGCGATGCCAGCCCCTCCCCGCGTCTTTGTTGCGCCGCCCGAGGAGCCAACGCCGGTCTCATTGATCGTGGAAGCACTGCGCACGATCACGCCCCTGGATGGATTGAGCGACACAGAGTACGAGTGGCTGGCAACTAACGGCACGGAGCTGATGGGCAACGATGGCGACCTGATCTTCGTGCAGGGCGGGCCTGTTGATACGATGCACTTCATCCTGAAAGGTGAGATCCACGTCCGGCGACCGAACTCCGCGCCAACCAATCTCTTCATCGGCCGGGCCGGGCAGATGACTGGCAAGATTCCGTATTCGCGCATGAAGAGCTACGGCGGCGACGGATACTGCGTCGGAAGCGGCTGGTCGCTCAACATCCGGCAGGAGATGTTTGCCGAGATGCTTGCCGCCATCCCATCGATGACACAGCGATGTGTCTCCGTGCTGCTCGACCGGACGCGAGAGGTAACACGCATGGAACAGCAGGCCGAAAAGCTGACCGCGCTCGGCAAGCTGGCAGCGAACCTTGCCCATGAGTTGAACAACCCCGCTTCTGCTGCACAGCGTGCAGCCGCCAGTCTTCTCGGCGATTTGAAAGAATTCGGCAACCAGCGGCATCAGTTGGGAAAGATGGTGCTCTCCGACGAACTGGACCGCCAGATTCAAGACTGGTACGAACGAACCCGGCGGCAGATGGCCGATTACTGCGAGCACGCGGCCGGCCAATTCAGTGCGCTGGTCATCGCCGATCGTGAGGACTCGTTTGCTGAGTGGCTCGCGTCCCATGGAATTGCCGACGCTTGGACCCTGGCCCCGCAGCTGGCGGAGAGCCCGCTGACCCTCGCTCAACTGGACGAGCTCGCCACAATTGCGCCTCCTGACCTCCTTGTGGCCGGCATTCCCGCGTTCGCGACTTCGTTGCGGGTAGAGCGCATGGCGGACACGGTCATCGATTCGACCGTCCGCATCTTCGACCTGATTAGCGCCATTAAGGACTACTCCTACATGGATCAGGCGCCCATCCAGGACGTTGACATCTCCGAGTCGATTGATCGCACCGTGACCATGTTTCAGTCGCGACTGCAAGATATTGTTGTCGAGCGGGACTACGATCCTGGCCTGCCCCGCATTGGTGCCTATGGCAGTGAGTTGAATCAGGTTTGGACTGCACTTATCGAGAACGCGATCGAGTCGATCATCGACACGCCGGGCATAACCGGGTCGATACGACTCACAACTCGGCTCTCCGGTAAGTCGGCTCTGGTCGAGATATGGGACAACGGCAAGGGCATTCCACCCGAACTCAAGTCGCGCGTGTTCGAGCCGTTCTTCACAACGAAGGCACCGGGCCGCGGGCTTGGATTAGGCCTTGATACAGCGCAGCGCATCGTGAACAAGCACTCTGGCACGTTAAGTGTTCAGTCAAAACCTGGTGAGACCTGCTTTCAGGTGCGGTTGCCCTTGAATCAAGCAGAGGCCTACTAGGCGGATGCATGGAGCGCCGGCGGTAGATCGGAGCAGCAGTGGCCGCCGAATTCTGTTTCTAGAATCGGGCAATCAGCCAAACGCCAGCAATCATCAGAGCGCATCCCGCGAGCCGACCCGGTGAAGCTGAGTGCTCGCGGAAACCAACAAGGCCAAGGTGGTCGAGAACGATCGAGGTGATCAGGGACGCGGTCACACTCGCTCCCGTGAACACGCCAGAGCCTAGACGTTGTGCGATCGTCAGGCCAATGATAGTAGGAACAAGGCTGATCAGGCCGCCAGTCCATGCCCACCAGGGGACCCCGCCAACTCGGTCGAGTGGCAATGCTTGACGAAGGCAGAGCTGCAACCCGATCAGGCTGACAAGCCCGGTGCTGTAGACGATGATGCTCGCCCATATTGGGTGGCCCAGCTGCTTGTTCAGCTGCGCGTTCACGCCGGACTGAAACGGATTAGCTGCGCCCGCGGCAAGAGCGCTGAGAAACAGGAGCCAGGTCATCGGTAAACCTCGACTCCGTGAGATGCCGCAAAGCCAGCATTAATTTTGCCGGCGGCGCTTTAGCTTCTCAGGAGAGACAGAATCGACTCCCACAGGGAGGTCGATCCTGTCTCGCTCTACTCCTCTTAATACGGTCGATAGTAGCGGCGGGGGTAAGCGTAGCCATACGGAGCAGGCGGAGGATACGCGTACGCCACCGGCGGGCCATACTGATAGATCACCGGGGCCGGAGGCTGCTGGACATAGGTCGGTGCCGGAGCCGGGGCCTGCACTACTACGACGGTCGGGCTTGGCTGTGCATACTGCTGCACGGGCGCGTACTGTTGCTGCGGCGCATATTGCTGCGGCTGCGCGTAGGCTCGTTCAACCGGAGCGGCATCCTGGGTCTGATTGTCTGCGTAATTGAAGCGGGAGACCAACTCTGGCTGATGCTGCACTTCCTGTTTGGTCGGCAGTCCGATGTCGTCGAGCAGCTTCACAGTCAGGCGCGTCTCTGGCTTCAGGACGGGGCGCGGTCCGCGGCGCGGAAGGTTGATCAAATCGATGGGCCAGAGCACCGGTATCAGCCACTCCACGGTGTCGCGGACCGCGTGCCCGGTGCCGTGAATGCGGCCTTCACTGTCGACAGGGTTCTTGCCCGAGGTCGCAACCACACGTGTCGAAACCGGGATCACCGTATCGTTGCCTACCACCATGCGGTCGAACTTCAACTCCATCCAGCCCTTGCCGACGAGATGGCCGGGGTCCTTGTAGTCTTCGAAGTGGCCAACCAGGTAGCTGCCATAGGGAAAGACGGAGCGCGCATGCAGCTCCACGCGGCTCAACTGGCAGAGCACAGCGTCGCCGACGTGCGTGGTCTTCGACGAGATGTTGTCGGACACCATACACTGCATCACCGATCCGGCGGGAATGAGCTGCTCTGCGTGCGCGACAAGAGATGGGGCCAGAACAAGCGGCGTGACAAACAACGAGGCAAGTAAGCGCTTCATGGTAACTCCTCGACACACCAGGCAGACTGTGTGTAAACCTTCGGTTCGCCGGATCACGGAGACTGTTGTACAACGTGCTGAACGATGGAGCGGAGCTTTCTGAGCGGATTCTAGTCCAGATCGGAAAACAGCGCACCTTCTTTATCGGCCAGCACAACGATTAAGTTATGAGCCGTCGAAACCGGATTGAAGAAAGATGTTGCGCCGGTAGCATAGAAAATATGCCAAAGATTTCCTCCCTTCAGTGCTCCCGCTGCCACCATCATGTTTCCCCGGACGGACCGCAGACGCTGTGCCCTCTCTGCGCCGGGTCACTGTACGTCCGATACGACATGGAAGCCCTGAAACGTACTGCCCGCCGCGAAGACCCTGCCGAGCGCGCCGCAGCCTCATCCGCCTCGCTCGGCATGTGGCGGTATGCCTCTGTTTTGCCCGATGCACCTCCCATCACCCTGGGCGAGGGCTGGACGCCAATGCTCCAGAGCAAGCGTTTCGCCGGTCTCTTCATCAAGGAGGAAGGTGCGAACCCGACGGGAACCTTTAAGGCACGTGGCCTGTCGCTTGCCGTGACGATGGCGAAGCACTACGGTCTGAAGCATCTTGCCGTTCCGTCAGCGGGCAATGCGGCGGGAGCACTGGCGGCCTATGCGGCTGCGGCGGGTCTCCAGGCACATATTTACATGCCCAAAGACGTTCCATTTGCAAACTATCTGGAGGGCTTGGTGTACGGCGCCGACGTTCATCTGGTCGATGGCCTGATCTCAGACTGCGCGCGGATGGTTGGCGATGCAATTAAAGCCCAGAAGCAGCGCGGCCTGCCGGACAACGAGATATGGTTTGACATCTCGACCCTCAAGGAGCCATTCCGCGTCGAGGGCAAGAAGACCATGGGCTACGAACTGGTGGAACAACTCGGCTGGACTTACCCGGATGCGGTCTTCTATCCAACCGGCGGCGGGGTCGGCCTGATCGGGATGTGGAAAGCATTTGAGGAGATGGAGGCGCTTGGCTGGGTCAGCGGCAAGCGCCCGAAGATGTATGCGCTCCAGGCTGCGGGCTGCGCTCCTGTTGCCCGTGCTTACGAGGAGGGCAAGTCGGCGAGCGAGTTCTTCCAGAACGCCGCCACCTTCGCTTCGGGACTGCGGGTGCCGAAGCCCTATGGCGACAGCATCATCCTTGACATCGTCCGCCACTCCGGCGGGCGCGCTCTCGCCTTTACGGATGAAGAAATCCTCGCATCGATCCTGGACTGGGCGAAGCACGAGGGCATCTTTCTCTCGCCTGAAGGCGCGGCTGCGACGGCGGCGTACGATTCGCTGCTCGCTTCGGGCGAATTGAAGGCCATAGACCGCGTGGTGCTGTTTAACACGGGCGCGGGGCTGAAGTACACCGACATGACCGCGGCGGCCATGCGGCTGAGACGACCGGGCACGCTCCCCACCAGTCTTCCGGTAGGCGGTATCATCACGCCGCAGTAACTTCTTACGGGTCATGCACGATACCCTAGAGCTTCATGGCCATGCAGAACATCCGTCGCGAAATTCCGCCCATGCTGGCGCTCGCCCTGCCGCTGGTGCTGGCCGAGGTCGGCTGGATGTTCATGGCGCTGGTCGACACGGTGATGGTCGGCCACCTGCCAAACCCGGCGATTACGATCTCCGCAGTCGCACTGGCGCAGGTGCTCTACAACACGCTCGCGTTCGGCATCGGCGGCATTCTCTTCGGGCTGGACACCTATCTGTCGCAGTCGCATGGAGCGGGCAAGTTCGACGAGGCGAACCGGTGGCTTCTGCATGGCGCAGCGCTCGCAGCAATGCTGAGTGCCGTGCTCATGACCATCGTCCATGCGGCGTCGTTTGCCCTGGCGCGCTTCCCGGTCGATCCCGTCATCCGCGACCAGGCGGTTACGTTTTTGCGCGTACTGAACCTCGGTACACCCGCCCTGATGCTTGCTCTCACCCTGCGCCGCTATCTGCAGGCATTCAACCATGTCCGGGCGGTTGCGATTACCGCCATCACCGCCAATGTGGTTAATGCCGGCCTTGACTGGCTCTTCCTTTTCCCGCACCACTGGGGAAGACTGGCGCTGTCCAGTCAGGGCGTCGTCGGCGCGGCCATTTCGACCGCGCTGGCGCGCCTCTATATGGCCAGCTTCTTCCTTGTGGCCATCTGGTACTTCGACCGGAGGCACGTCTACGGTCTCCGCGGCATGGCGCGCGTCTTCGAGGCTGCACGGCTCAAAGAACTCTTTCTCTTTGGAGCGCCGGTCGGCGCGCAGATCTTCGTCGAGATCTCCATCTTCGGCGCGGTCACGTACCTCATCGGAATCTTCGGGCCGCTGCCATTGGCCGGACATGAGATCGCCCTGAACATCGCCAGCATCACCTTCATGGTTCCGTTCGCTATCTCTGCCGCTGCGGCCGTGCGAGTAGGACAGGCCGTCGGACGAAAAGACCCTGAAGGGGCCGCAGCCGCGGGCTGGACGGCGATCTCGCTCGGCGCAGTCTTCATGCTCTGCGCCTCTGCCACGCTCTTGATCATGCCGCGCACCATCGCTCGCGCTTTCACCGCCGACCCCGGCGTAATCGCCGCCGCAGTCCCTCTTCTGCTGATCGCCGCCGCCTTTCAGTTCTTCGACGGGCTCCAGACCACCGCCACCGGCGCGCTGCGCGGAGCAGGGAATACCCACACCGGCCTGCTTGTCCATTTCTGCGGCTACTGGATTATCGGAATGCCAATCGGGATACTGCTTGGCTTCCACTACAAGCTGGGGGCGGTGGGATTGTGGAGCGGATTATGCACGGGACTCATCATCGCGGGCGGAGCCCTCATTACAAGCTGGCACCGCGCCGCCCGTAAGATCGGTACGACTATTTCCGTGGTTTAGCTCTCATTCTTGTCGAGAAGCCGACCCGCCGTTATCAAGCGAACCTTGACCCCTCTTCCATTTGTCATTCCCGCAGAGAATCTGCTTTTCTGACGAGCAGTCGACATATCGGTATTGATCGAAAAAGGGCCAGATGAGGTTTGGTAAGGTCCGTCGGCTATCTCCGTGCAAGGGTGCGATACTTGCAGCGCTGTTCAAGGAGAGACACATGCCCCGGCGAATCGTGTTCACGGCAGACGCGGCTAAACCCCCAGCAACCTACAGTCAAGCGGTGAAGGCGGCCGGCTTAGTATTTGTTTCCGGTACAGGTCCGCATGATTCTGCGACGAGCGAAATAAAGGGAGCGACCATACAGGAGCAGACCAGGCAGTGCCTCGATAACATTCGCGCCATCCTGCTGGCCGCCGGCAGCTCGCTGGATAAGATCGTAACAGCCACTGTCATCTTGGCCGAGGAAGACGATCTTGCCGGCATGAACGAAGAGCGGGTAAGATGGTTCCCGGCAAACCCACCGGCGCGTCAGGGGGCTAAGCTTCCGGTGAAAGTCCCAGGACTCAAAGTGTCCATTGCCGCGATTGCGGAGGCCTGAGGAATGCTCACAACATTATGTCTTGGGGGACGATCCCGTGGTCAGCGGGGAAGGCTGTGAGTGCTCTTATCGGAACACCTTTCATGCGCCTAGGTTCCGACACTATCGGAACTGTTTCGGTCGGTGTCTGCATGCTTCTCCCGTAGTGCTAGGAGTTTTCGGCTCCTGGCTTTCATCGCCGGTGTGCCGTTTCTTTCTGCCTCTCTCATTGCATCCAGAGCAAGTGGCAGAAGAGCAGGGTCTTGGCTTGCCAGGTCCGACAAGCCCTGAAGAGCAAAGGTCCTTACGATAGAACTCTTAGCCGTCAAGCATTGCTGAAGCACGCGGCTCGTACGCTTGCGTTGATTTCCGTCCAGATGCAGGCGCGGCAGGATCAGTGCCAAATGCCAGCGCAGTTCCTGCTGTTCGGTTTCTTCAAACAAGCCGAGCAGGGCGGATGCGTGAATCTGCAGTTCTTCCACACGTTGGCGAGATACTTTTTCGATCGCATCTGCAGCTCTCATGCGAGTTCCTTCGCCTGTTTCGAACATGCTGTGCACCAAAGTAGAGATGAGTGCGGGCTTCTGAAGCACCGTCTTGACTATCTCGGCAACGTGACCCACAGTGCGGCGATCCCCTTCTCGCAAGAGTGAACGTATCTGCGCCGGGGTTTTCATAGAGCCAGCTTAGCTCTGACAGTGACTCTATGTCCGGGAAAAGCGCCGTTTCCGCAACGAACAGCCACCCTTCGCTCAGCCGCGGAGTTCCAGTCACTTCTGTTGGCTCAACCGGTACATGAGCAGCGCATTCCGCTTCGCCTGCTTCGCAATCGAATCCGGCAGAATCGTCTCGCTGTCGGCATGCGCGCCCTCGCCCATGGCGCCCGTGCCTACCAGCCCCGGGATATAGGGAGCGACGAAGGCGATATCGCCCGCACCGCGCAGCATGGGGTCGAGCTCCGGCATCGCCGGAAAGCCGAGCGACGCGTTCACCGCATTCAGTTGGCGGACAAGGTCGTGCCCGGCCTCCGTCACCTGCATCGCGGGATAGCCCTCTTCGAAGTTGATCGTGGCTCCGGTCCGCGGCAAGTGCTTGTCGACGATGTTGCGCATCTTGGTCTCGATGCGCGCGGTCTGATTGTTGTCGAGTGTGCGTATGTCGCCGAGTGCGAGCGCCATCGGCGGGATGACATTGGTCTTGCCGGTCGCGGTGCCTCCGAGCCGGGTCTCGTTCAGGCCTGCGGTTGCGCCGCCGAGCACCAGGCCAACGTTGAAGGTCAGCCCCGGCTCCGGCAATTGGGTGCGAAAGCTGTCGAGGATGCGGGTGAGCTCATAGATCGCGCCGTAGCCCATCACGTCGCCGAAGATCTGCGAGGAGTGGCCGCTCTTGCCGGTGGTCTCGATGTGCCAACTGATCGAGCTGCGACGGCTGATGCTGATCGTGTCGACGCCGTTCAGGCGTACGCCGGATTCAAACTCAAGCGCTACGTCGCTCGATTTCGCCGCGTCGATCATGTCGCGGCGGGTCAGCGTGACGGGCTCGCCGTGGCGCTCTTCGTCGCCGCTGAGGACGATGCGTATCTCGGCCGTGTTCAGCACGCCCGCCGACTGCATTGCGCGCAGCGCGGTCAGCATGACGACCAGGCCGCCCTTCATATCGTTGACGCCGGGACCGGTCGCGACATTGCCATTGTTGCCGGGAAGCAGTGCGTAGTTCTGAAAGTTGCTGTCCTTCTCGAAGACTGTGTCCATGTGCCCGATCAGCAGCAGCCGCTTGCCGCAGGCCCCTGCGCCCAGCGGGCACTCATGCACTGCGACGAGATCGCCGGCGCGATGCGCCTGGTCCATCGCAACCCAGCGAACCTTGAAACCCAGCGCCTCGATCTGCGGGGCGATCACATCCTTAACTGCGACCACGCCGGGCAGGTTCATCGTGCCACTGTTGATGTTCACCAGCTTTTCGAGCAGCGCGATGGCGGCGCTGTTCTGGGTATCGACAGAACGCACCATCGTACTTTCGACCGGAACCATGGTGCTCTGCGCATGGATTACTGCGCCTCCGGTCCATCCGATGAACCAAATCAAGCAAGCGCGGTGTACCCTCGCCATAGTTTCCGGAGGATACCATGCAAGTCTGCCCTGCAGTTGACAGACCAGGAAGGTCACTCAGGCAAAGATGCGGTACGCAGGTAGTCGAAGTCTCCAGAGCCTTGTGGATCGATTCCGGCAGCGCGTCGGTTGTGCACGACTTCGTTGTCTGGATACCAGAGTGGTATCCCGGGGAGGTCCTCCGCTAACATCTGCTGCACCCGGACGTAATCGTCTCTGCGGGAGTTCTGGTCGGTATCCCCAGCAGCGTTCTTCAGGAGTGCATCCAGGCCGGGGTTCGAGTAGCGGCCGCGATTGCCTCCCTTCGGTGGAAAGCTCTCCGAACTGTAGGCGTAGCGAAAGATGTCCGGGTCTTCGTTGCTGCCAATCCAGCGAAGTGCGTAGATCTGAAACGCGCCTCTGGTCACATCGGAGTAGAAGGTGCCAAATTCAGCCGAACGTATCTGAAGATCGATGCCCGCTTCGCGCAATTGTTGTTGAAATATCGCAGCCATGAGCCGAGTGGTCTCGTCGGTGCTCGTCTTGAGCGTGAGGCGGAGGCGCACGCCATCGGTCCCGGCCAAGAAGCCAGCTTCGTCAAGCAGTTCGCGTGCGCGGGTAACATCGTGCGGATATTGTGCCAACTGGTGGTCCTCTGCTCTGGCCCAGTGGCCAGGAGGCAGCAGCGAGCTTGCTAGCCGCGCCCTGCCCCGCCAGAGGGCTTCCACAATCGCCTGGCGATCCATCGCGCAGGCGATCGCTTGCCGCACCCGTCTGTCTCTTAGCGCGGCGTCCCGGACGTTGAAGTTCATGTAGAGAACGACTGAGCTGGGCCCAGTTTCCGTTACCAGGCTCGGTGTATCTCGAAGCGAATGAACCATGTCCAGGGTGATCGCGTTGCTTTCAAGGTCTCCCGATCCCTTCTTCAATTCCAGAGCTGTGGTGATGGCGTCAGGTGTAACGGCGAAGCGTATGCGATTGAGTTTAGGTGCCCCGGCCCAGTAATCAGCGTTGCGCTCGACGAGTAGTTCCTTATCCTGCACCTGGCTGACGAAGCGGAACGCGCCCGTGCCGACAGGATTTAAGCCGAGGTCTTTTCCCGCGCCTTCTGGCACCACGCCGAACAGGCCGTCGCTCATGTTGAAGAGAAGCGCGGCATCGGGGTGTTTGAGGTATACGACGACGGTAAGCCGGTCGCGAGCCTCTGCACGCTCGACCGCGGCGAAGCTGCCGCTCTTTGCGCTGATCAAACCTCCGGCCGCCGGATCGATCAAGCTCCTAATGGTCCAAACAACGTCGGCGGCGGTCAGTGGCTTGCCATTGTGGAAGCGCACTCCGTCTCGCAGGTGGAATATCCAGGTCAGCGAGTCCGGCTGCTCCCAGCGTTCGGCCAGCCACGGCTTGAGGTTGAAGTGCTCATCCTTCTTCACGAGCGGGTCGAAGAGGAGCGCGCCAATCCGCTCCGACTGCGCATCGGTGCCCTGGCGAAGGTCCACGTTATTAGGACTGCTCTCGATGAGCACGACCAGGGTATGGCTGCTCTCAACACGGTCTTTGCAGCCGCACAAGCAGCACAGCGCGGCGAGCAGCGTGAACCTGAAACAAGTTTTACGGCGAGAGTTCATGGTCGAGGTTCGTGGTTTCTCCTGGTGGAAGATATCAGAAGAGAACCCGTTTGGTGTGACTGAACAGGCTCTTCTTCTCTACAATGAAGCATCTGTTGAAGTCGTCTGTCAGCACACGATGCACGGCGTACGTTGGTCGAGGGGAGGGGGTCGCGCGATGGGTTCTGCCGCACGAACGCGTCTTGGTCATGCCTCTACCCAGGCATTGTCATATGCGCTTGCCGTCCTGCTTCCGGTTACCGGCGCTCTAATCACGTCCCGCGTGGCGGCACTTCATGCCTTGCCCATGGCGCCTCACTTCATCGCGATGGCGGCTGTCGCGACGCTTGGAGGCTTCGGACCGGCGTTCTGCTCAATCCTGGTAACCGTATTTACGCAGTATTTCCTCTTCCCCTTGTCCAGCCATAACCCTGATCCACGGCTTGAGGCGATGCGGGTCTGCGTCCTTCTGACTACCGCGTTGGTAATTGGCCTGATGACAAGAAGGAGGCGGAGGATCTCAGAAGCGCTTGAGGCAGCGCTTACTGCCCTCCAGGAGCAGAGCGCAGCCCTGGTTGAATCGCAGCAAGCGAGCAAGTGCGTCTCTTGGACGTACGACTCGCGAGACATCATGCGCTGGGTGCCTGGCGGGTACGAGGTTTTTGGCAGACCATTTACCGAAGTGGAGAGCCTAAGTTCCCCGATTGAGCTGATCTATCCAGAAGATCAACCAGTCGTACGCGAAGCGATCGCGAAGATGGTGAGTGCCCGCTCTTCGCTGCGCATTGAATATAGGACGGAATGGCCAAACGGCGAGCTGCACTGGAGTGAGGCGAGAGGGAACCCGGTTCCGGGAAACCCCTTCCTCTGGCGCGGCCTGACCTTTGACATCACCGAGAGAAAGATGGCGGAAGCGGCGCTGATCCGGTCGGAGAAGCTGGCGGCCATGGGCCGTTTGGCGTCGACGGTCGCCCACGAGATCAACAACCCGCTCGAAGCAGTTACCAATTTGCTCTATCTCGCCCGCAACGCTCGCTCTCTCGATCCTGAAACCCAGAGTTACCTGGCCACGGCCGAGAAGGAGTTGGCTCGTCTCGGCAACATCACGCGGCTCACCTTGGGCTTTGTACGCAGCAGCGCGGTCCACAGCAACGTCGACGTAGTGGAGATCGTTGAAGACGTGCTGTCGATCTTTCATCACCGGCTCGAGATGAAGAACGTTGCCGTCGAACGCCGGTACGAAGAAGGCGTATTGATCGACATGGCTCCCCACGAGCTGCGGCAGATCCTTGTAAATCTCATTGCGAACGCGGCCGACGCGGTGACGCCGCCGGATGGCAGAGTGTGGATTGATGTGGAATACCGCGAGGGATCTGCAGTGATCGAGATTGCCGATAACGGCAGCGGGATCTCGAAGAAACACATCGATCGCATCTTCGATCCGTTCTTCAGCACCAAAGACGATGTCGGGACGGGCATAGGACTATGGGTGACCCGTGAACTGGTGGAGAAAAACCGGGGCCTGATCTCGGTTCGCAGCGGCGGGCTAGCCGATGGTGTCAGTACCTCGTTCCGGGTTGAGCTTCCCGCGGCACCCAGACCCTCACGGCAAGCTGTCGAACAGCCGATCGAGGTTCCCGCCGTATCATAGGGCGAGACATGTCGATTGCAACCTCAAACAAACGTAAGCCGATCCGGATTGGAAGCCGAGGATCGCAGCTGGCACTGTGGCAGGCGACTCACATCCTTGATGCTCTTCGGGACGCCGGTCACGAGGTTGAGCTTGAGATCATCCGCACCACTGGCGACAGGATGCAGCAGCCGAGCTTTGTCCCGCCGCCGAACCTGGACGGCAAAGGTATCTTCATCAAAGAGATAGAAGAGGCGCTGGAAGCAGGCCGCATTGATCTCGCGGTACATTCGCTTAAAGACCTGCCTACGAAACTCGCGTCGCAATTTGTTTTGGCAGCGATTCCCAGTCGCGCGGACGCTCGCGATGTGTGGGTGTGCGAGGAGTTCTGGGGGTTGCACACTCTTCCCGAAGGCGGACGCATTGGCACTACGAGTCCGCGGCGCAAGGCGCAACTGCTGGCGATGCGTCCCGACGTCACCTTCGTAGAAATACGCGGCAACATCGACACTCGCTTGAAGAAGCTTGCTGCAGGCCAGTGCGACGCGCTGGTGCTTGCGGCTGCCGGTCTGGACCGTCTGAATCGGACAGAGTGGGTCCACTACCGCTTTTCGGCCGACGAACTCTGCCCGGCCCCTGGTCAGGGTGCTTTGGCGCTGGAGACGCGCTCTGAAGGGTTTCTTGCGACCGAAAACCCCGACGGGGGAAGAGACGAATATATCCGCGCGGCGGTGGAGTTCTTGAATGATCCGGTAACGCGTCTCTGCGTGGAGACCGAGCGCATCGCGCTTGATGTTCTCGGGGGCGGCTGCCAGCTTCCCATCGGGGTCCATGTCGCCGCGCCTTCGGAGCCAAACTGCGACCACTACAGAATCTATGGTCAGGTCGTCGCTCCGGACGGCGAGCTAATGGTGCAGCTGGACCAGGTCGAGCCCGTCAGTCGCCGGGCCACGGCTGAAGTTCTGGGCAACAGGATAGCGGAAGATTTGAAATCGCGCGGTGCTCTGGAGCTTCTGCTCGAACCCGCTGACATCTGAGCTATTCCGAACAAGAAGTTGCACTTACCGCTACCCGTGAACACAAGTAACGTTTAGTATGCCAAGTTACAAGCAATAACGATCTGGATGAAAGGCCCTCCCTATGGCAAAGCTTCCGCGTCTAGCAGAACACCCCCGCAGCGTTCTTCCCGGCAGTGAAAAAGCTCCTGTTGCATCGGCTGCCGCAGAGAAGAAGACTCCCGCCTCAGCCAAGGTCACGGTGTCTGTGATCGTCAAGCGCAAGCAGCCGATCAAGATGAAGTCGCTGGGCAAAGTCCGCCTGACGCGAGCACAGTTTGGAGCTCAGCATGGGGCTGACCCTGAGTCCATCAAGCTGGTGAAGGCCTTTGCGAAGGAGTTCAAGCTGAAGGTCGAGCCCGACCCGAAGGCTCCGCCGCACAGGACGGTGAAACTTACCGGCACGGCAGCAGATATGCAGAAGGCTTTTGGCGTGCAACTGCAGCAAAAGACGATCAACGGGACCCAATATCGCGTCCGAGAGGGTTCGATTACCCTCCCCGCTCCGCTGGTTGGCCATGTGGCGGCGGTATTAGGTTTAGACAACCGCCCGCAAGCGGTGCCGCATTTTCGTTGGCGCGATGCGCCCTCTGCAGCCGGAGTCGCAACCAGCCGTGCCTCCGGGCACGCAGCAGCAGCAGCAACCTCCTACACCCCCGTCCAGGTCGCGCAAGCCTACCAGTTTCCGGCGAACGCCAGCGGAGCAGGACAGACCATCGGCATTATTGAGCTCGGCGGAGGATACAAACCAGCCGATCTTACGGCGTACTTCAAAACGCTGGGACAGCCAGCGCCGAGTGTGACGGCGGTCCTTGTTGACGGTGGGAAGAACAAACCAACTACGGCCAACTCCGCCGATGGCGAGGTGATGCTGGATATCGAGGTGGCGGCGGCAGTGGCCCCGGGGGCCAAGATCGTCGTCTACTTCACCCCCAACACAGACCAGGGCTTTATTGATGCAATATCGGCTGCGGTACACGACACGACCAACAAGCCGAGTGTCCTCTCGATCAGCTGGGGTGCTCCCGAGTCGAGTTGGACGGCACAGGCACTGGCAGCGCTCGATGCGGCATGTCAATCGGCGGCGGCGCTCGGCATCACGATCACCGCAGCTGCCGGTGATAACGGCTCGACCGACGGTGCGAGCGATGGCAAGAACCACGTCGACTTCCCGGCATCCAGCCCGCATGTGCTAGCGTGCGGCGGCACCACACTGCAGGCTAGCGGCGGCACGATCACCTCAGAGGTAGTGTGGAACGAGACCGCGAGCAATGAGGGAGCAACAGGCGGCGGCGTCAGCGATGTCTTCGCGCTGCCGAGTTGGCAGGCAAGCGCGGGTGTACCAAGCCCTTCGAACAGCGCGGGCGGCCGGGGTGTGCCAGACGTTGCAGGCGATGCAGATCCCGCTACCGGCTACGTGATACGCGTCGACGGCTCAACAGGAGTGATCGGCGGAACAAGTGCGGTCGCGCCGCTGTGGGCTGGGTTGATCGCTGTGATCAACCAGCAGACGGGAACGACCGCCGGCTTTATCCAGCCGGCGATCTATGCGGCCAAGGCAAAGTCCGCGTTCAACGACATAACGTCGGGAAACAACGGTGCGTTCTCAGCAGGTCCGGGATGGGACGCTTGTACCGGGCTGGGATCGCCGATCGCAACGCAGTTGATCAAGCTGCTCGGAGCAACGGGAACAACTGTGCCAGCGCCGCCTGCAAAGCCGCCGAAGAAGCCGGTGAAGCCGAAGAAGCCGGTGAAGAAGCACAAGCCGACACCAAGCCGCTGAAGCTGTGCCATCGTAGAAGCGCTGCGTCGCGTTAACGAAGAAGGACCGCGCTACCTTGGCATTTGGGCCGCTGTGTTCTTGACCAGCATGGGTGCACTGGTGTCGTCCTGCGCAGAGGACGGAAACCTCAGCATGGAGAAAAAGCTTTTCACCCGCGGCCTTATCGTGCCTTGAACATTGCGAGGATAAAGCAGGGTAATCTCGTCTTCGCCTGCCAGGTCTCCTTGGACCGCGACGCAGCGATCTTCCCGGTAGGTGCAGGACGCTAGATCGGTAATGCTGAGCGCTCTGCTGGGAGTGCAGAGTATTGTCTTCGGCGGAGCCATCCGATCGATAAGCGAAAAGATTTCAAGCTTCGACTCAAGTTCATCGGGAACAAAGTCAATCGCGATATCCGCTTCGCGGACCGCTTGTTCCACGGTCAAGGCAAATGTCATGCTGCCGGGATGCACGCGGCCGCTGAGGTCGGCGAACTCGGCCTGGGCGGTGCGAAGGTTTGCGGGCATCACGTCTTCCAGAACGACGCTGAACCCGGCGAGTGCGCACCTGAGAGCGAAATGGCGACCGGCTTGACCCGCGCCGATCACCGCGACCGTACGGATGGCCGCCGCCTCATAGGTTTCGTACCGCATTTACTTCTTGCTCGCGACCGCAGTTACAACGGATTCATAGCTTGGCTCGGCGGAACGGATGTGCTCCGAGACGCGGCGCCGTTCTTCCTCCGTGAGCGATGGCAGCACGGTGAGAATGCGCCGCAAGGTGACGGAAATATCATCGACATAGTTCATGGTGCGGATTGCTTCGCCGGAAAGCGGCATGGTCTTACTCCTGATAAGTTGGGTGTCTTCGGGCCAAAGCCTCTATTCAGTCTAAATGGAAGCGGCTGCACTGTCTGGCTCAGGCGGACGCGCTAAGCTCGACCCGGTCCGAGGCTTTCTCGGTGGGATTTCCGGCGTTTTCTCCTTCCACAGGCTCGGTGTAGTTGTCGCGGTCCGTCATCTCCGTCAAAGCGGCGAGCTGAGTGGCGAAGTCGGGATGGAGGGCGTCCGGCCGGTAGCGCCAAGTCCAGTTGCCTGTAGGCGCTGAAGGCGTGTTCATACGCGCTTCGCTGCCAAGGTGGAGCACATCCTGTAGCGGAAAGATGCACAGGTTCGCGACGGAACGGGAGGCCAGCTTAATCATGGCCCACACGATCTCTCCCTCGTGATTGATGCGCTGCAAGTAGGCCTGTACGTTTGTGCGCTCTTGATCGCTGCAATCGTCCCGCCACCAGCCCTGGGTTGTGTTGTTGTCGTGCGTACCCGTGTACACGACGGTGTTGGGCACATAACGGTGCGGCAGGTAGAGATGCGAACCTCGGTCGGTGAAGCCGAACTGCAGGATACGCATGCCGGGCATGCCGAAGTGCTCTCGCAACTCGTCGACCTCCGGCGTGATCAGGCCGAGGTCTTCCGCCACAAACGGGAGTTCGCCGAACACTTCCTTTAAGCGCTGGAACAGTTCATGTCCCGGTGCCTTGACCCACTGCCCGTTGATGGCCGTCTCGTCTTCGGCTGCGATCGACCAGAACGCCTCGAACCCTCGGAAATGGTCGAGCCGGATCATGTCGTACAGCGCGAGCGACCGTCGAATGCGCGCAACCCACCAGTCGAAGCCACGCTCCTTCAGTTCGCCCCACTTGTAGAGCGGATTACCCCAGCGCTGACCGCTTGCGGAAAAGTAATCGGGCGGAACGCCGGAGACGCGGATCGGCTTTTTCTCTTCGTCGAGCTCGAAGATGTGCGAGTTCGTCCAGACGTCCGCACTGTCGTAGTTCACGAAGATGGCGATGTCGCCCATGATGCGGATGTCGCGTTCGCACGAGTATTTCCGGAGCGCCGACCACTGTTCGCTGAAGAAGAACTGGACCGCCTGCTCGATCACCAACTCCCGCGCGCACTCGTTCAGGATCGTAGTGATCGCGCTGTGTTCGCGCAGCGCGAACTCCGCGGGCCACTCATTCCAACTCGTGTACTGGAAGCGCCTGCGCAGCACGTTGAACGCCGCGTAGTCTGTCAACCAGTAGCTGTTCTCCTGGCAGAACCTGTTGAAGCTGCTTTTTTGCACTTCGTCGGCGCGATCAATAAAGTTCGCCGCGGCCTCTTCAATCAACGGCAGCTTCAGTTCCATCGCCGCGCCATAGTCTGCCGGTCCTTCATGTCCGGGCAGCCCCTGGATGCGGTCCCACGCAATCCACTTTGCTTCAGCAAGCTTCTCTAGACTGATGAGAATCGGATTGCCCGCGAACGCAGACAGCGCAGAGTAGGGCGAACTGCCATAGCCGGTGGGGCTAAGCGGAAGCACCTGCCAGAGCCGCTGTTTGGATGCGGCAAGGAAGTCAACAAAGGCGTATGCCGCCGGGCCGAGATCACCGACGCCGCCATACGAAGGCAGAGAAGTCACATGCAGCAGAACACCAGAAAGACGATCGACCTGAGCCATTGGCCCTCCAAACTTCAACATCCAGAGTACGCGGTTTATGGCTCGCGCCGATGAGCTTTTGACCTTTGCTCTCTGATGCGGGAATGGGGCGATACGGCGACCGCGTCTGGACCTGCTGCAGGCCATGGTCTCCGGGGACAGGCTCAGTGCAGGTATCTCTCAACTTATCCTGGGCGGTCAGAACGCGCCTTCGTAGTTTGCGAAAGGGGTCGGGTCTCTGAGTGAACCAGAAGAACAGGGAATCGGTGTGAGTGTTCAGGCTCGCGGAAGTCATCACCCTCTGCCGACCACCGCGATGCGGGTGCGATGGTCGGCAGAGGGTGTTTTGAGTGCGAAAGAAGATGCTATCCGCCGAAGGGGGACGAGCCAGGGGCGGGCTGCTTCTGCGAATACTTGATCGCACCGTTCTTCTCGTACAGTTCGGACAGGGTACCGAGATAAACGCGGAAGATCTCTTCGTGCTGCTGGCTGAGAAGCTGATCGCGAGTCTTGTCGAAGTCCTTGGCGATGTCAGCGTCAGAGGGCTCTTGTTTGTCGATCACCGAAAGAACGATGCCGGTCGTGCCCACATTGATTGGCCCGGAGATCGCACCCTTCGCCAGCGTGAACGCTACCGAGGCTTGACCGCTCATCGAGCCTGCATCCGGAACCTGGCCGTCCCGGCCGACCAGATCACTGGTCTTTACCGGGATATTCAATTCAGCTGCCGCCTTCTTTAGATCGTTCAGGACCTTTGCTCGCTCTTCCAGCTTCGCCAGCTTGGCGTTGACCAGTTGGGGGACCTGCTGAGCACGATAGTCGTCAAGGATGTGGGACTTGTACTCGGCGAAATCTGGAGCATGTGCCGGTTTGACGTCGAGCACCTGGAAGACAGCAAAACCGTCTCCGGTTGAAACGCTGGCCGGCGCAGCGCCTTTCGCTGTGGAGAATGCCTGGGTAAGCAGCTGTGCAGAGTCAGCAAGTCCGCCGATTACGGCGGTCTTGCCGATGTACTCGGTCGTTTCGACGTGCAGGCCATGCGCGGCTGCCGTTTTCTCGATGCTCGACTGTTTGGCCTCAGCTGCCAATTGATTGGCGAAGTTTTGCTCTGCCGCGCCGGATTTCTGCTGCTGAAGAACCGGGATGATCTGATCCTTCACTTCAGCCAGGGGACGGGCGTGGGCTGCGTCTTTCTGCTCGGTTTGAATGATGTGATAGCCGAACTGCGAGCGCACCAGGTCGGAGGTCTCGCCCGGCTTCAGGGCCATAGCCGCCCGGGCGTAAGCCGGATCCAGGCCTGAGGTCGGGATCATTGGTAGTTCGCCGCCCTGCGACTTGCTGCCGGGGTCGTCAGAGTTCTTGCTGGCAAGGTCGGCGAAGTTGCCGCCCGCCTTGATCTGCTTCAGCAGGTCAGCTGCCTTCGACTTTGCGGCGGCGTCGGTCTTTGCATCCGCTCCGGCCGGGACCTGGATGAGGATGTGACGGGTCTTTACCTGCTCTTTGACCTGATATTGGTCCTGGTGCTGGTTGTAGTACGCCTGCACCTCGGCGTCGCTGACCGCAGGCTTGCCGCCAGGAAGGTTAGAGGCGTCGAAGCTTACATACTGGATCTTGCGCGTTTCGGGGATGGCGGACGCATACTTTGCCGCGTTGGCCTTGAAGTAAGTCTGTAGTTCGGCGTCAGTGGGATTGATGGTCTTTCGAATGTCGTCGGCAGAGACGACAGCATAGTCGAACTTCACCTTCGTCCCCTGCGTTCGGACGGCGTCACGTACAGCGCTGTCGGATACAGAGACCCCACCAGTAACCAGGGCCTGCAGCCGATTCAACTCCATGTCGTTTTTGACCTGCGACTCAAAGTCGCTGCGGCTCAATTGAAAGTACGTCTGTACGAAGTTGATGTACTTCTCGTCACCGATGTACTGGCCGTTCGGAAAGATGTAGCGGGCGAAGTTGCCAGTCTGCAATTCGCGCGCAAGATCGGCGTCGCTTACTTCCAGATGGAGCCGGTCGGCCTCACGCTTGAGGATGGCGCGCTGCACCAACATCTGACCCGCACGGCTCATCATGTACGGCAACAGGAAGTCAGGCAGACGCTGCTGCTGCAACTGTTGCTGCGCCATCTGGCTCACTTCGACGGTCTTGATGGGAGTAGTGTCTGGGTTGAACTTACCCAGGAAGCCGGGATCGCGCACCGTCGCATACACACCACTGCTTGCGGCGGAGGCGGAGTTATCGCCGATTCCCGGAATAAGATAGGCCACCATGGAGAGGCAGGCGGCGCCAATGATGACGGCGAAGATGATCTTGGTTGCTTTATTGTCCTGCTGAAGAATGCGAATCATGCTTGGCTAACGACCTTCACTTCGCGCGCTTCGCCGCTGTAGAGCAAAGCGTGTACCCGGAATTTGCGCGGCGGAGGGCTTACGGCTGCACCAAACCCGCTCGCTGCATGGCAAGCCTAGAGTATAAATCAGGCGGATTACGCGCAGGTTGCGCCCCGACCAACACCGGGCATTGGTCAGGGCCGCAGGTTGTGCTCAGTAGGCGTAGGGATAGTAGGCGGGCCTGCCGTAGTATCCAGGGGGCGGAGGCGGAGGCCTCCTCGCCATGCGAGTTTGCTGTACACCGTATCCAAGGCGGTCCATCTCAGCCTGCGAGACGGTGGTGACCGGAGCCGGCTGAGTGAGGTGGAAGCTGAGGATCGCTTCTGCCGGTATCACCACCTGGCCGCGGCCCTGCGCCGCGGAGACGCCGACGCCGGCCACTCCGCCTGCAACCGCGCCAAGCGCGGCACCGGGGCCGCCGCCGGCAACCGCCCCGAGGACGGCTCCGAAGGCACCCAGACCCACCGCATTGCTCACTGTGCGACCGGTGTTATCACGCCCGTCATGCGTCCACAGGTCCGAGGTAATGGGATATGTTCTCCCCGCCAGGTTTACGGAGGTCAGCTGCAGAGCGAGCTGGCCGCGACCGCTTACGGCACCGGAGTCCTTCGATTCGACGATCGTCCCTTGAACCGAAGCACCACGGGGGATAGCGACCTCGCCATCTGCGATGACGTCGTTAAGCACGGTGCCATCGAAGACCGTTCCGGGCTGAACGCGTTTGCTGCTCAAGCCTTCATTGATCCGCATACGGATCAATGAGCCTGCCGGTACGGTGACCGGCTTTCCGGCTTCCTGGGCCCCATAAGGAGGTGGCGCAGGCTGCCCGTAGCCATAAGGCTGGTTTGGCGCCTGCTGGCCGTAGCCATAGTTTGGCGGTGGTGCGGAGTTGTACGGCCGGCGGTAAACGGGTGGCGCTCCAGCACCGTTCTGTGTACTGCCGTCGTTCGGGTATTGCTGTCCCTGCGGGTATCCCTGTGATCCCTGTCCGTTGGGGTACTGTGCTTGTTGTGGAGACTGCTGCCGGCCCTGTTCATTCGAGTAAGGCTGCTGAGGCCCAGATGCCTGCTCCGTGGCCGATTGTTGATCCCCGTTGGAAGGCGCGATGGTGCCGTCGGACTGCAGTTGCGGATTGGAACCGTTGTTCTGGCCCTGATCCTGTAGGGCGGACTGAGCGGACTCCGGCGCGTTTGCCACGCTACCATTGCCCGCAGGATTGGAACTGGAGTCGCCAAGCGTCAGTTCATCGACGACTTTTTGCACCCCGGGAGCCTTCGACGCCAGAGTCTCCGCCAGGGTTCTCGAAGTCTCGTCCGTAACGCTGCCGCTCAGGGTTACTGTTCCGTAGACGGTCGTCGTCTTGATCGATTGCGTCGCAAGCTGGGGAGAACCAGCTAGCGCTCGAAGTACATTTGCCTCAACCTGCGCGTCGGAAAGGCCTTTCTGCGCCGCCGCAACGCCGGTAAAAGTCACGGCTGCTAGTACGAGGCCAAGTTTCAGTGAGTTGTTGAATCGTTGCTGCATGTCGTCCTCCGCAAAGCGGCTGACGTGTCCTTCACAGGCGCACGCCGCCCATCTATGCAGACGCGACTTTAGGGGAATAGTTACGCGATAGCTAAGAAGAATCACGACCAGGCTCCCGTTTGGGTCGCCCCAGGTTCGTTCGAGCCCGCCAGACTCCTCACTCCACTATGCCTCCCATCGGCGTCGGGACTTGCAGGAACCACTTTGCGAACCCGGAATATGTTGGGTGTGATGCGCTGGGCCGGATGACTTATGTGGGGGCGCCCAGCTGGATCGGATCGCCGAGCTGGCGGCGGTGCCGTGGGCCTCGATGTGGATGAGCTGTGCCAGATGAGCTG
>CAZZYQ010000047.1:0-31355 GCA_964658395.1 uncultured Granulicella sp. | reverse complement strand
ATAAAGCCGGCCTTTGCTGCGCTCCGACGACATGGTTCCGCAGAAGACGCGGCCGGCTGGATCGGCGATCACGTCATTGAAGCGGGAACACTCCTCAGCCGGGATGCCTGCAAGAAGTTCTGACACTGTCCCGCCGTCGAAGTGCGCGATGGTTCCGCGGTCCATAAAGAGCAGGAGACCGCCGTCCGCGCGGAAGGTAAAGCCTCCAACTGGGCGTCCGCTGTAAATCTGCTCGTGCTCGCCGGTGACCGGAGAATAACGGAAGATGCGGCCCGCAGGTATGTCCGTCCAATAAAGCGCCTGCTCTACCGGGTGCCAGAGAGGGTTCTCGCCGGTAGTGCAGGCGTAATCAGCGATCATTTCCACCCGCGTATCTGTGCTCATGGCCAGTACTCACCCAAGCTACAATCTGTTGGACGAGTATAAGGCGCAGTGATCGCCTGCTGCCCTGAAGTGCAATCGCCGGGATCGCAGCCTGGGTGGCGCTGGAGTTCTCGAACGTGTCGAACGTGTCTATGGAACAGAAAAAGCTTCGGTCTGCAGACTGGTTCGGCCGAACCGACAAGGACGGCTTCATCCATCGCAGCTGGATGAAGAACCAGGGTCTGCCCGCGGACGTGTTCGACGGACGTCCAGTCATCGGCATCTGCAACACCTGGTCGGAGTTGACACCCTGCAACGCCCATCTTCGCGGACTTGCGGAGCGGGTGAAACGCGGCATCTGGGAGGCAGGAGGTCTTCCGCTCGAGTTCCCGGTGATGTCGCTCGGCGAATCCAACCTGCGGCCCACTGCGATGCTCTTCCGCAACCTGGCCAGTATGGACGTGGAGGAGAGCATTCGCGGCAACCCGGTCGACGGCGTCGTGCTGATGTGCGGCTGCGACAAGACCACGCCCGCGCTGGTCATGGGCGCGGCCAGCTGCGACATCCCGGCGATCGTGGTCTCGGGCGGCCCGATGCTCAACGGAAAGTTCCATGGCGAGGACATCGGCTCGGGAACCGACCTGTGGCGCTTCAGCGAAGACTTGAAGACTGGCAAGATGTCGCACGCAGAGTTCAGCGAGGCGGAGTCCTGCATGTCCCGTTCGGCCGGGCACTGCATGACTATGGGGACGGCCTCCACGATGGCCGCGATGGCCGAGGCGCTTGGACTCTCGCTGCCCCACAACTCAGCAATCCCGGCAGTCGATTCGCGCCGCAACGTGCTTGCACATCGTTCGGGACGAAGGATCGTGGAGATGGTGCGGGAAGACCTGACGCTCTCGAAGGTCCTTGTACGTGAAGCTTTCGAGAACGCCATCCGGGTCAACGGCGCGCTCGGCGGCTCAACCAACGCGGTCATCCATCTGCTCGCCATGGCCGGCCGCATCGGCGTGCCGCTTACGCTTGATGACTGGGACAGGCTCGGCCGCGACGTTCCTACGATTGTCAATTTGAAGCCGTCAGGACGTTTCCTGATGGAGGATTTCTACTATGCCGGAGGTCTACCGGCTGTGGTCAAGATGCTGGCTGACCATGATTTGTTTCATGGCCGCGCGCTTACGGTCACGGGTAAGTCAATCGCCGAGAACTGCGGCGACGCAGTGAACTGGAATGAAGAAGTGATCCGGCCCCTGTCGAACCCGCTGGTTGAACACGGCGGGGTGGCCGTACTCCGGGGTAATTTAGCTCCCGACGGAGCGGTTCTGAAGCCATCTGCCGCCTCGCCGCACCTTATGAAGCATCGCGGCCGCGCGGTCGTGTTTTCGAGCATCGAGGACTACCATCAGCGCATTCTCGACCCAACGCTCGACATCGACGAGAGCTGCGTCATGGTGTTGCAAAACTGCGGTCCCCGGGGTTATCCCGGTATGGCGGAGGTGGGCAACATGGGTCTGCCTGCAAAGCTGCTCGCACAAGGAATCACCGATATGGTGCGGATCTCAGACGCCCGCATGAGCGGCACGGCGTATGGAACGGTCGTCTTGCATATCTGTCCTGAGGCGGCTGCGGGAGGCCCGCTTGCACTTGTCCGCGAGGGCGATTTTATCGAACTCGATGTGGAAGACCGCCGATTGCACCTCGATGTTTCGGAGACGGAACTCGCCGCACGCCGCAAGCAGTGGAAGCCGCAACTGCCCCTCATCAGGGGCGGCTACGCGCAGCTATACGTCGAGCACGTCCTGCAGGCCTCTGAAGGTGCTGATTTCGACTTTCTCGTCGGCTGCCGCGGAACGACGGTCACGCGCGAATCGCACTGAATAAGGACCTTTATGGCTGATAACGCCGCCAACTTCGCTATCTATCCAAGCTTGCGCGATCGCGCGGTCATCGTTACCGGCGGAGCAAGCGGAATCGGCGAATCCATCGTCAAGGCCTTCGTGGCCCAGGGCGCACGGGTCGCCTTCCTCGACCTTCAAGTGGACGCGGGTGCGGGGCTGGTGCAGCGGCTTACGGCGGATGCCCAGGTTGCGCCTGTGTTTCACCCCTGCGACCTCGCAGACATCAATGCCCTGCAGGCGACTACGTCGCGCATCGTAGCGGACTTTGGCGGTGTCGATGTGCTGGTCAACAATGCTGGAGACGACACACGCCATGCAATCGAATCGGTGACCCCGGAGAGTTGGGACCGGTCGATCGCCGTGAACCTGAAGCACCAGTTCTTCATGTGCCAGGCTGTGCTCCCCATGATGCGCCGCGCCGGTCGGGGTTCGATCATCAACATGAGTTCCATTGGGTGGGTCATCCCGTCGACGAGACTGCCGGTGTACGTGACAGCCAAAGCAGCGATCGTGGGGATGACCCGAACGCTTGCGCGCGAGGTGGGCGAAGACAACGTCCGCGTCAACTGTGTCATGCCAGGAGCTATTCAGACCGAACGCCAGAAGCGGCTCTGGTACACGGATGAGTACAAGGCCGAGATACTGGCAGGGCAGTCGCTGAAACGGATTCTCGTCCCGGAGGAGGTCGCCCGCCTGGTTCTCTTCCTCGCAGCGGATGATAGCTCCGCCATTACAAGCCAGAGCTATGTTGTTGACGGAGGCTGGATTTAGTCTCCTTCCGACGACGACCAGTGACTTACATTCCGACCCCAACACCGTCTACAATCAGGAACGAAACGGGCGAAGACGGCCTGTTTCGTACGCACGCGAAAAGTGTAAGACCGACCTACTGAATCGAGACAGGCCATCCCCGAATGGATTCAAGCAACTGTGAGCTGCCCGGCAACACCCTCGTCCATCCGCCTGAGAGCCTGTTTGAGCGATGTTCGTGGTTCTACGCGCTCTGCCGCGAGTATCTGTTCCGCGACCACACGCCTGAGATCGCCGCATCCTTGTTTCCTGCCGCGGGCCCTGCGCCGGGCACCCATCTGCTGGAGGTAGGCTGCGGCCCCGGGTTTTACTCCTGTCGGCTTGCCGATGAGTTTCCGCAGCTTCAGACCACCGGTGTCGACCTTTCCGAGAACCTGCTTCTACGGGCCAAGCGCCGGGCTTCCCGGCGGCGTCTGCTCAACTGCGACTTCCGCAAGGGTGACGCCCACGCTCTGCCCACCAGCCTGTGCCATGTCGATGCAGTCGTAGTCTCCCGTCTCTTCCTTATCGTCCCTGATCGCGAAGCCGTTGTGAAGGAAGTATTCCGGGTGCTGCGTCCCGGTGGCCGATGTTTTATCGCGGAACCGACCTCCGGCTTTCGGACACGTATCCCGCTCAGCTGTATGTGGGTCCTCTCCAAGTTTCCGTATACGCCCGCCGGTGGCTACCGCGAGCCGCGGCAGGCCGAGGTGATGTCCCGTCCGGATTTCGCCGGTCTCATCCGCTCGCAGCCCTGGTCGTCGGTCGAGATAAAGTTCGATAACTGGTACCAATATGCTGTTTGTGAGAAGGGCTTGGAAGACGTTCCACAGCCATGACGACGCGATATCCCATCCTCAATCGAGAGGACCACTCGCCTGATCGAAACGACCAGTGCGCGCTTGCGATCATGGCGAAGGCCCCGCGCGCCGGCAAGGTGAAGACGCGGCTGGCACCTCCGCTCACGCTGGAGCAAACCGCCGCGCTGAACATGTGCTTCCTGCGCGATACCGCCGCAAATCTTGCGGCTGTGTCACAGGCGGGCAGCGCGGCCGGGCTGGTCTGCTATACGCCCGTCGGCGATGAAAGCGCCTTCGACGGCCTATTGCCGGAGTCTTTCCGCCTGATCCCGCAGCGAGGAGATCTCTTTGGAGAGCGGCTGCTGGCGGCTGCGGAGGACATTCTCGCCTGTGGCTTCGGGTCAGTCTGTCTGATTGACTCTGATTCGCCTACCGTGCCAGCGGCGGCCTTCGAAGCGGCTGTCGCGGAGCTTGCCCGACCCGGATACAGGATCGTTCTCGGACCGTCGCATGACGGCGGCTACTATCTCATCGGGCTCAAAAAGGCGCATCCCGAGCCGTTCAGAAACATCACCTGGAGCACCGGAACGGTGCTGGCGGAGACGATGGAACGCGTGCGCGCGGCAGGTATCGAGGTGGTCCTGCTGCCGCTCTGGTACGACGTAGACGATGCGGAGACGCTGGCGATCCTGGTGGACGAGCTTACGGCGTCGAAACCACCGGCCTTCGCAACCCTGCCAGGCTATGCTGCGCACGCCACACGCGACTTCCTGCTCGAATATCGAAATGCGGGCGCGCAGACCGAATGATAAAACGCGTTCCGTGGCACACTGCTCGAGCGTGGCAGACGAATGCTGCCCTAGTGCTGATCGGCGCCGGGATGCTCGTGCTCGCCCGGCAACTTATCAGTGAATATGACCACTACACGATCGGGTTTTCAGGTGTATCCGGCTACTCCGTCGTGTTCTACATCGCCGCAGTTGTGCTGGTGTTGACGAGTCCGGTCGATCGCTTCACGTTTCCCATCATCCTCGCCGTAGCGATCCTGACCCGGCTAATCGCCATCTATCCGGACCCGTTTCTTTCTTCCGACGTGTACCGCTATGTTTGGGACGGTATCGTGCAGCATGCGCATATCAACCCGTATCGCTACGTTCCCGGGGATCCTGCGTTGAGCTTTCTGCGCGCACCGAACCAGGACGTCTTCGACAATATCAACCGCCGCGACTACGCCCGGACCATCTATCCGCCCGCGGCGCAGGCGATCTTCTACCTGATTACGGCAATCAGCCCTACCGTGGTCTTTATGAAGACCGCGATGGTGCTGTTTGAAGCAGTGACCATGACCGGCCTGGTTAAGCTTCTGAAGCACCTGGGCCTACGCCGCGAGCAGTCGCTGCTCTATGCATGGTGCCCGGTGTTGATCTGGGAGATTGCGGGTTCTGGACACCTGGATTCGGTGGCGATGGCCTTCATTACCCTTGCGCTGCTATTCCGGTACAGGCGGAAGGCAGTGTTGACGGGGCTCTTTCTGGGACTTGCCGTACTGACCAAGCTCTACCCAATCGTGTTGTTGCCCGCATTGATGATGCGGAGCAAGCCACTCAAGCCCGGCGCCAGGTTCAGCCTGCGCGGCTGGGACTGGAAGATGCCTTCGACGGCTTTTTCGCTGATTGTGCTTGGCTACGCGGCATACTCGTCCGTAGGGATGCTTGTGTTCGGATTCCTGGGTGGCTATGTCGAGGAAGAGGGTTTGAAGACGGGAGCGCGGTATTTTCTGTTGGAACTCGTACAGAGAGTTCCGGGTTTCGGTAAGCTTCCCACTGCGGCCTTCTACCTGTGCGTTGTGCTCGTCTTTGCAGCACTCACAGCGTGGACTCTGAAGCTGGCTGCTGAGGAGGGAAGTGACCGGTCTTTGTTTCTTCGTCCTGCCCTAGGGTTCGCGGCGGCGTTGATGTTCCTGTTCTCTCCTCACTACGCGTGGTACGTCATCTGGCTGGTTCCGTTTCTTACGCTGACTCCAAACCTCGCTATTCTTGTCTATGTCATGGGCTTTTTCTACGGGTATACCACCGAGCTTGCAGACCCAGGACCGAAGATGTTCCTGCTGAACAAGTATCTTTATGCAGCTACGGTCTGCGCCGCGATGGTTGACTTTGTCTTTCGCAGATGGCCGGTACATCGACACTACCTTGTTCGAGCCGCTGGCGGCAGAGACCTGTAGACATGCCTGTCTCCGTCATTATTCCCGCCCTGAACGAAGCTGAGTCGATTGGTCAAGTTGTCGCGGAGATGCCTTGGCATCTAATTGCCGAATGCATCGTGGTCGATAACGGATCGACCGATGCGACGGCGTCCATCGCTGCGGCAGCGGGTGCACGTGTGATTACGAGCCCGCGCGGCTACGGCGCTGCCTGTCTGACTGGCTCGAAGGCGGCCATGTCCACGTCGGACACGCTGGTGTATATGGATGGCGATGGCGCGGACATTATTGCCGGTTTGCCGCAGTTGATCGCGCCGATCGAGGCGGACAAAGCCGACTTTGTAATTGGCTCAAGATTGCGCGGAAATCGGGAACCAGGCTCCATGCTGGCTTCACAGCTCTTCGCCGCGCGTCTTGTAGGATTTTTGCTGCGCATCTTCCAGGGAGTGAGCTACACCGACATGTGTGCCTTCCGGGCGATCCGAAGATCGTCACTGGAGCAGCTCCATATGTCCGAGCTTACCTATGGCTGGAACCTGGAGATGCAGATCAAGGCCGCACAGTACAAGCTCCGCATCGTCGAGATCCCTGTCGATTACCGCAACCGGATCGGAGGCGTTTCGAAGGTGTCGGGAGACTTTCGTGCATCACTCAAGGCCGGCGCACGGATTCTTGAAGTGCTCCTCCGGGTCGGTCTGGCGAAGCCGCGAAGGGAACTTATTTAGTATGCGCCGCGTTCACTCTGCTTGATATAGTTTCGCAAGCATTCTCTGGAGACACAATGGAACACCGCATCGTTGGAACCACAATGCCTGTCCTCGAGTTCGCCCTTGGAGCAAACGACGCCATCATCTCCGAGGCAGGTGAGCTTTCCTGGATGACACAGACGATCCAGATGACGACGCATACGCAGATGGCGGGCGGCGGCGGCTTCTTCGGAGCGATCAAACGCGTAGCCGGCGGCGGGTCGCTCTTCATGACTGAGTACAGGGCGATTGGTGCTCCCGGTGAGGTGGCCTTCGCGACCCGAGTGCCGGGACATATCGTTCCGGTACAGGTCGCACCGGGACTGGAGTACCTCATCCATCGGCATGGATTTCTTTGTGCAACCGCAGCGGTCGAGTTGGGCGTCGGCTTTCAGCAGTCGCTTGGCGCAGGCATCTTCGGCGGTGACGGATTTCTGCTGCAGAAGATCAGCGGCAGCGGGATGGCGTGGCTGGAGCTTTCTGGCGAGGTTGTCACCAAGGACCTTCGCGCGGGAGAGACGCTGCGGGTGCATCCCGGGCATGTGGGCGCATTCCAATCGAGCGTGAACTTTCAGATCGCACGCATTCCCGGAATCAGGAACATGATCTTCGGTGGCGATGGTGTCTTTCTCGCCGCGCTGACCGGGCCGGGAAGAGTGTGGCTGCAGACCCTGCCGATCTCACGGCTGGCCCATCAGTTGATGGAGTACATGCCCGCGCGAAGAGCGGAGAATGTCGAAGAAGGCGTGGTCGGCGGGATAGTCGGCTCGGTTCTACGCAACATGCGTTGACGATATCCTGTTGAGATGGCGGGCGCTGACTCAGAAGCGTTTCTTTTACTGGAGCATGTACATGTCGCTCGCGGCGACGCCGTTGTGCTGCACGATATCAACCTCCTGGTTCGTCAGGGCGAACACATTGCCATCCTTGGACCGAACGGATGCGGCAAGTCTACGCTCATCAAGACGATCACCTGCGAGTGCTACCCGTTGCCCAACCCTCAAACGAGGGTGAGGATCTTCGGTCGCGAGCGATGGGACCTTACGGAGTTGAAGAAGAAGCTGGGTGTGGTCTCAGCAGAGTTGCCCGGCAAACCAACCCTGGGCATCACCGGTTTCGATGCCGTGCTGACGGGGTTCTTCTCCAGCTCGACGCTTTGGCCGAACTTGATGGTCTCGGATGAGATGCGAGACCGTTCCGCAGAGGTGTTGAAGCGGATTGGTTCTGTTGCACTGGCAGACAAGGTGGTGGGCCACATGTCGGCGGGACAGCAGCGCCGGATCATGATTGGGCGCGCGCTGGTGGGGTCCGCCGACATGCTGCTGCTCGACGAGCCTTCCAACGCGCTCGATCTTTCAGCACAGAAAGATCTGCGCGATCTGCTGGGCGGCCTGGCGCAGCAGGGTACGGGGATCATGCTGATCACGCATCATATCGCGGACATACTGCCGGAGATACAACGTGTGCTGATGATGCAGGAAGGCCGGATCGTAGCGGACGGAGCAAAGACCGAGCTGCTTACGGCACAGCGATTGGGCGAGTTGTTCGGGACTGCGGTGGCCCTGGTGGAGCGAGATGGTTTCTACTTTGCCTGGTGAGAACAATGCTTTGTCCCGCGTTCAGAGTGCCTTCTGGATCGACTCCGTCGACGAGCGGATGGCCGCAAGACTGGCCGACAGATCGGCCAGCAAGTCGCCGGTATCTTCAAGTCCGATGTTTAGCCGGACGATCCTGCCATGGTACTTCTCTTCCAGGCGGTCGAGTTCTGGATACGCCATGACCAGGCTGGTGACTCCGCCCCAGCTCCAGCCGATCTTGAATAGCTTCAGTCCATCGACAAACGCATGGACCTGTTCAGGTGTAAACCGCGGATGAAAGAGAACGGAAAAGACGCTTGCCGATCCTGTAAAGTCTCGCCGCCAGAACTCATGTCCAGGGCACGACGGAAAGGCAGGATGCAGCACTCTGTCGATCTCCTCCCGCTCGGCAAGCCATGCCGCTACGGCCAGTGTCGATCGCTCGAGCGCTTCCAGCCGGACACCAAGCGTCTGGAGACCGCGCATGGCGAGGCTGCAATCGTCCGGCGACACTGCCATCCCCAACTGGCCATGGGTCTCGCCAAGGCGCGAATAGGCGTCTGCGGTTCTCACCGAAACCGATCCCAGCAGCAGGTCGCTGTGTCCTCCCACATACTTGGTCAAGGCCTGGATGCTGACGTCCACGCCGAACGAGAAAGCGTCAAACAGCACGCCCGCCGCGTAGGTGTTGTCCAGCGCTACAGGAACGCCTCGTTCGTGCGCCGCCGCCAGGATGGCGGGCACATCCTGCACCTCCATCGTGATAGAGCCGGGGCTCTCGCACCAGATCAGCGTGGTCTCGGGGCGGACCAGCCGGGATATGGCGGTCCCGATCAAAGGATCGTAGCGTTCCAAAGTGATGCCGCAACGCTTTAGTACGCCTTCTGCGAGGTGCCTGCTGGGACGGTAGGCGGACTCAGGCAGCAGGACATGGCTGCCGGCACCGCAGTACGCAAGGTAGACCAGCGTAATGGCGGCCTGCCCGCCCGGAGTAAGAAAGGTGTGGCGGGCGCCTTCGAGTTCCGCGATCCGTGCCGCAAGTTCCAGTGTGGTCGGCGTTCCAAAGACACCGTATGTGTAGCCGCGCTCGTTCTGCCGCCAGTCGTCGGCAACATCCGCCTGCCTACTGAAGGCAACGGTCGATCCGCGATGCGTCGCAGGAGCAAGGGAGCGGAAGCCGCCGGGGGCCGCAGCTTCTGAATGAACAAGTTTCGAACGCCAGTGCATCGAGCAAGTCTAGCCGAAGGATGTGCCGCGCTTTGTGCTACAGCGGCGCCCCATCACGAACTTGCTGGCTTTGGTTTTTCTTCCGCTTCGACAAGAGGCGGGACCGATGTTTCCGGAGTTAGCTCAGGCTTGCGCTTATGCCAGTCTGTTGCCCGTTGGAACGCATAGGCCAGCGCCAGCACCTTGCCCTCGGAAAAGTGCGGGCCGGCGATCATGAGGCCGACGGGAAGGCCGCCTCGGGAGAAGCCGCATGGAAGGGACAAGGCTGGAACTCCGTAGACGTCAAATGGAGCGGTGTTGTAGCAGCCTGAGGTCGGATCGAAGAAGTCGTAGGCTTTGGTTGGTTTGCGGTCGCTCATCTCTACCTTCAGCGAGTCTTTCAGCGGCTTGGGCAGGCTTGTCGTCGTCGGCATGACCACGAGGTCGATCTCCTTAAAGGCAGCATCGATCTGGCGCCGGATCCCGGCCAGAGTGTGATGGGCATTGGAGCTGTCGGAAGCAGTGGCAGGAGTGAGGATGGACTTCATGTCACCGAGGGTAGGCGGCATGTAGTTCATCCCGGACTGCTTGATGAGCGGTTCATGATATGCGGCGGTGTCTCCAATCGCGTTGAAGAAGTTCTCGCCTTCAGGCATAGCAGGCAGCGGGGCGTGCGAGGTGACGCCGCGTGTCAGCCCGGCCAGAACGGCGACGGCGGCGGCGACGATCTCGGCGACCTCGGGCTCGAGGTGATCGTAGTACTCGACCGGCGCGCCGAGACGAAAACCAGACACCGGCTGTTGCATCAGCTTGAAGTAGTCCTGCTTTGGCGCTTCAACACTGAAGATGTCCTGGTTGTCGTAGCCGGCGAGTTCGGTGAGCATGAGGGCGACGTCCTCTACGGTCCGCGCCATAGGTCCGCAATGATCGAGCGACGCCAGACAGGGAATAATTCCGCGAATCGAGACGAGACCCGTAGTCGGTTTGATCCCGACAACGCCGCACCATGACGATGGCACGCGGATGCTGCCGCCGGTGTCTGTTCCGAGTGCGCCATAGCAGAGGTCTGCGGCGACGGCAGCACCTGAACCGGAGGAGCTACCGCCGGTGATCAGAGCCAGGTTCCAGGGGTTGCGAGCCGGTCCGAAGTAGGAGACATCGCCCGTGCAGCCGAGCGCGAACTCATGCAGATTGACTTTGCCCAGGAGCACCGCGCCAGAAGCCCTGAGCCTGGTCACAACTTCGGCGTCCTCAGTCGGGACACGTGTCCGGAACATAGGGCTGGCGGCGGTAGTCCGGATGCCAGCGGTGTCGATGTTGTCCTTCAAAGCGATGGGTATGCCGTGCAGGGGGCTGCGGAACTTGCCTGCCCGGGATTCTTCATCCAGCTGCGCGGCCTGCTTCAGGGCCTCGGCCGCCATCAGAGTGACGTAGCAATTTAGCTTTGGATCGTAGACGCCAATGCGGGCGAGCAGAGCGTTGGTCAACTGCGTCGATGTGACCGTGCGGTTGCGGATGCGGGTGGAAGCTTCGAGCAGGGTCATGCTCGTCAGATCGTCAGGCCGGTCGGCGGCAACGGGGGCCCTCATGGAAGCCGCTCCTGGACTTGCCCACGCCGCAGGCCGCGAAGTGAGAAGGCTGCTTGCTACAAGGGCGCCACCCGACATGGTTGTAAATTCGCGCCGCGAAATCTTCTTCATAGTGCCCTCTGGTGGATACCCTAGCTTCTCTGCTTCGGGAGCGCGATGCAAGGGCAAAGAGAACGGCGACACCAACTCTGCCCGGTCAGCATTGTGTTTCCGCAACAGGATGTGGTGAGAGCAGAAGGTTCCGTCCGTAAAAAGGGCGAAGCGTACGGCTTGCGGGACGAGAGTTGAGTAAGTGGCCGGACTTGCTGGACGATCTTTGAATGGAGCGGCATCCGCCAGACCTCTTCATCTGTATCGACCTCCTTCACCGATCATGAGGAATCCGCGGTATGCCGCAGCAAGTTCATTTTCACTCCCTTGCAGCCTTTCAGGCCCGGCGATGGGCTATCGTCACCGCATGACGTTTCTAAGACGAAACCCTCGCAATACTCGCGGCATCCTCCTCCTACTTCTGCTCGGCTGCTCGATTGCGTCTTCTGCGCAGCCGCCAGCCAGCGTTTCGAACGCCAATCAGCGAGCGGCTGCGGACAGCTCTTCCGTGTCGGCGACTTTGCCGAACGGCCGCTTGATCACTCCCGATGGGGGATGGATCGGGACGGCCCCATATCCGTACTCTCTCGCGGTGCGGCCAGACGGCAGGCAGTTGGTGATGCCCTCGATCGGATGGCCTTTCTCGCTGAACATCGTCGAAGACCCGGCGCACATCCGAGCAGGTAAGAGCGTGCCGCCGGCGCGCAGAGTGCCGCTGGGACGCAAGAACGACCCCGAGATCCAGGTGCATACCGGCGTCGTGTACTCGCCCGACGGCTCGCTGCTTTACGAAACGACTGGCGATACCGGTGCGGTCCACATCTACTCCACGGCCGACTGGAAGCGTGCCGGGGGGGTCTCACTGAATGGCCTCACAGGCGGTAAGAGCTTTGCGCAGAGCTTCGCGGCGGCGATCGCGCTTAGCCCAGACGGAAGGCTCCTGTACGTGCTCGACCAGGGCAACTGGCGAGTGGTGGCGATCGACACGAAGACGCGACAGCGGGTGGCTTACCTGCCCACCGGGGTTAATCCGTTCTCGATTGCGCTCTCGCCCGATGGCACGCGGATGTACGTGACCAACTCCGGGCTTTTCGAGTACAAGACCATTGCCGGAGTGGACAAGAAGGACATGCTCCGGACTGGCATCGCCTTCCCGCCGGCTGGCTACCCTTCCCAGGCGGCACGCGAAGGGGCGATGGTGGAAGGCCGCAAGGTGCCGGGGCTGGGGGAAGAGAACGACCCCCGAGGCAGCTCGGTATGGACCTACGATGTCTCCGATCCGGGCCGGGTGCGTCTGCTTTCCCGCCGGCGGCTGGGGGAGCGGATTGGCGGAGACAGTGCGAGCGCCGCAAAGTCCGCGGTGGGCGGGGCCTCGCCGACGGGTGTGGTCGCCGGTGAAGATCGGGTGTATGTCTCGCTGGCGCATGAGGACGCCGTCGCGGTGCTCTCCGCCGATGGCAGCAGACAGCTTGGAGAGATCGCGCTGACCCCGTTTGCCGGGGGGTCGTTTCTTGATGCGCAGGGTCGCCCGCTGCGCGGAGTCATGCCGGCAGGGCTCGCCCTGCACGGGCGGCGCCTTTACGTTACCGAAGCGGGCATCGACGCCGTTGCGGTAGTCGACACCGCGACAGGCCAGGTGCTTGGCCACCGGCCCGTGGGATGGTTCCCGACCGCGGCCGCGGTCTCAGACGACGGCAGCTTGTTGTACGTCGCAAATACGAAAGGCAAGGGAAGCGGACCGAACGGAGGTGCCGCTTTTCATCCCACCGGTACTGGAAACTACATTGGCGAACTGGAGTTCGGCAGCCTCTCGGTGGTGCCGATCGCGGACGAGTCGGGCCTCCAGGCTGCAACAACGGCGGTGGTCCGGAACAATCTGGCGGCGGCGGCGGAGTCGCCGCTCCCGCGTCTGAAGCATGTCTTCCTGGTGGTCCGTGAGAACCGGACCTATGACGAGATCCTTGGCGACCTTTCTGGGGCCGACGGCGACCCCAAGCTCGCGCGATGGGGCATGCATGGCTGGCTGAGCAGCGCTCCTGAAAACAAGACGATCCGCGTGACTCCGAACGCACACGCTCTAGCGGAGCGCTTTGGTACGAGCGACCAGTTCTTTGTCGACAGCGACGTCTCGGCGGATGGCCATCGCTGGATCATGGGCGCTGCCCCGACGCCGTGGTTCCACGTCGCCTGGACCACCAACTATGGCGGACGGCGGACGGACGATCCGTTCAGCGACTCTCCCGGACGACGCGCCATGACAGGAGGCTCGGACGCTCCGATGCCGGAGGATGAACCGGAGTTCGGCACACTGTGGGAGCACATCGCCAACAGCGGACTCGCGATCCGCAACTATGGCGAGGGGTTGGAGGTGGAAGGAAGCCAGGAGATCGATGGCACCGCTCCGACAGGCCAGCGGCTGGTGCTGAACGCGCCCGTGCCGGCGCCAGTCTTCACCTCGAGTGACCGTAACTTCCCTACCTTTAACCTCGGGATCCCGGACCAGTATCGCTACGAGGAGTTTGTGAAGGACTTCAGCGAGGTGCTGAGCAGGGGCGATGCTCCGTCGCTGATCGTCATCCGGCTGCCGTGCGACCATACGGGCGACCCGCGCGCTCGCGACGGTTACCCCGACCGTGGGTCTTACGTGGCGGACAATGACCTGGCGCTCGGCAGGATCGTCGACTTTCTCTCGCATAGCGCTATTTGGAAGGACAGCGCGGTCTTCGTCAGTGAAGACGACGCGCAGGGTGGCGTGGACCACGTGGATGCGCACCGCAGCGTCCTTCTGGTTGCAAGCCCGTACAGCCGCCGGGGACTCGTATCGCACCACCACGCGAGCATGGGCAGCATCCTGAAGACAGCCTATGAGATGCTGGGCCTCGGGCCGCTGAACCTTGAGGACCGGCTTGCGCCAGATCTTAGCGACATGTTCACCGTCACTCCCGACATGACGCCGTTTACGGCGGTAGCGTCAGACCCGCGGATCTTCGATCCGAAGCGAGCGCGGATCGCGCGCCCGAAGAACGCCGAGCAGGCACGAGAGCTGCTGGATATGGACGATGCCGCGGAGATCGCCGCAGAGGCAAGGCGCGCGGCGCGGCAGGCTGCCCGAATCGCAGCGACACGTCCGTAGACAGGCGGCCAGAGGCAGCGGGAGACGTGAGACAAAGAGAATGGGCCGCGGAGACTGGTGTCTCCGCGGCCCATTGGTTTAGTTGCAGTCTTTTGTGGTTAGAAGTCCAGCCGAGCGGAGACCTGCCCGCTGCGGGCGCCACCGTCGTTGGCTCCAAGCTGCCCGGAGCCGATGACACCAGTTATCTGCCCGAAGACGCTGTTATTGGAGTTGCTAATGTCCAACTGCGGGTCGCCGAGGTTGGTGTGGTTGAGGACGTTGGTGAAGGTACCCTCGATGCGCAGGTTCACGCGCTCAGTGATCGCGAATGCCTTACTGAGACCAGAGGAGAGGTTGATGGTGCCCGGCCCGACAATGGAACCGACACTTGCAGTGCCGAAGCGTCCGATCGGGTTCGGTACCGGCCCGGAGCCGCTTCCCGTGGTGCAGGGAGTACCGGGCGTCCAGCCCGCGTAGCCGGGGCAGCCAAACGCGGCCGGGTTCACCCAGTGCAGACGGTTCCGGCCGGCAGGCTTGATGCTTACGCCCGCGATGCGGTCTGGGTACTGGCTGCGGTGCCCGCCATCGAAGCCAGAATCGGTTCCATCAAGACCTGAACCCGTGCCCGATGGGTCACCCTGTCCATCCGGGAAGTAAGGTGTCTCAAATGGGCCGGACTCCCACAGGAAAATGTTCGAGACGCGCCATCCGCCGATCGCGAGGTTGGCGAGCCGCGATATGGAGGAGCCGAACTGTTTGCCGCGACCCACAGGCAGATCGTAGACCATGGTGGAGTTCCAGCGGTTGCGGCGGGTACCGAAGACATTTCCGTAGTCGGCCCGCCGGTCGAGGATCGAGGTGGCGCGTGTGCCGCCGTTCTCACCCTGGAAGCCGCTGTTTGCCGCCGGTCCCTGGTTGTCGGCCAGCGCCTTGGCGAAGGTGTAGGAAGAGTCGAACTGCAGACCCTTCTGAAAGCGGTGAGAGACCTCAAGCTGTGCGGATTGGTAGCTGGAATTGGCGCTGGTATCGCGAGTGTTGATGCGGCCCCAGTTCGGGAAGAGCCGCGCGTTCAGCGGCTGATTGTTGGCCGAGACGGTGTTCGAGAAGGGCAGCGTGTTCTCGTCCGGAGCGTAGACCAGGTGATGTGTCTCCGAGCCGATGTACGACAGCCGCACTGCGGAACCGTGACCGATCGAGCGGTCCACGCTCAGCGACCACTGCTCGGTGTACGGGTCCTTCCAGTTGGTGCTGTTCGCCGTACCGAAGTAGTCCTGGCCGTAGTTGGTGGTGCCGCCGCCGTTGCCTGCGCCAGCATAGATGTTGGGCCACTGGTAGGCTGGCGTGCCGTTGGTGAGCGAGTTGGTGTACTGGGTGGTGCCCGCCTGCAGTGTGCCCGTGAGTGAGTAGAAGCTGGAACCGAGCAGGTTGTTGTTGTAAATGCCGAAGCCGCCGCGCACCACGGTGTTTCCGTTCTCGAACGGCTTGTAGGCGAAGCCGAAGCGAGGCATGAACCGCAGGTGGGGGTACTTCTTCAGTCCGTCGGGATAGCCCGCCTGCGTGTTGCTGAGCACCGGCATGCAGGGTGCGCCGTTGATGGTGGCACCGGTTGTGCTGCCGTAGGGAGTGCAGGCGTTGGCGCTCGCCAGGAAGTCCGCGTTCAGGATCTTCGCGTAACCGGCAGGATAGATTACAGCTCCGGACTTCGCCACGCTGGGATCAAAGTTGCCGATGTCCCCATGCGCGTCGAAGTAGCCGGGGTGGAGTTCGTAGCGCAGGCCATAGCTCAGCGTCAGGCGGTTGCTCACCTTCCACTGGTCCTGACCGAAGAAGTCGTAGTGGTTGCTCTTGCCGTCGTTGTCTTCGCTGACTACGTCATAGAAGGTCTGGTACGGAAGTCCCAGCAGGAAGTCGGCGAAGTCGACGCCGGTGAACAGCCCCGCGCTCTTCTTGGTGTTGTACTGGAAGGTGCCGTAATTGTCCGAGCCGTTGAAGCCTAGAGGGGAGACCGACTCCAGCGACCGGATGTCGGTGCCGAAGCGCAGGTCGTGGCGACCGACCGTCCAGGAGAGCGTGTCGCCGTAGACATAAGTCTTCGAGCTATTGATGTTGCTCAAGCGGTCTGCGTTCAGCGATTGCACGCTGCCGAAATCAAGCTCCGGAATGCCGTTGTAAAAAAGATTCTGCAGACCATTAAGCCCCAGCCCTTCGGTAAACGATTTGCCATTCAGGCTGTTGTCGGCGCCGCTATTGGAAAGTACGAAGCCGAAGCTGAACTCGTTGATGATCTTTGGCGTGATGGTGTAGTTGGCGCTGAGCTTCAGCACCTTGTTCACGTTGGTGTCCTGCGATGAGGGAACGAGGAGCACCTGCGGACTGTTGATCGGATAGTTCTTGTAGGTGAATCTTCCCCATACCAGAAACTTCTGGTTCGAGCCGATGTACTGATCGCCGCGCACGTCGAACTGGTCGGAGTGGCCGCTCGAGTCTTTATTTACCTGGTAGTTGGCTTTCCCGTCGTTAGTGAATGAGGCTGGATCGCCGATGTTGGGGTCGGGATAGAAGGAGAGCAGCTTCTGTGCGGCGGCGTTGATCGACGGCAGTGTGGTGCCGTAGCTTCCACCGGTAAAAGGGTTGGTGAGCCCGGTGAAGGTCCCCGAGTTATACCGGGAAAAATCGCCCTGCTTCATGAGCGTGCTGGGCACCTTGTAGTTCTCGGTCGTCTGCGAAGGGTGCCGCCAGCCTTCATAGGCCCCGAAGATGAAGGTCTTGTTGTGGCCGTTGTACAGGTGAGGAATGACGACCGGACCGCCAAAGCTGCCGCCATAGGTGTTCGCCACCAGCTTCGGCTTCGTCGTGGTGGTCGGATAGGAGTAAGGGATGGCGTCGAATCCCGCAGTCTGGTAGTACCAGAAGGCCGAGCCATGGATCGTATTGGTGCCGCCCTTGGTGGTAATCGTGACCTCGCCGGGCTCACCGAACTCGGCGTTGTTCTGCGCACCGTCAGTGCGGATCTCAGAGATAGATTCAGTGGAAGGGAACGCGTCAGCGATGGGTGTGTCACCGCCGCCCGCGTTCTTGATGGTGATGCCGTCCACCGTGACCTCCGACTGGAACGGCAGGCCGCCCTGGAGCGAGAACTGGCCGTGGTCTGCCTGTACGCCCGGCAGGGTACCAATAATGTTGTAAGCACTTGTGCCGCCGGAGCTGGCGCGCGTGTTTACCGGCAGATTGGCGGCTTCTGCAGCGGAATAGACCGCGCTCACCACCGGGGTTTCGGTGTTGATCGTGCCGATGGCCTCGGCGGAGACGGTGACCTCCTGCTGTACGTTGCCAACGGCGAGGCTGGCGTCGACGCGGAGCTGCTGGCGCGCAGCGAGAAAGAGGCCGTCGGCCGCCCACTTCTCAAACCCGGCGAGCGAGACGACAATGCTGTACCGACCAGCCTTGGCGTCGGCAAACTGGAAGTCGCCAGAGCCGTTTGAAGTTGTGCTACGAGTCGTCCCCTGGTCGAGGCTGGTTAGCAGGACTGCCGCGCCGGGAACGATGGCGCCCGATGTGTCCTTGACTGTCCCGACGATACTGCCCTGGATCGATTGGGCGGCGAGACCACGGCCGAAGAGCGTGATCGTGAGGAGGACGGCAAGCGCTGCGAAGGTCCTAGCGTTTGACCCTCGTGTATTCCTTACAGAGCAAGCGAAATAGGTGTTCAAGATGATGCCTCCTTGCAAAGTAAAACGGCTGGGTGCCGGACAGCATAGAAACTTGTGCCAGCAGTGAGCATGGTGGATCTTCTGCTGTGGCAAGCCATGGAGAGAGGCTCTGTTCACGCAGAAGCTGCTGAGGCCCGGGAGTGGCCCGTGGAATGTTGCGAGCGGCAGATCCCTTTTTGACAATTGATTCCGTCCGACATGAAGCGATCCGAAGCGTCTTGGACGCAACAGAGGACAACGGAATTCAGAAGACTCGATGAGAATCAGGATAGATACGAGGCGTTACGCTTCGATGAATCCGCGGAACAGGCAGAATCTCATTGCCCGAATCGGTTGTACTTCTGTCCTTCAAGTGGGTAGGCGATATTAAACGCGGCAGTTCACTTTTCCTCGATGCCGGGATGTTCGCGAGCCTGTAGGCCGTTCCCGGCGGTGTTCTGCAGGATTCGAACGGAAAAGCCAAAGTGCTCAGCATGATTTGCCCGAACTTTCTCCGTGGATGCTGTAGGTGCAACACCGTATGGAGAAAGCCGTTCACCTCTTACTTCCCGGTGATGCTGATCGGCAGCGTATGAGAGGCAGCTGTCTGCCGCCGCGCTCAGACCAACCGTATGCGTTCCGGGTGCGGCGTTCCTGCTTTGAGCGGATGATTATTGTGAAGAAGACTTAGAGGCGGAGATACCCTGCTCCGGCAAGCATCCGCAGCATAAGCAGCGCGGAGTAGACGAACCTTGATCGCTGCGGCGCCTCTGCTGCCGATAAGCCTTTTAAGATGTACCGGGCTTTCGTCGAAAGCGGCTGATAAGGCATTCAGTCGTTATCGCCGCAGGTCACAGGCTGCGGAAAGCTGTCTCGCGCTCGTATGCTTGTGCCGGTCGGAAGAATGGTCGGGACGACTAGATTCGAACTAGCGACCTCACCCACCCCAAGGGTGCGCTCTACCAGGCTGAGCCACGTCCCGACTTCTGTTGCGCGCGTCCATCAAGCTCGAATCGTCGTCGATTCTCACCTGAGACGGCAGGGTTGCTACAACTGCAAGTGTACACGACGCGGGGCCGTTGACCGGGCGGCAGACTCAGCCGATCAATGGGTTGGAGCGACATACTCTTTAGGTAGCGCGCCGCCTTCGCCGAAGAAGAACTCGTTCATCTGTTCGACCAGGAACTCCTGCGCCTCGCGCGTCCATGGCTGCAGCCGGTATTCGTTGAGGAGCATCTTTTGCCGCTCGACCCACTCGCCCCAGGCTTTCTTGCTGACGTTCTTGTAGATCTTCTGACCGAAATCGGAGTCGAACGGGGCCTCGTCTAGACCTTCCATCTCAGCCTTGTACTTGGTGCAAAAAACCATGTGTGCCATTGCGAAAACTCCTAGCTGCCAAAAGTCGTGGCGTCGACCGTCAGTTGGTCGACGCTGGTTAGTGTCCGTCGGCTGAGAGTACAGCCTCGAAGTGAAATGGAAGGCGTCCTCGCTACTCTCCACAAAGTCGGAGTCGATCTGACTGTTCAGTTCGAGCTCGACAGTTCCCATGCCGTTCGTACTCAGCCTGTGTCGCCGATCCGATGTAACGAAGGTAGTCGGGCCGTGAGCTCATGCAATGGGTCCTAGGTATATCGTTGGATCGGATTGTCTACCGATCCCGATATACAGGATATCGCGGATCGCATCGTCGTCCAGGCTTTCTATCATGCGCGCCGGCAGGTATCATCCGGGCCGGCGATCTTCTCGAGCCTGTCAGTCACCTCGGCGCGTACCGTCATGCTGTGGGTGATGGCACGGTCGTCAAGAAAGACAACGCCCTTCAGGGAGTCGTGAATTCATTGAGCGATATCATCGACCTCTCCTTGGGCGCCGACTTCTCTTTGTGGAACCAGATGATCCTTGAGTAAAGCGGGTAGGACTGGAGGGGGACCTGCATAGCATTTACGTGCGCCAGTCTGAATCTCTTCGGTATATTGCGGGTTCTTCTTCCCGGCGTTCAGGCATCCGGTCGAAAACGGAAGATGCGACGAGCATGGCACCGACTCTACTTGCGCTTGCCTTTGGCCTTCTTCTCGCGCGGCTTCGCTTTCGACTTAGTCTTTCCCTTCTTCCCGCTACGGTTGGGGCTCGAGTGCGGCCTTACGCCTTCTGCGCTTGCCGCCGTCTTCGACTTCTTCTTTGGCCTGCTTGCGCGGAGGGCGACATCTTCTTCGGAAGGAAGCAGCGCAAATTGCAGCCGTCTCTGCTGGCGGTCGATCCGGTCGAGCAGCACATGCACGCGCATTCCCATCTTGAAGACTTTGCCATTGCGGCTGCCGAAGATCTGCCGGTCGGTATCGCGAAAGCTGTAGCGGTCATCCGTAAGCGAACTAAGTGGCACCAGCCCTTCGATAAACAGGTCGTCAAGCTCCACGAAGAAGCCGTACTTGGTGCAGGACAGAACAATGGCGTTGAAGTCCTCGCCCACGCGGTCCTGCATGAACTTGATCTTCTTGCCCTCGATGAGTTCGCGCTCCGCGTCCGCCGCGCGGCGTTCAGTCTGGCTGCACTCGCCGGCAATGGCGTCGAGTTCGGCTTCAGGGACCGGTGCCATCGCGTCGTTTTGAGCGGCCTGGTGATTGGCCGTCTCCATCGTCCGCTTGCGTGCTTCTGACGACCACGGCTGCGGAGCGTCACTGAGGATTGCATCACCGTGTGGGTTGGCTCCGGTATCAAGCAGCGCGCGGATCAGCCGGTGCACAATCAGGTCCGGATACCGCCGGATCGGCGAGGTGAAGTGCGTGTAGCTCGGGCTCGCCAGAGCGAAGTGGCCAACGTTTCTCTCGCTGTAGCGCGCCTGTTTCAGGGAACGCAGCATCAGGTAGGAGAGGATGCGCTCTTCCGGTTTCCCCGCGATCTTTGCCGTCAGCTTCTGGTACATCTGCGGCGTTACTGGAATTGATTCGGGTATCTCATGCACCTGCGCCTTGCGGCCTGAACCAGAGCCAGACGCGCGCACGTTACGGCGGTCGCCGCGCGTCTGAATGCGCTTCACCGGCAGGCTTGAAAATCCCAGCGAGTAGCCGAACTGGCTCGCGGTCTCTTCGAAGTCGAGGATCCGCTTCGGATCGGGTGTCTCGTGGACGCGATAGATGCTCGGCACAATCTGAGACTCGATCCACGTCGCGACGCACTCGTTCGCAGAGAGCATGAACTCTTCGATCAGGCGATGCGACCAGCCGCGCTCCGACCGCACAATCGCCTGCATGTTGCCGTCCGGGTTGAACAGGATCACCGGCTCAGGAAGGTCGAAGTCGATCGACCCGCGCCGCTTGCGCTTGGCGTTCAGCTTCAGCGCAAGCTGGTACATGCGCTCAAACTCCGGCACCAGGTCGAAGAACTCCTCGCGCGTTGCCGCATCGTCGTCGAGCACAGCCTGGATCTGCGTGTAGGTCATCCGCTTCGCGCTACGGATGATCCCTTCGCAGATCTCATAGCCAAGCACCTCGCCGCGTGCGTCTATTTCCATGAGGCAGCTCAACACCAGGCGGTCTTCATCCGGTCGCAGGCTGCACATGCCGCTTGAGAGCGTGTTGGGCAGCATGGGAATGGCGCGGTCAGGAAAGTAGACGGAGTTGCCACGCAGGCGCGCTTCCAGGTCGAGTGCTGTACCGGGGCGGACGTAATGGCTGACGTCCGCGATATGCACCTGCAACTCCCAGTTGCCCTTCGGTAACGGAGTGACCAGCACGGCATCGTCGAAGTCTCGCGCCGTCTCGCCGTCGATGGTCACGATGTTGAGACCGCGAAAGTCCCTGCGTTTTACCTGAGCGGTCGACCCCCACATCTCAGAATCGAGATGTGGGGCACCCGCACCCGACTCTTCGGTGATGGGAAGCAAAGCGGCCTCAGCCGCTTCGGCAAGGACGTTTGCGGGAAAGACATGCGGCAGGTGGTGCTTGCGAATGACGATCTCTACATCCACGCCAAACGCGTCCGGCGGACCGAGTATTTCAAGCACGCGCCCCTTGGCGGGCCGGCCTGGAGCAGGGAAGTCGGTCACTTCGACATCGACTGCAAGCCCCTCCAGCGGATCATCTTTCTCGATATCCAGCCAGTGCGTCTGCTGTGTCTGCGCCTCTTCACCCAGCACGCGGTGCGGCGTTTGCTGCGGTGTTGCCGGAAACTCCGCTCCATCGGGAATCAGGATCGGCTGCGTCATGCGCTCGTCGAGCGGAGTGACATAGTTTCCATGCACCAGCGGAGCGGTGTCCCATACCCCAAAGTTCTTCCGCGCAAAGCTCCGCGCGTAGTGGAAGATTCCCACGACGGTCGGGTTTCTGCGTGTCAGCACGCGAGCTACTCGTCCCGACCGCTTGCCATCGCGCCCCGGGGGAGCTTCATCGACCAGCACTTCGTCGCCCTGCATCGCGCCGTTGATCTCGCTGGGCGGAATGAAGAGATCGTCGTCGCGGTTCGTGCTTCCATTTGGCCGCACAAAGCCGTAGCCGTCACGATGCAGATCGAGTTTGCCCGCGACGAGCCGGTCGCGCGTCGCGCGGTTTTCGGCGGGCGGAGGCTGCCCGTCCCCGTTTCGAGGAGCCCGCGCGGTCTTCTCCGGGGCGGCCCGTGGGATTGACCACTGTTCGTTGTTGATCTTCACCAGCTCGCCTCGCGCCGTGATCCGCGTCAGCTGTTCCAGCAGCAACCGCCGCTCGCGTCCGCCGCCAAGACCGAGCTCGCGGACGAGTTGCTTATACCCAGCCCGGCTGTTTGCTGAGCGCTCGACGCGATGGATCAGGTCACGGTCAGATTGCGGATAGGGTCCTGCATTGCGCTTCGGTTTCGCCATAAAGGTCGCGGTTGGCGCTACTATCCAGCGCGCTGCAGCCAAGCTCAGGCTACACGATGACGCCGGACCCGCGCTAACCGGGATTTGGAGACAAGAGGCATCGCATGAGCGACTGACTCATGGGTTTGGCGACTGCAGCTTGAGCGCGACGAGCCTCACAAGCGCGATGAACCGCAAGCGTGATGAACAGAGAGGCGCGCGTCATCTAAATGCGGCGGCTGCCCGCGCTACTTGGTCGAGATGCTGTCCAGCACAAGGTCGCGCTGTCGCGTTTTGTCGCTCTCCACTGCTGGCTGCGAGCCCAGATACATCACCTTCCAGTCCGAAGCTTTGTACGGTGCCCAGGCAGCCAGCCCATCTCCGTTCGGGTCGCCCGTTCTGGCGAAGTTCGTCCAGTACTTCTGCATCTGTTTGCTCAAGTTGCGATCTTCAGGAGTCCACTTGAAGTCTCGGAGCAGGTCCTGGCTTCCGAATACATAAGCAATCTCTCCCGAGTGGTAGGCCGCGTTCCCATCAGTATGAAAAGGGTCTGCGGGAACAACTTCGTCGAAGCGAAACCGGTAGATTGGCTGTTTGCCGGTAGTCGCCTGCGCCTCCATCCATCTCCAGGTGGAGAAGGCGATGAAGCTGTCGGCGGCGAGATCGGAGGCGGACCGTATCGCTTCGGCATCGTTCGATGCGGGATAAACCGCGAGCACCTTCGCGGCGTTCTCTCTAAAGCGCTCGTGGACTGACTTCTGAAAGCTTTCGACGGTCGTCTTGGTAAGAACGCCGCCCTCGTCATGGTTCCATCCAGCGAGCAGAGGAACGTCATTCTGCTTTCCAGCCGCAAAGATCGCAGGAACGCTCTCCGGCAGAAGATAGCCGTCGACTACCGGGCCAAAGTGCACAAGATTTGCGCTGCCGGCCGGCTTGGTGGCCCGGTCGAGCAACTCCTGGGCGGGTATGGCGCGCAGCTGCTCCAGCGTGTCGACGTGGTACACCTTCCGCGCGAACTCGGCGTTCTTCGCTTCGATCTCGGACCGCGTCTGCGCACCGAGCGCGCCGCTGGAAAAGGCGGAGCCGCTCTCTCCGATCGCCTTTTGGAAGAGGCCTTTGTCGAGGGGCGAAGCCATGTGCGTGCTGACGGCCGAGGAGCCGGCGCTCTCGCCGAAGAGGGTCACGTTCGACGGATCGCCGCCGAACGCCGCGATGTTCTCCTTTACCCAGCGAAGCGCGGCAGTCTGGTCGAGCAGGCCATAGTTGCCCGAGGCCTTGTTCGGCGACTCAGCGGTCAGAGCCAGATGGGTGAAGAAGCCGAAGATTCCGAGACGATAGTTCATCGTGACGACAACCACCCCGTTGGTGGCCAGAACAGCGCCGTCCTGCCGTGCCTCGGAGGTGCTGCCGCCCTGGTTTCCGCCGCCGTAGATCCAGACCATTACAGGCAGCTTGTCAGACGGCTGCTTCGCTGGAGTCCAGATATTCAGGGTCAGGCAATCTTCACTGGGGCCTTGATCGCGAAAGATCATGTCTGCAAAGAATGGTGCCTGCATGCAGTGCGGGCCGAACGCTGTGGCTTGGAGGGTGCCTTTCCACTTCGCGGCAGGCATCGGCTCACGCCAGCGCAGCGGCCCTTCGGGCGGTGCGGCGTAGGGAATGCCAAGGAAGGCGCGAACGGCGCCGTCCTGCTTGCCCTGAAGGGCGCCCTGGCGGACGCTGACCTGAAGCGGTGATTGTGCGAAGGGGCGCAGCGGCAGCGCGGCACAAAGCAGGCCCAGTAAAGCGGTTGTAGCCCGGGAGGAACGAAACGAAGCAGCGACATTCATCGACAAGTGTTCTCCTGAGCGAGAAGTTTACTCCCAGCACACACTGATGCCCGAATCGGACGATCCGGGCATCAGTGTGTACACCGGGGAGGAAGCCTCTTAGAACTCGAAGCGCCCCGAGAACTGCATGCGTCGGTACGTGGTCAGCGTGGAACTATAAGCCCCAAGCTGGGCGCCGTCCGTCGATCCGGTATCTATCGAATGGACGTCGAAGCGGACGCTGTTTGATACGTTGAAGACTTCTCCCGCCACAGCGAAGTTGTATCGATCACCCAACCGGAAGACTTTATGAAGGCCAGCGTCAACGTTGAAGAAGCCGTCCCCCCGATAGAAGTTTCTCTCACCTGCCTCACCGGGATAAGGATCGCGCATGTTGATGCCGGTAACAGGAGCAGGGTCGAAGGCGAGAGGCGTCCCGTCCGACCTGATGTTCTTCTTTGTATTAACCTTACCGGTTTGAACCTGATACCCCTCGTATTCCCAATTCGTTGACCAGCCGTCTCCGTCACTTAGAGCGAAGGGCAGGCCGCTTGAGAGTCTCATTATGCCTGAGAGATCCCAGCCGCCAATCAATGCATTGACGAGATGGCTAGAGCTATTTAGGTAACGCTGTCCCGCCCCAACCGGCAGCTTAGCGACCCAGTCCAGTGTCAGCAGATGCCGGGTATCGAAATCCGACACCGCGTAGTTCTTGCGCGGATTGAACCCATCGATGATGAACCCGTACGCGTAGCCGGAGCCTGTTGTGTTTCCCTCGCTGTCCGAGCCAAGATCGAGTGACTTCGATAGGGTGTAGCTTAGATCGAACTGAAGATTAGCTCTCATAGGATGCCGCAGGATCATCTGCAGAGCGTTGTAATTGCTCGTGCCGTCTGATGAGGTCACGTAAAGCGACGAGTACTGCAGCGGCCAGTAGCGGCCTATTTGGCCACCGCATCCCGGATAGCATCCCTCATCCATGTAATTCAGCGCCGCGGTTTCGTTACCGCGCACGTACTGCCACAGGTCCGTGTAGATGTTCTGAGTGGCCGAGTTGCCTTGAGCTCCGTCCATACCAGTGTCGAGACCCGCTGCATCTGGAAACAGGTCTTCGAAGTAAGGAATCGCCGCAACGGTTGTGGCGCCCTGATCAACCTGCTTGGAAAGCATCGTCGCGGCCGTGTAGTAGTCCATCCCGCTCTTGCTATCCACTAGATCGAGTGGCTGTGCAATATCAAGCTGCTGCAGTAGGTGTCGGCCGAGACGCCCGACGTAGTCCGCCTCCAGTGTAAAGCCGCCTTTGAACTCGCGCTGCAGAGAAAGGTTGAAGACCTCTGAATAGGGCGTCTTGATTCGATCGTCGAGACCCTGGGTGATGGCGAATCCGTAGGTCGTGGGATCGCTCGAAGGTGTGACCGGGTAGGTTATGGGTGACGACCGCACATCCGGAGGAATCAAGCCCGGCAGGTTGTGCAGACCGGTAAAGCGGGGGGTTGTATCCGCCGTTTGAATACTCGCGGGATTAGTGAGTTCGCTCGACAGGCCGAAGGACCCGTGCTGGCTATAGCTGGTAACCAGACCTTGACCGAAGTGATCGTAGTAAATGCCTGCGCCGGCGCGGATGGAACTCTTGCCTGCTCCGCCCAGAAGCTTGTTCATCCATGAGCCCTCTTCAGGGGCGGGAGCAAACGCTATCGCCAATCTTGGAGCAACGTTGCCCCAGTTCATGGGGTAGAAAGGCTTTTTGCCTCTCGCCTGTCCAGCTGGAGCGAACGACAGAGTCGGTTGAACGCTGTTGCCTTGCGCGGCCTGCGCGGCGCGGTTACTGAACCATTCGTGAATGTTAATAGTCGGCTGGGCTTGCTGGCCGTTCGTCTCATATGGAGTCTGCAGTATGGTGTGCCTTAGGCCCGCCGTGATCGTGAGGTTGGGAGTCACCTTGAAGGCGTCCTGCACGTAATATTCAAGTTCGTGAGTTTCGAAGCTGCGTTGCACAGGGGTGCCAACGCCAAGCAGCGTGCCAGTTGTGCCATCTTTGGAGAGAACGTAATTGAGGTTGTCACTTTCTTCGTTCGTCAATCCAGCCAACGCACTGACAGAGAAGTCGTAGTTGGTCGTTGAGTTGCTGTTTACTGCGGGGAGGCCAAACGCCGCGGGGTCGAAGCTGCCCCCATCCCCTGCAAAGCCGGAGTTGGCCATCCAGTAGGCGTTCGCAGTCGCGGAGTTGTAAGAATATGCGTCCGTGTTGTTCTGGTAGTTGAATCCCCGGTAGTTCGCCCCAAATTGCAGGGTATGCCGCCCCTTGGTCCAGGTCAGATCGTCGATGAAGTTATGGGTCGGAACGATGCTTTTGTTGTTGCGGTAGAGAGCCCCGCCTGCTACAAGCTGTCCATTAGGCAGGCTGATGCCGCGGAACGAGGTGTAGCTTCCATTCGCGCTGCCAACGGTAGCAATGCTCTGCCTGATATAGCCGTAGCGAAGATTGTTGACAAGGCTGCTGTTGATCGTCCAGGTGAAATTGGCTGATATCCCCTTGGAGTTGTCTGTGTCCTGGTAGGCCGGCCCCTGGCCGGGGTAAGCGGCGGGCCCTCCCTTGCGGTCGTTCTGCATACTGGCGCGAACGTAGAAGCGGTACTTCTCAGACAAGTTGTAATCAAGCCGAGTGATGTAATTGTTCAGCACCGTGGTTGCAGGGCTTGAGAAAGAATAGGACGCGGTATTAAGACCGTCCCCGGTAGTAGCGCCATTCGGCGCGGGATACTGCTTCAACAGAGCGAGCGAAGCCGGATCATCTCCCGGCCCTAATGGGCAGGTGCCATTCGCGCTGCAGTTTGGATCCATCGAGGCGACTTGCGCCGGAGAGAGAGTGACGGTGCTTCCGTCGGCGGCGATATACTTCAGATTTCCGGCAGCGAAGGAAGCCGTAGGCACCGTCTGAGTTATAGGGACACCTTCAACCTGGCGCTCTCCTTCATAGTTGCCGAACAGGAAGAGCTTGTCCTTCTTAATTGGGCCGCCGAGACGCACTCCGTAGACGTTGTAAATCAGCTTCGGCGGAGTGTTCGGCAAGCCTGAGTTCAATTGCCCCAACTTGTTGAAATAGTCGTTTGCTTCACCGAAGTTGGTGCGGTTGTAATCGTAGAGCGCTCCGTGTACTTCGTTTGTTCCGGAACGCGTTACCAGGTTTACCTGACCACCGGACGACCGTCCAGTATCAGCATTCGAGTTTGAAGTAGTTACGCGAAACTCTTCCGTCGAGTCCAGTGTTGTCCGGAGGACACCGGTGAACGCGGCAGGCGCGATCTGATCGTTGTTGTCGACACCATCCAGGGTCAGGTTCGTCTGATCGGCGCGAGCTCCACTGACCACGCCATTACGACTTTCGGTCGAATCGGTGTTGCCGAGGTACAACACGCCCGGTTGCAAGGCCAGCAGCGTCTGAGGATTCCGTGCCTCGCTGGGCAGCTCCATGATCGTCTGATTATTAATTGCGTTGCCAATCGAGGCGTCCGTCGTGTTGATCGTCGCTGCCGTGCCCGAGACGTCTACCGTCACAGACTCCGCGGTCACACCCATCTTCACGTTTACCGTTGCCGGCTGGGCGACCAGGAGCTCCGCTGTAACTACATATTTCGCAAATCCAGCCATCTCCGCCGTAATGGTGTATTTGCCGGGAGTGAGTTGCTGGAACGCGTACTCGCCCTGCCCATTTGACCTGGTAACGGCGACCGTTCCGATGCTCGCGTTCTTGATTGTCACGCTTGCGCCAGGGATCGCCGCACCTGATACATCGGTGACAGTCCCCCGGAGTGACGTGCTCGCGTTCTGTGCGAAGGCCCAGGTGCCACAAAACAGGAGGGAGAGAACAACAAGTTGGTAGATGCGTCTGGTCAAAACTTTCCTCCGAAGGATGCAGTTTCATCTCGCCTCGGACAGAGAGGGAGTGGGTTCTGTTTCGAATGTGGGTTTGAGTAACGCTTTTGCGGCGGTAAATACAACTGTTCCGCACAGCCTGCTCAATTGCAAGGGAAAAATTGTCCTAGTTTTCGTAATACCGCAATCGTAGATCAACAGACGCGACCGCTCTGCCACCCGACAGCTGCACAAGTTCAAGAGCCAGTATGCTGCTCCGGCTCCATGCCGGGCGTGGGGAAGCACCCTTTATAATTGGACATGGCAACCATTCATCCAGCTTCGTCCGAGGCTGGAGAGCAGCAGGCCGAGGCGATCGGCGTATCGAGCGATCGATTCGCGGGCGCTGCCTTGCTTGGGTCGAGCGTAGACGGAGCGGACCCGGTTGCCGCCGCCGACAACAGAGTCTCGTATACCGCCATTAACGACGACGAGAAGTCGGGGGTGCATCTTCCCGGTTCAGCCCCAGCCGACACTGCCCAGATCGATCGCAACTTCGAAATCCTGCTCGCCACCGTGCATCAGAACCGCCCCGGCGACGACCTGGAGATCATCCGTAAAGCATGGCAGTTCTGCCTGCAGCAGCACGAGGGACAGAAGCGCGCCAGCGGCGAACCGTACATCATCCATCCGCTCGAAGTGGGACAGGTGCTCGCCGAGCTGAAGATGGACTCGACCGCCATTGCCGCGGGTTTGCTGCACGACGCCGTGGAAGACACCAATGTCACGTCAGAGGAGATCGCAAAGCGTTTCGGCGAGCAGGTGGCGCACATTGTCGAAGGCGTCACCAAGCTCGACAAGATCAAGTTTGCCAACCGCGAGGACCACCAGGCGGAGAACATCCGCAAAATGCTGCTGGCCATGGTCACGGACATTCGCGTCGTCCTCATCAAGCTGGCAGACCGGCTGCACAACATGCGCACGCTCGAGCACCTGAAGCCCGAAAAGCAGCAGAAGATTGCGCGGGAGACGCTCGACATCTACGCTCCGCTCGCGCACCGGCTGGGTATGGGCAAACTGCGCGGCGAGCTTGAGGACCTGGCCTTCCGCTACACCGATCCGTTCGCCTACACTCAGCTTTCGAGCGAAGTGGAAGCGCTGCGCGGCGAGGGCGAAGAGTTCCTCCAGAAGATCGTTGCGCAGGTCGAAGATAAGCTGCACGAGAGTCACATCAAGGGGCGGGTGGAGTCGCGCATCAAGCGGCTGTTCTCCATCCAGCAGAAGCTTGCCACGCAGAAGATCCCCATTGGCCAGGTCTACGATCTGCTCGCGATCCGCGTCATCTGCGACACGGTCGGCGACTGCTACGCTGTGCTTGGCCTGCTGCACAGCATTTGGCAACCGGTCCCCGGGCGCATCAAGGACTTCATCGCCACGCCGCGGCCGAACCTCTACCAATCGCTGCATACGACGCTGATCGCGCCCGGCGGCGGCCACCAGTTCGAAGTCCAGATTCGCACCGAAGAGATGCACCGCGTCGCCGAAGAGGGCATCGCCGCGCACTGGAAGTACAAGGCCTCCGACTCCGTTACGGCGAAGGACGAGGCTCGCCTGGCCTGGGTGCGTCAGTTGATGGAGTGGCAGCGCGACATGACCGATCCCAACGAGTTCATGTCGACGCTCAAGATCGACCTGTACCCGGAGGAGGTCTACACCTTCACGCCCAAAGGCAAGGTCGTCGTGCTGCCGAAGGACGCCAGCCCTATCGATTTCGCCTATGCCATTCACACCGAAGTAGGCAACACCACGGTTGGCGCGAAGGTCAACAATCGCATCGTGCCGTTGAAGACCCGGCTGCGCAACGGCGACATCGTCGAGATCGAGACCCGCGCCGGCCACGCACCCAGCCGCGACTGGCTCACCTTCACCAAGAGCAGTCGCGCCCGCAACAAGATCAAGCACTGGATCAACGAGCACCAGCGCGAACGCGCCATCGAGATTGGCAAGAAGCTGCTCGACCGCGAGGCACGCAAGTACAAGATCGGCTTGAGCAAGTACGGCACGGCGGACTACGAGCGCGTCGCCGCCGAATACGGCATGGGCACCGAGCCGGACCTGCTGGCCGCCATCGGCTTCGGCAAATACTCGACCCGCCAGGTGCTTAACAAGCTTGAACCGGGCTCAACCCTGCCCGCCGATACGCCGCCAAGCGACAGCACGGTTGGGAACGCGATTGGGCAGATGTCCGATGTCGTCAAGCGCGTCTTCTTCGGCCGGGGATCGGAGTCGCTCCAGGTGGAAGGCCAGGACGACCTCCTCGTCTATCGGGCGCGTTGTTGTAACCCAATCCGTGGTGAAGAGATCATCGGCTATGTGACCCGCGGCAAGGGGGTCGCGGTCCACGCCAGAAGCTGTCCCAACGTCCAGAATCTACTCTACGAGTCTGACCGCCGCATCCAGGTTGAGTGGGCTGCCCCCCCGGCCAACCCCAAGGATTCTTCCGCACCCAAGCCCACAACCTACCCCGTCCGGCTTACCGTCCTCTGCGAAGACCGCACCGGCATCCTCAAAGAATTCACCGCAATTATCGCCGACGACGGCACCAACATCCGGTCCGTCGATTCCAAGCCGACCCCCGATGGGAATGCCATTGTAGATTTCGTCGTCGAGACCGTCGACGTACGCCACCTGAACCGCCTCGTGCTCAATCTGCGCAAGGTCCCGGGTGTCAGGGAAGTGCATCGCGTGCAGAAGATATAGGCGGTCGCGTGTGTGATGTCTTGGGCAACGCGATATTTGCCCTTGACCACCAAGTGAACATAA
>CAZZYQ010000046.1:0-31750 GCA_964658395.1 uncultured Granulicella sp. | reverse complement strand
TGTTGTCGGATTGATCGTTGCTGTCATCCTGAGCGCAGCGAAGGATCCCGGCGCTGCTCACACCGGCCCAACTCTCGAACCTTTTTGCCGCAAGAGCCAGATGCAAGTGTGCGCGCGGCAAGCAAATCGGTTCGCGCCGCATAACCAGACACGCGTGCAGAACCGACCTACCCCTTCATCTCCAGAACACCCTCGTCTCCGGCGATCAGTGCCATCTCCGCCATGCCCAGAAACAAACCATGCTCGACGACGCCCACAATGCCCCTGATCTCCGCCGCCGTCTCTTCAGGTTCTTCAATCGCTCCCGCGTGGCAGTCAAGAATGTAGTTCTGCTCGTCCGTAAAGTAGATGCTCCCGTCCGGATGCCTGCGCAACTGCGGGTTTAGCGCAAGCTCCGCCAGCCGGTGCTCCACCAACGGCAGCGCCATCTTGATGACTTCGACCGGGAGGGGAAACCGACCCAACTTCTCTACCACCTTTGTCGAGTCCACCACCACGATGAAACGCTTTGCCGACGAAGCTACGATCTTTTCCCGCAGCAGCGCGCCGCCGCCGCCCTTGATTAACGCGAGGCTCGGCCCCACTTCGTCGGCCCCGTCGATATACACGTCAAGCGTCGGCAGCTCTGCCAGCGAGGTGACCTGCAAGCCTAGCGAGCTCGCAAGCTCCGCGCTTGCATCCGACGAGGCCACACAGCGAATATTCATCCCACTGGCACGCGCACGCGAAGCTAATTCCTCGATGAACATCCGCGAAGTCGTTCCGGTCCCCAGCCCGACGGCCATGCCGTCCTCGACAAACTCCACCGCCCGCTTCGCCACCAGCCGCTTCGCTTGATCCTGAGTCATAGTTCAACAGTAGACAGGAAACCGACCGTTGTGAACAGAGGGAAACCATCTTCCTCGGTTCTCGCCCAAGTCGCCACCAGTGTGTAGAATTCCGCTTGAATAGAAAGCATCCAAAGAAGCGCACCAGGAGAAAAAGCATGTCGAAGCTGACGCCAGGGAAACTTGCCGGACTGAAGGCCGTGTCCACACCGGGAGGAATAATCGCCGCTGCGGCCATGGACCAGCGCGGCTCATTGCAGAAGTCGATTGCGAAAGATCGCGGCGGGGACGCCAGCCACACCGACCTCGAACAGTTCAAGATTCATGTGACTGAGGTGCTTACCCGCTACGCCTCCGCTATTCTGCTCGATCCCGAGTTCGGTCTGCCTGCCGCTAAACAGCGCAACGGCAAGGGCCTGCTGCTTGCCTACGAGAAGACCGGCTACGATGCCAACACTCCTGGTCGCCTTCCCGATCTGCTCGATCTTTGGAGCGTCCGCCGCCTTAAGGAAGCCGGGGCCGACTGCATCAAAATCCTGCTCTATTACACGCCTTTCGAAAAGTCCTCGATCAACGACTTGAAGCAGGCCTGGATCGAGCGCATTGGCGATGAATGCCTCGCTCATGACATCCCTTTCTTCCTTGAATTCGTTGGCTACGATGTAAGCGGCGTTGGTGAGAAGTCGGTGGAGTATGCCAAGCTGAAGCCATCGGTCGTCTCTGGCGCCATGGCCGAGTTCGGCAAACCGCGTTACAACGTAGACGTCCTGAAAGTGGAAGTTCCCGTCGAAATGACCTTCGTCGAGGGCACAAAGGCCTTCAAAGGTGAAAAAGCTTATACCCGTGCCGAAGCACTGCAACACTTCCGCGATGCAGAAAGCATGACCCACAAGCCCTTCATCTATCTCTCCGCTGGCGTAACCAACCCCATCTTCATTGAAACGCTTGAACTCGCGGGTGAATCCGGCACCAAGTTCAACGGTGTTCTCTGCGGCCGCGCCACCTGGTACGACGGCATCTCGATCTTCGCCAAGCAGGGCGTGGACGCCTTCCGGCAGTGGCTCGAGACCCAGGGCGTTGAGAACATTCAGAACGTCAACAAGGCGCTCGAGGCCGCCAGCCCGTGGTACTTGAAGTACGGCGCGTCTTCGTTGGAGGAGCTCAGCTAGCTGCTGATCTCAGGTCTGTAAGGATTTTGGCTAGTCCGGAACTTGATTCATTCGATTTTCGACAGCTTCCACTAAGCCCTCGTAATCCACGTAGCAGTTTTCAACGGCTTTTTGATGGCCACCTATTGCGCCATCCGCTGGAGAGAGGGAAAACATCGGCTTATGGGCTTCCATGGCCATCGGCATAAGAGAGCGATAATCCTTCATTGTGGCAAGCCGATATTGATCAGTCTCAATCGAGTTGGCTTGTTCCTGTTCCCCACCTAGCAATTCGCGAAATTGACCTGGGATTCTTGCGCTCCAGCGAGCGAACGCTTTTGCAGGACGATCAGCTCGAATTGAAAAACGCGAAAGCACGTAACCGATTGGCTGCATTACACCTCGCGGCACATTCATCCCTAATTTTTCAGCCTTAATTTTTCGCACAGACCAGTCGCTTTGCCATTCTTTGATTTTTGGCCCCATATTGGAAAGTCCCTTCAGCGAAAACAGATCAGGAGCCAATGGAACAATAACGAAGTCGCTACAAAGGAGCGCTAAACGGTTGATCGCTCCGAGATTCGGGCCAACATCGATGAGAACAATGTCGTCCGATTCTCCCCCTGCTGCCAAGATAATCTGCCAGAAGATAGTAGTTACCAAAATCGATCTTTGAAAGGTTGTGGGATTCGAATCCGCACCGCGTGCCCATTCAATGGAAAGCGTATCTTCGATTTCCGACAGAGATAGATCTCCGGCAATAAGTCTCAAAGACGAATTCATTGTCAAGATTGTAGGACAGATCACCGGCCCCTGACCCGAAATCACCGGAAGGATACCTGTGTAGACGGTTCCTTGTGGATCGTCAAGAACTCGTTCCACTCGCGTGTCAGGGAGAAACATACTCGTTAGGTTAGCCTGCGGGTCGAGGTCTAGAACTAGGGTTTTTCTTCCTCGAAGCGCAAGCATGTTCGCGAAGTGGTATGCAAGGGTCGTCTTGCCGACTCCTCCTTTGTTGTTGAAGAATGCTAGTACCTTCAAGAGCGCCTCCTTATGCAGACGAAAGCAAAGTCTTCTTGGAACCTAAGTTCAAGAGGAGGGTGACCACCCTCTTGAAGAAGTTGCTTCGCGATTTGAATTCCGAAACCGAAACGTTCGATGAATCCAAAAGCTTTCAGGCCCTCGGCGAGAACAGGATTTCGATAACTTGTATATCCAATTTCACCAAAACAGGTAGGCGGTATCCCAAATGCACCTCCGGGACTGATAATCTCCACCCGATCTGAGAACCATGTCACACGCAATGGCGCATTTCCTCCGTCATAGCGTCTATGAAGGACGCCGTTGCGTACTAATTGCTTTAAAGCCTCTAATGGGTATTCATCGACGACTTCATGGACTTCATCCGCTATTGTCATTGATTGGTGATTATGGCTAGCCATCAAGGCTTCGATTGCAATGAGTTGGTCAGGCACGCTTCCTGAGCATTCACGCTGATCTAAAATTGGAGAAGTAAGCCGATCGCCTTGCACCCGAATAAACTGAATGTATGCGCCTGATATCCAAAAACGAAGGTCTAGCCCTAATAACAACAACCCGCCGATAGTCGGAACGCCTTCGGGCGTAGTCAGCCTCAGCGAGGCTAGCTGGTGTTCTGTCGACCGTCCATTTTCTCGTCTTGTATTTATCGAAACTGCGCCAGGCAAGTACTCTTGGATAAATCGACCCAAGTCAAGATCGGAAACGCTCGATCCAGGAATAGGCTCAGAATCAAAAGAAACATGTCGAGTACGTCGCCGCTCGATCAGAATTCTCTCGTCTTGGGGTGTGGCTCTCGCGCGACTCGAACCTGTTCGTATCCAACAAACACCGTTCACTCGTACGGGTGGAATATCGCTGGGTAAAACCTGAATAACGACGCAGTTGCAGCCATCTAGTTCGACGGGCTGAACCGACAAGGTTGGAATTGGTTGTATCTTGCCATCCAGGCGCAATTGCGCTAAACCCTTCAAAAGATCGTCATCGATGGTAAGTCCGGCACACTCTCCGTTATCCAAAATACCAATAAAGAGTACACCGATACGAGCGGATGAACCGAAGTCATTTGCAAATGCACATATTGCTTCACGGATTCGGTCCAGGTCCGAAGCAGACTGCTTTCGTTCTGTTTGGGTGTCCTCTATGCTCCTGAAGCGTGAAAGCAATTCTTCGGTCGTTAGCATGGTCTGTGTCCTGGTCACATTCATCGAGTTCATGTCTGATCTTACTTGGTAGCCCAACTGACCGGGACACAGCACCTACTCGTCCAAATCCTCAAACTCCGCCTCATCCTCCTCGACTTCAAGGTCAGCTACCAGCGGCTGGCCTTTGCCCTGCTCGATCAACACCTGGATGCGTCCCTCCGCCGTATCCAGCTCCCGCTTGCACGCGGAGGACAGCTTCACGCCATCTTCGAACAGCTTGACTGACTCTTCAAGCGACAGATCGCCGTGCTCCAGTCGCTCCACCACGCTTTCCAGCGCTTTCAGGTTGTCCTCGAACTTAGCCATTTCATCCTCAGTCTCGATCCGTAAATCCGAGCACTTGCGCCGCTGCCGTGTATCTGCCAAAGGGCGCGCTCACCTGCACGCCCTGCACCTGGCTACGGACCTCAGCCAGCATCTGCTGAGCGATTCGCAGCCCTTCAGCCCGGGCCGCCTCCGGACTCTCAGTCACAGCCATGCGCGCCATGATCTCGTCCGGCATACTCACCTTCAAGTCATTCTTCATGAATTCCGCGTTTCGAAGACTCGTCAGCGGCCATATGCCTGCAACAATCGGGATGCGGAAGCCTTCAACTCTCCTCAGGAACTCCTTCAGCAGCCGCAGGTCAAAGACCGGCTGCGTGATGGCAAATTCAGCTCCTGCTTCGACTTTGAAGGCGAAGCGGCGGATCTCGTTCTCGATGTCGGGCACCCCCGGGTTCGCCGCGACGCAGATGCTGAAGCCGGTTGAACCGCCGATCGAGTTGCCGCCAACGTCGAGGCCATGATTCAGCTTGCCTACCATCTTTACCAGGCCAATCGCGTCGACATCGAAAACGGCCGTAGCGTCGGGGTAGTTGCCCATCTTCGGCGGATCGCCTGTAAGGCAAAGAATGTTCTTCAACCCGATTGAAGACGCGCCAATCAGGTCGCCCTGGATGCTGAGCAAGTTGCGGTCGCGACAGGTGTAGTGCAGCACTGTTTCGATTCCCACCTGCTGCTGGATCTGGATGCACAAGCTTTGCGCGCTCATACGCGCACTGGCGCGCGGCGAGTCCGGCACATTGATCGCATCGACACCGAGCCGGTGCAGGCTTGCAGCGCCTTCAATCTCTTTGTGGCAGTCAATTCCCTTCGGCGGAACAATCTCCACCATCGTAACGAACTCTCCAGCTGCGATCATCGCTCCGACCTTCGAGCGTTGGCCCAGCGGAGGCGGTTCAACCTTGTGCGCGGCTGCTTCCTCCTCGCTAGGATCTTGGACGTGCACTGCCGCTGCCTGAGCGCCCATCGCGCGAAGCGCAGACCGCACCGCGCGGATGTGGTTAGGCGTCGTGCCACAGCATCCACCGATGAACGTGGCGCCAGCCTTTACAAATTTGCGGGCAAAGCTCGCCAGATACTCAGGCGAAGTGAGATAGATGTTGCGGCCATCGACAGACTTGGGCATACCGGCGTTCGGCATCGCCGCCAGCGGCAGCGTGGTTGCAGACCGCATCCGCTCAATCGCGCCCAGAACCACCTGCGGCCCTGAACTGCAGTTGCATCCCAGCGCATCCACATCCCAGCTCGTCAACAGCTCCGCGGCGTTCTCGGCCGTCGTCCCGTCCAGACAGTTCCCGCTCTCATCGACCGTCATCATCACGATCAACGGAAGCTCTGGCGCGACTGCCTTTGCTGCGCGAACCGCCTGCTCCGTTTCAAGGATCGACACCATCGTTTCAATGATGAGCAAGTCCGCCCCCACATCGGGTCCACCCTCTGCGAGGGCCTGGATTTGCTGCTGAAACGCCTTAAACGCCTCTTCCATCGGGAGCCTTCCAACCGGCTCCAGCCTGGCACCGAGCGGACCGATTGCCCCCGCCACGAATGCGCCGGCTGCTTGCTTGTCGCGGATTTGCGACACGCACTCGCGAGCGAGCCTCACGCCGGCCAAATTGAACTCGCGTACACGGTCTGAGAGCCCGTAGCGCTCCAGACGCACCGCATTCGCACCGAAGGTGTTCGTCTCGATGATCTCTGCGCCAGCCTGCAGATACTGCATGTGTATGCCGCGGACCATCTCCGGCTGAGAGACGTTCAGCTCGTCGTAGCAGCGATTGATGAAGACGCCGCCCCCATAAAACATCGTTCCCATCGCGCCGTCGCACAGCACCGGCCGGAGCATGCTCTTGCCGCCTGCTCCGAGGCCAACGGCCGGCCTGAAGAGGTCTCCAACCTTTTCCATCGTTACCATGTACCTCCATCCTAAGCCACTTTCCAAAGTGTTTTGGGGAGGGTACGCGTGCCCTTGGATCTGCTCGTCTGATGGCAGCCTGCCGCTGCTTCCTTTGGTATACTCAGGCGAAAGAGAATTGCGTTGCTATGCGCTCGAAGGTTGGAGTTTGTTCACGTTGAAGAATCGAAGTCTCTCGTCGCGTTCGCTGGAATCGCAGTTTCTCCGTGTCTCTCCTTCCGCTCTTCTGTGCAGCCTCTTGTTGGCTTTGGCGACATGCGGGCTCACAGCCTGCAAGGTGTACTACAAAGTTCCTCAGAACAACTTCGCCGGCCGCCCGATCCCACCCAGCAAGCTCCTTCAGCGCGTCCTGGTAGGAGTCTCGTCGAATGGCACGCAGGGTTTTCTTGAGATTCTGGACGCCCAGCGTGATCTGCGCAGCACCATCCAAAACAACCAGAGCACCTTCTCCATCTCGGGCTACTCTGCCGGCCAACCGGTCCAGATCTTCAATTTCCCGGAACAAAGCCGCGGACTTGTTTATTCCAGCTCGGACGGGTCGCTTACTTCGGTCAACTACGGCACAGAAGCGGCCGCAGGTCCCGCTGCATCCTTCCCCTCCACATCGAGCGCCATTGCTGTTTCGCCGGATTTCACCCGGATCTTTTCAGCCGAAGAGCGGGCTGGCGTTCTCGTCATCAACGACAGCAGCACGGGTGCAGGTATCCAATACCCCCTGAATCTCCCGAATGTGTTTCAGGTCGCCATCAATCAAGGCGACACCGTTGCCATCGCCATGACGCGGAACTCAAACGCGCTTTATCGCGTCGTGAAGCTGAACACGAACCAGTATCCAACTACGCAGGCGGCGAACGCGGCAATCGGCTCTATCGACTGTCAGCCGCTCCTGGTCCCGGTTTACTGCGTGGTACCCGTTCCGGGCAACTTCGATCGCCCGAGTGGGGCGTACTTTTCACTGGACGGCAGCAACGCCTACATCCTGAACTCAGGACCGGAACTTGGCGGCACCACGGCAAGCATCAGCTTGATTCCGCAAGCTGCGCTCGTGAACACGAACATACCCGCTGCTCCTCCCACCGTCAGCCCCGTCACGGCTACGATCCCGGTTCCAGGCGGCGTGACCGCTGTTCTGTCCGATGGTTCGACCCTTTACCTGGCTGGTCAATCGCAGAAGGCAGTTGGCGCAAACGGCCAATTTACAGGCGCAGCCAATCCGAACGGACTGTTCGCTGGCTATCTTTCAACCATGAGCCTGGCGACGAACGCGATTACGGCCGCGTATTCCATCTCCGATGGGAACCATTCGCAGATGCTCTTCGCGGACAACAACACGCTCTGGATCGGGTCGCAGCAATGTGCAAACGGTGTACGGCAGAACCTCTTCGCACAAGGAGACACGTCGCAGGCCGCCAACTACAACTGCCTGACGCGGTTCGATCTTGGAACGCTTACTCCGTCGATTGTTCCCGCAGTGAACCAGGGCGCAACACCGGTGACCGTCGGCTATCCGAACACAAACCAGGATCCGTACTACTACGGCAGCCTGACCGGCATCTGCTGGGTGCAGAACTACAATAAGGTCTACACCGCGTATGGTGGGCAAATCCACGCGTTCAACACGGTGGACGGGTCGGAGATTCCGAACGGCAACATCACGGTGCAGGGTACCGCTCTGTCCGTTGCCTACATGGATGCTCTGACCAACGCAGCAAACTAAGTACACTCGCTCCATGGACATACTTGCCATAGCCGCCCATCGCGACGATGTGGAACAGACCTGCGGCGGCACCCTGATGGCCATGCAGGCGAAGGGCTGGACGACGGGCATTCTCGACCTGACGCGAGGCGAGTCCGGCACACGCGGCAGTGCGGCAGAGCGTGAGGCTGAAGCGCTTGAGGCCGCCCGCATCCTGAAGGTAGAGCGTCGAGAGGCACTTGACCTGCCCGACGGCAACGTTCAGAACACGCAGGAGAATCGGCTCAAGGTTGCTGCAGTGTTGCGGCGACTGCGACCACGCGTCGTTATCCTGCCGTACTGGCAAGGCCGCCATCCTGACCACTACACCACCGCCACGCTAGGCTACGAGGCTTGTTTCGTAAGCGGCCTCGCGAAAGTCAATACTGGCCATGGCGGTGCTCCGCATCGTCCGTTCAAGATTCTCTACGCCAGCCTCTACGCCGATGTGCGGCCGACCTTTGCCGTAGACATAACGGCGTTTATGGAGCCCCGTTTTAAGTCCCTCATGGCGTACCGATCTCAGTACGCAACGCAACCGGAGGGCGGCACGCTGTTTGTGCCGGAAGAAGAGATCCGCGAACGGACCTTTGCGATGGCTCGTCACTGCGGTCTGCTAGCAGGTGTGCGCTACGCGGAGCCATTTGTTCAGAAGGAGATCGGGCTTGTGGACGATTTGATGACCCTTCCCGTCGCATCCATCTAGCTCCGTTCTGGTAGCCTGAACGGATGAGCGAAGAGGTACTCCTTCAGCCTGTTGTCGCAGCCCCTGCACTCCCCGGTCTTCGTGTTGCCGTGCTGGGCGCGGGCAAGATGGGCGGCATTCTTCTCCAGGCATTTCTGAAGAACAACCTGTTTGCGCCGGAGCAGATCGTCGCTACAGTCCAGCACTCTGAACGCGCGCTTGCGCTCTCCGCACAGTTCGGCGTTGAGGTGATGACCGACAATCTCGAGGCCGCGCAGGCCGCGGATGTGATTCTGATCGGAGTCAAGCCAATCCAGGTCCCCGGACTCATTGAGACCATCAAACCTGCGCTCAACCGGGAGAAACTGGTGCTCTCATTCGCTGCCTCGGTCAAGACGCAGACGATTGAAGAAGGGTCAGGTATCGAGATCGCCGTGGTCCGCGCCATGCCCAACACCCCGGCGATGCTGGCTGCTGGCGTAACCGCACTCTGTGCAGGCCGCTTCGTCTCCGAAGGTCAGATCGCCATCGCGCAGCGTATCTTCCAGACAGTCGGCAGGACCGTCATCGTCGATGAGAAGCACATGGACGCAGTGACCGGCCTCTCCGGCTCCGGACCCGCTTTCCTCTACATCATTATTGAAGCGCTGGCGGAAGCCGGTGTAAACGTCGGGCTTCCGCGCGATGTTGCTACCCTGCTTGCCGCCCAGACCACCTACGGGTCGGCACGCATGGTACTGGAAACGGGATACCACCCCGCCCTGCTGAAAGACGCTGTGACAACGCCCGCCGGCTGCACCGTGGATGGCATCCTTGAACTGGAAGAAGGCGGCCTCCGCGTGACGCTGATTAAGGCAGTCAAGCGCGCCACCCAACGTGCAAAAGAGCTCGCCGCCGGCTGATTCATGTTTGTGTTCACCAAAGTAGCGCAATGCCGTATTCGGACAGTTTCATCGCATGAGCGCGCGCGTATCTATCCGCCGCCGATAGCCTTAGAATCGGCATATGGCAACGTCGGTCGTCGTCATCCCGGCACGCGACACCAAAGCAGTAGCTCGCCTTGCATGGGTTACGCTTGGCTTCTTTATCCTTGTCGTTCTCTGGGGAGCCGTGGTGCGCGCAACTGGGTCCGGAGGCGGCTGCGGCAGTAACTGGCCGCTGTGCAATGGAGACTTCTTCCCGCGCCATCCCCGCCTGGCAACCCTAATCGAGTTTACCCACCGCTCAACATCCGGCATCTGCACCTTACTCCTCGCGACACTCGGCTTCTTTACCTTCCGCGTCACACCCGCTGGACACCGCGCTCGCAAGGCGGTCCTCTGGGCCGGCTTTCTGCTCATCACAGAGGCCCTGCTTGGGGCCATGCTCGTCTTGCGCCACTACGTGGAAGCCAATGTCTCCGCCGGGCGCGTTGTCGCGCAGTCCGTACATCTGACGAACACCATGCTGTTTATGGCTTCGCTCGCCCTTATTGCCTGGTTTCTTACACCTCGTAAGGCGACCGAAACGGCACCACCCGCCTCGCGTCCGGCAGCAGTTCTTGCTGTTGGTTCGACCCTTCTTGTGGCCGCGACGGGTTCGCTTGCCGCTCTGGCAGACACGCTCTTTCCTTCCTCAAGCCTCACGACCGCGTTTGCCGCCGATCTCTCCGCCGCCTCTCCGCTGCTTGTGCGAATGCGCTGGATGCACCCGGCGATGGCGCTTATCAGCGTCTTCTGTTCCCTGCTCCTGTTGCGCACCGTGACCCTGCGCACGCCCCTGGCGCGGATTGTCGCCGCTTTGCTCGCGCTGCAGTTCGTTCTCGGCATCGGCGATGTCCTGCTGCTCGCGCCTATCTGGATGCAGGTCGTTCATCTGCTTGGCGCCGACCTCTACTGGATAGCTCTCGTGCTACTCGCGTCGGGCACACTCTGGCGGCCTCAGCAGCGTGTACGGCTGGGCTCGAACTAAGCTCAGATTCGCTGAGAAGGACGAGCGGCTGAGCTCTGCGTCGAACAAGCCCGATCTGGTTCCGGTAAAGCTTTTTGGATGAGGCGAGTCTACGCGACCACCTCTTCGACCTTGTCCCCTTCGCCAGGCGCAAGAAACAAGTTCGACTCCAACCCATGCTGCCTGGTATACAGATCGTGGTATCGGCCGCCCAGCTTGTAGAGCTCTTCGTGCGTACCGCGTTCAAGGATGGTTCCCTGCTCGATTACGAGTATCTGCTCCGCACGCCGGATCGTCGAAAGGCGGTGAGCGATCACAAAGGTGGTGCGGCCCTTCATCAGGAAGTTCAGTCCGTTCTGGATCATTGCCTCCGACTCAGAGTCAAGGGAGCTCGTCGCCTCGTCCAGGATCAGGATGCGCGGGTCTGCCAAAATGGCACGCGCGATCGAAATACGCTGCCGTTGGCCTCCTGAGAGCTTTACGCCGCGCTCGCCTACGATCGTGTCGTAAGCCTCCGGAAAGCTTTCGGCAAACTCATCGACCCGTGCAATGCGGCATGCATCAAGCATCTGCTGCTCGGTCGCATTCGGCCGGCTGAACAGGACGTTCTCCCGTATTGTGCCATCGAAGAGAAAAGTCTCCTGCAGCACCACGCCAAGCTGCTCGCGATAGCTGCTCAAGCGAAGCGTTGCCAGGTCGATACCGTCAATCAGGATCGCTCCGCCGGTTGCGGTATGGAACCCGCAGATGAGCGAGATGATCGTCGACTTCCCTGAACCAGAAGATCCAACCAGCGCCGTCACTGTCCCCGGACGGGACTCGAAGCTGATGCCGTGAAGCACCGGCTTGCCTTTTTCATATTCAAAAGTAACGCGGTCAAACTGCACACTGCCTTTGATCGTCGTGATCGATCTGGTGCGGGCGGCCTCGCTGTCTTCCTCGGCCTCGCTCATGATTTCGGTCGTCCGATCGAGCCCCGCAAGCGCCTCGGTAAGCTGAGTTCCGATCGACACCAGCTGCACGATCGGCGCGATCATAAAAGCGAGCAGCATCGTGTACTCGACGTAGCCGCCGACATCGAGCCGGCCGGCGGCGTTCTCGCGCGCACCCAGAAACATGATCAGGCCACCGACCACGCCCAGCACAATCGTCGACGCGAGCGTCATCAGCGATTGCGCCGTGAGCGAGCTGATGACGTTGTTGAGCAGCCGTGTCACACCGGCGGCGAAGACCTTCGACTCGCTGGCCTCCGCGTGATATCCCTTCACGACGCGGACGCCGCCGAGCGATTCTGTGAGGCGGCCGGTCACCTCGGCGTTGATCTTGGCGCGCTCGCGGAAGATGGGGCGGATGATCTTGAAGGCCCGCTGGAGAATGAGCGCGAACACCAGCAGAATACAGAACGTGAGCAGCGTCATGCCGCGGTTAATGCGGATCAGGATGGCGAACGCGATCACAGCGGTCAGGATGCCGCCTGTAAAGTCTAGAAGGCCGGTGCCAATCAGGTTGCGCACCCCTTCCACGTCGTTCATGATGCGCGACACAAGGGTGCCGGTACGGGTGGAGTCATAGTAGGCGACGGGAAGGCGACCGACATGCTCCTGTACCTGCATGCGCAATTCGGAGATGAGTCTTTGGCCTTCCTTCGAAAGCAGCTGCGTCAAAGAGTAAGAGCAAAGCCCCTGTAGAAACGTGGCCGCTGCCACGCCGCCGATGATCCATGGCAGCATCCTGAGGCTGTGGGCGATCATCACGTTATTGATCAGGTAGCGAGCGGAGATGGGCAGCGCGAAGCTGCAAAGACGCGCCACGATCATCAACAGGAAGCTGCCGCCGACCAGCATCAGCCGAGGCTTGATCAGCTTCCAGACCTCGGGCAGCGCGTCCTTCAGCTTTGGCTTGGGACGTGCCGCGGTCAGGTCCGCCGCCGTCGCCCGACCGGTTCCGCCGCGGATCGGCCGGTCACCCGAAGGCACGCCATTGGATCCAAACTTCGAGGAAGTGATAGAAGGGGCCATACCTCTAGATTCTACGCTGGAGCAGGTTCGCCGCTTCGGACGGTCCGTCCACCGTCAGAGCGTGTACCAGATTCGGCGCAGCCGTCCTCCGCGGGAACAGTCAGGCAAGCCTCGCCCTTCGCGCGGCCACAAACGACCTGACGCATAGCAGCACGTACATCAGGCAAAGCAGTCCCATCATGGTCTGTACTTTGGCCGCATCGGGCCGCTCGATCACGTGCCCGGCTGCCATGCGGAGTATGCCGACTATACCGGGGATAGTTCCGAGAAATCCGAGCAATCCCACAGTCACCGCGATATGCATGAACAGCATCCTCCGTTTAGCGACCGGAGTGCTCGCGAACGCTCCAAGGACAACGAGCAGCACGCCGAACCCGGCTGGGATCAGCGTGTGAGGGTGGTGGCCCAGCAGAATGAACGCGGTTGCGCCAAGAAAGACTAAGAGAACTCCAAACACCATGGTAATTTTTGCCAAAACCTGCTCCTTGTAAATAACGTTGCGCAGCGAACCAGCGCTCAGCCCGCCGCGGCCCTGACGGCATCGAGCATGGCCGACGGCTTCCAGTCGTTTGTTGGATACCACGCAACGACCCTGCCATCTTTGCCAATGATCACCGTCGACAGCGAGTGGGTCAGCGACTTGCTCTCGCCCGGAGTGATGCCGACGTCGAAGAACCGGGTCATCTCCGGAAGCTCCTTCTCGGGCGGCGCGGCAAAGTCCCAGTGGGCAAACTTCTCCTGCGTGTACTGCCCGGTGTAGGCACCGCCATAGCTTCGCAGCACAGCAGGCGTATCGTAGGTCGGATCGAAGCTGACGCTCAATAAGTGGGTCTTCGCATAGAGCGACGCGTCGCCGGCCAACGCCTTCTCGATCTCTGCGAAGTTCTGGCTCATCCGTGGGCAGAAGTCTGCGAGCGCACAACGCGTGTAGATAAAGGTCATCAGCACCACCTTGCCTTTGAATTGGGAAAGGTGGATGGTCTTGCCACTCTGGTTCGAAAGCTTGAAGTCAGGGACCTGGTCTCCCGGAGCAGGAACGTGGAACTGCACTGCAGGTTTATAGTCCGGCTTCGCCTGCCCAACCACAACGATATGGTCCAGCCGTGCGTTGCGATAGCCGACTTGCGGGTCCGACGTTATCTGGTCGGCAAGTACGTCGGCCGTGATCCGGTCACCCTCATGCAGTTCGCCGATTATGCCCGGGTCGGCCAGCTTGTACGGCATGATCATCGCATCCATAAAGCCTGGGACGGCCTCGTGGTCAAGCGTGATCTCTTTCGTAGTCGCATCGGCAGCAACAATCCTGCCCCTGATCTTAAACGTCTTCGTTACGCCTGATGCCGCCTGCTTAGGCACAGCTTGTCTGCATCCCGTGGCGAAAAACAGCAGGAAAAACAGCAAAGAGACGCCGCCGCGTCGGAGAGGATCTTGCGCTTGAACCTGCCCACGAAGCGGTTTCGTCATTGTTCCATGGTAAATCCGACTGCGGCGCGCTTCGTTCATGGAACGAACAACACCAGGACCTGCTTGTGCACGCAGGGGCTCCGGTGCCGTACACGCTGCAAAGACAACAGACGTCTGCGCCGCATCCAGTAATCAAAACGGACTGGCGTTGTGAGGATACTTGACTGCGATGCTGCGAATCTCGAACGGTCCAATGGGAAGCGTGGCTTTGTTGTCTTGAATCGCGAGCGGCGAGCCTGTAGGTTGTTCCATCAGATTTACCTCGCTCGCAGAGATTGCGCCGGGAGGCAGACGGAAGGATATCTGTGATGATTTTCCAGCCCACTCAAATACGCGCAGGATGAGGGCATCCTCGTCTTCCGCCTTCTTGATCGCTGTAAGCACTACATTGTCTCCATCCACGGCAACGAAAGAATGGGAAGGGGGAAGCGACCCGTTATGTGGCGCCACAACCGTCGCCTGGAGGGGATAGTTCAGCTCGTATCCCTTGCGCTCAGTCATGGCCTGCTGCCAGGTGCCCGCATGGGGATAAAGGGCGTAGCGGAAGTGCTGGATGCCCCTGTCCGCCTCCGGATCCGGCCAGGTTGGCGACCGCAGCAGCGAGATGCGTAGAACATTGCCTGCAGCATCGTAGCCGTACTTCTCCTCGTTCAGCAGCGAAAATCCGTTCTTGCCATCGCCAAGGTCCGCCCAGCGCAATGCGGGCACCTCGAACTGAGCTGACTCCCAGGAGTTGTTGCGCGTGGTCGGCCGCTGAATGGTGCCGTAAGGAATCTCATACGTCGCGAACGGGGCCGAAGCGGCAAGCGGAAATGCGGCCTTCAGCAGAATGTGGTTCTCGTGCCAGTCGACGGTGTTATCGATGACGACGGTATCCGCGTTCGGGGCCAGGGAGATGTCCTGGGTGAAATGAGAATTTTGCCAGGTGCGCTCGATGCGGATGGCGTTTCCAGTTGCAGTAGCGCTCAGCAGCTTGACCGAGTCAGCCTTGTCGATCGGCATGGGGTGGTCGACCGTGCCATAGTCGATGTTCCACGCGTCGTAATCCTTCGGCGTGTCCTTGAAAGCCTGGAGTTGGTTGCCGCAGGCATTCGGAGCGAGCGCCTCGAAGTTCGCTTTCTTGTTGAAGAGGCTGGTTATGCAGCCTGTACTTGGATCGAGAGTTAGCCGAAGGTTCTCGTTCTCAAGTGTCGTTACACTTCCGTTTGCGGTCGCCGAACGGCTATTCGTTGCCTCCGCTTTGACGTGAAGCACCTGGTAGCCCATCGAAGGCACCGTCCCAGCTTCAACGTCGAGCGTGAACCGGTGCGTTGGTGCGTCCTGCCGAACGATGCTACTGTCAAGCTTCTTTCCGTGGGCATCGCTGACGACAGGCGTACCGTCCGCATCAAGCTGCACATCGAACCGTACTCGGCCGCCGCGCTCCCAGGCGAGTGGGTTGAAGACGAGTACCGGAACGCCTGGTTGCGCATCTGTCTTGATCTTTGCCGCCACCGTCTTCAGCGCCTTCGCTGCGGCCTCGGCGTCCTCCAGCCGCACCATGTCAAATTCCTTCTGCGCGTCCTTGTAGATGATGCCGATGCCCGAACCCGCTGCAAGATCGTGAAAGCCGTTGAAGGTGATCTTTTTCCAGGCATCGGTGAACTGCGCGTTCGGGTAGGAATCGCCTGAGAGCCATGCGAGCGATGCGAGCTTCTCTGCGTTCAACGTCCGCTCCTCGCTTTCCCGCATGTTTCGCTTGTGCTGCGCCTGGGTCGTCTGTACGCCGCGGTGGTATTCGAAGTACATCTCACTGCGCCAGGTCGGGATCACCATCTTGCCTGCTTCCGGCTCGGGGAACTTGTAGCCCTTCGCAATCGACGTGTAATCCCAGACCGGCGACTTGGCGGAAAGCTGCTGTTCAGCTGCCGTGAAGAAAGTCTGCGCCAGCCCAAACTGCATCTTTGGAATGACCGGCAGATCGCCCGTGCTTGCAGGATGCGCCCAGTGCTCGCCCTGGTCAAGAATGGTGCGCGTGGGTCCGCCGCCATGATCTCCGATCCCGTACAGGTCCAACATGGTCGTTATTCCTGGCGCCCGCTGCCGGCTTACCGCAAGATCTTCCGCCAGGCGAACGGGGTTCAGATTGTCGTTCGCGTAATCATGCGGAAAGTAGCTGAGCACCTTGCTGCCGTCCGGCGACTGCCACCAGAAGAGCTTGAACGGAAGCTGGTTCGTGTCGTTCCACGTCATCTTCTGGGTCACAAAGTAGTCAACGCCTGCGCGTTTATAGATTTGAGGAAGCTGCCAGTTATAGCCGAACGAATCCGGATTCCAACCAATCCGGACATCTACGCCGTAGTGCTGCTTGAACCAGCGCTTGCCCAGCAGAAGCGACCGTGCCTGGGATTCGCCGTCGGGAAGATTCAGGTCAGGCTCGACCCACATGCCGCCCACAACCTCCCACCGGCCTTCCTTGATACGCTGCTTGATCTCGGCATCCATGGCCGGATACTTCTCGGCCATCCACTCGTTGTATTGCGCGGCCGATTGCGTGTAGGTGTAGTCGGGGTACTCGTTCATCAGCTGCAATGCGGTCGAAAAGGTGCGCCGCACCACGTCGATCGTCTCAGACTCAGGCCAGAGCCACGCCGCGTCGATGTGCGAGTTGCCGGTGAGGTGAAACGTGTCCTGCTGCAGCATGGGGCGAAGCGGTTCGAGCAGATCGAGCGACTTTTTCAGCGAAGTATCGAAGGCCGCCTGGTCGGCCTTATCGAGCGCGGCGAAGTCCACTGCATGGATGGCAGATTCCAAGGTCGCGAGGTCCTTCGGTTCATCTTTAGAGACCCAGGGGAGAAGTTTCTGCGCTGCCGCAAACTGCGTCTGCAGATCGAGCGGATTAGGCCGGTTGCCGGCGATATCGATGTGCATCCGGGTACCGGAGAAGCTCTTGTCGTCATTCGTGTGAAGCAGCTTGACTGCAACCAGCACAGAGTCGCCCGGTTTTGCATTCTCAAACAACACCGTCTGCTCCAGGTCCTCCCCCAGGCCCACCCGCCGCCCGTCGAAGTAGAGGATCTGAGGCATAGGCCCGTTGGCGGAAACATTGAACCGCAGCCATATCCGGGTACCGCTCAGGTCGTATCCGTGCAGTGTCTTGGGAACTGTCACCCGCCCGCGATACCACACTGCTTCATGGCCGGTCACGTTGCTTGGCGTCTTGGCGAGCGGCCACGATGAATCATCAAGGTTAGGATCTTCCCCGTGCGCGACATCGGCGGAATGAAAGCGCCAGCCCCCGGTAGGAAACACACTCAAGGACGCCAGTCGATCGAGCGCCTTTTCCGAAGCGGCGTCAAGCTTGGTTCCTGGAACCGGTGCCTGCTGTCCCTGTTGCGCATCGGAGAAGGTGGTCAACAATGCCAAAGCGGCAGTCAGCAAAACAGACTTAACAAACGGATGCATGCGTAGCCTTGAAAAGGGATTAGGCAGAGACGATTGCTCGTTCTTGCACAACCGAACTAAGGTACCACTCTGTCACAGAAGCGCGAAAGTGAGTCCTTGAAGTACAAAGAGCGAGCCCCTGGAAGCACAAATAGGAAGCGCCGCCTGTTGCGCGCTGCGACCGCTCAAGGTAGCCGATGGCCGACACCGGGCGCGGTCTGCGACGACTATACTCTGACACGTTCACGATCATCCTCTTACCCGTTTCAGTCCTGCCAGCAAATGTGGAAACGAAAAGGAAAGCTGTGCCACTACTCCATAACGCAAAGTCGACGAACCCAGCTGATCTTCCAGGAGCTCCTCAAATGCGCTTCAAACCTTGTACTGCTGCTCTGCGGCCATGCACCCTAGCCTTCACCGCTATTCTTGCCCTCCATGCTGGCGCCGCTGCGGCAGAGACTGCCCGGCCGATGCAGGCAGAAAAGAAAAGCCCTGGGAGGATCGTCACCCTTGAACCGCTTACCATCGAAGAAGCATCGTCGCGGAGCATGGTGGAGCTTACAAAGACGCTCCGCCACCCGCTGGAGAATTTCCGCGAGTTTGAGGCGGTAAGCAAGGGACAGATTGGCGACACGCAGACGTTGACACTGCGCTTCGCGGCGGCAGCGAAGCTGTTGAAGATCGAAGCCACCCCAGACGCGAAGGTGGAACAGGGCGGAAGCTGCGTGCAGGGCTACTCCTACGCCGCAAAGTCGACCTGCACCCTGCTCGTGCGGTCAACGCCGCAGGGACCGGGTCATCGCCTTGGCAAGGTCACCATCGTCGATTCGGCGGAAGCTGCACCTCTCTTTGTAGGCATTGGCGGATTCGGCTACTCGCCGACCATCAGCTTTACGCCTTCGATCATCACGACCGTTCCCGGGACAGATGTGAACGGCGCGGGGATCGTGTCCGGCGGCAGCAATATAACGGTGGACGGAGGAGACACCCTGTACATCGCCGACACTGGAAATAACAAGGTCGAATCTATCGATTCCAGCGGAACGATCGTGAATGTGACGGCCAACGCCGCTTTTGGTTCAGGCGCACCGATCTCCGTCGTTGTAGACCGTTCAGGCTACCTGTATTTCACGCGACGCACCCAGTACTACTTCCTGAACATCATCACATCTCCGAGCGGGGCAACGGCATACCCCACGGGATCGACCAACTGCGCGGTTGGGTCCACCTGTAACCTGGGTGGTGCAAACCTTTACTACCAGCAACTGGGTTCCTTAACGCTTGATCCAAACGGCACTATCTTTCTGAATACCTATGGGGGCGCTGCCCGGTTTGTGCAGGGAAACGGCACTGGATCGTATCAATACATTCCGCTCGTCACGCCTTACAACTACAACGACGCCAATAGTAGTGCCCCGCTGCCGCTTGCCGTAGACAGCAGCGACACGCTGTACACCTACTACAACGGTGGAAGCTACGGTAAGTGCGTCATCACGGGCGAATCGTACTACAACGCCGCCAACAGCATCTACAACCAGGTGGCTGTTGCCGGTACGAACACCTGCGGCTACAGCGGCGATGGCGGCCAGGCGCGCGGCGCGCAGATCGGGACTTCGGTCGGCCAGATGGCCTTCGACACTGCCGGAAACCTCTACTTCTCCGACACTTCAAACCAGAGGGTACGGCGGATCGATGGTGCCACCGGCATCATCACCACCATCGCCGGCAATGGCACGGCGGGATACTCTGGCGACAATGGCCCGGCGACGTCAGCAACGCTGCGCAATCCGACCGGCGTGGCGGTCGATTCCCAGGGGCAGGTCTACATTCTGAGCACGACGCCGAGCACAGGAACGGCCCAGGTGGTGCGCAAAGTGGGCGTGGTCGGTGCTCTCAATCTTGGCGGAACCGCGGTCGGCACGTCGTCCAGCGCGCAGACGGTACAGCTTTCAAACACAGGCAACTCTAATCTCGACTTCACGCATGTCGGATTCAGCTCCGGCAACACTTCAGACTTCGTCATCGACGCCAACACGACCAGTTGCAACTTCACCGTGGCGCTGGCGGCCGGGCGAAGCTGCAAGATCGGCTTCATCTTCAAGCCGAGCGCGACCGGTGCCAGGTCCGCAGTGCTTTCCATCACCGACGACACCATCGCGGGGGTGAATACGATCCAGCTGAGCGGAACAGGGGCAACAACGGCAACACTGACACCTTCAAGTCTCACCTACTCTAGCACGACCATCGGCTCATCCAGCGCTGCGCAAACCGCTACATTGACCAACACGGGCAAAGCTGCATTGGCCATCAGCTCGATCGCAATCTCGGGCTCAGGAGCGTCGTCCTTCACCGAGACAACCAAGTGCGGCAGCACCCTGGCCAGCGGCGCAAGCTGCACCATCTCAGTAGTCTTCAAGCCGACAGCGTCAGGAACGAAGTCGGCAACCCTCACCGTCTCAGATAACGCGCTTGGCGGCCAACAAAGCGTGGCGCTTACCGGCGCCGGCGTCAGCTCTGCGGCTAAGCCCGCCTTGACTCCCGCGTCCCTCAGCTTCCCGTCTCAGGCGATCGGCTCGACCAGCGCGGCGCAGACCATCAAGCTGTCAAACACGGGCACCGCGGCTATGACCGTCGGTGCGCCAGCCCTCACCGGACCGAGCGCCAGCAACTACCTGCTTACGAACGGCTGCGGCACCTCGATTGCGGCTGGCGGGTCATGCACACTCAGCGTGAAGTTCAAACCTCTGGCGGCTGGAACTAGAACGGCAACCGTCTCGGTCGCCACCTCGGCGGGTACAGTGACCACGCCTCTTACGGGGACAGCTGTCGCGGCGTCAGCCAAGGTCAGCCTGGTCTCCGGGACGAATCCGGCTCGTCTGGGAGATGTGTTGCTCACCGCTCGGGTCTCGGACGTATCCAGCGGCACTGTCCAGATATGGGAAGGCCGGCACCTCTGGGCCCAGGCCGTGTCGGACGGTGAGGAAGTCAAGTTTCGAGTGGCCGGTATGCCCGAGGGAACCCATCTGCTTCGCGCCGTGTACGTAGACGACAGAGGCACACGGCGGGGCAGCTCAGAGATGCTGCAACAGGACGTTCTGCCAATCGCCAGGATGGGACCGGTGATCGCTCATCTCCAACCGGACAGTAAGAAACTATAGGGCAGGGCTGACTGCATTCGTCCGAGCGTCAGTTCAAACCTTCCCATGCGTTCGTGCATGTTGCAACAGGCCGATGTGCTGCTAAACTGCGTCAAACCGGGCCACGCAGACTGAATTCCACGACTCCCTGGGGATTGATCTTATGACCTTGTCTGCTTGGAAGGCGATTGTGGTCGCGCTGGTGCTGCTGGGTCTGTGGAAGCGGGTCGAAGAAAGATCCAGGACCCTGCAGTACCTGTACTTCGTGCGCTTCAGCATCGCCCTGTGGCTCTTCCCGCCTTTGTTCGCCCTGGCGGACATGGACGCTATCCGGTCGTTGTCGCGCGGTATCTTCGTCCCCGAGTTTCTGCCGAGTTACGTGGTTGTGGGCTTCTTCCTGGTGACCACTGGCTTCGTGGCGTTGGTGACCGCACGCGTGACGATCATCCATGGCGAGGAGCGGTTTCGCGCGGACCGGCCATCGTGGATGACGCGTTGGTTTGTAAACGATCAGGCCCAGTGCGAGAACCGTCCTGTACTTTTGAGCCTGATACCGGCCTTCCTTACAAGCATCTATCTTGCCTTCGACGGTGTCGCCGAAGGCGTCGACATTTGGAGGATTGTGTGGGGGCTTGTTCTCGGCTGGGGCATGGCGTTCGCGTTTTGGACGCTGGTGAACGCGTGGTACTACCTGTCCTATCGCTTCAAAGAGCCGGAAGACTTGCACGAGATCGTGCGGCTTGGCCACAACGCCGCACGCACTATCCTTTTACCGCGCTGGTTATTTCGACTTCGTAGACCGGGCGAAGAGATTGTACGCAAGAAGACACTGGAAGACATCGTTACCGAGGTACGACCGAAGAGTGTTGAGCCACCCGCCGAAGGAGCATCCATCGGCCCGAAAGACGGTCAAGAGACTGCCGACGCTCAGCAGCCGGTAGCAGAGCGGATCCCCGATTCGCAACATGAACCGGGAAGGTACTCCGAAGCTGAAAGTTTCACTTTTCTCTCTGCTCTCGGCTCTTTGGCGTTGTACGCGCTTCTATGGCCGCTGACTGCGCCGATACCGACCGGTTGGTGCCTCGTTGCCCTGCTCGTGGAGCTTGTCATCCTAATCATCGTGTTGCGGATCTTCCTTCAAGGCAGGTTCGCGACAACCAGGCCGCCCGAGTCGGACGAGCAGAAGCGTCGAGAGCAGCGCACGTTGCGCTTCTGGAAGTGGGTCCTCAGCGGCTTCGCTGTCTTCTTCGCAGTCATGCTCGCATCCGTGTATCTGTTCAGCTTTGGCAACCGGTTCCCGACGCTTGCGTCCGTGCTTTTGCTGGTGCTTGTTGTCCTTTGGCTGCTCTCGGCGCTGGCGTACTGGCTGGACCAGTATCGCGTGCCTGTGCTCACGCTCTTTCTGCTCATGGGGATACTCCCACGGGCGTTCCATCTCTACGGCAGCACCGAAGAACATTACATCTCGACCAGCGATGCAAGAAAGGACGGCCCGCAGTTGGAGACGCCGGCGCAGATCGTGGCGGACAAGCTCCGCCGCAACGGCAACTCGGTCGACCGGCCTTACATCATCATCACCGCGACAGGCGGAGGGCTGCACGCGAGCGCATGGACCGCGCTTCTCCTGAAACAGCTCAATGACCGACTAAGTACCTCGGGCGATGCACAGAGCTTCTGGGACCACGTGATCCTGATGAGCACCGTCTCCGGATCGAGCCTGACGCTTTCCTACTACCTGCATCATCTCGAGTCGACAAAAGGGAAGATCGGAAAGGCTGAATTCGACCAGATCGTTCAATCGTCCAACTGCTCCAGTCTTGAGGCGGTGGGATGGGGCCTGGCTTACTACGATTTGCCGCGTGCAATCCTTCCCCTCGCGCCCCAGATCCTTCTGCCCCACTCCCCGGGAACCGGCGATCTGACGGAGATGCCGTACTTCAAGGACAGGACGTGGGCACTCCGGCGAGCGATCGAGAGAAACCAGGACGACAAGTACTGTCAGCTCGTGCAACGCGACGATGAAAACAGGACGCACCACAAACTAGATTTGCACCACAAACTCAACTTGTCGTCCCCTCAGTTCGACATGTTCAACTGGCGAGAACTGCTTAGAGAACGCCTGTGGCCTCGAACGAAGCCTCTGACCGACCCCTTGAGTCTGGCGAAACTCGGGAACTTCGCTACCTATCCGGCGTTCACCATGAACACTACGACCGCGGAGGCGGGAGACAGGTTCCTGCTGGCGAATTACAGGCTGCCGGACTACGATCTGGGCAAGATCGAGGGTCCTGGCGCGGAATCGTTCCTCAACTTGTTCCCCCGCGGCCAGGGCGCGGACCTTCCCCTGTCTACAGCGGCTCAGATGTCGGCGACGTTTCCGTATGTCTCCTCTGCGGCGCGCATCCCTGAGAGATACACGCCTAACGGGAGAAGCGTTCACTTTGTGGATGGCGGGTACTACGACAACGATGGGACCGCCTCGGCGATCGAGTTCCTGCGATATGCACTGGATGCGCCGGAGACCGATCTAACCGACGACGCTGAGAAGTCCGATGCAGCTCAAGTTGCCGCACTGCGCGATGTACTCGATAAGGCAAATGGGACTGGTACGCTCAAAAAGCTGAAGATCTTACTGATCGAGATTCGGAACAGCACCGACGAGGACCCGCGCAAGAAGCCGGATACCGCCAAGGCATTCCGTCCGGTTGCAAAGGAAACAGACAAGTACAGCGCGTCCGATGCGCTTGACCAGCTGACCAAGCCGCTCGATGCATTTTGGAGCGCCGGTCATGAAAGTGTCACCTCACGAGACCGGAATGGACTGGACCTGCTTCTCCAATCGCACTCCGATCGAGTGGTGCTTCATCAGATCGTCTTCGACGACCAGACGAAGTCAACCTCGAAATTCGGAATCAAGGCAGCTGAAGATCCACTTTCATGGTCGCTTACGCCGCAGGAACGCAGCGACATACAAACCGACAGCCTGAGGATTCAGCCATGCATTGAGGATGCATTCCAGCATTTCGCACCCGGGGATTGGCAGAGCGTAACATTTCGATGCGGAGCCCCTGACGCGCCTCAGTCGATATCGAAGCTGACGCCTTGAGCAAGCGGCAGGTCCGTGCCGTAGTTGATCGTATTCGTCGCCCGCCGCATGTACTGTTTCCAGGCGTCAGAGCCAGACTCGCGGCCTCCTCCCGTCTCTTTCTCGCCGCCGAAGGCTCCGCCGATCTCCGCCCCGGATGTGCCGATGTTTACGTTGGCAATGCCGCAGTCGGACCCGCAGGCCGAAAGGAAAGCTTCCGCCTCGCGCAGATTTACGGTAAAGATAGACGAGGAAAGCCCTTGGGGAACGTCGTTCTGCAGTGCGATCGCTTCGCTCAGATCGCGATATTTCATCACGTAGAGGATGGGCGCAAACGTCTCGTGCTTTACCGTCGCAGTCTGTGAGCTGACTTCAACGAGGGCGGGGCGCACGTAGAATGCCGAGGACCACGCTTGAACCATCACCCGTTCACCTCCGGTGATTGTCGCGCCTTCTGCCCTAGCGGCGACCAACGCCTTCTGCATGGCAGCGTACGATGGTTCATCGATGAGCGGCCCAACCAGCGTTCCCGGCTCACGGGGATCGCCAATGACAACGGAGCCGTACACCCGCTTCAACTGAGGAATCAACGTTTCATATACTGACTCGTGCACGATCAGCCGACGCAGCGTCGTACAACGCTGACCCGCAGTGCCGATCGCGGAGAACGCCACCGCGCGCACGGTCAGGTCGAGGTCAGCGGAGGGCGCAACGATAGCCGCATTGTTGCCGCCAAGCTCAAGGATCGCCTTCGCAAATCTTTCGGCAAGCTTCGGCCCTACTGCCCGGCCCATTACCGTTGAGCCGGTTGCCGAGACGAGCGGCACGCGCTTGTCCCCGACCAAGGCTTCTCCGACAGCAGCCCCGCCGATAACTAACGTCGAGAGACCATCTGGGACGGTCGTTCCTGTAGAGTCCTTAAACTTTGCGGCTGCACGCTCAAAGATGGCCTGCGTCGCCAGCGCCGTAAGCGGCGTCTTCTCGGACGGCTTCCACACGACGGAGTTGCCGCAGACCAAAGCCAATGCGGCATTCCAACTCCAAACGGCCACCGGGAAATTGAACGCTGAGATGACCCCTACCACGCCAAGCGGATGCCACGTCTCCATCATGCGATGGTTGGGACGCTCGGACGCAATGGTCAAGCCCGCAAGCTGGCGCGAAAGCCCCGCGGCAAAGACACAGATGTCGATCATCTCCTGCACTTCGCCGTGCCCCTCGGAGAGCAGCTTGCCTGATTCAATGGTCACCAGGCGCCCCAGCTGCGGGAGTGCTGCACGAAGCTCCTCCCCGAGAAGCCGAACAAGCTCGCCGCGCCTCGGAGCTGGCACTCTACGCCACTCCTGGGCTGCAGCGTCTGCCGCCCCGATTGCCGCGCTTGCAGCGCCGGGCGAACTCTGCGGTACGTGCGCCAGGGTTTCTCCAGTGATAGGCGTACGAGCGAGGAGCTCTCCGCCTGTGTAAGCAGACCGCGCTACGCCGAGCTGAGTGAGAAGTTGGTGCACTTCCTGCTCGACAGGAACCCCCGCTTTAGCGCCTTCGACATATTCCAAGACAGTAGACATGATGCTTTCAGTTTAGCCCTGCTGGACGATCGGTGTGGCCAACTCCCGCATTCCGTAGAACCTCTAAAGAGTTGATTGCAGAGAAGACCGGCGCATCGGCGGTCTTCGAGTCTTATCTCTGAGGAGCATGTATGTCCAAGCTGAAATACCTTCCGATTCTTGTGGCTATGTTGGCGGGTACCATGAGCTTCGCACCCGCGCAGATCGCCGTTCAGATCGGTCCTGCACCAATCTGCCCATACGGCTATTTCGATTTTCCGCCCTACAACTGCGCCCCTTACGGCTATTATGGGCCGGACTGGTTCGTCGGCGGCGTCTTCATCGGGGCGGGGCCTTGGTTCCATGGGCCTCGCGGCTTCTTTGGACATGTCGACAACCGTTTCGATCCGCGGCACGGGTACGTTGGCCCATTTCCTGAACGCGGAGAGCGGCCCTTTAACCATTTCCACCCAAATGAAGCGCATGACGGTCACGGTGTCATCGGCGATCCGCGACACGATTTTGCGCGAGAACGTGCCGGAGGGTTCGAGCACCCGCATGGAGGTCACCGCTGACGGCTTCAATTCTCCCGAAGCCTGACACGCTCGCTACCGCGCTGAAATCCGGCCCAGCTAGCAAAAGCGAAGTTAGCTGGGCCTCGAGGCGAGCACTTCAGCCAGATGCAGCGGTCGAGCGTCCGAGTTCTGGGTGATCTGTTCCTGACAACTGAATCCGTCGCTCACGATAACTGTGTCTTTGGAAGCCGTACGCACCGCCGGCAGCAGCACGCGGTTCGCCAGAATCTGTGAAACGTCGTACTTGTCTCGCTCAAAACCAAATGGGCCGGCCATGCCGCAGCAGCCCGAGTCGAGTAGGGTCACTTCGGCACCGGTCGCGCGAAGCAGTCTCATCTCGTCGTCCATGCCCATGGTGGCGCGATGGTGGCAGTGACCGTGGACGATGATCTTTCCGGTCCGTCTCGGAGGCTCGAAGTGCGGCGCGTGCTTTACGATGAACTCGCTCAACAGAAGAGTCTGGTCACGCAGCTTCTTCGCTCTCGGGTCCTGGGGCAGCAGATTGCACAGTTCGTCGCGGAAGACGGAAGCGCAGCTTGGCTCGAGAACGACAATTGGAGTTCCAGCGACAATTTGCGGTTCGAGCGCGCTGAGCACATTCAGCAGGTATTTTTTTGCTGTATCAAGCAGGCCAAAGTCGTACAGCGGCCGCCCGCAGCATAGATGCTGTTTCGGGAGCTCGACTGCGAAACCTGCATCGTGCAAGACGGTGTAAGCGGCTTGCATGGTGGCTGGGTGGAAGTAGTTGTTGAACGTATCGGCCCACAGAAAGACTTTCTGCGCGGTTCGGGCAGAAGGCGGGGGACTCTCCACTCTGCTTTGCTCCGGTCGAAGTGACGCGGCATTCTCTGGATTATGGCTGCCGTTCTTTCGGACCGTTCCGTTGCGAGCGAAGGGCCTGGCGAATCTAGGAAGGGTGCGCAATGGATGAATGTGGAGGAGGGCGTTGGTCAGACGGCGAAGGGTTGTATTTGCGCCAATGGCGTTCACAGCGCCAGGCAAATGCGAGGCGATGCGCGCCCACACGTCGATCCGCCCGAACGCAAAGTGCGTAAGCGGACGAAGCCGGCCTTCGTAATGATGCGCGAGAAATTCCGCCTTGTATGTCGCCATGTCGACCGAGACGGGGCACTCGGACTTGCAGGCCTTGCACGCAAGGCAGAGGTCGAGCGACTCCTTCACCTGCTCGTTGCGCCACTGGTTCGGCAGAACTTCGCCCTGCATCAGCTCCCACAGCAGATGCGCACGGCCGCGCGTGGAGTGAAGCTCTTCTCCGGTAGCCATAAAGCTGGGGCACATCGTTCCGGCGTCGGTCTTGCGGCAGGCTCCTACACCGACACAGCGCAGCGCGGCTGAGGCCAAGCTCCCGTTGTCTTCTTCGAAGGCGAAGTGCGTGGCCGGCTTCCAGGGCTTGTAGTCTGCGCCGAGCCGAAGATCCTCATGCGGCTCATGCGCGTCGATCAGCTTGTTCGGGTTCAGCTTGTTCCCGGGGTCCCAGGCGCGTTTGAAGTCGCGAAAGGCCTGCATCAGCTCAGGCCCGAACATCTTTGGCAGCAGCGCGCCCCGGGCCTGACCATCTCCATGCTCCCCCGAGATAGACCCACCGTGCGCAAGAGCGATATCGCAGGCGCGGTCCATGAATTCGCGGAACTTCAGGATGCCTGGTGCCGTCTCAAGGTCGAAGTTGTGCCGCATATGTACGCAGCCCTGACCGAAATGGCCATACATGGGGCTTTGGTAGCCGAACTCGTCCATGAGCGCCTTGATCGCTCGAAGATACGATCCTAGCCGGGCGGGATCGACAGCGGCGTCCTCCCATCCCTCCCAGCCGGTGCCCTTGCCCGGAACGAATGCGGTGGCGCCAAGCGCCGACTCGCGAATGTGCCAGACGCGCTTCGCTTCGGCGGAGGTGTAGATGCGTGCGATTGCTCGGCCCGAAAGTGTGGTCACGAATGCAGCGAACGCGGCAGCCTTCGCGTCCGAGTCGATCTGCGTGTCTCCACCAAACTCGCACAACAGAAAGCCATCTCCACCGGGCAGCAGTTCGAGCGCATCCAGCGACTTCTGCTTCCGCCGGAGCGCTTCGAGCAGCAGACCGTCTACGCCCTCAAGCCCGATCAAAGGATGCTTCAGCAGCTCGGGCACCGAATCGGCAGCGACAAAGATGTCTGAAAATCCGACGCCGACGAGCGTTCGAAACTGGGGGCTGCGGACCAACTGCAGTGTGGCAGAAAGAACGATTGCGCAGGTACCTTCACTGCCCACAAGAGCGCGTGCCACGTTGAAGCCGTTTTCCGGCATCAATTCGTCGAGGTTCAGGCCGGAGACCCGGCGAGGAATGTCTGGGAACTTCGTCCGCACCAGCTCCGCGTAGCTCTTGCGTAGACGCATGAGCTCTGCATACAGCGCACCCTTTCTGCCTCCCGCACCAATGATGGTCTGCAGTTCGCGCTCGCTGGTAGCGGCCACTTCCATACGGGTGCCATCGTAGAGCAGCACGTCCAAAGCGACGACGTTGTCCACCGTCTTGCCGCCCATCAGTCCATGCACTCCGCAGGAGTTGTTGCCGATCATGCCGCCAAGCGTGCAGCGGCTGTGTGTTGCCGGATCAGGAGCAAAGGTGAGGTTGTGCTCCTCAGCTTTTTCGCGGACGCGGTCGAGGATCGCGCCTGGCTGCACACGCAGCGTGTTCGTCGCGAGATCAACCTCGTCGATGGCGTTCATGTACTTCGAAAAATCGAGTACCACGGCCGCGTTGCAGGCCTGCCCGGCGAGCGACGTTCCAGCACCCCGCGTCAGGATTGGGGCTTCATGTCGACGACACGCGGCGACTGCGTTAATTACGTCCTGTTCGTCACGCGGCAGAACCAGGCCGATCGGAACATGGCGATAGTTGGATGCGTCCGTGGCGTAGAGGGCGCGCGAACCGGCATCAAACCGGACTTCGCCCTGAATAACTGCCGCAAGCTCAGCAGCAAGGGCATCGGAGCTGGCAAACACGTCCGCGGCGCGGGCATGGGAGCTGGGAAGTATCTTGAATGGAGAGCTGCCGTAGGTGGAAGCGACTTGAGGCGTTGCGGTTTCCAGATCGAGTGGCACCTCTAAAGTGTCGCATGCTGCGGCACGTGTCTCCCCATGGCGTTTACCGAAACGGTTGGGACTGCATCTCAGGGCTAATGAGTGAAGTGCCACCAACGGAGGGCGACCGCTTCGTCAGCTTTCTTGCCTCGCTCCCGGGCAAGCAGGCTCGCATCCACATCCTTACTGACTCCGATGCGGACGGCCTTCCCGCGGCAGCACTCCTCGTACGTTCTCTGCATGGGGCAGGGTACCCTCATGTAACCGCTGAAGTACGGCGCAAATTTGAAACACCCTGGACCGAGGCTGTGGGAGAGCGGCTGCGCGATCTGGCGCCAGACGCCCTGATCGTTACCGACCTCGGCAGCCGCGCCGCCACCATTCTTGATGGTGTACCTACGCTGCTAATCGACCACCACAACTACTCTGGCGTTCCTTTGGGCGCAACGCTGATCACCTCATACCGCGCAATGGAACCAGGTGAAGACGCAAAATCCATTGCCACGACTGGATTGCTGGCGTACCGGTGTGCCAAAGCGCTGATCGGGGAGAAAGCGGAGTCTCTACTCTGGCTTGCGGGCATTTCGCTGCTCTCCGACCTCGGCGAGAAGGCCCCATTTCCTGAACTGGCTTTGGCGAAGAAGCAGTTCGGGGCCGGTGCACTGCGCGACGCGACCGCGCTGCTCAATGCACCCCGGCGGGCCGCAAGCGGCGACGCCTCGTCGGCGTTGGAACTGCTCTTAGAGGCGGATTCCCCGAAAGACTTGCTGAGCAGCGAGTCAGTGCATATTGCCCAACTACGCGAGGAGTTAATGGCGGCCAAACGGGAGGTGTCCGAGGCGATGGCAGAGGCACGCAAACAGCCGCCCCGCTTCTCGACCTCTGTGCGGGAAGAGCTTGGTGCTGATCTCGTAGCGGTGCGCATGGCGACACCATGCCAGGTGCATCCGCTGGTGGCGCAGCAGTGGCGCGGGCGCTTTATGAAGAGCGTGGTCTTCGGGGTAAACACCGCCTTCCGCCCCGGCTGGGTACACTTCTCCGGCAGAGCACCCAAAGGAGTAAACCTGATCGACTTCCTGCGCCGGCACCGGCCGGCGGGTGCGGACGGAGCCTACGGCAATGGCCACGATCAGGCAGCAGGCGGCGCTCTACCGATCGCTCTGTGGAACGCATTTGCGCTCGAGATCGGCTTTGGCCCTGAGATGCAGGTGGAGGAGAGTGCGTGAACGAAGAGGATCGTCGCACGCTGGTCGCACGTTTCAAGGAACTGACCGAGCAGGTGCTCCCCGCAAGGGCGCGCCAGTTTGGGTGGGAGCTGCGACTCGATCATTGCTTCAAGCGGGTCTGTCTTGATCACGCCTTCTGCGGGGTCTGGTACGACCATCTGGCCCGCCCCGCCGAGCGGCATCTTGAAGGTCAAGCTCTCCACCGTGCCGTCGCACAAGCCGAGGAGCTTGCAGCAGGAGACAGCAGGCTGCTGCATGCGCGAAATCAGGCAAGTCTGGCATGGCGAGCAAAGGCGAGGAACATCACGGGGCAAGGTGTTCTAGAAAGCTACCGGAGCGAGAAAGAGTATGACGGACATCAAAGATCAAAGCGAAGCAGAACCTGGCGAAAAGGCCGTGCGACAAACCCGCGAGCGCAAAGCGGTGAATAAGGCGTCGAAGAAGATCGCCAAAAAGAAGCCGCTCTCCGCAAAGGCACAAGCCGAAGCTGATCTGGCTCGGCGCATTGCGGACCCGCTCTTTCCTGCTAGGGCAATCGAGGGTCTCGAACCGCGTACGCATGCCGCTGGCGCGATGCGGCTTGGCTTCGCCGTAAAGGTGATGGGGCAGCCCGGACTGAAATCGAACGATACGCGACGCTGGCAGCAGGGGCCGCACCTGCGCGTTTCGCTCGGCTACCTTGCGGAGATCTTCGGCTATCTTCGCAAGCACGCCATCCACATGTACCGCATGTCGTCCGATCTGGCGCCGTACGCCACGCACCCGGACATGCCGCAGTTCCACTCTATGGTGCGGGAGTCGGCAGCCGATCTCGCAACCCTGGGCAGGCTCGCGCGCGAAGCCGACATCCGGCTGTCCTTCCATCCCTCGCAGTTCATCGTACTGAACAGTGAAAGCGAGCAGTTGACGCAAAAGAGCATGGCCGACCTCGACTCCCAGGCCGAGATGCTGGACCGCATGGAGTGCGGCCCGGAGGCCGTGATGGTGGTGCATGTCGGCGGTGCCTACGGCGACCGGGCCTCAGGTCGCGCACGATGGTGCGCGACATGGAAGCGCCTTTCGGAGCCGGTGCGGCGAAGGCTGGTACTTGAGAACGACGACATCCGCTATTCGTCCGCGGACGTGCTGGCGATCCACGATGAAACCGGCGTGAAGTGCGTCTTCGACTACCAGCACCACTGGTGCTTCAACCCGGAAGGCTTGCCGCTCGTGGGTACGCTCGAACGCTTCCTTGCCACCTGGCCGCACGGCGTCCGTCCAAAAAGTCATTACTCCTGCGCCCGCACCGAGATGCGCGAGCTAAAGCGCCGCAATCGCAAGACCGGCAAGCTCGAGATGGTGCTGCAGCCGCCGGTCTGGACAGGCCACGCAGACTACAACAATCCGTTTGAAACCAT
>CAZZYQ010000045.1:0-32104 GCA_964658395.1 uncultured Granulicella sp. | reverse complement strand
ACGGCGAAAGACTATGCCCGATCAAGAACGAAGCTGACTTGTGGCCAAGCGAAGCGTGGTAGGGAATCAGCCCGTGCAGTGCCTGCCAGAAGGCTGCGACTCCATGGTGCGTCCAGAGAAACAACAGGGTTGCAAGCAGGGGCAGACATATTCCTGCCAGCAAAGTTGCGAGTGCGTTGACGAACCGCTCTCCGCGTTTATGAAGTGTCACTCCCGTCCACAATGCCAGACCGGCAACAACTGCAATCGCAGTCGGCTTTACGGCCGAGGCGATGCCCAGGCAAGCGCCCGAAGAAGTGAACGCGATCCACTCGGGTTGCAGACCGCGAAGGGCGGCGAACAGGAACGCCAGACCACACAACAACAGGACAGCGACCAGGAAGTCTCGCTGACCGCTCATTATGACCCCGTCCTGTCCATGCACGAGGAGAAAAAGGCTCAGAGCGAAGATCCCCGCCGCTTTCCCATATGGCCGAAGTATGGCCAGGATTGCAGCGCATGCGGCGGTCATAAGCAGGAAGTCAAAAGCACGCCACCCACCAGATTCCGGCCCGAGCAGCGCGATCGTCGCACTCTCTACCATGTAGGTGCCGGGAAGATTCATGTCGATGATGTCGCGATATGGAACCATGCCGTGCCGCATAAGGAACACGACATAGTGCATGTACGACACGTCACCAGCGAGCGGCCAGTGAATACTTGCAGCTAGGAAGGTGGCGGCACAAGCCAGCAGCCAGACAGCAAGCAACCATTCAAACCGTCTCTGGAGTACGTTGCTGCGGTCAGACGATCTCACTGCTCCGTCTCACTGTTTCGTCTCGAAGACGACCGGCCCAGCGTGCGATTCAGCGCCCAACCACTCAGCAGCCTGCGCTCCATATGACGCTCGAGCAGGGTAAGCGCAAAGCGTCGAAGATCGTCCCCCGAGGACCCTAGAAACTGCTCTGGCGGGAGTGCTCCTAAAGGCGATCGGAAGATGCGTTCCGCGAGCGCGATGCAGTTGCCGGCGAGCACGATGGAACCCGTGCGGCAATCATCCTGGCAGGTCACGCCATCGCTGTTCGGAGCGTAGTAGGCCTGCTCGCTCGCCAGAGCTTTCCCGCACACAGCGCAGTACCGAAGCTCCGGCATCCATCCCATCAACCGGCTCATCCAAAGCGCGAAATAAAGAGTGGGGAGCCGAACGCGCCCAACCTGGATCTCCGACAGCACGGCTATGCTGAGGCGGAAGATGGGATCATCAGGGGCCTGCTCCGGCAGCACCTCTTCGAGCGTCTCGGCCACCAGTTGGAGAGCCGCTGTGCGAGCATAGTCGATAGGTTGCGACAGCGGCGAATAGAGGATCTCAAAGGCGTCCAGCCGTACTAACTCCTGGCGCGGCCGCTCCGCGTAGCTCGCTCGGACGTAGGTCATGGGTTCGAGCGCTCCGCCGAAGCGGCGGCGGGAGCGAAGCGCATGGCGGGCGACCCCCTTGATGCATCCCTGTTCTCGGGTGAAGAGGCTAACCAGCAGGTCGGCTTCAAGAAATGGCCAGGTGCGCAGAACGATAGCTTCACCGATTTTCTGGACCATTCCGCAGTGCCCTTCCGCAAAACTCTATGCAAACGAGACGCGCAGCCGATTGGCTGCGCGGGTCGATTTCAAGTCCAAGGAGCGACTATCGTCCGAAGTGCTCGGCGTTCTTGGTCTGGTAGTCGGCCCACTTGTCCGGGAGATCGTCGCCCGCATAGATCGCAGAGACCGGGCAGACCGGGACACAGGCGCCACAGTCGATGCACTCGACCGGATCAATGAAGAGCTGATCGGCGTTAGCATAGCCCGTCTCGTCTTTCTTGGGGTGAATGCAGTCAACGGGACAAGCGTCTACGCAAGCCGAATCCTTCGTTCCGATGCATGGTTCTGCGATTACATAGGCCATTCAAATCTCCTGATTTCGTGTGTGATGCCGCGACTCCGATTCTAGCAGTAGACCGCCAGTTGACCAATGAACTCGTTTCGCAAGATGAACGGTGCTACTTGTCAGCTTCGGCGCGTTGCGCTGCGAAATCGGCGAGCGTCGGAATCGGTTCAAGGTTGCGTCCGGCAAAGAGCTCCACGAAGATGTGTTTCATCTCTTGGAGGATGAGGCCGTTGGTCGCCAGCACCTCGCGGCTGTCCAGGGTGAAGTCGCCGCCATCGAAGTGGGTGATGGTGCCGCCCGCTTCTTTAACCAGGAGAACTCCAGCAGAGGTGTCCCAGGGGTTCAGCTTGAACTCCCAGAACCCGTCGAGGCGACCGCAGGCGACGTAGGCGAGGTCAAGTCCGGCCGAGCCGGCGCGGCGTACGCCGTGTGAGCGCAGTGTGATCTGCTGGTAGAAGTGGATGTTCGGGTTCGCGTGGCGCTTCTGGCTGGGAAAGCCGGTGGCCGTCAGGGACTCAGCGAGCGAGCTTATCTTTGAGACATTGATTGGCTTCCCGTTCAGCCAAGCGCCGCGGCCTTTTTCGGCGACGAACATCTCATCGCGGAGCGGATCGTAGATGACCCCGGCAACAATCTCGCCATCGGCCTCGACCGCAAGACCGGACGGGCGATGCTCCAGGCCGAGGATCACGCAGAAGGCAGGGAAACCGTGTGCGAAGTTGGTGGTGCCGTCGAGCGGATCGACATACCAGCGATACTCGCTATCGAGCCGTTCGCGCGTGCCTTCCTCGCCATACACGCCGTGGTGCGGAAAGGCGGCGTGCAGGCCGGCGACGATCAAGGTTTCGCTGGCACGGTCGGCTTCGGTCACAAGGTCAGCCTCGCCCTTGTACTCGGTGGATACGCCCTTTTCATAGAACTTCCGCAGCAAAGCACCGGCCTGGCGGGCGATTCCCTCTGCGATGTGGGCAAATTCGAACTTCTTCATGCAAACAGTCTACTCAGTTCGGGCTTCAGTCTCTTGATAATGTCGTCAGGCCTGGGCCAGAAGACCGCCTGCTTCGCATTTGAGGCTTAGAGATGATCACTCCGTTGACCCGTAGTAGGACTTGCGGTAGCGCAGGTCGGACCGTGCAGCCAGTGCCGGGTCTTTCAGCTTGATGGTGATCGTATGTAGGGCGCTTGCAGATTCCTGCTGCGGTTTGCGCGGCGGAGCGTAATAGCCAACCAGATACTGGGTGCGGAGATCATCGGAGACGCGTCGCAGCGCTGGTTCAAGATCGCGCTTATCAGACACGTAGTAATACTTGCCTCCGGTATCGTCGGCCATCTGGATGAGAGCATGTTCACCGCCGGTATTCCGTCCAGCGTCCGCCTGGACGGGAACGATGATGAGGGAGTAAACCATCGCGCCGGCACGCTGGGCCTGCTCGAGTGCCTGCATGTAGTGCGAGCCTTTTACCGTGTCCCCGCCATCCGTAATCAGGACGATAACGCGGCGACGCAGGTCTTCAAGGTTGGCTCCTGCTCCCTCATTTGTAACTGGACGACTACTCGAGCGGACCTGAGGCATCGGGCGGGTGTGGGTTTCCGCAAGCCGCTCTGAAGCAAGGTAGATGGCGTCGTAGAGCGCTGTCGCGTCGCCATGCTTCAGTTCGCCGAGGCCGGCGTCGATGCGGCTCTGATTGCTTGTAAAGGGAACAATCTCGCGGACCGTGTCGGAGAAGTCCATCAGGTCAAGCTCGTCCTGTGTTCGAAGCAGCGCCTTGATGAAGTGCTTGGCGGCATTCCGCTCCAGGTTCTCATCTCGAAGAACACTCTCGCTTGCATCGATCGCGAGAACGATGGAGAGCGGAGCGGAGGTCTCACGCTCGAAAAGTGCGATCTTCTGGGGATGGTCGTCTTCCGCCAGCGTGAAATCGTCAATGGTCAAGCCGCCAACCGGTGCCCCATGTTCGTCTGCGACGTTCAGCGGCACATTGATCAGTTGCGTCTGCACCTTGATGGTCGGGACCTGCGACGGTTCACGACGTTCGATTGGGGCCTGATAGAGCAGAAGAGTAAGCGCTGCGGTTGCGAACAGAAGCTTCATTGCTGTGGCACCGCGGGGGAGAAAACGGCGATCTCGGATGGAAAGGCCTCGCCATCTGCCCAGACTGCGCCATCGACAAAGTGCTCCTTCTTCCAGATGGGGACTGTCTTTTTCAACGTGTCGATCAGCCACCTGCATGCGTCGAAAGCCGCTCCCCGATGCGCCGAGGCAACGAGGATAAGCACGCTCGTCTCCCCGATCTCTAGGCGCCCGAGGCGATGGACAAGAGTGACGCTGCGAATGCTGAACTTCGCACGGGCTTCAGCAGCCAGCTTGTGCATCTCTGCCAGGGCCATCTCTTCATATGCTTCGTAGACCAGGAAGAGGGTTTGACGTCCACGGGTGTTGTTCCGAACGATGCCGTCGAAGAGCACGACCGCGCCGTCCTCACCCGCCTTCGTCTCAGCGAGCAGACTGGATGCATCAATCGGCTTGTCGCTGAGTTCAACGCGCATCGGTGCCACCGCTTACAGGCGGGAGAAATGCGATCTCATCGCCTTCGCTCAAGCGTTCCGCGTCAAAGCTTCCCGTGTCGCGGAGATATTGCAGGTTGAGCGCAACCGCGCTTGCCGCCCAGAGCCTGGACTCTGCGGCTGGTCTACGTTGCTCGAGCACCTTCAGGAGCGTTGCCAGCGAACACCCTTCAGGCATGTGGATCGTCTCGCACTCCGAGCCGGTGTGATCTCTTAGAACGCCGAAGTAACGGACAGTGACTTGCATCGAGACCAAGAATACTTCAGGCACGATGACTCCGGCCTTTCACTTTGACGTTCTGACTACGCCAACATCACATTCCACCTTAAGCAGGTAGGCCGCCCGCGGTGTAGGTAGGTCACCCGCGTAAAAACGCATACGCGGGTGACCGGTCAAGCCAGTTCAGGGGGGCTGATCGGCTTGCTCTCACCGCCAATGAACTGCAGCAACTCGGCGTTGAGACGATCGGAGGCAGTGATGAAGAGGCCATGCGGCTCCCCTTCATACTCGCTCAAGGTTGCGTTCGGTAGAAGCTTGATCGATTTGCGGGCGGAGACGTCGATGGGGACGGTTGCATCCCCCGTACCGTGAATAACAAGTACAGGAATGGTGATGGATGCGAGATCTTCGCGGAAGTCCGTGGTTGCCCAGGATTTCGCGCAGGCGAGTGTCGCCCGGAGCGACCCGGTGAGCGCCATCTCCTGGTTCCATTCGAGGACCGGCTCTGAGACCGTGTGGTTGATCAGGGTGCGACCGAAGAACTTTGCGCCAAACTCCTTCAGGAACGCGGGCCGATCTTTGCGAATCTGCTGTTCGATGTCGTCGAAGACCTTGGCGTCCACGCCGTCGGGATTGTCGTCGGTCTTCAGAAGAAAGGGCGTGACCGCACCGACCAGCACAGCGCGGGTAACTCGGTCCGAGCCGTACTCGCTCAGGTAACGAACCACTTCGCCGCCTCCCATGGAGAAGCCGACGAGGGTAGCGCCTTCAAGCTCCAGCTCTTCCATCAGGATGTTGAGGTCGTCGGCCAGAGTGTCATAGTCGTATCCGTCCCATGGCTGGTCGGACTTGCCGAAGCCACGCCGGTCATAGCTGATGACGCGAAGGCCGTTCTCGACGAGGAAGGTCGCCTGCTTCTCCCACATGTCGCCGTGTACCGGCCAGCCGTGAATGAGGACAACCGGCTTTCCAGTTCCCCAGTCGCGGTAATAGAGTTCAACTTCGTCGTCAGTGATGATGTAGGGCATCTATTTCTCCTTGACTGTGAGATGCCGATGCGGGTTGCAGGGTGCAGGGTTCAGGAAGGAGATCGTTCGGAGTAAGCGAGGCCGCGCGGATTGGTGGCAAACCTTTGCGCGCTCCGCGCAGCGAGCCGTTTGAAGCGGCTCACGCCGGTCCGTTGCTCAGGTCGCTGGAGTGCTCAGGTCGCTGGAGTTTAATTCAGCTGAAGCTGATCCCGCCGCGGTAGAGTGGCGGCGTTTATCTTGTCTCGCAATTATGGCCTGACGATTACGGGATGCGATTGCTTCTCAACCTTTTTGATTCCGGGGCCGCGTATCTCCAACTCGAGCGTGTGCTGACCGGGTGTGATCGCAGCATTGCTGAGCGGCATCGAGGTGTCAGCCGAGATTCCGGTACCTTTATTGACGGCAAAGGGCATCTCCGAGGTGGCCTCCACACCGCCGCCTGCGGAGCGGAGGGTGAAACGGGCATTCCAAACGTCGGCGTGCTCTTTTTCTAGTTTGCCGTCGGGGTAGATTCGAACCAGGGCGCGCAGCGTGTCTGTCGTCTTGAAGGTGTCGGTCGCCTGCGGCATCAGATGGCAATCGTCAATCACGAGCGGATCGAATGCGATGTGCAGACCAGGTTGCTCGTGCTCACCTGGAGCAGGACGCCGCTGCAAGCCGGAGTCCGCGGGCACGCTCTTGCAGGTGCCGGTGATGAGGCTGCTGAAAATGATCCGCTCGTCGTTGAAGTTGGCGACCGAGAAGGAGTAACGGGCTGACGAGAGTATCTTGCCATTTGTGTCGTGTACGGCGATAAGCCAGAGATACTTGCCGGGGTGCAGCTCACCGTTGCGGCTCCAGCGCAGGGTGCGGGCCTGCCATCCGGCGTTGATGTCGCGCTCGAGCAGCGGCTCTGAGAGGTCCTGATCGATAAAAGACTCCGCCACGGAGATGTTCTGCGGGCGAGGGCCAGCGCCGATCCATTCAACTTCGGAGGTCATGGGGAGCACCGGAGCGAGCAGACGACCGCGCCGGACAGGGAAGTAGTCCACGCGCTGGCTGATGCGGATGTCAGGCGAGAGAGTCGGCTCCTTCATGGTGTGAAGCACGGCGGCGGCGACCGATCGGAGAGCGAACTCAGGCGGTCGCGGCCCTGCGGTCTTCGAAGGCAAAAGGTCGTTCAGGGCCATACGAACATTCTTGCGGGTCGGCGTGACTTCCACCCGCGGGATGCCAAGGTCCTGATCGTGGCCAGTCAGATCAAACTCGAGATGGTAGACGTTGGCAAGGTCGGTCTGCATCTGTGCGGCAAGCGTGTCGAGCGAGTTGGAGAAGCCACCAAGCGTGTCTTCGGCGGTCTGGCGCATCAGCGATTGCGAGTACGCAGAGGCAGCATATGCCTGGGCAAGCTGCCGATTTAACTGGTAGGTTGCTGAAATTCCGCCTGTCTGTCCGTTTATCTGCGAAAAAGCACCGGCCCGCGTAGGCGTCGGCCTCGACCTCGATGCGTCGCCCCCGATGAGTATCGGGTCCGGCCCACCGGCGTTATGGACATAAATATGGGCGCCGACGTTTGAAGCGATAGGGATAAGGTCCTGAGGCCCGTCGTTGGCCATGACGCCTTGATTGAGCCCGTAGAAGCCGTCGAAGATGGGATTAGCGGCGATGATCAGCCGCGGCCCGTCGTTACGCTCCATGCTGGAGACGGCGTCTTCGGCTTTTTCGAGCCAGGTGCTCTGGCCCTTGACCCGATAGAAGTAGTTGCCGTACTGCATCGGCTCGATGCTGTTGCTGACGGCATTGAGGGTATTCAAAAGCTCCTGTCGCTTACTGGTGAGCGGGTAGAACTTTGTATTTGAGTCGAAGACGCCGACCTTCCACGGCAGATCTTCTCCCTGCTGCTTGGAGAAGTAGGCGATGGCCGCGCGAAGCACAATATGGTGCACCTCGGGTTGGTTGGGCGGCAGCACGATAAGCACTGCAGGGAGATGTGCAGGGCCAGTGTTGTTTGCCGTTGCGACGAGACGAACGCTGCGGGGGGTGTCGTTGACCACCACCTGGAAGTCGGCGGCGGAGAGGCCGGGGACAAAGTTCCCGTGCTTGTCGAGCACGCGCACCGTGATGCTGGCAGCAGAGGCGTGAGCAAAGTCGTTGCGACGCAGCAGGTCCAGCTCCTGGAACAGAGGCTTGTTGGCCGCATCGCGTTGCGGCGGTTCGGAAGCAGGAAGCTCTATACGGCCGGAAGGCGGCTGTTCGTCCGGCTGAACTGGAAGCTGCGCACGGCTGTGCGCCGAGGCTGCGAGTGCAAGAGCAACGGCGACGGCATGGGTATAGACCGCATTGGCGGCGACCAGGCGCATGCGTTTTAAGTGTCCCCGTGGGCGTAATCCCAGCGAGTATACGACGGTGCGTGCGGGATGGCTAGTGGCTGGCTATCTGTTCCAGTTCGGCGTCCATGGTGCTGGCGAGCGACCGGTGCACCCGGTTTCTGCCGCCCTGCTTCGCAGTGTAAAGGGCGGCGTCCGCCGCTGCGATCAGAGCTTGCGGTTCCGTTTCGAGGTCCGCGTCAATTACGGCGCAGCCGATCGAGATCGTCACGCGTCCATGCGGATTGCCTTCGTGCGGGATGTTCGTCTCAGCCACCCGCAGCCGGACACTCTCGGCAATCTCGCCTGCCGCAGAGATGATTGCCTCCGGCAGCAAGATGGCGAACTCCTCGCCCCCGTATCGGGCGACGAGGTCCTGCGGACGCATGGGTTCGGAGGCAAGGGCGGCGGCGATCTGTCGCAGGCACTCGTCCCCGGCCAAGTGGCCGTAGCGGTCGTTGTAGGCCTTGAAGCAGTCTGCGTCGATCATCAGCAGGGCGATGGCAGTCTGGTTACGCGCAGCTCGCTTCCATTCGATCTCGAGAACCTGGTCAAAGCGCCGGCGGTTCGCTACGCCGGTCAGCTTGTCTTCGGAGGCGAGCTGCTTCATGTCCGCATACGCCTGCTGCAGCTGCTGCTCGAAATCGCGCCGTTCGACGAGGGTAACGCTCAGCGGCAGGACGAAGAGCATTCCGAGAGTCGAGTAGAGCTGGAGAATCACGGTTTGCGGTTCGCCCCAGGCTCCGCGCGTAAGAAACGGACCGTACCCGTGGAGGCTAAGGTGGGCGGAGATAATAGAGAGCATGTTGACGCCGATGACAGCACCGCTGAAGCCTAGCCGGAGCGCCACCAGCAGCAGAAACGGGTAGGGGATGAAACTGATGGGATAGCTGGTCTGGTGGAAGGACGCCCACGTGACCGCGTAAAGGCCGCCCAGCAGAGCCAAGGTTTCGGCAAGCGCCCGCCAGCGGAACAGATCGTAGGTCTCGCGACTGAAGAGCACAAGCACAGTCGGCATCCAAAGCGCGGCACCCAGGGCATCGGCAAAGCCCCAGCGGATCGCCTGCTGCGCGAATCCGGCGTGATATCCGTGGTTGAAGTAGAGGGCCACAGGGACGCTGAGAGACGCAGGCCCGGCGACGATGGCAAAGGCCGCAAAGCGCGTCACCACGTTTCTCTCCATAATCCACTGCTTCAAGGAGCGAAAGGGCGGCAGTGCAAAGGCAGCAATCAGCACCTCTGCCACATTGCTCGCAACATCCACCGTTATCTCGGTCCAGCGTTCGCCCGCCACGACTTCATTCCTGCCAAGCGCCGCGCTAAATCCAACAATCACCCAGAACCACAGACGACGCTCCAGCATCAGCAGGGCTGCGGCGGCTATTCCGTTGCAGGGCCAGTAGATCGCCCATCCATCGATGTTGGGAACAACGCGTTCGAAGCCGCGAAGGGTCATCGTCGTGGCGAGCGCCGCAAGAATCGCAACTGCGGCGCCCCGCACCGCCGGGCGGCTGTGCAGCCATCCGGCAAGGATACTGTGACCCACTGTAGACGGGATGGGTCCGCTTTGCCGCGGAACGCCACGAGGAGGAGACGCCGAACGGTCGTAAGCGCGCGGCAGGGTCTCCTCGTCCGCCGCTGCCGACGTTCGCTCTGCCTGCCGGTTTATAGTTGAGCCTGACAGCATTAAGATCCTAAGGAGCGAACGGCTGCTGATCGCATCCTTTCGTCCGGGTTGCGCCCACTCCTGGTCAATCGAGCTTCTTTGGGGAGTATCGGCAGAAAGTGGACAGATGTGATTCGCTGCACGGTGCTCAGTTCGATGGTAACGAACTTGGGAGCATCCTCAAGTGGCAGATGAGAGAAATACAACGGAGGCGTTATGCGTATCTTTCGAGCCGGTGTGCTGTTGCTTGCCGGAGCTCTTGCCGCCGAGGCGTATGCCTCCGGTCAGGCCACTGAATACGTTCAGGAGCGGGCGCAGCGCGCGAAGAACCTCACCGCACCTTATGGGTGGTTTTCGCTCGTCGCGCTCGACTGGCTCAAGCCGGGAACCAGCACTGTGGGTGCTGCAAACGACAACTCAATCAAACTGGCGGGAGCACCGGCACACCTGATGACGCTGAACCAGGAAGACGGGAAGGTGACCCTGCTGAGCGCTGATCCAGCATTGAAAATGCAAGGAAAACAGCTGAATCCGGGAAGCTTGATCGGCGACGGAGAGGATGAGGCCGCCGCTTTGGCGACGGGAACTCTGAAGATGTGGGCCATCGATCGCGGCGGCAAGCGGTATCTGCGAGTGAAGGACTCAGAAGCGCCCGCGCTGAAGCACTTTCATGGACTGAGCTGGTACGCTCCCGATTCTCGCTACCGGGTCGAGGCGCGCTGGGTCCCGTACACCTCTCCGCACACCCTGCGGGTGTTGAACAAGCTGGGGCAGATAACCCCAACCCCGGTGCCGGGATATGTGGAGTTCGAACTGGATGGCGTTCGTCAGAAGCTGATTCCGATGGAGGCCGACAAAGATGGTCTGTTCTTCGTCTTTCGCGATGCGACCGCCCGAACCACGACCGATCAGGGTGGGCGTTTCCTCTCGACGAGCGCGCCGTCGGCTGGGCTCGACAGGCCGGGGACGGTGACGCTCGACTTCAATAAGGCTGTGAATCCGCCATGCGCATACTCGCCATACGCCACGTGTCCCCTGGCCGCGCCGGAGAACCGGCTGCAGGTTGCGGTGAAGGCCGGCGAGAAGCGGTATGACGAGTAGGGTTAGCGCCTGTCGGCGCCCAGCTTCTTTTGAGCTTCAAGGAAGCGGCGATGCCGGTCTAACGTCCGAGGTTTGCCGAAGACGATGAGGCTTTCGAGCAGCGGCGGCGACATCGTACTGCCCGTAATGATGGCCCGTAGGAGCATGAAGTTCTCCTTTACGCTCCAGCCCTTCTCCTCTCCGAACGCCTTTAGTTCGGCCTCCAGCCCGGTGATCGACCACTCCGCCGCTTCAAGGATGGAGAGCTGATCGGCGGCAAACGCAAGCGTCTCCTCACGGGTGCGCTTCTTTGGGAGGAAGACAGCCTCGGTGGGAAGTACGTCGTCGGCGAAGAAGAAGTGGGTGAGGTCGCCGAACTGGCCCAGGGTCTCGATGCGGGTCTGGACGAGGGCGGCGATTTGCCTAAGGTACTCGTCGCTCAGGATGGTGGAGCGGAGCCGAAGGTAAAAGTCATCAAGCGGGATGCTGCGGAGGTACTCGCCATTGAGCCACTTCAACTTGGTGAGGTCAAAGACTGGCCCGCCGAGACTGATGTTCCTGATGTCGAAGCGCGAGAGCATGTCCGCAAGGGTGAAGATGTCCGCCTTTTTCACGTCGCCCGCGGGCTTCTGAGGTTTGGCGTCGTTACCTCCATGCGGTGTATTCGTAACTCCGCGCTGCGCACTTTGCTCAGAATGACCGGTTGCGGCAGACCTGTCGTCGCTTGAGTGTTCGGCAGCGGCGACGCCACCGCCCATCAGGCCGAGAAAGTTCAGCATCGCTTCAGGGAGGAAGCCGGCCTGCCGGTAGTAAACGAGTGAGACCGGGTTCTTGCGCTTGGAGATTTTGCTCTTGTCAAGGTTCCGCAGGAGCGGCATGTGCCAGAAGCGTGGCGCGGACCAGCCGAACGCCTGATAAAGGAGAACATGTTTCGGGGTGGAGGAGATCCACTCCTCGGCGCGGATGACATCGGTGATGCGCATCAGATGGTCGTCGACGACATTTGCCAGGTGGTACGTGGGATAGCCGTCAGACTTCATCAACACCTGGTCGTCGACGTTGCCGTTCTCAAAGGTGATCTCTCCACGAAGCTCATCTCTGAAGGTGGTTGAGCCTTCAAGTGGAACCTTCATCCGTACCACATAGTCTTTTGATTCGGCGAGGTTTGCAGCGATGATCTCTGGGGCAAGAGCGCGGCAGGTTCCGGCGTAGCGAGGCGGCAGTTTGGCGGCCATCTGCTGCTTGCGGGAGGCTTCAAGTTCCTCGGGAGTGCAGAAGCACCGGTAGGCGGCTCCGTTTAGCAGGAGCATGTCGGCATGCTCCCGGTAGAGAGCGGTGCGCTCTGACTGCCTGTACGGGCCGTACGGTCCGCCGACATCCGGGCCTTCGTCCCAGGTGAGCCCAACCCAGCGGAGAGCATCGAAGATCATCTGCTCAGAGGTTGCGACGAAGCGGGCGCGGTCGGTATCTTCAATACGCAGCACGAATTGACCGCCGCGCTGGCGGGCGTAGATGAAGTTGATGAGCCCGATGTAGGCGGTGCCTACATGGGGGTCGCCGGTGGGTGAAGGGGCGATTCGTACGCGGACGGGCACAGCGGAGCTTTCAACTTCTTCAGGCATCTTCAGGACTGGTCTCGACCCTCATTATAGAAGGCCTGCGACACCATGTGTCCTGACCATGAAGTTCAACACCCGATGTCGGCCTTTCACCCTGATGGCGGAGATGCCCAGCGATGCGGACCGGCGAAGTCTGAGAAGTTCAGTGGACCTCCTAAGGTTCGGGAGTCGTTGGTGTCTGGACTATGCCGACCGCCGAATCAGCGCAACCGTAATAGAGGAGCCAACGGTGTTGGAATCGGACTAGGCCTTCGGCAAAGGTGGTCCCGGCGACGTATTGGCCGGTTTTCTCAAAGGGTTCTTCAGGCTTGAGAGACGGAGCATCATCGCGCGTGATGAGCTTCGAGGGATCGGACGCGCTGAAAAGTGCCTGACCGGCTGCGTAGGCGTTCTCGCCCAGCCCAGGATCACCATGGTCGGGATCGTTCTTCCCGTTGTAGAGCATGACAATTCCGGCAGGGGTAAGAACGGGTGGCGGACCGACCTCCGGGAAGCCGCTGTCGAAGTGGCCAGCCCGGCGAGTGAGCACTTCGATCGGCGACCCCTTCTTGTCCTCGACTGGCGTCCAGTGAATTAGGTCAGACGAAGTAGCCAGGTGGATTGCGCCTTCGCCCCAGTACATCCAGTAGCGGCCGTTGATTCTGGCGGCGAGTAGTTTGTCGCCATCTAGCTTGGTCACGATGCCGCCGGACTTGTACTGAAGGTGGTCGTACCTTCCTTTGGCTGCACCAAGGAAGGCAGGGCCATGCTTCGTCCAGTGAACGAGGTCGCTTGAGGAAGCGATTCCAATCGAGTAAGTGCTCCGGTTCCACTGGGTATACGTGATGATGTAGGTCCCATCGGGCGCTTCGACGATGCGCGGATCCTCAACTCCACCGGGCCACTCGCGCGATTGCTGAGCGTCGGGAGCGGGATAGAAGACGGGCTGTCGAAGCCGCATAAAGTTAACGCCGTCGACGCTCGAGGCCAGGCCGAGTCGCGAGGTGTGGAGGCCAATCTGCATCTCGCCAGTGTCGTCTTCTGCGCGATAAAGGACGTAGATCTTGCCGCCACGAACCACAGCCGCCGGGTTGAAGGTATGAAGAGCTTCCCAGTGGACAGGGGCGCGGCGGATGGGATCGTCGAAGAGGGAAGACTTATCCGGAGAGATGACGGGCGCAGGAACGGGACGCGCAAACGGTCCCAACTGCCAGTTGTCCTGGGGCAGCCTCTGCGTCCAAGCGGAGCCTGCAACAGCATAAAGCGCGAGTCCGACCAGAAAGCGGATCATTGTGCAAGTATGCATCAGGAGCGGAGACGAGCGCAGCGCTGGGCACTCGTCTCTTTCTCCAATGAACGGATCAACGCGCCGGCTTACTCCCGTGGTTGAACTTCTGCTGGAGCAGACTCAAAGGAATACCAGCGGAGCCTAGGATTGCATTTTTGGCCATGATGGTAGGGCGCGCCACGGCGCTCTTCATCGCATCCACTCCCCGGTTTACTCCCGCAGGGCGAGGTTTCAATCCCAGCTTCCTAAGATAGGCGTTCGTCAGAGCGACCTCTGCCTCGGTGAAGTGGGCACGCTGAAAACCGAGGCTGAGGGAGACGGACACCTGATCTTTTACCCTGACGGTATGGGGGAAGAACGACGGATGGTGTACACCGTATCCAGGCTTGATGACAAACGTCTTGGGGGTGGTGTCGGAGCGCTCTTCAAGGAAGTGTTTGCCTGTCCAGAAACCCTCCAGGTGCGTCGGCGTAACAATCGTGCGATCACTCCCGTCGAAGACCTTTACCTCTTTTTCTCCCTCGATCTGCAACAGGAAGTTCACTTCCTGATCAATGTGATACGGCGTAAACTCGCCTGGCGACGTGATGAACAGCGTCGCGATCGCCCTGCTGAACTCGCGTGAAAAGTTCACGCCAGTGGCCTGGCTCAGGTCTTCGACACAGTCAGAAAGAAGCCGTGCGTACTCCTCGATCTGGTGGATGCTTGAGAGCTTGATTCGTGCGCCGCAAAGGTCAATATGGTCGTAGGCGTCGTTGAGGGCTTTCTGGAACTCGGGGCTGCCCCACTCCAGCGAACCGACGTCCTTCATCACAAAGAAGCCACGCGTGATCGGACGTCCGGTCTTTGAATTCTTTGGCGGCAATGCACCGATCTGCTCGATGAGCCTCTTCACGGCAGCGCGGCTGAACAGTTCATTCGACGAAAGATTGTGGCGGAAAAGAAAGGGCTCTTTATCTACCGAATGCGAGAGTTCGGGCGACGCAAGAATGGATGGGGCACGGGATGACATGCGACTGCTCCTTTTGTGGTATTGCTAAGTTACCCTGAATGCTGTTTAGAAACTGTTACAAGTACCATAGCGCGTCTGGTCCAAGCACCCAACCCAATAATCCAAACTGTGAGTACGCGGGTGGAATTCGCGTGCCTTCAAGTAACCGAATGCGCGAACCTATCGTTGAAGGACTTGCATGATCGCTTGCTGACAAGCAAAACACAGCAGATCGGGTATGCGGAGGCATTTTGAGTAATACAACCGAGTACCTTAAGTAACCTACTTAGGTGTCGCCGTGCTTATGACAGGAGGGTTGAACTTAGACCCATCTGTTCTACGAGGACTCTCCGCAGAGCCGAAGGATCAACGTAAAAGTCGTCATATTCTTCTTTGTCGAACTTCATGCAGTAGTGCTGGTGGCCGAGTCCGAGGGCAAGCGTGTAGAAATAGCCTCCCGGCCGAGCCTGAGGATACAGCACGCAGACTTTCAGGTGGTCGGCGTACATAATGCCGCCGAGAGCCGCACCGTGTGGGGTTACGATTGCCTCGGCTCCCCGGAACAACTCGACCTGCTGACGAAGATCGTAGTCCTCGATGAGAATGCGCCGGAAACCAAACTCGGCAAGGAGCGCTGTAATCTCTGCATCATTTAGAATGCGGCGATGAACATTGCCAACGCGGGCGATGTAGAGGCGTGCATCGGCGATGGCTGGTTTCGGAACGTTGAGGGTGCGGAAGGTGTTGGACCGAATAAATTCGTAGTAATCGGGCGGAAAGAACGCGTTCGCACGCGATGCGACATGCGATGGCAGGATAAAGGTCTCCAGCTCAAGCCACTGATTGGGATCGACGTACTCGACAGTGAAGTTGGGCGGAAGGATGCAGCGGAGTGTCTCACGAGCCACTTCGCCGAGCTCGTTTGAGAGCAGCAGGGTAAGGGGATTGCCCTGCATGTAGCGGTCGAGCGAGTAGACCTGGGGAAGGGAGTCAGCCATCCAGTGCCAGGCATTAACGGCCCACAGATGCTGGATGGAGGAGAAGGCCCCGGCGCGCTTCAGCGTGGACTTAGGTCGGAAGACCTGCTTGAAGTTCTCGAGGCGCTCTTCGTCGAGGATGGATTCTACGATGGGCCGCCAGTCGCGGTCGAAGACGAGGCCTATGTCGGGGAAGAGCTTCGCGTTCGGGACTTCGCAGACGAAGATGTTCTGCCGTTCGAGGCGGCCGTTCTCGATGTATTGGCAGTTCTGGAGGAAATAATCCGTGGCGGGGTCGCCGAAGATGATGGTCTCGGCGGGATAGAGCAGAGTGTAATTCGAGATGGTGGAGCGGTCCTGCTCAACGCGGACTGGGTCGCCGAAAACAAGGTCGCCGCGGCCGATCGTGCGGAGAAACCTTGCGGTGAGTTGAAGTGCCTGAAACTTAAGTTGCTGGCGGCGCGTTCCGGAGAAGTTCAGGAGGTCGTACAGGGTTTGTTTGAAGGACTTCGGGTGCGAGGACATGCGGTTAGAAGAACCTCGAATCTGTGGTTCTCGGGTACGCTGATGAAACCGGCTTATTCCTAGTATGACAGCAAGATCAAGCTGCAGGCGATGCGCTTCCGTGGGCATCGTTCCAGGCAAACGATTGCCAAAGGATGGGTAGATTTGTGCCTGGGGGCATTTCTGTTGAGCTGTCTCTGCTAGCTTCCCGTCACAAAGATCCACTGTTGCGGGTCGATGCGATGCTCCCTCGCGTATGCCTTGAGAACCGCGGGAGAATCATTAGCCGGGCCCACGCTGATCGGTGCCGGCGAATGGCGGCTTTGATACTTCGGGTTACGCCTTCTCCGCCAATTCGCTTCCGAGCTCCATAACGCTTGGCGGCGTACCGGCGACGCTCGGCGCAGCCGGAGTTGCGGATGCTGTGAGCTTTGCGACGGTCACGCTTCCGGCGGGCAACTTCGGCTCGATCGCCCTGCTTGCGAGTGCGGCGTTTGGTCCGCGGGTGAACCGGACGTTTACTGTGACTTACACAGACGGCACGACCTCCACATTCCCCCAAAGCATGAGCGACTGGGAAGTCCGCAGAAGTATGCGGGAGAGACGAACCTGGTGAGTGTGGCCAACCGCGTCACCCCGAGCGGCACAACGCAGGCGCCCTATGGGACCTTTACGGGTACAAGTTCGCGCTCAAACTCTGCAAGGACGGTCAGCAGTATTACGCTGCCGAACGACCGGGCGCTCTAAGTCTTCGCCATGACACTGCTGCCGACAACGCCCTGACGCCGGCTCTGCCTGAGTGGTGCGAGCAGACCTTTCCATGATGGAGAGGTCTGCTTGTTCAAGCTCCTTTGGAGCCGCAGTGATAGCTCCATCGCGAACTGGCCCGCGGGGTAAAAGGTGAGGGGAGAAGCATCCGTGCCGCACACTCTGGCCGAGTACTATTCCGGACGCACGAATTCCAGCCCACGGGTTCGTCCAGCGTCAGTTCACTTTCGCGTGAAGCCACCGCATTCAACAATATGAAAGGATCCGGGCCTAGCGGTGTCGATCGCCAGAAGAATCTGAGCAATATAGTTTTTGATGATGGGCCAGTTATTCGCCGTCAGCGCCAGTATCGCCAAACTTCGTCCGGCAAGGTTCTGTTCGTAGACAATCGTCTGGTCGCCAGTCACAAAAACGTCGAAGCCGTTCTCTTCAGCTGCCCGGAGCAACTCGCCGTTCTGGAGCTTACGCCAGCCCATGTGGGAGGCCGTGACAATTTCGTGCCGGCAGAGTGTGCCGAGTACGGTTCGCAATTTGTGAGGCAGATTGTGGTCGAAGAGAACCTTCACGAGACCCGCTGAACGGGATGGGAATGAGCGAATGCAATGAGCTTCGCAATGTCTTCGTGAGACAGGTCCGGGTAGTTTTCGTGTATCTCAGCGATCGGGGAACCAAGTTCCGCATCCTGAACAAGGGTGTCGGCAAGAATGCGGGTGCCGCGCACCAAGGAACGGCCCGAAACCTTGCCCGGTACGCGCTCGACCAGGTCGCAGTCTGTCCAGTCTATGTAGCTGTCAAGCTTTTTCATGGTTCCTCCGATCTACTCGTGTTCATCACAGTGTAGTGCTGATTCCGGGTTGATCTTTTCAGACGTCAGTCGAATCTACTCATTCAAAACAACCAACAAAGCGTTGTCTGTGCACATCTGGCGTTCACAACGGGACGTGCTTGCTCAAGCTCTCTGGAGCCGAGTTACAGCTCCATGGCGAACTGACCTGTAGGGTCGAAGGTGGGGCGGGCTGGTTCGGCGGCCAACGCGAGGACGAGGCGTTCGAGTACCAGGAGCTTGTTTGCCGGGGAGCTGCGGAGTTCGAGGTCGGCCCGGGCTACGAGGCGGATGGCGCGCATGAGTTCGCGCCGGGACTTGTAGCGGCGGGCCTGGCGGATCAGGTCTTCGGCGGCGAAAGGCGGCATGCGGAAGCCCTGCCAGAGGACTTGCCAAATGGCGCGGGAGTCGCGGACGTTCTTTTCCGAGATGATGAGCATCTGGCGAAAGGTGCGGGCGAGCATGTAGAGGTGACCGATAGCGGCGTCTTCGCCCCCGTCGGAGGCGTTGAGCAGTCCGTGGAGCAGAGCGAGAGCGCGAGGGCGGTCGTGGAGGGAGATGGCGTCGGTGAGTTCGTAGAGGGAACGCTGTTTCGCGGCGAGCACCATGGTCTCTACGTCGCCGAGCGTTACGTGGTTGCGGGAGAGGGGAGGGTTGTGGTTCCATCCATCGCTTGGAGGCGGGGATGAGTTGTCCGGGGAGATGCGGGGGTCTCTCCACTCCCGTTGGTCGGTCGAGATGACGGAGTGGGAGGATCGGTCGGTCGGGATGACGGATTGGGGGTGTTGGTCGGTCGGGGTCAAGGCGTGGGAGGATTGGTCGGTTGAGGTGGTGGTTCGTTTCTGGGGGATGGGGGCGGAGACGTAGAGGAGGAGCTTTTCGAATTCGCTGGCGATGAGCATCATGTCGGCGCCGAGAGCGTCGACGAGCTGGCGGGCGGCGTCGGGGTCGAACTTGATGGCGCGGGTAGCGGAGGCGTCGATGACCCACCGGATGGCGTCGTTCTCGTCGACGCGGGCGAGTTCGACCAGACCGCACCAGTCGCCGAGCGTCTCGCGGATCCGCTCGTAGCGATCTTTGTCCTGCATGTCCATTTTGCGTAAATCGGTTGGGATGCGGAGGTGGTCGGCGACGAAGAGAAGCAGCGCCTGAGGGTTGGGGCTGCGGAAGTAGGCGTCGATGGCGGCGAACTCTTCTTTCTTTGCGCCGCGGGTGTAGAGCGCCTTCAGGCCGCGAACGAAGAAGACCTGGAACGGAGCCATGAGAGATGGAGTCTGTGCCCGATCCAGAACTTCGAAGATGGAGGTGTCAGCGAGGTCGAGATCGTGGAGACAGAAATCGCGCAGGTCAGCCGGAACCAGCGCGGTAAGAACGCCGCGACGGCAGCGGTCGTAGAGGAAGACTTCGTCGCCGACGAGGACGTAGCCGGGCCGGACGGCGGGGGTAGCGATCTCGCCGAGAAAGCGGTCGACACTCGCGAATGATTTGAGCGCGGCCGCCATCAGAACGACTCCAGCATGTTGCTGACAATGGTCCGCGCGAAGTCCTGCGCGAGGCGGCGGACGGCCGGCGAGTCTTCCTGGATAAAGCCGTTCAGGTCCTGGGTGGACTGGTACTGCTCGTGGAAGGGAACAGCATCGTTCTGGTAGAGGATGCGACCGTCGCGGGCGGTGAGCACGACCTTTGCTGTGATGGTCACGAGATAGCTGGCCGTCTGGCCGCTGGCGGAGTCGTAGGTAAGCGGCGCGATGGACTGCGTAAGGATAGTGCCCGAGAGGCGTGCATCGGCGTCAGCGTCCGGGTTCGTCAGCACGCGATATCTCGTACGCGTGTCGAGTTCCCGTATGACGGCTTTGGTAAAGTCGACTTCGGTCGAGAAGTTCTGCACGCGAGTAGCAAAGATCGGCACGTCGATGGTTCGTGTGCCCGCGGGGATGTGGGTGGCGGAGCCGGCGGTGTGGTAGCCGCAACCTGCAGTCTGAAGCAACACCGCGGAGACTGCGAGCGAGAGAAGGAGGCGTAGCTTCATGCTTCTTAGAGTTATTGTCGCATTCGGCCGCGGCATCGCACACGAGTATCTTTAGTCTGGGAACGAGAGGTTGAGGGCGAAACCAGGAGGTCAGTTATGGGTCCACTACGGTTTTTGACGCGTGTCTTTATCGACGTATTCGGGATAACCCACCCGACGCCGACGCAGGAAAAACGAGCGGCCTGGTTTATCACTACCCTGCTCGCCCTCATTGTCGGGGGCATCTGCCTGGTGTTTCTGGTGTTGTACAGACTTTCCCACCCCTGACACTGGAGCGCAGCGCCGAAGATCGCGAAAAGAGCGGACTGCAACTTTCGTTGCCGTCAACGCACTTCCGGTCACACGTTCGTACCCGCGATTCCGAACAGATCTAGCCGAAACCAGGCCGATCGACCTTATAGTCATGAGGCGTATAGAAGCCGCGCCGTCGGGCGGTCATCGGTTTATCGGAGTTGAGTCTGTGCCTGTCTCCCGTGCTCTTGAACCCACTGCAACAGTAAAGCGCTCGCCAGGGCTGCCAATGGCGTTGTTGTTGGGAGTGGTTGCTGTTGTGCTTACTGGGTCTCTGCTTGGGTTACTTTCGCCGTTCGGCGGGTTCTTTGAAGCGGCGGTCCGATCGACACGAAGCAATGGCATGACGGCGCTCGACCCCGTGTTCTATGGTGTTGCAGGATTGGCGGCGTTTGTACTTCTGCTGGCGCTTTTACAGTTCTTCGATGCGGTGCTCAAGCGTTTCAGCAAGGCGGATCCGCTGAGCACGTTTCCTGAACGCTCGATAGAAGAGTTTGCCAATGATGCGGCCGAGTCGCAGATCAGCGGTCGCGTGGCTCGTGAAGGATATGAGTTGTTGAGGAGCTACTACGGCGAACGTGTCTGCATTGACCTCGACCACGATCTCCGCGACGATCTGAAGTTGTCCGATGAAGAGATTCTTCAGCTGCACGCCGTATTGCTCAGCAGGACCGAGCGCCGGGAGATGAGAGACATGACAGCGTCGAACATCGCAACGATCTACGATCTGCTCGACTACGTGGAAAGGGCACCCACCCAGCATCTTGATGGGATTGCCGTGCGAGTGCGCTCCAGCGACACGCCCAGTGCTGAACTCGCCGCCGCGGCCTCTGGGATGTTCTTTCGCGACCAGGCCCTGGGACCTAAACGAAGAGCTACAGACTATACCGGCCCGCGACGTCGAGCGAGCGACAGCAAGGTGAAGCGCGCGTACAGCGGACCGCACCGGCGCTCAACCGATTTTCTACAGCCCTTGCCCGGCGCAAAATCGGGTGAGCGGCAGAGGGAAAGACCGGCCGAACCCACCGCCTCCGACTCGAAGCATCAGGAGACACACTTCATACCCCCGCGCAATAAGGCCGTTCAGTAGGGCATAGTGCTACAGCGAGTTATGAGACGAGCGAGTGCACAAAGGCTCGCAAGATAGCCAGGACTAACACTCGATCAGTCGTGAAGATGGACCTAAGCTTCTACTTCGTCGTCGCAGCAGGCGCGGTGAGCGGCTTAGTGATGTCGTCCAGGTACGCGGGAGTTCCTTCAGTGCGGGCCAGGTTCGGGTAACGTTCGCCATCATGGTAGTTGATGTCGGCGAGGGTGATAAAGCCGTCCTGTTCGAGGATGAGGTGGATGGGCTCGGTTGCGCCTTTGGCCTTCTTGATCGCGGCCTTCAGAGTGTCGGCGGAGAAGGTGCGACCGTCGACGGCGTAGATCTTCTGGCCCGGAGCGAGCTTGGCCTGGTCGGCTGGGCCGCCCCAGCGAACGTCAGAGAGAGTGCCGTCAGCTGCGCAGGCAATGCCGAGTGAATACCAGGCACTGACGCCGCCACTCTGCGGCCGCCGGCGGCCATCAAGGTCTTCTGGGCGTCGGAAGGCTTGTCGGTGTAGACGAGCCTGTAGCCGCCCTGCTCAATGCCGGCGAGGTCGGCATGAGGATTGATGTTGTCGATCCGCTCATGGAGGAAGGTGGCCCAGTCATAAGGAACAACCTGGTTAAGATCGGCGATAAGCTCCGCGCGTTCGTAGGGCACGATCAGCGGCCCTGTGTTGCCACCCTTGCCCAGGAAGAGAGCCTCGAAGTCATTCAGCGATTTCTTGTTGCCGGTCAGCTTGCGGATGAGGGTGTCGGCGTCCAGCCAGAGCAGTTCACCTTCCTGGTAGTAGTCCTGTCCGCGCTTCCAGTTTGACCACGACGGGGTGCCCCCGCGAAGAATGCTGGAGGCGATTGCCGTGTCTTCTGTCGACCGCCACTGCCGACCCGATTTGTAGTCGAGGTTCGCGGCGGAGAGGGCGAGCATCTCGCGGTACTGCTGCTGGTTCTTGAGTCCGGCGCGGGCAGCGAGCACGTTGCCGAGGTACTGCGTCATACCCTCGTAGACCCAAAGCAGATCGCCCTGCTGGGGGTGGCGAAGTCTGGCTGATACAGGCGGGCCGGTCGACGATACTTGCCGTTCCAGGAATGGGTGAACTCGTGGGCAAGCAGGTCGGAGTTGCCGAGTTGCTGCTCGTCCGAGGAGAAGCCTTTTTCGTTGATGCCGTTGTCGGAGGACTGGCCGTGTTCGAGGCCCATGCCCCCGGTCGCGTCGGTGAGGGTGAGCAGCAGATGGTACTCGTTATAGTGGTGGGATTTGTACATCGCGTCAGCTTCGCGGATGAGGTTGTTGATCTCCGCGAGGGTAGCCGGACGGATGTTTACGTCGTCGGCCTCATCAGCAACTACATCGAGGAAGTGAGCGGGTTTGATCTCGGGCGCAAGAGCGTACTGCTTGTAGTAGAGGCCGGTGTCTACGGGGGAGTCTTCAAGCTGTTCTACGGTGGTGGCGGCGAAGTGATGGAGGTCGCCGCCGGATGTAGCTTCAGGAGAACCAGCAGGAGTAAGTGCGGTGCCTACGCCCCAGCCGGTGAGAACTTTTACCGATGGCTCGACTGCGATCTTAGAGACCGGAACGCCTGATGGGTATAGGAGCAGGCCTTCCCACTCGAGCGACGCAAGCTTTGTGGTTTGACGGCCTGGATTGATCAGGTCGAGGTGAGCGTGGAGGCCGGTGACGCCTTGAGGCACGGTCACGTGGTACTCGTACATGTTGATGTCGTCGCGACGCCAGACCAGCGTCTGTTTTGCCCCGCTAACTTCGGCGGTGAAGACGACGCCTGTGATCGAGTCGACCAAAGGCGTGGGGCGGTGCGTCCCAGGAATCCACTGCGGCGTAGTGAGCGTGACGAGGCCCGGCTTAACGGGAATGTCAATCTCCGCATGGTAGACCTTGCGCGGTGCTTCGGTCAGGTCGGCGGTGATGCGGATGGGAGCAGTTTGCGCGGAGCATGCGAACGAGAGCGACAGCAAGAGAAGCGCGGCGAAGGCGCGACGAACGAGGGTTTGCATGGGCAAGAAGGGGCCTCTTCTGGTGGGTATGTCCAGAGTATAGAGCAGCCCGCTTCGCCGAGGGGTCCACGCCGCTGTAGCGCCACGAAAGGCTTAACGGCGCAGCAGGAGCCACGTTTGCTCCTGCTGCAACCGACCTATACGCGAACAGCAGGTTTCGCGCTGAGGACAGCATTGAAGCTGTCGCGGTACTGAAGAAAAACGAGCACCCACAGCACAGAAGCTACCAGCCCGGGGGCTATACCGGGTGAGAGTGTCAGGTGGAAAGCGAGTATGTTGTACAACTCTGCGGCAAGCAGTATCAGTGCCAGCGGCACGAAGAAACCGGAAAGCAAGAGCAATCCGGCGATCAACTGGATCGCAAAGAAGAATGCAGCGAAGTGCGAAATCGTTACCGCAGCGAAGAATTGTCCAGCAAGCGGATTTGCCGGCGGCGGCTGATGGATGAAGTTCAGAAAGCCGTTAAGCCCAAAGACGGTGAACATCAGCCCAAGCAAATAGCGAGCGATGAGGGAGACGATTTTCATGCCGAGGCTCCTTGTGCTGCCTGCACGTGGGTCTGAACCGCCTGGAGATGCGGTGCCAGAAAGGCAGCGCGGTCTTGTCCGTAGTTTAGCGCCATGGTTCCACCCGCTGTAATGAACGTTGCATCGGTCACGCCCATGAACCCGAAGATCGAGCGCAGGTATGGTTCTACAAAGTTAAACGAGGCCATCTGCGTTTGAGCGTCATAGATGCCGCCCGTGGCGATGAGGAACGTCGCTTTCTTGCCTACCAGGAGACCTTTTGGCTTTCCATCGACGTAAGCAAAGGTACGGCCGACGCGAGCGATCTGGTCGATCCACAACTTGAGCGCGGACGGTACTCCAAAGTTGTGCATCGGCACGCCAATCACGTACTCGTCGGCGCGTTCGATCTCTTCGACAAGCGAGTCTGAAAGCGAAAGCACCGCTTTCTGCTGCTGGGTACGGGCTTCTCCAGGCGTATACACAGCGCCGACCCACTCCGCGTCGATTGCTGGTATCGCCGTAGCGTTGAGGTCGCGGACGATGATTGCTCCGTCCGGGTTAGAGGCTCGCCAATGTTCTACGAATGCGCCAGTCAGCTCGCGAGAGACCGACCGGCCGTAAAGAGGGCTGGAGTTGATGTGAAGAAGCGTCGACATGGTGTCTCCTTTGCGACATCTGATGTTTACTAGACATCTGCCGATTCAACTAAATCGACACTTGCCTTCAAAGCATCGAATGGTTGACGAGGTGAAGACCAGATGACTTCGGCGATCCAGACCGGAATAGTAGGAGAAGCAACCGACCCCCGCATTCTCCGCAGCCGACGCATGCTGACGGAGGCGCTGCTTAGACTGCTGAAGCATAAAGAGTTCGATGCGATCTCGATCCAGGAAATTGCTGATGAAGCAACGCTGAACCGGGCCACGTTCTATCTCCACTACCCTGACAAGAATGCGTTGCTGCAGGCGATGACCGCAGCGCGGTTTCGCGATCTGATGGATCGCCGCGGCCTCTCCTTCACAGACTGTGACGGGGCGCTGCGTGCCATCGCGCTCGGGGTTTGTGATTATTTGGCCGAGACTACGGGGTGTCCGAACCAGTTGAAGACAATGCCGCTTGAAGGATCAATCATTCCAGTGATCGAGGATATGTTTCTCCAAGGCACAGCCCGCCACGAGATGCCGCCGGGTGTCGACCGGGCGCTCTTGGCGGCAACGGCTGCCTGGGCGGTCTTTGGGGCGGCACGGTGGTGGTACCAGACGCCTGACCGGATCCCCGCGGAGGAGATGGCTGCCAAAATCGGGGCTATGGTGCGGCCAGTGTTTCTCAGCTTGCCCGGGCAGCCAGCTTGATCTTACAGGTTGAACGCAGCGGAGCGGACGCTCTGCCGTCCCGATGTTACCGTTTGTCTGTCCGGCGACTCACAGGTTACGCTCCGCACAGTCGGACGCTACCCCTTCAGTGCCGTATCGATGGCCGCGAGCACCAGCGGATCGTCCGGAGTGATCTCGGGGGAGAAGCGTTCAACGACGCGGCCATTTCGATTGATGACGAACTTCTCGAAGTTCCAGAGGATGCCGGGCTCAGGATTCGGCGGAGCGTAGCTGGCGAGTTTCTTGCGAAACTCTCCCGGTTGTTTCGCTGCAGCTTTCGGCTTTTCAGCAATCAATTCTTTGTAGAGCGGGTGGCATCCGGGACCCGTGACCTCGATCTTCTGGAACAAGGGAAAGCTAACGCCGAAGCTGCCTTTGCAGAAGCTTGCGATCTCCTCATTTGAGCCGGGCTCCTGCCCCGCGAAGTCGTTGGCAGGAAAGCCGAGGACTTCGAAGCCATCCGCCTTGCGGCGCGCGTAGAGCTTCTCTAGAGCGTCATACTGCGGCGTGAGACCGCATTTGGAAGCGGTGTTGACGATCAGCAGCGCTTTGCCGCGAAACTCGGCGAGCGACGTTGTTTCGCCGGTGATCTTGTTGACAGGAATCTCATAGAGGCTTGGCATCTCTACAGTTTAGAGGACAGCAGGTGAGTTTTGCCGGCGTGGAGAGCGGAAAGAAGCACGTTACGAGTTGATTATGCTGTTCACGTTAGTATCTAAAGCGAGATGGCTATCAGCGATGTTGTATTTGGCAAACCCCTCGCGACCAGTGAAGAACGTGCGGAACATATTGGCGTAGCCGCCGGAATCCCGATCTTCGGGCTAGACGCACTGACAAGCGCAGCGTACGGGCCAGAGGCGGCGATGACGCTGCTGATTCCGCTGGGGGCGGCGCTGGGAACAAGCTATATCGTTCCCATCATCTCGGCCATCCTCATCCTGCTGGTCATCGTGTTCTTCAGCTATCGGCAAACGATTGCGGCATACCCGAACGGCGGCGGCAGCTATACCGTCGCCAGCGAGAACCTGGGCGATAAAGCAGGGCTGCTGGCGGCGGCGGCGCTGATGATCGATTACATACTGACAGCCGCCGTAGGCATCTCGGCCGGCGTGACCGCCCTGACCTCCGCGGTACCGAGTCTCCAGCGATACACCCTGTTGTTGTGCCTGCTGATTCTGGCCATTTTGGCGATCGTCAATATGCGCGGCGTACGGGACACTGGCACCGCATTTATGGCGCCGACGCTGCTATTTATCGCAACGCTGATGACTTTGATCGTTGTGGGCGTATACAAGACGATTGCCGCAGGCGGACATCCGGTACCAGTTGGCGACTTACCTCCGGCGCTTCCGCAAACGGTCAAATATCTTGGTTTGTGGATGCTGATGAAGGCGTTTTCGAGTGGATGCGCCGCGATGACGGGTGTGGAAGCCGTCTCGAACGGGGTGATGGCGTTCCGCGAGCCACGGGCGAAGAAAGCGCAGATCACGCTGACCGTGATCATCATCATCCTCATTATCTTGCTGTTTGGGACGGCGTGGCTGGCACGCGCGTACGGCATTATGGCGATGTCGCCGGACGAGCCGAGATTTCAGAGTCTGCTGAGCATGCTGGTGGTGGCTGTCTTCGGACGCGGGTGGTTCTACTACACGACGATGGGCAGCGTCCTTCTGGCCCTGGCGCTGAGCGCAAACACGGCATTTGCAGACTTCCCACGCTTGACGAGAGCCATCGCGATCCACGACTACCTGCCGCACGTGTTCATCCTGCGCGGGCGACGGCTCCTGTTTTCGCACGGCATCTACGCGCTGACAGGATTTACGGCGCTGATCCTGATCCTGTTCGACGGCGTGACTGATCGCCTGATTCCGCTCTACGCGATCGGAGCGTTTCTGGCGTTTACCTTGTCTCAGGCGGGCATGGTCGTCCACTGGAAGAAGCAGGAAGACGGCCACAAGGCGGCCAAGATCTGGCACATGATTGTGAACGGTGTTGGCGCAGTAGCCACTGGGCTAACGCTGCTAGTGGTCCTGGTGGCGAAGTTTGCCGCGGGAGCATGGGTGACTGCGCTCCTGGTGCCAACCCTCATCCTTATCATGTACAGCGTCAAGCGGCATTACACGCGTGTGCATGCCGAGATGACGGACAAGACGCCGCTGAACCTGGTGAACCTGCAGCAGCCAATCGTCGTCATTCCGATGGCGCACTGGGACAGAATTACCGAGAAGGCGCTGCGCTTTGCGCTGCTGCTTTCAAAAGAGATCAAGGTAGTGCATGTGCATTCTGAGGACGAGCCGAACAAGTTGGAGGAGTGCTGGGAGGAGATGGTGCTCGGCCCAATCAAGAAAGAGGGCATGCAGGAGCCGGAGTTGGTGACGATCCCTTCCAGCTTCAGATTTATCATCGCGCCTCTCATGGACTACATCCTGAAGTTGGAACAGGACAATCCCGACAGAAAGATCGCCGTTCTGCTGCCGGAGCTCGTAGTAAAGCACTGGTGGGAGAATGCGCTGCACGGGCAGCGGGTGCAGTTGCTCAAGCTGCTGCTGCTGTTGAAGGCGAAACAGCGGGTCATCGTGGTGAACATACCGTGGTACCTGTGAGGTGGGGATGTCTCTCGGGACTATCCCCAGTCCTGCTTGGAACCGTCATTTTTCTGGCGACGACGAGCATCGGCGCACAACAACTTCACCCCGCTGAGCCTTTACAGGGTTCTGACGGTGCCCCCATGCTGCGGAAAGGCATCCAGGGACTTCCGCGTCTACAAAAAAAGGACAGTCCCGCATCTGCACGGATCAACGGAATGCTGGCCAGGTTCGACACGAAAGTCTTGCGTGCGGCCAAGGACTGCGACGCCAGCCTGAGCGATGACAAGCAACAACCAGCCGGCAAGGAAAACTGGACGCGAAGTGTGCAGGTGACGATGGCCGGTCCAAAATACATCAGCTATGTGGCCAGGGACGATTACTTCTGCGGCGGCCCGTATCCAGACGCGGGGTTGTTCGCCCTGGTGTTCGACCTTCAAACCGGCAATCTTGTGGATTGGTTGAAGCTGATTTCCTCTGCCACGATTCAGACCCAGACAAATGCCGACGGGAGCGAGACGCAGACGGTGACTTCCGCCACGCTGGCCGGGGTTTACCGGGCGAAGGTGTTGCCTTCGCTTGATAAGGATTGTTCCGACGCGATCCAGAGCGAGGACTTCGCCTCTGGATTTTCGATCTGGCCCGAGGCGAAGGCGGGGACACTGGTTCTCCATCCGAACCTGAGTCATGCCCTTGCGGCTTGCGGGGCCGATGCCGCGCTCGATCTGGAGGAGCAGCGAAGGGTTGGGCTGGCAGAAGAGATGGTCGCGGCCATTCAGGCGGGGCATAGAGCGCGGGCAGGTGGTAGATCCTCTTCGAGGAGTTAAGGTCGGTAGATGTTCGAAGGGGAAGCTGGACGCTCGAAAAGTTTTGCGTGAAGCCGAGCGAGCGCGATGGACGCGGAGATGTCGGCCCAGTCGAGCAGGCTGCCGGATTCGGTAGACGAACGTGGCATTCCGCGCCTGGTCGCGCAGACGCATCTTGCGTTCTGGCGCCGCTGAATCGTAGGAGTGGAGATTGCCGCCCGAAACTATGGAGTGTCTGGCGGTGTTGGGCCGTCGGAATTGTTCGCTGTGCTCAGGATGAGGGCTTCCTTCAGAGGCAGGCTTGCGTGGGGCGTGGTTCGGGACGGCGGAACCGGGTTGATGTGGTCGAAGTCAGGCCAAGGCGGCGACTGGCTTGCGCCAGGTGGGGGACAGGCTGCGCAGACGGTCCACGGCTATTGGGATGATCTCAAGGGCCAGGTCGATCTCTTTGGTGGTGGAGAGGCGGCTGAGCGAGAAGCGAACGCTGGCGCGGGCGCGGGCGGCCGACAGGCCCATGGCAGTGAGCACGTGGGAAGGTTCGGTTGCGCCGGACTGGCAGGCGGAGCCTCCGCTGACGGAGAGGCCCTTTAGGTCGAGTGCGATCACGAGCGCCTCGGCTTCTACGTGGTCGAAGTAGAGGTTGGTCGTGTTGCAGACTCGGGGCAGACCTTCGCCGTTTGTCCCGCTCTCTTCGATGGTGGAGAGTATGCCTTGTTCGAGACGGTCGCGCAGCGCAGTCAGCTGCGATGGACCAGAAGCAGCTACCTCCCACATCGCAGAGTCGACATGTGGGGCACCGGCGCCCGCACGCGCGGCGGGCGGAAGAGGCGAGGACAACCACTCCTGGGCCAGTTCGGCGGCTTGGCCTAGGCCGACGATTCCGGCGACGTTCTCGGTGCCGGGACGGCGCTGGCGTTCGTGCGAGCCGCCGAAGAACATCGGGGCGAGGCGAACGTTGCGGCGGACGAAGAGGATGGCCGTGCCCTGGGGCGCGTACATCTTGTGGCCGGAGATGGAGAGGAGGTCGACATCTTTGAGCAGCCCGGTCTTCCAAAGGTCGAGCGGGAGTTTGCCGGCGGCCTGAACGGCGTCGGTATGAAAGAGCGCGCCGTGAGCGTGGGCGATTGCGGCGAGTTCCGCGAGGGGCTGGATAACGCCCGTCTCGTTGTTGGCGAACATGATGCTGACAAGCTTTGTGTTCGGCTGGAGTGCGGCACGCAGCGCTTCGGGCTCGATTAGGCCCTGGGGGGTGCAGGGGAGAAAGGTGACTTCAACTCCCCGCTCGCGCAAGGCTTCTGCGGCGTGGAGGACGGCGTGATGCTCGATGCTGGTGGTAATCAGGTGAGGTCTTTGTTCCGGAACAAGTACACCGAACAAAGCCAGGTTGTCGCTTTCCGTACCTCCGGAGGTGAAGACAACTTCGGAGGCGCGGCAGCGCAGCAACGCAGCGACCTGTTCCCGGGCATGCTCGACGGCAGCACGGGCGCGCTGGCCCTGCTGGTGGATGGAGCTGGCGTTGCCGAAGTGCTCTATCCAGAAGGGACGCATCGCGTCGAAGACTTCAGGAAGAAGAGGCGTGGTCGCGTTCGCGTCCATGTAGATGCGTCGCATACCCATCAGTTTACGCCGTCCGCACGAGCAATCTGGTAGGCTGATGGCGTTCCTCAGGGAGATACAGGAGAAGACCATGGTGCAGCAGGTTGCAGGAAGAGTGATGTTGGCGATGGCTTTGTGTACGAGCTGCGCAGCGAGCGCGATCGCGCAGGAAGCACCCGGGGCGACGAAGGTGGGCTCGAAGATTGAGCCGGCCAAGAGCTTCGACGACATGCTGAGCGGCTTCGAGAAGGAGATAGTGGGCCTGGCGAACGCAATGCCGGCCGACAAGTACAGCTTTGCGCCAAGCGCGGCCGTCTTTGTGCCGTCGCAGAAGACAGAGTATGCGGGCGTGCGGACCTTTGGGGCCATGGTGATCCATATCGCCCAGGCGAACTATTTTTATGGAGGCGCGGTGGGAGCGATGAAGCCGGATGTCGACGTGAAGGCGCTCGGCGATCTGAAGGACAAGGACAAGATTGTGGCCGCGCTCAATGCTTCGTTCGCATTCACGCACAAGGCAATTGCCACGCTGACCGCGCAGAACGCATTTGACAGCGTGCGCGGCGACGCGACCCGGGCGAGTCTGGCGGGAGGCGTGGTCGCACATGGGTTCGACCACTATGGGCAGCTCGTTGAGTATGCGCGCATGAACGGCATCGTTCCACCGGCGAGCGTGAAGTAGGCTGCAGGCTAATGAAAGAAAGTGTCAATTGGCTGATCCTCCGCCGGGGCCGAACCGCGCAGCAGGTACGCGATTCCGACCGACACGGTATCCGTATGGAGACGAAGGCTGCGGCTGTAGTAACTGGTGAAGGTGGTGTGGCCTTCTACGGCATGCTCGAAGGCTGCGTTGAAGCCGTTGTCCTCGCTGACGTTGCGCCCGGTTACGACGGTGGTCAGTTTTTTTCTGCGGAGTTTGCTGGTGTAGATCTTCTGGTCGCCTAGCGGCAGTTGTTCATAAGCGTCCATTTCGAGAGAGTTGCGGCTAGTGAGCAGAGTGGAGAGACCGGCCTGGAAGTGGGCCAGCGGGCCAAGAGAAGTATAGGTCTTGGTGACCAGCCGGTTGACCAGCGTGCTGCTGTCACCGCCGCCTACTTCCAGCGTCGGAGTGAAGCGGCCGAAGCTGCGGTCGAACTGGTTCGAGAAGTCAAAGGTGACGCGGCCAGTGGTAAGGCCATAGGCTTCATCCCCGGAGGGAGCGGTGACGGCCGCTGTCAGTTCGTAGTTTGCGGGGCGCGGGACGAACTGGGCATGCGTCGACAGGACGAAGTCACCCACCTCGCCGCGCTGGATGACGAGCGCGGCCCCGGGGCGAGGCCGGGTAGAGCGGCTTTCCGCAAGACGGTAGAAGTAAACCGGAAGTGTCGCGTCCAGCGAAAAGACTTCATTGAAGCGCCATCCGAACGTCGGCATTGCCAGCGTAGCCCACCCGGTGGTTGAGGTGTGCACGGCGGTCACGTCCAGCTCTGCGTTCCACCTATAGTCCCCGGGGGTGAGTTGTCCGGAGTTCGGCGGAGTGTCCGTGCGCGCGCCAGCCTGAACGCCAGATTCAGCACCCGTCTGGCTGAGGAGGACCGGCGAAGTGACCGACAGAGTAAAGACCAGGACCGCGGCGCGCCTGCAGAGTGGAGACATCGTGCGCTCCTCAAGGGGTGTTACGGCATCTTGCAGGTACAAGCGACGCAGATGCGAAAACAAACGGCATGATCAACGCTTTGCAAGATCAGCGACGTCTACAGACACGTCGCGCGTTTAGTCTCGATCTGCCGGTGTAAGGTACGGCGCGGGGTATGCTGGACCGAAGTAGTCGGCGCGGGGGCGGATGAGGCGGTTGTCGTCATGCTGCTCGATGACGTGAGCTGCCCAACCCGCAATGCGGCTCACCGCGAAGATGGGTGTGAACAGGTCGATGTCGATGCCGAGGGTGGTGTATGTGGACGCGGAGTAGAAGTCGACGTTGGCGTTGAGCTTTTTCTCGGCTTTGACGAAGTGCTCGATCTTTTGTGACAGGTCGAACCACTTCGTATTCCCGGCCGCTTTGCCCAGCTCTTCGGACATGCGGC
>CAZZYQ010000044.1:0-34194 GCA_964658395.1 uncultured Granulicella sp. | reverse complement strand
GTGTGTGATGTCTTGGGCAACGCGATATTTGCCCTTGACCACCAAGTGAACATAACGGCGTTTATAGGGACTGATCAACGCGTCGACACCGCTGGGCCATCCTTATAGGTTCGAGTACTTTATAAGTGAGGGATCCGGTGCATGCGGCGGTGGATTGGGTATTTCGTGATGGCAGCCTGCGGGGTGGCACACTCGCAGACTGACGATGACTCCAGCCAGCAGATTGGTCGCGCTCTCCGCACTTTCAATAAGGCGCAAGTTCTTTACCAGGTCTATGGCAGAGGTTTCGCGTGTCGGCTGGAACAACTCGGGCCGCCAAAGAATGGTGAGAAGTCTTCTGCTCAGGCAGCAGGCTTAATTAGCCAGGAGCTCGCCTCTGGCCAGTTCGCGGGCTATCAAATTCGCTTGAGCTGCATGCCTAAGGACTATCAGGTCATGGCCGTTCCTATATCCGGAGGCGTAGGAAGGGTGTGGTGCGTGGATAAGAGTATGGTCTTGCGAACCGCAGAGTCAGCCGATCTTTGCATCAGTCAAGGTGAGGTGCCGCCACGGCCGAAGCGGACGGGGCCAAATCAGTTCTCAAAGACAGCTCCAGATGTAGCCCAAGAGACTCAGGCACGCGGGTACTGGGTCGACTCATCAGAGGGGCTTATGTGGGCAGCCAAAGACAGCGAAAAGCGCATGGGGTGGCACAAAGCCGTCAATTATTGCCATAAATTGAGGAGTCAAGGCTACTCGGACTGGAGACTGCCGAGCATTGCGGAATTGATGAGCCTTGTGAACATGCAGGCATACGCTACTGAATACGTGGGTAGCAGCGACATCCTGCACTGGAACGGCGACCTGCATGTCAGCGGAGGTCTTCTGCTTAATGGTGATCGACATTGGAGCAGCACGCAACTTTCAGCAAGCAAATACTCAGCATTCGACTATCGAGAGGGAAGGACGATGGCTGGATTTGAGGATTGGGCGGAAGGCGATACCATGTACGCGCTTTGCGTAAGGACGGTTCCACAAAACGAGACGCCCAGGGTCCCTTAATCGAAGAGAGCTGGCGGGCTGACCGGGTCAGTCCTCATAAGTCGGCTTCTCGTCAGCAACGAGAAGACCGAGAGCCCGCCTTTTGAAATACAAAGGTCGCAACTCCCGGTCATTTTCTCTTACGAACTGGGCGACGAGTGACTACGCGTTTACGGTTGCGGCTTCCGGCGTGCTTACCGCTGGTCCGCCCTTCGCATCTCCCGCGCCGGGCTTTCGGATGTCGATGCCGCCCTTGAAGAAGGCGCCGTCTTCGATCGAGATGCGCGCGGCGATCACGTCGCCGGTCAGCGAGCCTTCGCTGCGAATGTCGATGCGATCGCTGGCGTGAACATTGCCGCGCACCTTGCCAAGTACGACAACCTCGCGCGCCATGATGTTCGCCGCGACCTGGCCGTTGCGGCCCACGGTGACGCGATTGCCGGGGAGGTTGATCGCACCTTCGACCTTGCCATCGATGTACAGCGACTCCGAACCCGACACTTCGCCCTTTACGACGAGAGACTTGCCGATGGTGGCCTGTTCGCCGGTCGGGACAGCAGGAGTGCCCACTGGGGTCAACGGGGCGGGACGAGTCGGTGTCGGCTCGATGGTCGGCGTTGGAACTCCACCGCGTACGGGTTCAGGTGCAGCGGGAGTGCCCGTGCCTGGTTGATTGGGTTTCCACATAAGCTTGTATCCTTTCGAATCCTAAAATCGTTTCGGGCCTTCGATCATCCTTAAACCAGATCCTTCTCTAGATGTAGATCGTCTGCGGCCGTTGTTCTGAATCGCTGCGGTTGTTTATTCAGCAGTAGGTAAGTCAAATGCCGCTTGAAGCCCTTCCGAGCGTTTCAAACAGCTTAATCTCTCACTAAACCATACTACTCAGTGGCCACCTCATGCCCTCCCACCGGCAGCAGCGGGAGTATCAAGTTTGATCTGTCTGTGGAAAGTCGGGACCGGACACGGAAGACGCTTGCATTCGCGCGCGGTCAGGGGTAGGCTGCCCGCCATGCAGACCTTCCGCTTCGCTCCTGTGCCTCTGCTCACGCTTCTTGTCGTCTTCTGGTGCACCGGTACGATCTTCGCCGCCGGCACTACAGCCAAAGTCCACACGGTTTCTCTGGGTGCTTCGCGCAAAGTGCCGTATGCTCCGCCCGATGTCGAGACGACTGAGACTGACAAGGGCTCCGCCTTAGTGCTGAAGGTTCGCCCGCTGCTCGTCGATGGGAAGCAGCGTGAGTGGACCACCGGAGAGATCCACGATGTCACGGACCGAAGCTTTACTGTGCGCCGCGCGCTCCGAATCAACGACGCGCTGCCCTCTGAAACGGCCGCGCGCTGGGTCTGGCAGCCGGGCCCGTGGCTGCTGGTGGACCGCTCGACGGGACACATTGCCGCGCTGCATCTTCCCGATTTCGACGCCATGGTCTCCGATGTCGCCTGGTTCCGCGACTACGCAGCGTACTGCGGAGTGGCCACAAACGCCCGAGGAGGGCTTTACGCCGTAGTTGCGCAGCTTGGAGCCAGGAAAGCAGTCGTGCAGAAGCAGATTGGTAAGTGGCCGCAGCCCGACCGCTCAGAGGCAATCTGCCAGCCGCCAAGATGGCAGCGCGGCCCGATGCGCGTCACCCTGCAGCCTGCCGGCGGCGAACCTGTGAGCTTCAACATTGTTGGAACTACGTCCCTTGTAGAAGAGGGCGACACGGACGAACCCTGACCGAACCACCAACCATGACCCTGACATGATCAGATTGATCCGTCCCGCCACAGGAATATGATGACTTCATGCAGACCTTTGACGATCTCCTCCGCGAAGCCGAGATCGCACACGGGCACCTTTGTGCTGGGCAAATCCTCGGTGTAAGAATGGCCATTCTGGGCTGCCAACGCCTGGGTATTGACGAGCCGAAGGGCGCGGACCGCAAACGCCTGGTCACCTTCGTTGAGATTGATCGCTGCGCCACGGATGCCATCGCCGTCGTTACCGGCTGCCGCCTCGGCAAACGTGCGCTGAAGTTTCGCGACTGGGGCAAGATGGCTGCGACGTTTATCGATCTGAAGCCTGCCAGCGGCGAAGATCATCGTGCGATTCGAATCGCTGCGCTTGAATCTTCAAAGCAGCGAGCCCGCGAACTCTACCCCTGGATCGCTGACAAAAACCAGCAGCAGATGCGCGCCTACCGCGAGATGCCGGACACCCACCTATTCTGTGAGCAGTGGGTCCGCGTGCCGCTCCATGCCCGCGAGATGCCCGGCTATAAATCCCCGCGTATTGTCTGCGCCGGGTGCGGTGAAGGGATCAACTACGACCGGGAGGTGCTCCGAGAAGGCGAGGTGCTCTGTCAAAGCTGCGCCTCACCCGAGGCCTCTTATTACGAAGTGCTTGTCTAGCGTCTTCCAAAGGCACAACAAGGCCGGCGCTGACCGGTGTCAGCGACGGCCTTGTGAACATCGTCGCAGGCGTTTAGCGATAAAAGCGGTCGCGGTGGAAGCGCCTGAACTCCCTCTCGCGCAGGAGCTCCTGTCTGCGTTCGAACGCTTCATGCCGACGAAACGCTTCGATGCGCTCGCGCTCGTAGAAGCGATGCCGCGCATAGTATCCGTCGCCGAAGAAGACTTCCTGTGCCTGCGCTTTTTGGGGAGCAAAGAGAGCGACTGCTCCAGCCAGAAAACCAACCGTGAGAACCTTGGCAACCAATGCTTTGACGTTTGCGATCTTCATAACACCCTCCGTGCTACACATCACTGAACACGCATTAAGCTATGCGTGTTTCGAGCAACTTTCGCTGGCTATGGTGTTCCTGCGCGGTGCTCGAGCAGCCGTTAGAAGGGCCGCTGATTCTGGAAGATTCAGAATGCAACGGCCCAGCGCAGCAAGTCCAATAAGCGGGAGTAAGGGAGGTCTGGAGAGTTTATGCCCCTGGTTTTTCAAGGTGTCCGCCGAACGCGTACCGCATGGCTGACAGCAGTTTGTTCGAATAATCGGCGTTGCCGCGCGAGCTGAAGCGCTCATACAGCGATGCGGTCAACACGGGCGTAGGCACGCCCTCGTCAATAGCTGCTTTCACGGTCCAACGGCCCTCGCCGGAGTCTGAGACCCGGCCGCCGAACCTCGAAAGTTCGGGATCCTGGATCAGTGCGCCGGCTGTAAGGTCAAGCAGCCAGGAGGCGATCACGCTGCCACGACGCCAGACCTCCGTGACCTCTGGAACATCGAAGTCATACTGATAGTGTTCGGGATCGCGCAGCGGCGTGGTCTCGGCATCCATCTCCTCAAGGTGCTTGCCGATGTTGGCCGCCTTCAGCACGCCGAGACCTTCGGCGTACGCGGCCATCATGCCGTACTCAATGCCATTGTGGACCATTTTCACGAAGTGTCCGGCGCCGTTCAAGCCGCAGTGTAGATAACCGAGCTCTGCAGTCCCCTGGTCGGGCTTGCGATTAGGAGTGCGATCAATGGTACCGATGCCAGGCGCAATTGTTTTGAAGATGGGATCGAGATGCTCGACGACGGCTTTAGAGCCGCCGATCATCATGCAGTAGCCTCGCTCGAGTCCCCACACGCCCCCGCTTGTGCCCACGTCTACGTATTGGATGCCTTTGGCGGCAAGTGTCTTGGCGCGGCTTATGTCGTCGATGTAGTACGAGTTGCCGCCATCGATCAAGATGTCGCCGTCTTCAAGGTGCGGTGCAATGTTGGCGATCGTCTCTTCGACGACGCCCGCGGGCACCATGAGCCAGATGGCACGCGGCTTCGCTAGTTTGTCGACCATGTCCTCAAGCGACGAGGAACCAGTGACGCCGTTTTCCTTGGCAAGGTCTTCGACGACCTGTGGCGAGCGGTCGAACACCACGCACTCATGCCCGTTTTTGACGAGGCGCTTCACCATGTTGGCGCCCATACGTCCCAGTCCTACCATCGCGAGTTGCATGATCTATCTCCTATCTCTGTCTTGAAACGTTTGGATGTTCCGAACCCAGGGTCGAATGTTCTACTTGCATCCTAATCTGCCATCAGCCATCCGGACATCGTTTGCCGATTTTTCTTCAGCGCCCAACACGATCAATGGTCGTGATCAGCGCCGAGTGTCGAGTGTCCAGGCCCATCCGTCGGCGCTTCCATCCGAGCTCCGTCTCTCATTCCGCGTGCCATCTGTGGCAAACACCGCTGCTTCTGGAGTGTGGACGCGCGGAGGAACTACACAGACTCGAAGGAAATAGACGCTTGCTGCCCTACCTGAGTCTCCAAACGTGGACGTAGTTGAAGTCGACCGTTACGCCCGGCGCATTCTCGGCCGAGATGCCAATCTGTGCTCCAGGACCAAGTTGGTGCACCCATGTGGTGCCCCGGATCCAGGTGTAGCCATCGGCGCTGGTATATGCCGTGTAGCGTTCGCCTTCCGCGCTGGAGCGTCGCACGATACGCAGCCAGGTGGTTTCGGACGGCGCACCGACGTACGCTCCGCCGTAACTTGGATAGCCGGGCGGAACCGGGTCGACTTGTTTCGCGAATTCAGTCTGGCGTGTGTCGAAGTCCGCGAAGACGTCGAGTTTGATGCTGTTCCCGTCGTCGCCGTAGATGAAAAGCGCGGCCTGGGAAAAGTTGTAGCAGCAGGAACCATCGAAGGGCAGACTGACGGTGACCTTGGTTTCTACCATCCAGTCTCCCTCTTTGGGAACCGACTCGCCGAGGATAGAAACCAGACTTGGACTGCCATTTTCATCCGGGCCATGCGACTCGACTTGATACGACGATCCGGTCAGCGTGTACGTGTTGTCGGCCTGCGGATGGATGAAGTGCCATTGCGGAGAGAGCGTCCGGGCATTGAAGTCATCTGAGAGCGATGCAATGAGATGGCCGGGACGGTCCTCAGGCTCGGGATCGGTCCAGCGGTTGCTGATCTGGTAAGGCTGTGCAACTGGGCCGGGTACTTCCTTGTCGGATGCCCAATGGCCGTTGCGGACGGTTGGCCAACCATCGACCCAATCTATGGGATCGATCAACGCGGGCCGACGTTTGAAACCGGGATTGAGATCAAAGTAGGGACTGTTGCTGTCGACGGCATGGTACAGCATGTAGTCCTGTCCAGAGGCGTCTTTGAAGATCACGTTTCCTCCCGGACCTACCCAGCGGTTGCCGTTTGCTGCGATCACCTTTTCGCCGCCGCCAGTGGTTGAGGTGAGCGCGACGCCGCTCCGATCGAGGAAGGGGCCCAGAGGGCTGCGAGCACGCCCTACATTCACGGAGTAGCCAGTCAGCGGACCATTGCAGCAGTTTGAGGAAGAAACGAAGAGGTAATACCAGCCATCGTGGCGATAGAAAGCTCCCCCTTCGAAGAGGTTATCGACGGCAAGCTGGACCTCGCTGCTTTGGTCGGCACTCAAGCCGTCCTTCGACAGCTTCTGAATAGATATGCCTCCGAAGAAACTGCCAAAGGAGATGTAGCGTTGACCAGCCTCGTCGGTAATGACGTCCGGGTCAATAACGGCACGGTGGCTTCCGGAGCAGCAGGGCGCAGCTTCTGTGGGAACGACGGGCCGTCCGAGATCCGTCCACGGGCCGCCCGCATGGGGGCTGGTTGCAACGCCGATCTCAGGCCCACCGGCGGTAGTCGTGGGCGCGACATAGTAGAGATAGTATTGTTTGTTGAAGTACTTGATCGCCGGCGCCCACAGGTTGGTTTTGACTCCGATCCAGGCCGGGTCTGCAAGAAACACATCTCCGTTGTAGCTCCAGTGAATCAGGTCGATCGATCTCCAGGTCGCAATGTAGTGGTTCTTGAGATTGCCGTCGGAATCTTTGTCGTTGGAGTTCAGCGGGTCGCCAGTGCAGTACAGGTACCAGACGTTTACTCCCTTGATCGCTTCTGAAATGATCGCCGGGTCAGGGCAGCTTACCCCGGGGCCGGTGGCAGGATCATCGAGTTTGAGGGGGTTTCTGAACGTAGGGCTTAAAGGAAGCTCGTGGGCCTTCTTGAGTTCCGCTGACGACTGAGCAGCCGCTGGAGGTTCGCCCGCCACACTCGCCAGCATGAGAACAAGAGACATCAACGCGGCACGCTGCCAAACTGGACTATTTCGAAGAGGCATGCTGTGGAACCGTGAATCCTTTCAGAACTGGCGGCAGACTCGAACTGAATGCGATAGAGAAGTTATGCGAGGACAAGATGAATTGGCAAGGCAGAAAGGGCCAGCGAGAGCATTTGCGCACCACTTGCTCGATCTTGCCGCCCGTGTAACACTTTCTGCAGAGTGATCTCGACTGGCCATCCCGTATTCAGCAGGCTGCCCAAGCCCTGTACGGCCTCGTGCCTCACGATCATGCGTTGTTGTTGTAGCTAGCCCCTTCCGCGCGCACCTCGCTCCAAAACTCTCATAGCCGCTGCGACGCGCTCGATTGCGCCATGCAGGACTCTCAACTTGTTCGAGGAGCACCTTCGATGTCCAGCCCAAAATCTCAGAAAAAATTCCTTCTCTCGCTCGATACGTGGGCCGTTTTACTCTCGCTCGTTCTCGCTCTCTTCGTTCGCTTCGGCATTATCAAGTCCATCACCTGGTAGTCCGGCGCCCCATGTCTCGACTCTGAGATGTGGGAAGGTGCCCGTTAGGAGAACTCTATGTCTGTCTCATCCACGCTTCCTGACCTGCGCGAGTCGTACCCGCCGCACGCGCCTCACGCTGTGCCGGAACAGAGAAGTACCCTACTTGGCCTTGTGCCGGGCATCCTTCTGCTCTTCGCCGTTGGCTACGCGGGCAAGTTTGTCGAGCATGCGATCAATGCCTGGGCAAAGAGCCGCCATATCGCGTTCCCCAATATCGAGTACGTCATGTGGGCCATCATCTTTGGCATCGTCATCGCCAACACGGTGGGCTTGCCGAAGATCTTCCGTCCCGGTGTCGCCACGTACGAGTTCTGGCTGAAGGCCGGCATCATCCTGCTCGGTGCCCGCTTCCTGCTGGGCGACATTCTTAAGCTGGGTGGCATCTCGTTGGTGCTGGTCGCGATTGCGTTTGCCGTGTCGCTTGCCTTCATGACGTGGCTCGGCCGCGCCTTCAGGCTTGGACCGAAGCTGACGACCCTGCTCGCGGTAGGCTCGTCCGTCTGCGGCGTCTCTGCCATCATCGCCACGCAGGGTGCGATCGACGCCGACGAGCGCGATACCTCAACCGCCATTGCCGCCATCCTGGCCCTTGGAGCCATCAGTCTCTTCGCCTTCCCGGCCATCGGCCACTCGCTCCACATGTCGGACCATGCCTATGGCATCTGGGCCGGGCTTGCCGTCGACAACACTGCCGAGGCAACGGCGGCTGGCGCTCTCTACTCCGATACAGCCGGGAAGTTCGCTGTGCTGGCGAAGACCTGCCGCAATGCGCTGATCGGCTTCGTAGTTCTCGGCTATGCCCTCGCCTGGGCGCGTAAGGGGCTGGCTTCAGCCGCTAACCAGGCGCAGTTGCAGAATAAGGCCGCGTTCCTTTGGAACAAGTTCCCCAAGTTCGTGCTCGGTTTCCTGCTGATCTCGCTGCTGGCGACGCTGGGTACACTTGACCCTAAGCTTTACCCGCACCTCGCCAAGTATGCATCGCTTGGCTTCACCAAGCCGCAGCTTCTTGCGCTGGGAAATCTGAGCCGGTGGGCTTTTCTGCTTACGTTCGCCGGGGTCGGGCTCCGCACCAACCTGCGCGATCTTTTCAGGCAGGGAGCACGGCCGTTCCTGGTTGGTGCGCTCGGGGAAGTGGCAATCGCCGCCATCACGCTCGCTCTCGTCCTGGGCGCTGACCACATCTACCATTTGTAGACTCGCCTGGCTTGCATACGGGCGCGCCCGAGTCCCAGAATGGACGCCGTATGCAACCGGAGCGCGTTCCCCACTTCGAGATCAAGCTCGGCCTCGGTCTAATTGTCTTGGACTGCCTGCGCATCATCCTGCCGTGGCATGGGTACGGTGCAGCTGTCCGGGTGCTCTTCGACGGGCTAGCAATCCTGGGCGGCATCCTGTACCTGTTTGGCTTTCGTGCACTGCGCGGGGCGGACTGAAGCGACGGGGAGTGCTCCCTGCTGCCCGGACTTCAGCTTTGCGCTTATAGTGGTGGCAGCAAAGGAGCAACGTGACAGCATGATGAATCGCAGACAGTTTATGGGCACGGCCGCCGCGGCGGCTTCAATGTTGAAGAGCTGGGGCCAACCCGCCATGGCGCAAGGCGGCGGTCTTCCCCCCGGCATCCAGCTTTATGCGGTTCGCGAGCCGTTGGCCAGTGACGCGCCGGGAACGCTGAAGGCGCTCCGCAGCATCGGTTTTCGCGAAGTGGAGTCTGCTGGAACGGGCAAGTATTCTGCCAAGGAGTTTCGCAAGCTGATCTCCGACGCCGGCCTGAAGCTGCCCAGTGCTCACGTCGGTTTCCAGATGGAGAACGACATCGCCCCTCTGCTGGCCGAAGCAAAGGAGCTTGAGGTTGAGTATGCAACCAGTTCCTTTCTGCGCAGGTTGACCGATCCAGGACGGACGAGCCTCAGCAACAACGCCACCAAGCAAGCGGCCATGCCGCCCATGGGACTGGATGGCTTCAAACGGGTGGCTGCGCGGATGAACGAGATTGGACGACAGGCAAAGGCGGCTGGTCTGAAGTACGCCTACCACAATCACAACTTCGAGTTTGAGAAGCTGCCCGACGGAAGGCTTGGCTACGACGTGCTGCTAAATGAGACCGATCCCGCATTGGTTGCCTTTGAAGTGGACTGCGGGTGGATGACCGCCGCGGGTTCCAGCCCTGTCGACTACTTCAAGCGTTACCCAGGCCGGTTCCGGATGATCCACATCAAAGACTTCAAGCCCATGTCGAAGCCTTCCACAGACATGGTCGGTCCGGACCGTCCGGCAGGAGTCGAACTGGGTCACGGCTTCATTGACTACAAGCCGATCTATGCAGCCGCAAAAGCTGCCGGGATCGAACATGCCTTCGCTGAGCAGGAGGCGCCCTATACCCGGCCGCAGCTCGAGTCGGCAAAGGTGAGCTACGAGTATCTCCATTCTGTCGCAGGTTGAGAACTATCTGGGTGGTTGTCGGCGACGAGTTGGACGACCCGCCTTCCGCACCTGCCGTTTAGCTTTGAGAGCACTAACGCCTGCGTTCAAGCAGCAAAGGAACTCCCTGCTTCGGACGCAGGCTGATGCTCGGGTTGTATGCAACCTCGCCGGGTGCGCCGGGAAGCAGCGAGAGCTGCCAGTCACGCGCGATCACGGCGAGCACAAATACGCCCTCCATCCAGGCCAGTCCTTCACCGATGCACTGCCGGCTGCCTGCCGCGAAGGGGAAGAAGGCATACCGCGGGCGGACAGCCTTGTTCGCTTCCGCGAACCGGCTGGGATCGAAGCGCAAAGGGTCGGTAAACCAGCGCTCATCGCGATGCACGACGAACTGCGGCGCGACGAGGATCGCTCCCGGTTTCACCTCGAAGCCGGCGATCTCATAGGGCTCGACACAGGTCCGCGCCGTCACCCAAACCGGGGGATAGAGGCGCATCGTTTCGGAGAATACCTGCGTCGTGTACTTCAAACGGGCGTAGTCTTCGGCGGCGGGAACACGGTCGCCCAGAACTGCTCGCGCCTCCGACGACACCGCCTCCTGAATCTCAGGATGCCGCGCCAGCAGCCATAGCGCGAAGCTCAGGGCGTTGGCGGTGGTCTCGTGTCCCGCCAGCAAGACGGTCAGGCACTCGTCATGCAGTTGCTTGTCGGACATCGTTGCCGACTCTTTGCCGCTTGCCTCCGGATCGACGGCCTCGATCAGCATAGACAGCAGGTCGCCGCGGTCTGCTGGCTTCGCTCGCCGCTCCGCAATCATCGCGTAGATCAGCGCATCCAGTTCCGCACTGCCTTTGCGAATCCGCTGCATCGCCGGCAGCGGCAACCTCTGAATGCTCTCTGAGAACGGCAGGAACGCAAGTGGCAGAAAGCCCATGAAAGCATCCACGGCAGACGAGATCTTCTTTACCTCCGCGTCCGACTCCACATTCAGGTCGAAGAGGCATTTGCCGACGATACGCAGCGCGATTGCCAGCATCTCTTCGCGTAGATCGAGTTCAGTGCCACTCGTCCAACGCGCCGTCATGGCGATCGCCTGCTGCCCGATCGTGTCTGCATAGCCCGCAATCCGGTTGCGGTGAAACGCGGGCTGCGCAAGCCGCCTCTGTCGCATATGCAGGGGCTCTTCGCTGGTCAGCAGGCCGTCGCCCAGTACTGCCCGCGCACGTTGCATCACAAGACCGCGATGGTGCTTCGTCGCGTCTTTCAGGAAAAAATCTTCTATCAGAGAAGGATGGTTGATCTGATAGACGTGCCGGCCGACCGCCGTATAGTGAACCAGATCGCCATACCGCGTGGCGCAGTCCGTCAGATACGAGGTTGCATTCTGACGGAAGACGCGGCCAGAGAGTAGTCGCGGAAGAAACTTCGGCCCCGCCGGGTAGCGGCCGCCAGAGTTGAGGATACGGGGTGCGTGAACCATCCTGAAGCTGAGTCTAGCCCACAAATCTCAACCGGAGCCAAAAGGCGAAGTAGAGTAAAAACCAGATGCCCGGGCATCTGCAGGATCAAAGCGCATCTTAACTGTTGCTGCCAAATATCTGGAGGGATGCACGATGGACTGGACGCCTGGAGGGATGAGCGAAGACGTGGAGGACCGCCGGGACTCAAGCGGCGGGGGCGGCGGCTTCGGTTTCGGGGGAATGGGCGGAGGTGGAATCGGTATCGTCGGATTCCTCGTACTACTCGTCATCAGCCTGGTGACTGGCCACAACTTTCTCGGCTCGTTTCTCTCCGGCGGCGGACAGGGAACAGTCCAGTCGGGTCAGCAGGTCGGAGGTCGGCCGGTAGGAGAAGCGACCCGGCCGCACCCGCAGGGAGAAGACCGCGACGCACAGCTGATCAGCTTCGTCCTGGACGACGTGCAAAAGACCTGGACGGGCATCTTCCAGCAGGAAGGCAAGACCTACCGCCACGCCAAACTCGTCCTGTACCGCGATGCAACCTACTCGGGCTGCGGCACCGCCCGCGCCACTACCGGCCCTTTCTACTGCCCGCAAGACCAGAAGGTCTATATCGATTTAAGTTTCTGGGATCAGCTGCAGAGGTTCGGCGGCAGCACAGCAGATTTCGCGCAGGGGTACGTTATCGCCCACGAGCTTGGCCATCACGTACAGAATCTGCTCGGCATCGAAGGCCGGATGCGCCGCCTGGCGCAGCAGGAGCCCGATGAGCGTAATCCTCTTTCCGTCGATCTCGAACTGCAGGCGGACTGCTTTGCAGGCGTCTGGGCGCATTCGACGGAGCAGCGCAATATCGTCCATGAGGACGATATCGCCGGCGCTCTGAAGGCCGCTGCGGCGGTCGGAGACGATCATCTGCAGAAGATGGCCGGAAAGGCGGTAAGCCCCGAGCGCTGGACGCACGGGTCTTCAGCAGAACGTACGGAGTGGTTTCGGAAGGGCCTATCGGGCGGCGACATCGCAAGCTGCACTACCTTCGACGGAAAGCTTGCGCCCTAAGTTTTGTCGGATCGTCGGTGTGCTGATCCCGGCAGTCTTTGCGAGAGTCTTTCTGCGCGACAGTCTTTCTTCGCGACAGTCTTATGGTCAGCGGGGCGGGGCACGATTCAACCGAGCATCACGGGCTCTTGTTCCAGCGCCACGCCAAACCGCTCTTCAACCCGCTTCTGGATTTCGTCCCGGAGCGCCAGCAACTCTGCCGTCGTTGCGCCGGCGCGGTTCACGAGCGCCAGCGTGTGCCGCGACGATATCCCGGCCGGTCCCCGTGCAAAGCCCTTGTGAAATCCTGCCTGCTCGACCAGCCACGCCGCCGCCAGCTTCACCTTGCCTGCGCCCGCTGCCCAGTGGGGAACGCACGTGACATCCAGCCCGGCTCGGGAAGCGATGGCTGAGAACACCGCTTCCTCCACAACCGGGTTTTTGAAGAATGACCCTGCGCTCCTGCAGTCTGCCTCACCTTCCACGAGAAGCATTCCCTTGCCATGACGAATCATGCGCACCGCATGGTAGACCTCCAGCGGAGCTGGAACAGTGTCTCCAAACACCTTCTTAAGGTCCGGATACGTCAGCCGCACCGAGTCTCGAGGATCGAATTGGAAGGTAACCGCGGTCACGATGTACCGCCCGCGCGCGGTCGAGTTGAAGATGCTGGTCCGGTACCCAAAGCCACACTCCTGTGCGCTGAGAGTGACAAACTCGGTTGTTTCCAGATCGAGTGCCCGCACTGACAGGATCGTCTGTGCGACCTCCTGGCCGTAGGCCCCTATATTTTGAACCGGCGATCCACCCACCATCCCGGGAATGCCTGCAAGGCACTCAACTCCGCTCAGCCCGTGCTCGCAGACTGCTAAGACGAATGCGTCCCAGTCTGCTCCAGCCGGGACCGTGTACGTCACCAATCCTGCCCGCCGTGTGACCTCGATCGGCCCTGCGATCGCAACCATCAGTACGAGGCCGTCAACCCCGGCATCGCTCACAACCAGGTTGCTGCCGCCGCCCATGATGAAGATGGGCAGCTTCCCGTTGCGAGCAAATACGACTGCCTCAACCAGGGCGGCCTCGTTCTCGATCTTCGCAAAGTATCGCGCCGGGCCACCGATGCGCAGCGTAGTGAACGGTGCCAGAGGAACGTTTTGCTGTATCTGCACGGCTTGAGAGTACAACATCCGCGATGGACCCGCGGCAGTGGCACGGAGCCTCGCGGGGTCGTACAATCGAGGTTGACCGGAGTTCTTATCCCGCCGATTCAGGAGACCAGAGAATGTACCCAGAGATGATGCTTATCCCGATGCGCGAAGAGTTGACCCGCGCCGGCCTGAAGGAAGCCCGCACTGCGGCCGACGTCGACGCCGCCCTCGCCGAGCCGGGCACAACCATGCTCGTCGTCAACTCGATCTGCGGTTGCGCCGCAGGCAAGATGCGTCCTGGCGTACGGCTGGCTATGCAGCACGGCAGCAAGCCCGACCACGCCATTACTGTCTTCGCCGGGCAGGACAGGGAGGCTACGGAGAAAGCGCGCAGTTACTTCGGCGGCCATCCGCCTACCTCGCCTGCGATCGCCATTCTGCGGGACGGCCAGCTTGTGTACTTGATGCAGCGCTCGGCGATTGAGACTTCGACCGCACCCGCGATCGCGCAGGAACTCGCCCGCGCCTTTGACACCTATTGCGCAAAGACCCCCGCCTAGTCTGCCGTGGAGTCCGGCAGGGTCTGTCGTTCCGCAAGCGCAAGTAAACGCTCGTTCTCCTCAGCGTCGCAACAAGCGGAACCTTATCTTCCCTCTGGCTGTCCAGTGGGCAAACAGCAGGGACAAAGCGGGTATTTAGCGGGGACTTAGCAAAGACGGCTGAGCTTTAGCAGATCAGCCGTCTTGAGCTTCTGGCGCGTTTCCGCGCGGGTTCCCTCTCTTTTTTAGTCCGTCTGCCGATATATCCCTAGCAGATGACTGATCGAGCCCATCGTTCGCCGGCCACTCCGATCTCCCGGCTCCAGCAGCGTTTCCATCTCACTGGGGAAGCTCCCGGCCTCTGCGCCCTCGAGGATTACACCTATCTTGCGGGAGAGAGCGCAGCAATGCGCCTCTTACGTGCGCAACTTCGCCGTGTCGCACCACACTTTCGGTTCGCGCTTATCAGTGGTGAGCAAGGTACGGGGAAGGAGGTTGTTGCCCTGGCGCTGCACCGCCTCAGCGCGGAGTCAGACGTCACCTTCTTACCGCACACGGCCTCGTCCCTTCTTTCGCTTGTGCCGGAGTTGCTGAACAACGGCCAGAGCAGCGGACTAACCAACGAACAGACCAGCGTTCCCTCCAAAGTTCAGAGCATTCGGGAACCGCTCGAGCATGCACCGGCAGAACCGGGACCCTTTAGCCTGCCTGTTCTGCCCGGCAGCGGTCGCAGCACCCTGTTCCTGGCTGACGTCGCCTCTCTCGCTCATTCAGAGCAGATAAATCTTCTGCGCGCTCTGCAGCGTATGGCGACGGTCAAGAATGAGGTCTCGCGTCCGCGCATGATCTTTGCAAGCGACCGCGATCTTCGCGCGCTGTCGGGTGCGGGCCAGTTCAATCGCAACCTGTATAAGAGAATCTCCGCAGTTGAGATAGTTCTTCCCCCGCTGCGGTCCCGCCCGGAAGATATTCCCCTGATTACCTGTGGTCTGCTTAGCCGCTCCGCCCGCTCAGGCGGCATGAGCGCAGGAGCGTTCGATGGCCGTGCCCTTTCGCGTCTGCAATCTTACGACTGGCCGGGAAATATACGCGAGCTTGAGCATGTCGTCGACTATGCCCGGCAGCAGGCCGGTGATGGAGTCATCGAGCCGATACACCTGCCGCCGCTTGGCGAGTTTACCCGCGGCGGTCATCGCCACCCGCTCGACAATCGCGTCGAGCGGCTCGAAGACGTGATCCAGGGCCATGTGCTCGACGTGCTTCTCCGCTGCTCCGGCAACAAGGTGCGTGCCGCGGAGCGTCTCGGCATTAGCCGGTCCACGCTGTATCGCATGCTGGATGCAGGAGCTTCTCAGCGCGCAAGCTGATCCGATCCACACATTCAACGTAGCTTTCCGTCTCAAGATAGACTGAAGTGCAATGTCTACTCCGTGTTCGCATCGGGACAGGTTCAGTCGCGCCTCCGCCGCCCTCGTTTTTGGATCCCTGTTCGCAGTTGCTCCACCGGCCAGAACGCAGACGCCTGCAAGTTCGGTTGCTGCAATCACAGCTCCACAGCCAGCGGCAGCCCGCAGTAAAGAACTTGCGTCCCTCTTTGCCGACTTCTGGGAAGATAACTTGAAGCATTCGCCGGAGTTCGCCTCGACACTTGGCGACAAGCGCTACAACGATCAGCTGACGGACTACTCTGTTCAGGCTGTAAACGCCTCGCTGGAGCGCGGTCGCAAGTACATCGAGCGCCTTTCCCTGATTGACGCTGCCGGCCTCTCTGACCAGGAACAACTCTCCGCCGAGCTGATGCTTCGCTCGCTGACCGAAGAGCAGGAGGGCGCGCGCTTTAAGGAGTGGGAGATGCCGGTGGACCAGTTTAATGGCTTCCAGCTCTCGTTTCCGCACCTGCTCGAAGACCTTACGTTCGATTCCGCAAAGGATTACGACGACTATATTGCTCGATTGAAGAAGCTGCCAGTCGCCTTTTCCCAGGTCATGACCAATATGCAACTTGGCGGCGATGAGGGCCGCGTCCCGCCGAAGTACATCCTGGAAAAAGTACTTGCCCAGACACAGGCCATTGCCAGCGTTGCGCCTAAAGACAGCGTCTTCGTGCAGCCGCTCAAGAAGTTTCCAAAGACAGTAAGTGCCGCCGAACAGACGCGCATCTCCGCCGATCTCCTGGAAGCTGTGACCAGCGATGCGATGCCGGCGTACCAACGCTTTGCCAAATTTCTCTCTGTGACCTATATTCCTGCGGGCCGCAAGGACCCAGGTGCATGGGCGCTGCCGGATGGAGACGCGTATTACGCCTTCCGCATCCGCCAGAGCACGACGCTCAACAAGTCCGCTGCGGAGGTACACCAGATTGGCCTCGATGAAGTGAAACGAGACGAGGCCGAGATGCTCGCCGTCATCAAGAAGCTGGGCTATCCCGACCTGAAGACCTTCAGCGCCGCGCTGAAAGCCAATCCCAAAGAACATCCGCAGTCAAAGGAGCAATTGCTCGACGCCTACCGCGGCTATATTGCTCAGATGCAGCCGAAGCTGCCGTCACTCTTCGGCCGTCTGCCCAAGGCGCCCCTTGAAGTAATTGCGATGCCTGACTCTGTGGCGGAAGGAAACTCCGCCGCGTACTACGACCAGGGCACTGCTGATGGGAAACGCCCCGGTCACGTGGACGTAAACCTCTTTCACTTCGCAGACCGTTCCCTCGCTCCTGTCGAAGCGGTCTCGTACCACGAGGGCATCCCCGGCCATCACCTCCAGATCTCCATCGGCCAGGAGCTGACCGGCCTGCCCAAGTTTCGGACGCAGTCCTACTACACCGCCTACACCGAAGGGTGGGCGCTCTACTCCGAACGACTCGGCAAGGAGATCGGCTTCTATCAGGACCCCTACAGCGACTACGGGCGTTTGGAGGCAGACATGTGGCGGGCCATCCGCCTTGTGGTCGATACCGGCGTGCACTCGCAGCACTGGACGCGGCAGCAGATGGTCGACTTCTTTCACGAGCACTCCGCCATCGATGAGACCAACATCCAGGCAGAGGTAGACCGCTACATCGCGTGGCCCGGTCAGGCGCTCGGCTACAAGATGGGGCAGCTGAAGATACTGGAACTTCGCAAACGCGCCCAGGATGCACTCGGCCCGAAGTTCGAACTGAAAGCCTTCCACGATGAGGTTCTGGATTCGGGCGCGCTTCCGCTGGATGTTCTCGACAAACGCGTCGACGCCTGGATACAAGGCCAGATTGCGAAACAGAAGTAGCGAATGCCGTGCCGCCTGATCATCAACGCCGACGATTTCGGCCTCACTCATGGCGTAAATCGCGCCATTCACGAACTTTATACTGCCGGAGCGCTGACCTCGGCCACGCTCATGGCGAACGGCATCGCCTTCGACGATGCCGTTGCCATAACGCGCGCCGGTCCTGCTCTGGGCGTCGGCTGTCACATCGTGCTCACCGACGGCGCGCCCGTCTCCGATCCAGCATCCATCCCAACTCTCCTCGGCGCAGATGGCAAACAGTTTCGTCGGACACTAAGCAGCTTCGTGCAGGCGCTTCTGCTCGGCAGGATCAGCGAAGAAGAGGTCGCCCGCGAAGCGCAAGCTCAGATCCGCAAGCTGCAACAGGCAGGGATTGATCCCACTCATCTGGATACCCATAAACACACGCATATTTTTCCGCAAGTAGCTCGACCGCTACTCCGCGTTGCCGAGAGGAACAACATTGGAGCGGTCCGCAATCCGTTCGAGGCTTCCTTCGCCCGCGCACTTGGCCACGGAAGCTTTCTGCGGCGCACCCAGATGGCCCTGCTCAACCGCTTCGAGCGTAGCTTTTACGCGCAGCCGCAGATTCGCACTGGCTCAGTTCAGACAACAGACGGCAGCCTCGGCATCTCGACCACCGGCATGCTGAACCCTGTCACTCTGGATCAAATACTGCGCGCGCTTCCGGATGGCACATGGGAGCTGGTCTGCCATCCCGGCTACAACGACCTCGATCTTGACGCCGTCCCAACGCGTCTGCGCAGCCAACGCAAGACAGAATACGACGCTCTTCTCGCCGCTACTCTAAAGAGACAAGCGCAAACAGCCCCACTCCAACTGATTGACTTCCGAAGGCTTCCTGCGTAGAGAACTCAGCCTCATCACTCGCGTTCTCACGCTCGAAAACTGGGATCCGGAGTGAAGGACACAGTGCCCGTTATCGACCACGCCTTGTCTTCTTCCCACCAACCTTCCTCGCAAAGACCCCGGGAAAGAACCCCAGCCAGTCTCCGTCGCATCCAAACCTCGTATACCGAGCCACCCTATGAAGATCGGCATCACCTGCTATCCCACCTACGGCGGCTCCGGCGTAGTCGCCACGGAGCTCGGTATAGAGTTGGCTGGTCGCGGCCACGAAGTCCATTTCATCACCTCGTCGCCGCCCTTCCGGCTTACCGGCCGCGAGGCCAACATCTTCTTCCACGAAGTAGCCGTCTACCAATATCCTCTGTTCGAGCACCCGCCCTACGATCTCGCCCTCGCCACACGCATGGCTGAAGTTGCGGAGCTTTACTCGCTCGATCTCCTCCACGTCCACTACGCCATCCCGCACTCCGTTTCGGCGCTTCTCGCACGCCAGATGCTGGCAGCCCGTGGCAAGCACCTGCCCTTCATCACGACGCTGCATGGTACGGACATCACGCTGGTTGGGCTAGACCGGTCTTACCTTCCCATCACTCGCTTTGGCATTATGCAATCCGATGGCGTGACCGCTATCTCCAGTTATCTGCGCGACCGCACTCGCGAAGCATTCGATGTCCAGTCCGAGATTGAAGTCATCCGCAACTTCGTCAACTGCGATGTTTACATCCGCAATCCCGATCTCGTTGCAGAGATGCGGCCCCGCTTCGCCGCGCCAAACGAAAAACTCATCGTCCATCTCTCGAACTTCCGGCCGGTCAAGCGCGTCACCGACGTGGTTGAAGTCTTCGCGCGGGTGGCGAGGGCAGTCTCGGCGAAGTTGCTTCTGATCGGCGACGGCCCCGATCGCTCCGCCGCCGAGTACCTCGCGCACCGCCTCGGCGTCTTCGAACAGGTACTGTTTCTCGGGAAGCAAGACAATGTCAACGAGCTTCTGCCGCTTGCCGACCTCATGATTATGCCTTCCGAGATGGAGTCCTTTGGTCTGGCTGCGCTCGAGGCCATGGCCTGCGGTGTTCCGACGATCGCCACGAACGTAGGCGGTGTCTCAGAGTTGATCGACGATGGGGTGAACGGGAGGCTGTTTAAAGTCGCCGATGTGGAGGGCATGTCCGCCGCTGCGATCGAGCTGCTGAATGACCGCATCGACCTGAGCACAATGGCCTACGCCGCGCGCAAGACCGCACAAGACCGCTTCTGCGCGTCGCGCATCATCCCCCTTTATGAGGAGTACTACCAGCGAGTGATCGCCCGCACCGCAACGCATCCATAAAGTTGCCAAGCTGTACCTGACCGTCTGTCATTCCGGCAGAGGTCCGCTTGCCGTCTACGGCAGCGAGTGAGGCCCGGGCTCGAGCGCGTCGTGGGTTGCAAACCTGGAAGCGCGCAGACCGCGAACTCCTCTAAACACTCATCAACATTGCGAACCCTCTACCGGCACAGGTACGATCGAGACGCCGCGCGGTATCCCGCGCGAGGAGCCGCTTTATGCCATCGATCCCATGGACCCGACGCGACCTGCTGAAGTCCGGTGCTGCCGCCGGGGCCGTTATTGCCGCGCGCGACAGCGCCTTCGCTCGCAGCTTGATCACGGAACCTGCCGCCTCGGCTGGAGGTTCTTTGTCGCAGCTGCGGCAACTGGATTACTCCCAGGTAACGCTGCTGCCCGGGCCGATGCGCGAGCAGTTCGACCAGACGCACCAGCGTTTCCTCAATCTCGACAACGACATGCTGCTCAAACCATTCCGGCAGGGCGCGGGGCTGCCGGCACCCGGCGACGACATGGGCGGGTGGTACTCGAATTCGCGGTTCTTTGTTACCAACGGCGGCTCGGACGGCTTCGTGCCCGGTCACAGCTTCGGGCAGTATATGTCGGGGCTGTCGCGGGCCTACGCAGTGACAGGGGACCGCGCGACCCAGGCCAAGGTTGAGCAACTGGTTGCCGGGCTGCGGCCTACACTCGTCAGCCGCTTCTATGACGGCTACCACCTACCCGGCTATACCTTCGACAAGCTCTGCTGCGGCCTTATCGACGCGTACAGCTTTGCCAGGGTGCGGGACGCCGCCCCGGCGCTCGATCAGGCGGTCGACGCGGCGACGCCCCATCTGCCGGAGAAGGCCCTTTCCCGCTTCGAGCAGCGTGCCCGCCCGCACAAGGTGGAGGCCGACACCTGGGACGAGACCTACACCCTACCCGAAAACCTCTTTCTTGCCTACCAACGAACGGGTAAGACTGCCTTCCGCGACATGGCCGCGCGTTTTCTCGAAGATGACCTGCTCTTCAACCCACTTTCAGAGGGCATCGATGTCCTGCCCGGCGAACATGCGTACAGCCATGTCAATTCGCTCAGCTCGGCGATGCAGGCTTATCTCACGCTCGGCAGCCAAAAGCATCTCCGGGCGGCCACAAATGGTTTTCGCATTGTGCAGCAGCAGAGCTATGCAACCGGGGGCTGGGGTCCCGGCGAAACCCTGCTTCGCCCGAACACCGACGACCTCGCGCGGAGCATCTTCTCCGAAAAAAACAGCTTTGAGACACCCTGCGGGGCATATGCCCACTTCAAGATCACGCGCTACCTGTTGCGCGTGACCGGCGACAGCCTCTATGGCGACAGCATGGAGCGGGTGCTCTTCAACACCGTGCTGGGAGTAAAGCCGATTCTTGAAGACGGCTCCAGCTTCTACTACTCCGACTACTCGACCAGCGGCCGCAAGACCTACCATCACGACAAGTGGCCCTGCTGCTCGGGCACCCTGCCGCAGGTCACGGCGGACTATGGCATCAGTTCTTACTTCGCCGGCCGGTACGGCATGCACGTGAACCTATATGTGCCTTCCGAGGTTACATGGACGCAGGTTGGCACTCCCATTACGCTCAGGCAGGAGACGCAATACCCGTTTCGTCCGACCACGAAGTTGACGTTACGCATGCCCGCCGATCGCGACTTCACTCTGAGCCTCCGCATTCCCGCCTGGGCCGGCCATGGTACGCGTGTCGCGGTAAACGGCAAGAACATTCAAGATGAGATCAAGCCCGGAACCTTTCACCCTCTAAAACGCGCGTGGCGCAACAACGATGTGGTCGAGATCGAGTTCGCCATGCCGCTGCGTCTGGAGACGCTGGACATGAAGGTGACCCGCCCTTCCACAACTGAGCCCGGCACCTTCCTCAGCACTCCCGGAACCACCCAGCTTGGAGCGCTGATGGCGGGTCCCGTTGTCTACATGGCGACCGGACCGTGGCCGATCGAGATGGAGGCCAAGGGTTTGCTCGCGGCAGAAAAGGTCAGCGGCGGAGATGCCTACAGCGTGTCCACCGCCAAGGCCAGCATCCCCTTCAAGCCGTTCCCCGCGATTCAGGACGAGTTGTACCGGACATATCAGCCACTGAAGGAGAGTTAGCCGCTTGGTAGCATCGTCTATGTGCTTGAACTCTCCACCCCTGTCAAATACGTAAAGCGCATCGGCGAACGCAATGCGGTGGAGCTTGCCAAGCGCGGCGTCGATACCGTCGAAGATCTTCTGTACCACCTGCCCTTTCGCTACGAAGACCGCTTAAACCCGCTGCCTATCTCCGCGCTCAAAGCGGGGACGATGGCATCGATCATCGGCGAGGTGCGCGGGACCGCGCTGCTGCGCACGCGATCGATGCCCCTCTTCGAGATGACCGTAGGGCAAGGGCTCGACACAGTGAAATGCATGTGGTTTCGCGGCACGTACCTGAAGGATAAGTTCCACGTCGGGCAGATGGTCGCACTCTACGGCAAGCTGGAAGCGTCGCGATCGAGTGCGGGCAGGTTCAAGATGATTCAGCCGCAGTTCGAGTTGCTGCCCAACGCACCAAGCGGCGAGGACGCCGAGTTCTCGATGCTTGAGGTAGGGCGCATCGTGCCCGTCTACGAGACACTGGGCGGGACCACGGCCTGGGGCGCAAAGCTTGGGTCGAAGTGGTTGAGGCGCGTGTTGTGGACGATCTTTGAGGAGCTCGAGGATGGAGGCCACGCCACTCAGAGCCGCGAGGGCGGACCGCTTCACTCCGAGGCGGACAACGAGACCCTGCCGGGAAGTTTGCTGGCGCGATTGCAGCTGCCGGGCAGGGTGACTGCGTTGAAGGCCGTACATTTCCCGGAGGCCGGAACGCCGATGACCGATCTAATTGCCGCTGCCACACCGAGTCATCGACGCCTCATCTTTGAAGAGTTGTTCTATCTGGAGCTTGGCCTTGAGTTGAAACGCCGCCGCATGCGCGAGCGTGCAGGCACCGCGTTCACCACTGGCGAGGACGTGAGGAAGGCCATCAAGCAGGTGTTGCCCTTTCATCCCACTGCGGCGCAGAAGCGCGTTCTGGCGGAGATTGTCGCGGACATGCGCAAGCCCCAGCCGATGCGGCGGCTGCTTCAGGGTGATGTCGGTTCGGGTAAGACCATCGTCGCGATCCAGGCCGCTCTGGTTGCAATTGAGAACGGCTACCAGGCCGTGCTGATGGCACCAACGGAAATTCTCGCCACACAGCACTATCTTTCCGCGAGGAAGCTGCTGGGCGAAGCCATTTCACCGACGACAGGCCGTCCGTATCGCTTGACACTGCTCACTGGATCGCTCGATGACTCTACCAAACGAACTGCCCGGGCGCGAATCTATCGCGGAGAGACCCATTTCGCCATCGGCACCCATGCGCTGATCGAAGACAAGGTCGACTTCGCGAATCTTGGCCTAGTCATCGTTGACGAGCAGCACCGGTTCGGGGTGCAACAGCGTTTTCGTTTGATGAAGAAGGACGACGCCGGCGGCGATCCGTTTGAGCCAGATGTGCTGGTGATGACAGCAACACCCATACCCCGAACGCTGGCGCTGACTCTGTACGGCGATCTCGACAGCAGTGTGATCGACGAGATGCCTCCCGGCCGCATGCCAATCGTTACGCGACGCACAACAGAGGAGCGGGCGATTGACGTCTGGGCCTTCGTGCGGAAGCAGGTGAAGGCGGGGCGTCAGGCGTATCTCGTGTATCCAGTGATCGAAGGGGCAAAGGACGACCAGCCGGAGTTGGACTTCGCACAGGATGAAGAACAGGAAGAAGGAAAAAGGAGTAAGGCAGAAGCGGACAAGAGCAGGACCGCCAGGAACAAGAAGCCGGAGCTGTTCGCAAGAACCAAGCTGCGTTCCGCTACCGAGATGTACGACGAGCTTCGTACCGGCGCGCTTTCAGGCCTGAGGCTCGGGCTGCTGCATGGGCGCATGAACGCCGACGACAAAGAGGTCACTATGGCCCGGTTCAAGCGCGGTGACATCGACGTTCTGGTCGCGACCACTGTGATCGAAGTCGGCGTCGATGTGCCGAACGCCACCGTTATGGTCATCGAGCACGCAGAGCGTTTCGGTTTGGCGCAGATGCACCAACTGCGTGGTCGCGTGGGGCGCGGCTCGGCGAAGAGCTTTTGCATCCTGATGACCGGTGGTCGCATCTCGGAGCAGGCCGAGGCACGGCTCGACGCGATGGTTAAAACCCAGAACGGGTTCGAGCTGGCGGAGCTCGATCTGCAGCAGCGAGGGCCGGGCGAGTTCTTCGGCACACGGCAGGCTGGGCTTCCGGAGTTCCGCGTCGCAAACCTGGTTCGTGACCGCGCCCAGCTGGAACTCGCCAAGGCCGAAGCAGCGAAGTTCGCGCGCGAGCCAGACCCGGCTATGTCGCGCAGCGAGAGGGAAGCGGTTTGGGCGAGGCTGAAGCAGCAGTGGCAACGGAAGTATGGCCTGGTGGAGGCGTGAGGCGGGTACTCCGCCCAGGCGGGAAGCCGACGAGGTCTTGCAAGCGAACTCCGCTTACAGAAAGGCAAGGACCTCGGCAGGTTCTGGCCGCACGCGAAAGTCCGCATGCGCTGCACTGAAGGCGATGGTGCCGTCCTGCCGGATCAGGAATGTAGCCGGCAGCGGCAGCCTCCAGCTCGCTTCGTCAGCGTTGTGGTAACTCAGCCCGGCGTTGTTGAACGGGATATTGACCAGGATGCTTTGATAGTAGAGCCGTTGTGCAGCCGAGATGGAGTAGGCGACGCCAAACTCACCCGCGACTGAGGCACCCGGATCGGAGAGCAGCGGAAACGTCAGCGCATGTTGTTCCAGCATGAAGCTGCTTTGCCGTGGCGTCTGGGGGGAGATGGCGACGAAGATCGCTCCTCGCCTGCGTAGTTCCGGCGCCATCTCGCGCCATGTCTCAAGCTCGGTGACGCAGTAGGGACACCAGCGTCCGCGAAAGAAGTTCACGAGGAGCGGACCAAGTGCGAGCAGGTCTACGGAGTGCACAACTTTGCGTGTCAGTGCGTCGACGAGTGAGAAGCCAGGTGCGACTGCACCTGGCTTCAGGATCTGGTCCTCAATCCCGCTGGCGAACAGCTCTGCCGTCGCTCGTTCGGACAGTTGGAGACGCTCAGGCTGCACAAGCTTGCGCGTCCGTGCGGTGATCGCGTCAAGCTGGTCCTGGAGCGAGCGCTTCATGCGTTTATTATTGCAGCCACAACAGGTCTTCCACGGGTCAGGGACCTGGCCACGAACCCGCGTGCTTACCGCCGATGAGGAACCATCAGAGTCAGGGCTACAGCCAGGATCAGCACGCGATAACGATGTGAGTGCGCCTACATCGCTGGTTTGTGGTCACACACCATTGCAGCCGATGCCTTTGCTTGAGCAGACAAAGGCATCGCCAGGACTACCCGAGATGCCTTCTGCGAGTCGATCTGCTTCAGCAGTGTAGTCAGCCGCGCGAAGCCTTCCTGCCGCGCTTTCTTGTTCGCCTCCGTTGTCGTCGGAGCGGGATCTTCCCCGGCGCGCATGAAGCCGTGTCCTGCACCGTCATAGACCACTGGCGCAAAGGTCTTTCCTGCGGCTTTCATCGCGGCGGTTACGTCAGGAAGAGTGGCGTCGATACGCGAGTCGTTGCCCGCATAGAATCCATAGACCGGGGCAGTAATCGTGCTCACGTCCGAGGGCGGTGGGCCGTAGAAGACGAAGGAGCCGGCCAGATCTTTGCGATGCGTGGCGAAGAGGAAGGTCTTGCCGCCTCCCCAGCAGAAGCCAGCGACAGCAAGCTTGCCGTTGGCCGACGGAAGCTTCTTTGCGTAGTCCGCCGCGCTGTCCAGATCTGCCGTGACTGTGTCGGCGTTCAGGCCAGACACAGCTTTCACGGTGTCTTCCTGGCTGGCGAACTCACTCGAACCGCCGCCCTTTGGACCGAAGCCGCTTAGCAGGTCTGGAGCGATCACGATATATCCAGCCGCAGCGAGCTCGTCCGCCATCTCCTTCGCCCAATCACTCAACCCGAAGATCTCGTGGATGAGTACAACAGCCGTCGCCTTCTGCTTCACCTCTGGATAGACGACGTACGCCTGGAGATTGCGCCCATTATGCGTCAGGGTCACCCACTCGCGATGCCGCGGCGACTGTTCCAGCCGGGCTTTTGCCCATTCCTGAGCATGCGCTGCAGGCATGGTGAACGAAAGGAGTGAAAGGAGGAGCGCCAGCTTTCCATGTCGGATCATGGATGGAGTCTAGATCGTTGCCGCTGATCGCGACAAGTGGCCACGTGATCCGAGATGCGGCTCGTCAACTTATACTCGCGAGATGGCCTTCCAATTTCGGGTTGCAACGATCGACGACATACCCGAAATCTCCCGCCTCATCGCTGCGTCAGTGCGCAATCTCCACCCAGAGTACACACCGGCAGAGAGGGAAGCGGCGATCGCCACCGTATTCACTGTAGACAGCAGGCTAGTCGGGGATGGCACCTACTTTGTCGCGTATGCCGACGACGGCAGGCTGGCCGGCTGCGGCGGATGGAGCAAACGAAAGACCCTCTATGGTGGAGATCACCAGATTGGCGCCGCTGAGACCGAACTGATTGACCCTGCTGTGGACGCCGCAAAGATCCGCGCTATCTTTGTTCATCCAGACTTTGCCCGTCAAGGTCTTGGCAGTGCGCTGCTGCATCTGGCGGAAGATGCTGCTGCGCAGGCAGGGTACCAGTCCTTTGAGATGGGCAGTACACTCGCAGGATTAGAGCTCTATCGGCAGAAGGGATATCAGCAGTTGAAGAGCATCGACGTGCCGGTCAGTCAAAGGGATTCGATCAAGGTCGTCTGGATGAGAAAACAACGTCGTGCGGCGGACGTGTGACCCGTAGGCATCCTCCATCCAAAGGACTGGACGAAGGATGATGTACGAAAGTCGTTAGGTCAGATGACCTTCAACAAGAGCAGAATGAGGACAATGGTGAGGATGAGGCTCAATCCGCCGCCGCCGTAGTATCCGAGACCCGGCCCCATGCGTGCGCCGCCAAACCCGAATACAAGAATCAGGATGATAAGAAGGATGATCATGCTTTCTCCGTGCTCTTTAATCTCACAGCACTGAGTGTGATGCAGAATCCAAGACCCATGCCTGTGCCAGACGTTGAAGAGAGGCCTCACGGCCTGTCTTCAAGGCTCTTTCGTATGGCCTAGATCGTGGCACTGATCGTGTAGGTCGTGGTCGAACCGTTCGCAGGAATCTTGATTGCGCCCGCTCCCGGAACAAACTGGCTGCTGGTCCGTGTCTCTCCGGCCTGGTTGGTTGCGGTTGAATTGATGATGTAGAGGTAGTAGGTCAGGCTTGCGGTGTCGCTGCTTGGCGTGCTGAGATACCAGGAATACGGGAGGCTGATCGAGCATGTGGCCGTAGATCCGCTTACAGTGGCCTTCGCTGTCTTGGTGTCATAGATCTCGTTGTTCACGGTATAAGTCGTCGTATTTTCTTCGACCACTGAGGTGTTCAAGGCGCACAGCACCTCGCTTCCACTGGGCACAGCCGTCGCGAGCTTGATGGTGAATTTGGCTACGAAGGTGCCTGTGGTTGGTGTCACCGTGGCCGCGGTAATTGCGGCGGCCTCATCGACAACGGTCCTCTTTCGTGTGGTCGCGGTGTCTGGCTCAGGCTTGGCAGGCTTTGCGGTGGCGTTCTGCGCGAACGCGGGAACGGCGAGTACGGAAGCCAGGCAGGCGCACGCCAGCCGTACGGGTGTTAAGGTAAACATAAATCTCCTTGGTTAGGTAACCGGATAGTAATGCTGGGAAGAGAAGCTTCAAGCTCCTCAGTGGGCGACATTGTGCGATATTGTGCAGCAGCTTGAAAAATCGTGTCAAGAAAAGTCTGTCGACTTTGGCCGACGTACTCCGCGGCGATCGTACGACGAGGTGCTCGGTGCTGCCGCTTTAATTGACCCGTCTGAACCGTAACGCGCCCGGTTGAACTTTTGCTGCTGCTGTGCCGATAGTCAGAAGAATGCTTAAGGGGAAGACATGTCCGGGATATCAGGCCTGAAACGACTTCTATTCCGAGCGGACACCGCCACGGCCAACACAGAGGGGCCTATTCAGTTTCCCCAGCCTGCCCGGCAAACGAGGCGTCCTGAGCCTGTGACCAGGTTCCTCGGACGTCAGCCGATCCTTGACGCGGACCTGAATCTGTACGGATATGAACTGTTGTTTCGTGCAGGCACGACAAACGCCTTCTCAGGCGACCAGGAAGAAGCGACGCGCCTGGTCATCGACAACTGCCTTGCCCTGCTTCCAGAGACTGGGCAGGGTGTGACGTTCGTGAACTGCACCCGCGACGCCTTGGTGGCAGGCCTCGTCACGCTGCTGCCGGCAGCGACTACGGTGCTGGAGATAGTGGAAGACATTGAGTGCGACGCAGAGGTGCTGGCTGCGTGCCGGGGTTTGAAGAAGTCAGGATATCGGTTCGCGCTTGATGATTTCTCGCATGACGGACTCGGCGCCGCTTTCCTCGAGGTGGCGGATTTTGTCAAAGTTGACTTTCGCGCCTCCGATGCAGAGGCGCGCCAGAAGATCTACGCTGTAGTCGCAGGAACAAGAGCCAAGCTGATTGCGGAGAAGGTAGAGACCATCGCCGATATACAGTTAGCGATCTCCGAAGGCTGCGAATTTTTTCAAGGGTACTTCTTTTCGAAGCCGCTCATTATCTCGTCGAACCTGATTCCACAGAACCATCTGACCTACATTCAGTTATTGAGCGAGCTTTCCACTGTGCCCGCCAATCTCGATCGTATTGAGAAGCTCGTGATGTCTGAGCCTTCGCTTACCTACCGGCTGCTGAGACTGGTAAATTCCGCCCTGTACAGCCTGAAGACTCCGGTCTCAACGATTCGCGCTGCTCTGATGGTAGTGGGTGATGATGAGGTACGAAAGCTGGTTACAGTGGGCCTGGCGGGGGTGTTCGAGACCGGCCAAGGCAAGTCGCTGGTGACCATGGCGCTTGAACGGGCACGCTTCTGCGAGCTGCTCGCACCATTGCTGCAGGAGTCGGCCGGCAAGCTCTACCTGCTGGGAATGCTGTCGCTGATTGATGCCCTGCTGCAGAAGCCGATGACGCAGATCATGGACCTGCTGCCGATCGCGGACGACATGAAGACAGTGCTGCTGGGGCGCCAGAACTCGTTGAGTGTGGCCTTGAATCTGGTGCGGTGTTATGAGTCGGGCGACTGGCGAGGCAACGAAGACATTCGTGAGGTGCTCGGCCTCAGCGAGACCAAGGCGCTCACGCTGTACGTGCAGTCTGTGCACTGGGCAGAGAAGATGCTAAACCACGCGAATGAGCCGGTCGGCATCTCGCTGGCAAGCTAAACCCGCTCTCGCGTCAGCTTTACCTTGCGCGCGTAGTTCTCGCGGACGTGCTGACTGATATAGGTCGTCAGTCCCTTGCCTTGCGCCGCCAGGCGGAGCATCGCTTCGAGGTGGATAGCTCCCGGCCTGCACCGGTCGTACACGTATCGATGCTTGCCATCTAGAAACTCGACCACGATGGCATCTTCCACAAGCTCGTAGTTTGCCACTCCGGCCTTCGGGTTGCGACTGCGGTACGGCACCTTCACGCTGTGAATCTACCAACTGGCTGGGAGATCGGGCAATCCGCGCCTGCACGGACAGCATCGTAGCTCGCGGAGGCAGATCATGGACAAAGTTGAACTGACTGAGACGCTCGCCACGCCCATGGACAACGTCGCTCCTGGCGTCCTGGGTCTGCGCATCGGCTTCGTGAACGTCTTCGGCCTGAAGCACCCCGACCAATCGTGGACGTTGATCGACGCCGGAGTTCCGCATACGGCCTCTCGGATCGAGGGCTGGGCCGTGAAACAGTTCTCCGGGCCTCCCAAGGCGATCGTGCTGACCCACGGCCACTTCGATCATGCTGGATCGGTGCGCGAACTCGCAGAGCTATGGGACGTTTCTATCTATGCACACCCGCTCGAGTTTCCGTACCTGACCGGGCAAGAGGCCTATCCGGCACCAAACTGGAAAGCGGGAGGCGGCATGATGACGCTGCTTTCGCCCATCTACCCAACGGAACCGATAGACGTGGGCGATCGTCTGCGGGCACTTCCAGAGGATGGCTCTCAATTGCCGGAGATGCCGGGATGGACGCTGCTGCATACGCCAGGACACACTCCGGGTCATATCTCCTTGTTTCGCGCCTCGGACGCAATCCTTGTGGTCGGCGACGCTTTCTGTACGACCAAGCCCGAGAGCTTCTTTGAGGCGGCGCTCGCGCAGCACGCTGAACTGCACGGTCCACCTGCCTATTTCACTTCGGACTGGGCTGCGGCGCAGGCTTCCGTGCGCAGGCTCGCGAAGCTGGAGGCGCGGACGGTGGTGCCGGGACACGGCCGTCCGCTGAGCGGGCCGGGAGTGCCCGCAGCTCTGCATAAACTGGCCGACGACTTCTGAAGCCCCCCAAACGCGAGATGTAGTGCACCTGCTCATCCCACCCATTACCAAAGGCTTTCATAGATGGGGAAGCCAGCTCTATCGTTTTCCGAAGCGGCTCATGCGCACCATGGCAAATCTAGGCGATGGTTACTCGGAGTAAATGCTTGTCGATTGAATAGATGATCCGGTAGATGTGGAGCTTCTTGCCGCAGAGAAGATGATGAAGCGCCCGATCTTCGAGAGTGGCAACGCCGCGCTACGGCATACTCTCAAGGCTGAAGGCTGCTGTTTCCAGAACAATGGACCAGACGACCGCGTGACGTGAGGTCTCCACCTTCTTTCCCGGTAAAGGTGGCGCAGGTCGCGCACAGCCTGCGGAGAGAGCCTAACCTCGTATGTCATACTCCTCGCGCGGTTGGGCGAATACCCGGCGGGCGGGGAGGGTGTTGCCCTCGGCTATCTCGCGAAGTCCCTGTTGCAGATCGCGGGAGAGCTGCGCCTACTCCAGCACTGGCCGGAAGTAATGGCACGAGCCGACGACTACCGTTTCGATGTAGCCGTCGCGAGCGCAAGGCCGCGAGCCTGCGCTTCAGCGGCAAGCTAGGCTTCAACCTCGGGTTGGAGTTCCAGGCGGATCATGCTGTCTTGAGGATAGCCTTGTTACTGGAGCAGTGGCATACTTGAGTTTGTTACGGAGGCGCTGCGATGAGCGGGACTCAGTTTTTGACGGATGAAAAGGGAAATAAGAATGCCGCAGTGATCGACCTGAAGGTGCATAAGGCTCTTTGGGAAGACCTGCAGGACGTTCTCGTTTCGCGTTCGCGGCGGCTGGAGAAGGGTGTGTCGCTGGACAAGGTCAAGGCGGGTTTAATCGCGAGCGGCAAGCTGCGTGGCTAACATTCGGTTGAGTTGAAGCCGGTTTCATCCTAAGCTACGCATCAATCCGCTTTGGATCAAAGTCTTGTTGTGCTCCGTGACGAATGTGAAGGATCACGACAGTGCGGGAGCTTTGATTGATCGAATAGATCACTCGATAGATGTGGGGCTTGTTGCCGTAGAGAAGTTGCCTAAGTTTGCGATCTTCACGGGTCCGCATGCCGCGGTTTGGCAACGTTGTTAGGCTCATGACGGCTACTTCCAAACCGTTATACCAGCGATAGGCTGCGTCGGAGTAATCGGCGTTGATCTCGTCGTAGATCGCGGCGAGATCGGACTCGGCGCGGCTTGAGAGTTCAACGTGGTATTCCACGCTTCTCGCGGAACTCATCGAAGACCTCCCGTGCAGGTCGGGTGCGGCCGGCAGCGACGTCCGCGAGGCCCTGACGGATGCCTTCGTTGGCATCGTTTGCCGCTGCGAGATCAAGAATGCGCTGATACTCTGCTGCTTCCTGGATGACGATCTCCGGTTTGCCATCCACGGTCAGGGTGATGGGGCGGTGCGTGGCTCTGAGTTGATCGATGAGTTCGGCGGAGTTGTCGCGGAAGGTGGTTAGGGGGTGGGTGTCCTGCGAGGTTGCGATCATGGGTGCCTCCGCTCTGGGGAAAGTCTATCGCATTGCAGCGTTCGATTTCGGCCTGCTGCGCTTTCGGCGTCCGCAAGCCCACATCTCAGAATCGAGATGTGGGGGCATCCGGCACCCGGCGAGATGCGGTCGTTGCGCGGGATTGCTGCGGAAGTTTTCGGGGCAAGATCAAAGAGATATTAGACTGTGATAAAGCTGGCGTGGCCCAATCAGCGATAGACCGATCTGATGCTCGGCACGTCGTTCGGTAAACTCTGTAAGTCAATGTGTACGGCTTATCTAGCGGATCGGAAAGGGAATGCAATGTATGTAGAAAGCTTTTCGGTCGAGAACATTCGCTGCTTCGAGAATCAGACCTTGCACTTTGAGGATCGAAAGTGGATCACTTTGCTCGGCCCGAACGGCTGTGGCAAGAGTACTGCCCTACAGTCATTGGCCCTATTGCTTGCGGGTCCGGAAGGGGCTCAAAAGCTGTTGCCCAGGCCGATTGGGTGGCTGAGGAATGAAGAAGTTCGCGGAAGACTTGCAATCAGAATTGGGCAGTCTGATCACGATCCTGGTCAGTACGGGACCGATAAAGTGACAAAGCATTTCGGCTATAGCTTCTCGCTAACGGGGAGCAAGACAATGACCGTCAATAACAAAGCCTATACCGAGCCGGGTATCGTTGAAAATCCACAGCGGACTTTAACATGGCTGCGACAAAATGCTCTGACATCGACTGGCAAAGGATGGTTTGCCGTGGGTTACGGTGCGTTTCGAAGATTGACTAGAAAAAGCCAGATAATAGTACCTTCGCTAGAGCCTCAAGCGCGTTACATGAATTTTCAGACGCAGTTCTTTGAGGATGAACCTCTCTCGGCTTTTGAGCAATGGATGGTCTATTTAGACTACCGAATTGCAAAAGGCAACGGAGATGATAAAGAAGCCGTGATCCAGAGAAATTTGGGGATAGCTGCTATCAATGACTTGCTACCGGATGACACTTCGTTTGACTCAGTGACACCGGAAGGGCGAATAATGTTTGACATCAAAGGCGTAAAAGTTCCGACGCTGAGCTTGAGCGATGGATACCGGAGCTTGTTGGCTCTTGCGGGAGATTTGGTGTGGCGCCTTATTCAAGCTTTTCCCGAGACCTCAAATGCCCTTCAAGAGGAGGGAGTGGTTCTAATTGATGAACTCGACATCCATCTACATCCCATTTGGCAACGAGATATCGCGCAGCTTCTAAGAAAACAGTTTCCGAAGCTACAGTTCATTGTCGCAACACATAGCCCGCTGATAGCGGCGGGTGCCGGAGACGATGCCCTAACCCTAAAATTCTCTTTCTTAGAAGGCAAGTCCGTTGTCGAAAAGGTCAACAACGTTTCGGCGCTTCGTGTCGATTCTATCTTGAAGAGTTCTGCATTTGATTTAGTTTCCACGTATTCTCCGCAGACTCAAGAGAAAATTGACAGGTACGACGCATTGCTAAGCAAGCACAAATTATCTACATCCGAAACTCATGATCTAAAGCAGCTCCAGCTATTCCTTCATGATGCGGAGCCCTTTGAAATCGCATCAAGGCCGAATTCCCTCGATACAAAGATTGAGGCTTACCTTGAGAAGGCACTTTCTTGATCAGAATACATCGAGCTTTAGAACCCGAGGTTCTGGCTAGAAACAAGATGAAGTGGCTTCTGTCCTTAGAGCGTGCCGTTACCTCTAAAGGAAAGAAGCGAGCCGAATCGAAGTATCGCAATCAAGCGGTCAAGAATGTACTAGTTGCTATGTTCAATGGGAAATGCGCATATTGTGAAAGCAAAATTGTTCATGTCAGCTATGGCGATATTGAGCACTTCCGGCCAAAGTCGCGTCCAGAGTATCGATTGCTGTGCTTTGAATGGACAAATCTGTTGCTCTCCTGCTCTGTTTGTAATGGCTCGGAGTTCAAAGGAGATCGTTTCCCCGAAATTCTTGCCGGTGGCCCGCCTGTTGACCCGTGCGTCGGCGATCCGCAGGAGCATTTGGAGTTCATTTACGATCCCCAAAGCGGTTTAGCAACTGTGACTTTCAAGACCGAACGAGGTAGGACAAGTGTAGAGCTTTTCGGGCTCAATCGACCTCGGCTGAGAGAGCATCGCACTCGGTCCATCCGAAAACTCTATGTGCTTTCAAAATTCGCAATGGAAAACGGTGAGGCAAGAGCCCTTTTGGAGCAATCCGCGGAAGACCGAGAAGAGTTCTCGGCTTTCGCAAAGACGCTGCTGTCTCGACTTTCTTAGTCTACTAGCCAGAGATAGCCGCGACTCAAAAATTATCGTCCGAACCTTTGTTTGCCTTGCATCTGGCTCATCATTCTTTGCTGGGCCTTGATGCCGCCGCCTCCGCCCATGGTCTTGAACATCTTTCTCATTTGAGCGTACTGGCGTAGCAGGTTGTTGACGTCCTGGACGGTGGTGCCGGAGCCTCGGGCGATGCGTTTGCGGCGGCTGCCGGAGATGATCTCGTGGTCCTTGCGCTCCT
>CAZZYQ010000043.1:0-35614 GCA_964658395.1 uncultured Granulicella sp. | reverse complement strand
CCTTCAACGCATTCGTAACGTTTTCAAACTCCTTGGGATCGCACAGAATCTCCCAGTTTTCCCCTTCGTCCGAAAGGTCGTCGCCACCCGCTTCGAGCACGATCTCCGTAAGCCGCTCCTCGGTCGCCGCAGTCTTTGCGACGACGATCACGCCCTTCTTCGTGAACATCCACGAGACCGAATTCGATTCCCCCAGGTTGCCGCCGTTCTTCGTAAACGCATGACGAATCTCGCTGACGGCGCGGTTCTTGTTGTCCGTCAGTACATCGACGATCACCGCCACGCCGCCCGGCCCATAGCCCTCATACGTGATCTCTTCGTAGTTCACGCCCTCCAGCTCGCCCGTGCCGCGCTGGATCGCCCGCTTGATGTTGTCCGCCGGCATGTTCTCGGCCTTGGCCGCAAGGATCGCCCCGCGCAGCCGCGGGTTGCCGTCCGGATCGCCTCCGCCCGTCTTGGCTGCAATCGTGATCTCCTTGATCAGCCGGGTAAAGATCTTGCCGCGCTTCGCATCGAGCGCGCCCTTCTTATGCTTGATTGTCGCCCATTTTGAATGGCCTGACATGTGGACCCTCTTCTATCGTTTCTGCTGATCATCGGCGGATTAACGCTGGCTATAAGCAATGCAACCGCCGCACGACTTTCGATAGTAGCATCTGCGTCTCCCCCGAGTCACGATCCCTTTACCCCGTTGCAGTAAGCGAAAAGCAGGAGGCAGACCGAACGCGTCGAGAGAGGATTTGGCTTCTGATTCTTGCTTGAAGACGCCAGGTTGCGTTCTTTGCCAAAGACCCGCGCCGAGTTGGATTGACCGGGCATTGAGGACAATTGCTGCTTCTGACCGCTTCAAGCAGGACCGCCTTTGAGTGATGTTTATGAGGCCGCATGTAAGTGGGGCTGCTTCGATCGCTGAAGCCTGCCTGCTCTGTCTCCTGCAACTCGAATTCATCAGTGCGCCTGCAGGCCAATCAGCCATCTTTCCGCGCTCCGCTCTACTCCTCGTTGAGCGCCTCGGCAATCTGAGAGCCTTCGACGATCTCTCCTCGTTCCATGATGGAGGTATTGCCCTCCTGGTCTCTCGTCCGGTAAAGGAATTCCGGCGTAAACAGGCCGATTGTCCCGTTTGAAAAGTGGACCACTAGACCTTCACGTGTGACGTCCGCCGCAATGATCGCTGCTTGCTCTACCTTGCCCAACTTCGCTCCTACGAAGCCACCGCTGCCTGATCAAGGCCGGGCGGAACCCGCGACCCTGAACTCAGACGCACCTTCAACTTTCACACACACTATGTCGGATGCTGATCATTGATCGTGGGTAATCAAGAGTAGGCTGATCGTGCTTCCCTAATCAGAGACGCGACTGGTTCCAAACCCTTGCCGACTGAGACAGCAAGCTCGTTTCAGACTCGACAACGGCCCTACATGACCATCGCTCAAAAAAATCGACTTCTTGCTTCCCTCTCTGAAGAGAGTCTGCACAACTTAATGCACGGGTCGTCGACGGTGGGCTTGCCGCTCAGAACGGTTCTATACTCGCCCGAGCAGCGGCCTGAATTTGCGTATTTTCTAACGGCGGGCATCGCTTCGATCGTCTCCACGACGGACGAGGGGGACACGGCCGAAGTTGGCGTTATCGGACGCGACGGCTTGGTAGGCGCCCTCCATCTGCTAGGTCCGGCAGTCGTTTCGACAAGTGCCTTCATGCAGATCGAAGGGGAAGGAATCAAAGTTCCACTGGACCACCTGCAAAGCTTGTTCAACTCGTCTGAGGAGATTCGCAGACGCGTGCTTGAGTTTGTGCAGGAGCAGACTCTCACCGTGTCTCAGGTCGCCGCGTGCAACCGCCTTCATGACGTAGAGGCCCGTCTCGCCCGCTGGTTGTTGATGGCTCGGGACCGCAACGACTCTGACGTACTGAAGTTGACGCAGGAGTTCCTGGGAATGATGCTGGCCTCGCGACGCACGACGGTCACGCTGGTCGCAGGCACACTGCAGCGGCTCGGGTTGATTGAATACTCGCGAGGCAAGGTCAAGATCTGCGACCCCGTCGGTCTGGAACAACTCGCCTGCGACTGCTACCAGATAACGAAGGCCCTGCAGGCGCGCCTTTACGTTGACACAACAAAAAGCTAACCATACTGATGGGTGCCTGAAGATGGGCTGCAGCTGCACTCCGTCTCCGGGACGACTGCTCAGAAGAGAGCTCGGGCTGCGCTTGAGAACCTCACTTCAGGACCTCTCCGGCAGCTCCGGACCGAGCAGCTCCTGCATCGTCTCTCGACGCCTGACTAACCTTGACTCGCCGCCTAACACCAGCACCTCCGCTGGCCTCGCCCGCGAGTTGTAGTTCGACGCCAACGACATCCCATACGCCCCCCCATCGAGCACCAGGAGCAGATCGCCCGGCTTGCACGCAGGCATCTCACGATCGCGGGCGAAGAAGTCTCCTGACTCGCAGACCGGCCCCACGACATCGGCCTTCATCGAGGCTCGTCCTGCCTGTTTGACCGGCAGGATCTCATGGTGCGCCTGGTAGAGCGACGGCCGGATCAGATCATTCATGCCCGCATCGGTGATTACGAATGTTTTCGTGCTGTTCTTCTTCACATACAGCACCCGCGTCAGCAGCCCACCTGCCTGCGCCACGATGAATCGCCCCGGCTCCAGCAGCAGGTGCAGCCCAGACTCTCTGAGCACCCCGTCGAGCGCCTTTGCGTAGCCGGCCATCTCAGCGGAAGCGTCGAACTCCACGTCCGAGTATTCAACGCCCAGACCGCCTCCGGCATCGACGTACCGGATGTTGTGTCCATCGGCCTTCAGTTCAGCAATCAGCAACATGACCCGCGCCATCGCCGCCGCAAACGGCTCAACCGAGCGGATCTGCGACCCGATATGTACGCTCACGCCAGCGGCATCTAGTGCCGCGTTCTTAGCGGCGCGTCGATAGATCGCCCGCGCCAGCCCTATCTCGATCCCGAACTTGTGTTCGCTCATCCCTGTCGAGATGTAGGGATGCGTCTCCGCAAATACATCCGGGTTGACGCGCAGCGCGAAACGCGCCCGCTTGCCAAGCTGCGCCGCGCGCGAGGCAAGCAGATCAAGCTCCGCCTCCGACTCCACGTTGAAGATCAAGATGCCCGCCTTGAGCGCGGCGTCGATCTCCCAGACCTGCTTGCCGACGCCCGAGAAGACGACCTTCTTCAGTGCCGGCTCGAATGCCCTGCGCACCCGCTCCAGCTCACCGCCGGAGACAATATCAAACCCCGCACCGCGCTCTCCCAGCAGCCGCAAAATCGCCAGCGAGCTGTTCGCCTTGACCGAGTAGCAGACCGTATGCGGACGTGCTTGAAACGCCGTCTCGAACAGATCGTAGCGCTGACAAATCTGAGCGGCTGAGTAGACGTACAGCGGCGTTCCATGCGCCTCCGCCAGTCCCGCGAGATCGACAGCGTCGCACGCCAGCCTGCGCTTGCGATAGACGAAGGGTCGTGCGGCAGGCTTCAAACCGTCGGGCTTCCAGTCGGCGCATTGGCGGAAGGCTGCGCCGGCGAAGGCAAAGCGTAGGGCTCTTCCGGAATGATGATCCAGGCGGCAAGGTAAGCCAGCGCCCCGAATCCGCTTGTCAGGATGGCCAGCACGACCGTGACTACGCGCACGAGGCTTACGTCCCACCCATAATGCAGTGCGAACCCGGAGCACACGCCGGCAATCATTCTAGGAGACCGTGGGCGAACCAGTCTTCCCGTAACCGGCAGTCCGAAAGCGCTTGGCGGCGGCACCGCGCCGGCCGATCCAATCTGCGTCCCGCAGTTCGAACAAAACCGTACGCCCGCTTCAACCGGCTTCCCGCAACCAGGACAATACATTCCTCTACCTCCGCGCTGTCTCTATTTTGCTGCCTGACACGCTCAGGAAACAATACGCAGCCGCCGACTGATCCGTTCAACCCGCAGAAATGCGCAGGCTCCCGCCCGTCATCTCTCCGGGCTGTTCCAGCCTCAGCAGGGAAAGAATCGTCGGCGAAATGTCCCGTAGGCTGCCGCCATCCCGCACCGAAACGTCCTTCTCATCCGACACGAGCAGAAACGGCACCGGGTTTGTGGTGTGCGCCGTGTGCGGGCCGCCGGTTGCCGGATCAATCAGCATCTCGGCGTTGCCATGGTCCGCCGTCACCAGCAGACTGCCGCCGTACTGCTTCACCGCCTGGTAGATCCGTCCAAGCTCGCGATCGACCGTCTCGACCGCTTGGATCGTCGGCTCCAGCTTGCCCGAGTGCCCGACCATGTCCGCATTCGCAAAATTCACGATGATCACGTCAAAGGCCGTGTCGTTCACCGCTTTCACCACCGCATCTGCGATGCCCGCCGCCGACATCTCTGGCGCAAGATCGTACGTCGCCACCTTCTGCGACGCCACCAGCTCGCGGTCCTCGCCCGCGAAGGGCTTTTCGATTCCGCCGTTGAAGAAGTAGGTCACATGGGCGTACTTCTCTGTCTCCGCGACGCGCAGGTTGCGCAGGTTCGCCTGCGCCATCAGGTTCGCCAGCAGGTTGTCCATCGACTCCGGCGGAATCACCACCGGCAGCTTGAAGTTTTTGTCGTACTGCGTCATGCAGACATAGTGCAGCCCCTCCGGCACCTGGCTTGGCGGAATCTCCGCGTCCAGCTCCGCGGCCTTCGGCAGCGCCGCCCCGCCATCCGCCGTCAGGCCGGACCTCCGCGCCAACACCCGCGTAATCTGCCTCACCCGGTCTGCCCGGTAGTTGAAGCAGATACAGACATCCTCATCGCGAATGAGCCCCACCGCGGAACCATCCGCATCGACGCACGTGAACGGCGGCACAAACTCGTCCGTCACCCCGTTCGAGTAACACTCCTTCACGCGCGCAATCGCATCGGTGTAAACACCGCCCGCCGGAGCGCCCGTCACCATCGCATCGAAGGCCTGCCGCTCCTTCTCCCAGCGGAGGTCGCGGTCCATGGCAAAGTACCGGCCGCTCACGCTTGCCAGCCGCCCCACGCCGATCTCCGCGAACTGCTGCTGCAGCTCCTCGAGATACCCAACCCCGCCCGTCGGCAGCGTATCCCGTCCATCCATAAACGCATGGACGAAGACTCGCGTAAGCTTGTGCTTCGCCGCCATCTTCAGCAGCGCATACAGATGCCTCTGGTGCGAGTGCACCCCGCCATCGGAGAGCAGCCCCAGCAGATGCAGCGCCCTCCCCTTCTGCCCGGCCAGCTCCATCGCCCGCACCAGTGTCGGGTCAGCGAAGAACTCACCCGTCACGATCGCCGTATCGATCCGCGTCATGTCCATGCGCACGATCCGCCCCGCGCCCAGGTTCAGATGCCCGACTTCAGAATTCCCCATCTGCCCGTCCGGCAGCCCGACAAAGTGCTCGCTCGCCCGCAGCAGCGTGTTCGGATACTCCGCCAGCAGCTTGTCGTAGTTCGGCTTCCGAGCCAGCGCAATCGCATTCGCATGCGTCTCCGCGCGATACCCCCACCCATCCAGAATCGTCAGAACAATCGGTCTCGCCATCGTGCTGACAGGATACCAACCCCACCGAACCTACTCTTCTCATCGTCGCCTTTTGTCCTCTCAGTCCAACCGCCCACCTTTGTCATCCTTCGCCAAAGGGGGAGGATCTGCTTCTCGCCCTATCGAAGCGCCAATGAAACAATGAGGCGATGGAAACCGTTCGCCTCGACAAATGGCTCTGGGCCGCCCGCTTCTTCAAGACCCGCGCCCTCGCCGCCGACGCCTGCGACATCGGCCGCATCGACTCGAACGGCCATCGCGCCAAGCCCGCCCGCGACGTTCGCCTCGGCGACACGCTCCGCATTACCAACGAAGCCGGCGTCTTCGAGATCGAAGTCCTCACCCTCACCGAGGTCCGCGGCCCCGCAGCCGTCGCCCAGACGCTCTATCGCGAAAAGCCCGAGAGCAAGGCCGCCCGTCTCGCCGCCGCCGAAGAGCGCAAACAACTGCTCGCAACCGGAGAGATCACAGACTCGCGCCCCAACAAACGCGACCGCCGCGAAATCGCCAAATGGCGCGGCCGCATCCATCGCTTCTGAAGGTCAACAAACTCGGCAGAACCATGACGAAAGATCGTCAGCTCGACCGGAGCAAACTGGCAAAAAAAGATCGTCATCTCGACCGGAGCGAAGCGTAGTGGAGAGACCCCCGCATTCGCTCTGGTACCCCCGCTATCCATTCAGCCGCCCAATCTCCCAATGGTGCCCAAACGGATCGCTCACTCTCCCAATCCTCCACCCATACTCATCTTTCATCGCGGAGACTACCGTAGCCCCCGCGGCCACAGCCCTGTCGAACAGCGAGTCTGGTTGCTCGACGGTAATCACCATCCGAACCGAACCGCCGCCCAGCGTCTCTGGGCTGAAGTTCTTGTACTCTGGCGATTCATCAGCTACCCAGAACCGCGCCTCACCCAGTCCCATCTCGCACACAACCGAGCCGTCCTCGCCATCATGGCGGAACAGTACCTCCGCTCCGAAGGCAGCCTTATAAAACTCGATCGCCACGGCACCCCTCCTCACAGAGAGAAAAGGCACAATGGCGATCTTTGAAACCTTCACTTCGCTTCCAGCCTCACTCATGACTCGCCTCCGCGATCGTCCCATCGCGAGAGCAAGTCTACAGCGTGCTAATTCCAAACATGCTGAATCGGCATTGGCTCAATCTTCAGCACCAGGTCCGGCGCCACGCCTGCCAGCTTTTTCGCAAACGCTCGCGCCTGTTCCTCGCTCAGAAACATCTGCGCCTCCTGCATATGCCCGCCAAACCACTGCTCGCACTTCCAAATCGTGTCCGTCATGGCACCACCCCCGCTGCTTCCGATCTATCTAACCCCACCTCATACGAAAAGGCGCTCCAGCAAGTTCTTCGGAGCGCCTTTTCTAACAACTGCCTAACCTACAACTCAGACTTACTTCTCCGCGTCCACATACTCCGCATCGATGACGCCCTCATCCTTCCTGGCCTCTTCGTGCGTGGTACCCTCAGCCGCAGCCGCGCCGTCGGTCGGAGCAGCCGCAGGGCCAGCCTTGTAGATCGCCTCGGCCAGCTTGTGGCTCGCGGTCTGCAGCTTGTCCTTGGCGTCGTTCAACTGGCCCGCCGTGGGCGTTCCAGCCAGCTTCTCCTTCGCCTCGGCAAGCGCCGACTCAACCTCGGACTTGTCGCTCGCCTGCACCTTGTCTCCGCTCTCCTTCAACATCTTCTCGATGTTGTAGACCAGCGAATCCAGGCCGTTGCGCGCCTCGATCTCGTCCTTCTTCTCCTTGTCCTCGGACGCGTGCGCCTCGGCGTCCTTCGCCATGCGCTCGACCTCGTCCTTGCTCAGACCTGAAGAGGAAGTAATCGTGATCTTCTGGTCTTTGCCCGTGCCGCGGTCCTTCGCCGTCACGTTCAAGATGCCGTTCGCGTCGATGTCGAATGTGACCTCGATCTGCGGGACGCCGCGCTGCGCGGGAACGATGCCGCTGAGCTTGAACTTGCCCAGCGTGCGGTTGCCGTTCGCCAAGGGCCGCTCGCCCTGCATCACGTGGACCTCGACCTCGGTCTGGTTGTCCGCGAAGGTCGAGAACACCTCGCTCTTCTTCGTCGGGATCGTCGTGTTGCGCGCGATCATCGGCGTCGCCACGCCGCCAGCCGTCTCAATCGAGAGCGTCAACGGAGTGACATCGAGCAGCAGCAGGTCCTTCACTTCACCAGCGAGAACACCAGCCTGAACCGCCGCGCCGATCGCCACAACCTCATCCGGGTTCACACCCTTATGCGGCTCCTTGCCGAAGAGCTCCTTCACCAGCTGCTGGATCTTCGGCATGCGAGTCTGGCCACCGACCAGCACCACCTCATCGATCTTCGACGCATCGATGCCGGCATCCTTCATCGCCTGCTTCGACGGCCCAACCGACTTCTGGAGCAGATCGTCGACGAGCGCCTCGAGCTTAGCCCGCGTCAGGTTGCGCACCAGGTGCTTCGGCCCGCTCGCGTCGGCGGTAATAAAGGGCAGGTTTATCTCTGACTCCTGCGCCGTCGAAAGCTCGATCTTTGCCTTCTCCGCCGCATCCTTCAAACGCTGCAGCGCCATCTCGTTGCCCTTGGCATGCAGGTCGAGGCCGGTATCCGACTTGAACTCCGAGATCAGCCAATCCACGATTCGCTGATCGAGGTTATCGCCGCCCAGGTGGGTATCACCGTTGGTCGACTTCACCTCGATGACACCCTCGCCAACCTCGAGGATCGAGATATCGAAGGTACCGCCGCCGAAGTCATACACGGCAATCGTCTCGTCCTTCTTCTTGTCGAGCCCGTATGCCAGAGCAGCCGCAGTCGGTTCGTTCACGATGCGCTTGACGTCGAGCCCGGCAATCTTGCCGGCGTCCTTGGTCGCCTGCCGCTGCGCGTCGTTGAAGTACGCCGGAACAGTAATCACCGCCTCCGTCACCGACTGGCCGAGATAATCCTCAGCCGCTTTTTTCAGCTTCTGCAGGATCATCGCCGACACTTCAGGCGCGGTAAACTCCTTGCCCTGCGCGAGCACGCCGACGTTGTCGCCCTTGGCAACAACCTTGTACGGCACCATCTTCATCTCGTCGCCGACCTCGTTCATCCGGCGGCCCATAAAACGCTTGATCGAGTAGACCGTATTCTCCGGGTTCGTAATGGCCTGGCGCTTCGCCACCTGGCCCACCAGGCGCTCGCCGCTCTTGGTAAACGCAACAATCGACGGCGTCGTTCGGCCGCCCTCTTCGTTGGCGATCACCTTCGGCTCGCCGCCTTCCATCACGGCCACGCAGGAGTTCGTTGTTCCTAAATCGATACCAATAATCTTGCCCATATTGCTTCGCCCCCCTTGAATGTCTCAGTTCCTGACTCACTTGATCTTTACATCTGAGTCACTTACTGTCAAGGTATCTGATGTCTAAATTGTAGAAATAGATTCATGGGCGAGGACATGCAGGTTAATAGATGTGCATTGTTCCTCTCTGCCCGCGGCGACTCCTCTGCAACAATAGCGTTACCGCTATGCATGCTCTTGCTCTTACTGCATTTGTTACCCAACTGGCGGCAACCGTATTCATGACGGGGCTGATCTGGTTTGTGCAGGTCGTCCACTATCCGCTCTTCGCCACGGTGCAGGAGCACAGTACGTCCTCCGGCTTTCGTACGTACTCGACGCAGCACGCAAACCGCACCGGCTTCGTGGTCTTTCTGCCTATGTTCGCCGAGCTCATCACCTCCGCGATCGCCCTGCTTCCGTGGCTCCGGCCAGCGTTCTTGTCCCGGAGCACTGCCCTTACCTCCGCGGCGATGGTCGTCCTCATCTGGATCAGTACCGGCCTGGTGCAGGTGCCGCTGCATACCCGTCTGTCTGGGACCGCCACGACAGATACAGTTCGCCGCCTCGTCCTGTCCAACTGGGTCCGAACTGGGCTTTGGACCGCCCGCTCTGCTCTTCTCCTATCGAGCATCTTCCACGCGTTCGGTTAGCGGCGGAGATTTGTACATCCGCAATGCACCCGTCGGCTTCTAAATGGCTGATCCACCCCAGAGTCACACCAGTCCATCCACGAAGGCAGACCACTGCATATGCCCGCCACCGCTGAAGCTCCGCCGGATCAAACTGCTCAGGTCGCGCAGGGTGTGAACCCATGGTTGATCGCGGCTTCCGTCATGCTGGCGACGTTCATGGAGGTGCTCGACACTGCCATCGCCTCCGTGGCTCTTCCTTATATAGCCGGCTCGCTCTCCGCGTCGAATGACGAAGCCACCTGGGTGCTCACCAGCTACCTCGTCGCGAATGCCATCGTGCTTCCGGCCAGCAACTGGTGCTCACTCCGCTTTGGCCGCAAGCGTTTTCTGATGTCGTGTGTCGCGATCTTCACCGTCTCCAGCTTCGCCTGCGGCGCCGCACCCTCGCTTGCCATCATGCTGCTCGCCCGTGTCGTTCAGGGAGCGGGCGGGGGTGCTCTCCAGCCGCTCTCGCAGGCAATCCTGCTCGAATCCTTTCCGCCCGCCAAGCGCGGCGCAGCCATGGCCGTCTTCGCCTTCGGCGTGGTGGTCGCCCCCGTCCTTGGGCCCACCCTGGGCGGATGGCTTACCGATACCTACTCCTGGCGATATGCCTTTTACATCAACATTCCGGTCGGTATACTCGCGCTGGTCATGATCAACCGGTTCGTGACCGATCCGCCCTACATCGCCAAGGCGAAGGTCCCCGCCTTCGACAATCTTGGCTTCGGCGCCCTCGTCGTCTGGACCGGCTGCCTCCAAGTCATCCTCGACAAGGGCCAGGAAGATGACTGGTTCGGTGCCACCTGGATCCGCTGGGCAGCAGGAGCGCTGATTATCTCCTTCGTCTATTTCGTCTGGCACTCCTGGCGCGACAAGCAGACGCTCGTCGATCTGAAGGTCTTCAAAGATCGAAACTTCGCCATTGGATCGGCGCTTATCTTCATGTTCGGCGTCGGTATCTACTCCACGGTGACGGTACTCCCGCTGTTCTACCAGGAACTTCTCGGGTATACGGCCTTTACGGCCGGCCTCGTCGTCGCCCCGCGCGGCCTTGGAGCTATCTGCGGCATGCCCGTAATTGGCTTTTTGTCGAACAAGGTCGACCCCCGCTACCTGCTCACCTTTGGTTTTCTTACCTTCGGCCTCACCACACTCTACTTCGGCAATATCACCCTCGATGTCTCGCCTACCACCCTGCTGGTTCCTATTCTGATCACCGGCTTCGGCCTGAGCTTCGTCTTCGTCCCCATCTCCACGGCGGCCTACGGAACGCTCGACAACAAGCAGATCGGCAATGCGAGCGGCGTGTTCAATCTCTTCCGTAACGTCGGCGGCTCCATCGGCATCTCCATCGCACAGACCCTGCTGACCCGCCGCTCCGACGTTCACCAGAATGAGATCATCAACTCCGTCCCAATCACCGGTCAGCAGTTTCAGAGCAGCATCGGGCAGACCCAACGGGCCTTGAACGGCTTCTACGGTCAGGCAAACACTCTACTTCCCGCCCAGACCCGCCTCTACATGGAGCTGCAGCGTCAGGCCTCCAACTGGGCCTTCGTCGACGTCTTCCGCTGGCTCTCGCTCCTTTGCTTCGCTTGCGTCGGCATCGTCTGGCTCTTCAAGAAGGTCAAGCCCGGCAAGGCCCCCGCCGGGGCACACTAGGAGGCGATTGCGCCTGCTCGCGCTCCGACGAGCGCGATTCCCGAGCGATTGGTCTTCAAGGCAAGCTGGGGAGTACTCACCCGGCAATCGTCCTCTGCCAATTGGCTTGCTTGGCGCCCTGGACCGCCTCATGAACATCGCCTGAGCTATGCTCCACCTATGCGTCTAAGCTCGTCTCCGATCCTTACGCTCGCGTTCTCGTTGGCAATCGTGCCTGTGGTTGCTGCCAACGCTCAATGGGAGATCGAAGAGTCGCACACCTCTGCCAGCCTGCGCGGCATCCACAGCGTCGGCGGCGGAGTCGCCTGGGCCAGCGGCACCGGCGGCACAGTCCTCCGCACCCTCGACTACGGCAAGACCTGGCAGACCTGCCCCATCCCCTTCGCCGGAACCAAAGACACAGCCGAAAAGCTCGACTTCCGCGGCATCCAAGCCTTCGACGCCAACACAGCAATCGTCATGTCCTCCGGCCCCGGCGACCAGTCCCGCCTCTACAAGACCACTGACGGCTGCCAGACCTGGAAGCTCCTCTTCACCAACCCGGATAAGGACGGCTTCTGGGACGCGGTCGTGGCCCGTGTCGACGAAGCCGGCCCCAGAGATAGCTGCCCAGCGGGTTCGAAGGCGATCTCAGGAACGATCCTCGGAGACCCAGCAATACACAAATCGAACCAGTACGACACAAGCACGCTACGTAGCTTCTACCTGGCGAATTTCGAGGTGGGAATCAGTTGTCCGAACGAGGAACTGAAGCCCAGCGCGGCATCAATCTTCGCGATTGCTCAGGAAGGGGCGTTTGCCGCAAGTAACTCACTGCTAGAACGGCTTGGCCCAGATACTTACTGGATGGCAGTCGGCCGACGCCTAATCCAATACAACATCGGGTATTCAAGTCCCAGCCACTACTACACTCAAGCCTTCTGCGATATCACCTTTCCGGTGAGCAACCACGCACCATCGGCCGGAGTATTCAGCCTGGCCATCAAACCTGGTTCTGTCGAGCAGTTCAAGGCCAGGAAGATCGGCGGATTCCAGTTAAAGGCTCCACAATGTGAGAAAGCGGACATGGTGGTTGTCGGAGGAGACTACACGGCACCAAACAACCGTCAGGATACTGCTGCCTACACAGGCGGCACGAATAAATTCCAATTGGCACAGACAATGCCTGGAGGCTACCGCTCCGCCGTAGCCTACGATTCCGCCACCAAAACCTGGATCACCGTCGGCCCCAACGGCACCGACATCTCCACCGACGACGGCCGTAACTGGCGCGCTCTCACACCCACCCCGCAGGACGCCCCCGACGCCGACAAGAACTGGAACGCCCTCTCGCTTCCCTTCGTCGTCGGCCCCAAAGGCCGCATCGGCAAACTCCGCCACGATGCCCTTACCGCAGCCGAAAAAAAGCAGATTCCCTCCGGGAATGACAAACAGTGAAGATATCTCCCCCTTTGTAATTCCTCAAGCAACTCCGCTTTCACAACCACCCTTTGTCATTCCCGCAGGGAATCCGCTTTTCTACAACCACCCTTTGTCATTCCCGCAGGGAATCTGCTTCTCTACAACCCGGCGAAGATCTCCGCTAATGGAATACGGACAGGCGTTCCGGAGATCGTCAACTCGGGCTCCTCTATCTTCTGAAATCCCCTCGCATCGTATCGGTACACCTCACGCTCCTCCGGATCGAAGATCCAGATAGAGGCGACGCCAAACCTGCGGTAATCTTCGACCTTCACCCGCAACCGCTTCCAAGTGTCTTCTGGCGAAAGAACCTCGACGCAAAGCAGTGGGGCCTCGTAGATGATCCGCTTGGCTATCTGCCCCGCGTGGAGGACCGTGACGTCTGGAACACGAAAGCGGGTCGGTGCTATCTGCATCCTGCATTCCGTCAAGGCACGCAGTCCCCATTCAGTGGCATGCGCGCGAAAAAAAGCAGCTACTGCCGTCTGTAGTTCACTGTGATCGACCTCGCCCACGTTGCGCTCCTCGACCTCGCCGTCCACGTAATCGCAGTCCGGCTCGTAGACGGATTTCAGATACTCCTGCACCGAAACAAAGGGGCTCGCCTGGGTTGCCATACGCCAAGTATGCTCCCGCCGGCTTGCTCCTGCCTACCGGCTTTCAGCCGCCGACCTGTCCTGATTTCCTACCGGGCACGGCGTATAAGGAGGTATGGACTCCTTCCATCGACTGCCTGCGGAGATCGCCCGGGCGCTCGAGCGCGGCAGCACCGTGGTCACCGGCAATCAGCGGGCGGCGCGAACACTACGCCTCCACTTTGACCGCCAAAGCCGGGCGAACGGGCTAACGCGGTGGCGGCCACCGGAGATCTACGCCTGGGACACCTGGACGCTCAGTCTGTGGCGCGAGTTACTGCTTGGCGGCAACGAATCCAGATTGCTCCTAAACCGCAGCCAGGAGTTGCGGGTGTGGAGTTCCATCATCGTCGCGGACGAACAGTGGTCGAGCCTGCAGACAGTGGAGTCGCTGGCTACCATGGCCGCTGACGCCTGGAGGCTGCTCTGCCAATATCGCAGTCAACAGCGGCTGAAGGCCGTCGGCGTAAGCGGCGACACTCGTGCCTTCCAGCGCTGGGCGGAACGTTTCATGCGCCGCTGCCAGACTGATGGATACCTGGCGCAGTCCGAACTGGAAGAAGCCTTGACCCAGGCGGCGGCGAAGATTGTGTCTGGCAGGCAGGATGCGGGCGGCGGGATCGTGCTGACCGGTTTTGATCGTCTTACACCCGCACAGCAGACCCTGGTCAACACCCTAAGAGCAAGCGGCGTAACCGTTGAGGAGCAACTTCCCCGCAACCCGGCAGATAAAATCTTTCTGGGTGCAGCGGACGACCTGAGCAGCGAGCTGGAGCAGGCTGCGGCATGGGTGAAGCAGTTCCTCGAAGGGGAGCCAGGAGCGCACGTCGCGATCATCGTTCCTGACGCGCGGGCGGAGCGCGGCGGAATCGAACGCAGCTTCCGTGCTGTCCTCGCGCCGGAACTGCAAGACATCACAGCTTCGGCACTCTCGAAGCCGTTCGAGTTCTCTTTGGGCGTCCCGCTCGCTCAGGTGCCGATGGTGCTCGTGGCGATGGACCTTGCGCGGTGGGTCACGGGACCTCTTCCTCTGGCAAAGATCAGCCGGCTGCTGACCTCACCCTATTTTGCAGGCGGGGAGGCTGAAAAGACAGCACGCGCCGAGTTCGACGCCTTTGGGCTACGCCGCTTGAAGCTGCTTCGGCCTGAGCTCGACCTGGAGCAGTTCGTTGCCCACGCTGCAGTCTCACGGTATCGTCTCCAGCTCGGTGGGCTGCTGAACCGGATGCGAGCGATCAGTCGCGCGGCGGCGAAAGTTGTGGGATCCTCGGACAGCGCAGGTAAGCAGAAGCCGTGGGCGGAGTGGGCCGAGAGCATCCGCCAGATACTCGATGCAGCAGGATGGACGGACGGCCCGCAGCTCGACAGCGTCGAATTCCAGACGCGGGAAAAGTGGGAGAGCGCACTCGACGAGCTGGCTGGGCTCGACTTCGAAGGAACTCGGCCTACGTTCCCGGACGCCCTGAACACACTTGAAGGCATGCTGCAGCGGACGCTGTTTGCACCCGAGTCGCATGGCGCGCCTGTCCAGATCATGAGCCCTCAGGAAGCAGCCGGATCGCACTTCGAGGCCGTCTACTTCCTCCGCGCGACCGACGCGGAGTGGCCTCATCGCCCCGGCATGAGTCCACTCCTGGGTTGGCGCCTTCAGCGCGACTTAGGGATGCCGGGCAGCGACGCCGCCGCTGACCACGAGCATGCACGGCACATGACGCACCGGCTCGCGGCAAGCGCAAAAACCATCGTCTTCAGCTACACGAAAGAGACTGCGGACGGACGGCAAAGGCCTTCGCCGTTGCTCCAGGACTTCAAGCTCCAGCCGCTCGAGCCCGTTGCGAGAACCACAGCCGAGCCGGTGGAGCTTCAGTTGCTAGCGGAAGACTTCGTTCCCCTGGCGAACCTCTCGGTGCGCGGCGGCGCAGATCTCCTCAAGCAGCAGGCCGCATGCCCTTTCCGGGCTTTCGCGGAGAAGCGGCTTTGGTCAAGTGAACTGAAGACGCGGGACCTGGGCCTCGATGCAGGCGAGCGCGGTGACGTCGTGCACAGAACGCTTGAGCACTTCTGGGGTGAGGTGAAGACGCAGGCCAGGTTGAACGAGATGACAGCCGTCGAGCTTGGCGAACAGCTAGACCGCTCGATTGAAGACGGCCTTCGCCGCACTACGTCTGGGAGCGGGGTTGACGAAGAGCCGTGGGACACCGCTTACCGGGCGGTACAGCGCAGGCGGTTGCGCCGCTTGCTCGTTGACTGGCTTGAGATCGAGCGACGGCGGCCTCCTTTCTCCGTAGAGCTGCGCGAGGCCAGGTTCGACGACGTTCCAGTAGGCCCGCTGCGATTGAGTATCCGCTTCGACCGCATAGACCAGACGCTCGACACCGGACAAGAAGTGCTGCTCGACTACAAGACCAGCGCCGCCACGCCAACGCCATGGCTCGGGGAGCGGCCAGATGAGCCCCAGCTTCCGCTGTACGCGATCCTCCGAGAGCCCCACGCCGTGGGCGCAGTCGCCTTTGCGCGGCTGCGTCCCGGAAAGCAGATGGAGTTGAACGGACTGGAAGCGAACGAGGGCTTGCTTCCAAAGACATCACGAACAAAGTTGTCTCTGGACGCACAGATCGAAGAATGGCGAGAGGTGCTGAACAGACTCGCGGAGGACTTCGCCTCCGGTGAGGCAAGCGTCACGCCGAAGCAATACCCCCTCACCTGCAAGCACTGTGGGCAGCGAACTCTTTGCCGGTTGGATCCGGCAACGCTGCGTGGGGAGTACGACGAGGATGAACCAGTCACAGGAGAAGTCGATGTCTAACCTGTTCCTCGTAGACGATGAGAAGGGGGTTCCAGGGCCAGGCACCTTTCTGCCAGATGCACGGCAACGAGAGGACGCTCTGGACGTTCACCGCTCGTGGGTGGTTGAAGCCCCGGCCGGCTCAGGCAAGACAGGCCTCTTGATTCAGCGATACCTGAAGCTGCTGGCCGACGATTCTGTTCATGAGCCAGAGCAGGTGCTCGCCATCACGTTCACCCGGAAGGCCACGGCTGAGTTGCGGGAGCGCGTCTTGGACCAACTGCAAGCAGCGGCAACCAGCGGCTCCGATGCGGCTGACGACGCATTTGGACGCGACACACGTATGCTGGCGCGTGCGGTTCTGGAGCGCGACCGCCTTCTGAACTGGTCGCTGCTCGAGCAGCCGCAGCGGCTAAGCATCCGTACCATCGACTCCGTCTGCTCGGAGATTGCGGGCGCGTTACCGATGCTCTCCGGCGGACGCGGAAACAGCACGCCGGTGGATAACGTAGACCGCCTCTATGAGGAGGCCGCTCGGCGAACCTTCCTGCATCTTGGCGGCACCGACAAAGCGCTCGATGCGGCGCTCGTCACCGTCCTGCTTCATCGCGACGGTGATCTTGCGAACTGTGAGCAGTTGCTGGTGGGAATGTTGAAGCACCGCGAGCAATGGGGCGAACTCGTCCCGATGGACCAGCGATCGCTCGACGATACCTGGCTTGATGCTCATGTGCTGCCGAAGATCGAACGCGCGCTCGACCAGGTGATCTGCACCGCACTCACGCAGTTCACAAAGACCATGCCCGCAGAGCTACTGGACGAACTGACCCTGCTTGCGAGCGAGATGGCGCACTTGGACGGGTACCGGGGTAAGGCTTCGCCCATTGCACTTTGCGCGGGACGGCGAAGGTCGCCGGCAAAGACCGCTGAAGACCTTGAATACTGGCAGGCGCTGACGCGATTGTTGATCGCACCTTCGAGCGATAGCTGGCGGAAGGGATTTAACAACAATCAAGTGTTCTTCAACACTGGTAAAGCGGAGCGTGACAGGCTGGAGCGGTTTGTCGCTCAGCTGCAAGGCCGCGAAGACGTTCGTCAGGCAGCTTGCGCGGTCCAGTCGCTTCCACCCGCCCGCTATCCGGCAGAGCAATGGAACGTAGCCAAGGCGCTCTTTCGTGTCCTCAAGCGCGCGCTGATCGAGCTTCAACTCGTCTTCGCCGAACGCGGTGAGTGCGATTACACCGAAGTTGCGCTTGCCGCCCGCACAGCGCTTGGATCAGAAGATGGCCCGGTCGACCTCGAATCGGCGCTGGGCGTTCACCTGCAGCACCTCCTCGTCGACGAGATGCAGGACACGTCATCCAGTCAGCACGAACTGCTGCATCGCTTGACAGAAGGTTGGGACGGACAAAGCCAGACTGTCTTTCTGGTCGGCGACCCGAAGCAGTCCATCTATCTGTTCCGGCAGGCGCGGGTCGAGCGCTTTCTGCGTCTCATGCGGTCCGGGCAGCTTGGCGATCTTCCGCTTGAGACGCTTCGCCTTTCGGCGAACTTCCGCTCTCAGGCGGCCCTGGTAGATGACTTCAACGTCGACTTCTCGCGTATCTTTCCCGGCAGCGAGAACGCGGTCCATCCGGAGGAAGTCCCATACACCGCAGTCTCAGCGATGAAGCCGGCCAGCAACCTCGCCGCCGCGCGGGAGTGGCATTGCACGGTCCTCGCCAAGGATTCCGTGACGCAGGAGAACCACCGGAACAAGGCGAGGCAGCGGGCGAAGGATGCGATTGAAATCTGCAAGATCGTGAATAGCTGGCGGAACCGCCCGCTTCCTCCAGGCCGAAGCGAGCCGTGGACCATCGCCGTCCTTGTGAGGTCGCGACTGCACCTGGAGCAGATCGTTGGGGCCTTCAACGATACGCGAAGCGGAGACTCCATTCCTTATCGCGCCGTGGACATCGAGCCGTTGAAAGACCGCGACGAGGTCCGCGACCTGTTTGCGCTGACACGCGCGCTGTTGCATCCGGCAGACCGAACTGCCTGGCTGTCCGTGCTGCGTGCTCCGTGGTGCGGCTTCACCCTGGCTGATCTGCACCTGCTGACCGGCGCAGACAATTCTGCCTTCGCCGAGCAGAGCATGCCGCGCCTGCTCGCAGAGCGAGGTGACCTGCTGAGCGAGCAGGCTTGTGCACGGCTTGAACGCATCTGGACGGTGATGCAGGCCGGAGCAAAGCTCGCCGAGCGGCAATCGACTGCTGAAGTCGTCGAGCGCACGTGGCGATCGCTTGGCGGCGATGCATACTGCCGGAAGACGGAGCTGACCAATGCTCGTCGGTACCTGGAACTGCTCGACGGTATGGAGCAGGAAGCCGGTACGATCGACGTGACCACGCTGAAGGACCGGCTCGACGTCCTCTTCGCCGCTCCTCAGACTGAGGCGGGCGCCGTCGACCTGCTGACGATCCACAAAGCGAAAGGGTTGGAGTGGGACGTTGTCATCGTGCCGTCGCTCGAGAGAAGGGTCGGTCAAGTCCAGGGCCGCCTGTTGAACTGGCTTGAGCGCGACTCGGCGGACGAGGAGGCCGCGCACGTTCTTCTCGCCCCCATCGTAAGCAAAGGAGAGGCTTCCAATTCTGATTTGCTGGTCCAGTGGATACGCGATGTGCACACGGCGCGGGAGGCGGCGGAGTGCAAACGGCTTCTATACGTGGCCAGCACTCGCGCAAAGGAGGAGCTGCACCTTTTCGCTTCTCCCATGGCATCTTCAGGCGGGACCATCAAGCCGGAATCGGGTTCGCTGCTCGAAGCGGCGTGGCCAGCGGTCAGCGCTCGCTTCGAAGCGGTCGCCACAGCGTCCGCAGTGTCCGCAGACGCCGAGATCCTGCCGGTCGGGGATGCCGAGGCGATGTCAGGGCTTAGGATCGCCGCCTCGGTCGGAAGCTTCAGGCCCCGTTCTCGTATAGAGCGCTTGCCCGATGCGTTCGACCCGGCGATTCGCTTCTTGAACCCGAAACGCCTCAGCTATGGCGCGGGAGAAGACGGCGCTTTGACGCCACAGTTCAGCCGGCCGGAAGGCTCGTTCGCGGCGCGCGCGTTCGGCAACACCGTGCACGCCTTCCTGGAACAAGTTGCGCTGCGGCTGGCGGCGGGAGAGCAGCCGGGCCCCTTGCTTGCGGCGCTGCCTGGTTGGGACGCTCGCATCGCAGGTATGCTGCGCTCGGAAGGGCTCGCCCCGGCAGCAGTGGAGCGGTTGACGGAGCGCGTGCTCTTCGCGCTCGAAAATACGCTCCAGGACCAGTACGGGGTTTGGGCGCTTTCTCCGCACCAAGCCGCCGAGACCGAATTTGCGCTGACCGCATGGCAAGGGCGAAGGAGCACCATCCGCGTCGATCGCATCTTCCGCGCCGGACCTGAGCCGATAAAGCCAGGCACGGATTGCCTCTGGATCGTCGACTACAAGACTGCATCCCACGATGGCAAGAATCTGGATGCCTTTCTGCAAGGCGAACGGGCCAAGTACGCGCCGCAGCTGCACACCTACGCCGAGATCCTGTCGGGCGGATCGGAGAGCAAGCCGGAAGGTTCGCAAGGCCACTTGAGAGAGTTCGCGAGCAGCGCTGCTTCCATGCGCCTCGCGCTCTACTATCCCATGCTGCAAAGACTGATCTGGTGGAACCCCGTGCAAGAAACCGAAAGCCCCAAACAACTCAGCCTCGGCTGGTAGGTCTAAGGTGCGGAAGCCCTGAAGATCAGGAAGTAGTCTTGCCCGTCTGCCTTGGTGAAGTCGTACTTCGCGAACAGTTTGTAGCCCGCCTCCTCCATCTCCTTCACGACGACTTCGCTGTTCAGGCCGTGGTCCGTACCGTCTCCGTTGCGATCGATAATGCCCACCTTTGCACCGGGCTTGAGCGACGCCCGCAGCTTCGTCAGCACAGGAATTGGGTGAGCGATCTCGTGGTAGACCTTCAACATCAGCAGCGCGTCGACACTGGCGGGCGGGATGCTGGGATCGTCAGGCGTGCCGAGCACTGTCTTCACGTTCGACAGCTTTTCTTTGGCAGCGCGGTTAGCGATGTACTGGATGTACTCCGGGTTGATGTCTTCGGCGAAGACTGTGCCCCCGGGCCCGACGCGGCGCGCGGCGCGCACCGTGAACCAGCCAGAACCGGCCCCGATGTCTGCCACGCTTTTACCCGGTGTGATCCCTAGCAGATCCATGACGCGGTTGATCTGGAGCTTCTGGTCGCGATCAGGGTACTCGAAGATCGATAGATCGCCAGCATAGGGAGTGCTGGTTGGCCGCTGCGAAGCGGTGTTCTGTGCGGCCTGCACCGCTAGGGGTCGCGCGTTTGCATGGCTTCTGCCGCAGGCAGAAAGGCAGAGCACCAAGGGTAAAGCGAGGCCGGAGAACACACGAAGACGCGACGGGAAGAGACGAGTCATAACCCAAGCATCGACCAGTTCCACGACGTTGGCAAACCTACCCTGTACTCTGTGTTTACAGAATGCAAAGCATCCGTCGACTCAGCCCCGGCGCCCTTGCGCACGTCCTTATGCTTAGCACCGTCCTGGTATGGGGCGCGACGTTCGTGCTGGTCAAGGATGCGCTGCAGGACGCAACGCCGCTGCTGTTTAACCTGCTGCGCATGACGCTGGCGTTCCTGGTGCTCGCCGCGGTCAACCATCGGCATCTTCGCAGCTTGTCTTTCCGGGCGGTTCTATCCGGGATTATCGTCGGCACCCTTCTGGCTGCGGGATACCAGTTTCAGACAAGTGGACTCGCAAGGACCACACCGGCGAAATCCGCGTTCATCACCGGTCTCGTCGTGGTCTTCGTACCCTTGTTCACGGCGGTACCAGCGCTCCGCACAGCGGAAAGTTCCGGGCCGCGCTGGACGGCGGCTTTTGGCGCGCTGCTCGCTTTCCTTGGACTTTTTCTGCTCACGACCCCGCCCGGCACCGCGTGGAACAATCTCTTTGTCTCGATCAATCGCGGCGATCTGCTGACGCTTGCATGCGCGATCGCCTTTGCCGGACACTTGGTTGCGCTGTCAAAGACCTCCCCGGGCCTACCTGCGGCACAACTAGCGACACTCCAGATCGGCGTGGCGGCAGTAGTGATGCTGTTGACGCTGCCGTTCGGCGAGCTTCCTCATGCGGTGTTTACCACTCGCCTGATTGTGGCCCTTCTTGTGACCAGCGTCCTCGCAACCGCTGCAGCCTTCACGATACAAAGCTGGGCGCAGAAACATCTTCCGCCAACCCATACGGCGGTGATTCTATCGCTCGAGCCGGTCTTCGCCTGGCTCACGGCCATGATCTTTTTTCATGAGCATCTGGGCAACCGCGCCCTGGCAGGAGCGGCTTTCATTGTCTGCGGTATTGCAGTGACAGAATTCTTGCCCACCAGGCAGATAGGGTCATCGATACCTGCTTAGCCTTCGCTCTTCCGTGCTGCTTTCTCTAGCCGGTCGCAAAGTGCAGCAGCCACGCCCTCGCCTAAAGGCACTGGACATACAATCGCCGTGACGCCGCGGGCGTCGAGCGACCGCAGCCCGGCAAAAAGCCGCCGGGCAAACACGTCGTTGTCGCCCCACTTTCCCAGTGCGAACGTCTCGTCAGCCCCGCCTGCGTCCCAACCGTCCGGGAGCATCGCCCCAACCTTTTCGTCCTCTTGCTTGAGAGACAGTACGGCGTCGCAGAGGGTCTGCGTCACAGCAGACCCTGTGGCCGCACGAACCAGCGTCAGCTTGGCTCGCGGAGCATAGTGACGCAGACCGACTCCAGGCGAGGGAAGACTTTCCGGCTCAGTCTTGGTGTCGGCGGACGCGGAGAACACGGTTACTTTACAGCCGGTAGCCTCTACAAGCATTGTGGCTGTCACCGCTCCAGGCCGGTAGATCATCATCGGGTCCTGCAAAGGATCGAGCACCGTGGACTCGATGCCGACTGCCGTCGGTCCACCGTCGAGAACGGCGTCTATCCGGCCGTCAAGATCATCCAGAACATGCGCCACGGTTGTTGGGCTGATGTGTCCGAAGCGGTTCGCGCTCGGCGCCGCGATGGGCGTTCCCGCGAGACGGATCAACTGCAGGGCGACAGCATGCGACGGCATGCGGAGCCCGACGAGTGGCCTGCCGGCAGTAACGGAATCGGGGACGATAGAGGTGCGCGGCAGGAGCAGGGTAAGTGGTCCGGGCCAGAATGCCGCCATCAACTTCTCAATTCGGATACGGGCATATTGAGGAACTTCAGCAAGACGGTACAGCATTCCTTCATCGCCGATGTGCACAATGAGTGGATCCCAGGACGGACGTTGTTTTGCTTCGAATATCTTGGCGATCGCCGCCGGATCTAAGGCGTCCGCGCCCAGGCCATAGACCGTCTCCGTCGGAAACGCCACTGTCCCGCCTGCACGAATGATCCTGGCGGCGCGCTCTATATTGTGCGGAAAGTCGGTGCCACTCGCGGGTAAGCGCTCGGTTTTGCACAATTGATCCATACGGTATGGTACTTGCCCGGTCTAAGCAGCACCTCTTGCCCGTATACTCGGTGGCATGCAGGCCCCCGAGATCGAACTTAAATTTCCAGTTCCCGATCCTTCTGCCTTTCAAGCCTCGCTCGCGGAACGAGGCTTCCATCTTGAGACGCCCCGAACCTTCGAGCAGAACACCCTGTATGACACGCCCGGTCGCGAGCTGCGTGCGCGGCATCACATCCTGCGCCTGCGCCAATATGGGTCAGCCTGGACCGTGACCCACAAACGGCTACCCGAACCTTCCGCCGGCTTGGATCCGGCGCGGTACAAGGAGCGCATAGAGACAGAGACCCGCGTGGACGACGGGCAGGCAATGGCCGAAATCTTCCTTCAGCTGGGGTACGCGCCTGTCTTCCGCTATGAGAAGTTCCGGAGCGAATGGACGCACTCGAGCCAGCCGTCCGGTCACCTGGTTGTCGATGAGACTCCGATTGGGACCTATGCTGAACTGGAAGGGCCAACCGAGTGGATCGATCGCATGCTGGCCGAGTTGGGGATCGAGCATGGGAGCTGTCTGACAGAGAGCTACGGCAAGCTGTTCATGAACTGGAAAGAACAGACCGGGAGTCGGGCTGAACATTTGACTTTCTCAGAGATAAAGTCAGATATTTTGGTTGGGAAATAGCCTGCGAGATGCAACCTGCCGCAGTCTGAGGACAGCTACGGCACTCGATAGGGCACCCATACCTGCTAGAAGATCTGGAAGTTCACTTCTACGTTGACTTCAACCTTCACCGGCTTGCCGTTTTCCATAGCCGGCTTGAACTTGAACTGACGGACCGCCTCCATGGCCTTCTCATCGAGTCCCATACCAAGACCACGGACTACGTGCACGCGAGTTGCATTCCCTTTTTCGTCGACGATCAAGCCCACGACTACGTTGCCGCTTACCTTGGCTTTCCGGGCTTCTTCAGAAAATTCGGCCTCTACCTTGTAGACCAGCGTGGGTGCACTTACACCGCCGCCGACCTGGCGGACGCCGCCGCCGATGCCGCCACCCGAACCGGGTCCCATGCCGTTGCCATTTCCGCTCCCAATACCATTTCCATTCCCGTTGCCCATTGAGACCCCGACGTTAGGGGCGTTGGGGATGCCGACGTTCGGCAAATTTGAGGCCATCTTCAAGTTTGGGTCAACATCGACTGTGGGAACCACGGCCAGCTTCGGTGCCTGCAGCGGTGGCGCTTTTGGCGGCAAGATCTGTTGCGGGCTGAACTTGGGCGGGCTGCCCTTACTGACGGGAGCCGGACCCTTTTGGCCTCCGCCTCCACCCGACAGCTTCGCCCGGGGTGGAAGCTTCGGCGGAGGAGCATCGAGCGCCACCATCGTCGTCTCCTTCACGGGAGAAGCGAACTGGACCTTCTTGGCCACCAGGAAGACCAGGAGAGCGATGACCGCGGCGTGCAGCACAACCGCGATCGCCGTCGTCTTGGGGTCGCGCTTGACCGCCATACGGTCGACGACGGGGACGGGCCGCGATTCGAGGACCAACGGTGGCAGTTTGCGCGGGAAAAACGCGTCGCGCACGTTACTCCAAAGCGACGAGAGGACGCCTTCTTCAACCAACTCTTCACCGCCGAGGTGAGGTCCCTCGTGCAGGCGTCGGTCTGTGTTCAAAGGGTCGAGTTCTGTCTCCGGAGGAGTTTCCAACAGGTTTGCCATAGATACTCGCCTTGCGTGTACGCCTTCGTGCCTGTACCGCAATCTGCTGCAACGTACTGATCGCAACGAAGCTGGCCGCTGAAAGCGTCCGCCTGGCTTACCTGTTGCGTTTGCCCGCCCGGTCTGCCGCCGGTTCCGTTCGTGCTGCCAAATGGCCTGCGTTCATTCTACAAACTTTCACAATTGCGCGCCTTTGGTGTTTGACGCGCCGCAATCGTAAGGGGTGTGCTGGAATCAAAGTGATACTGAGATGCTCACCAGCCAGATGCCTCAGCCGCCCGCATTGCTCCGTCAAGCAGCCCGACCCGAACTACTTGCACGTCTACAATAGACGTTTGAGACCAAGCGAAAGTCGCAGTCGAACGGACAAGACACTGATGCCTGAAGCGCCTGAGAACAAGCCCGAACCCAATATGGAGACCAAGGGCCTGAAAACTACACTGAACCTGCCGCAGACCACCTTTCCCATGAAGGCCAACCTGCCGCAGAACGAGCCCGCGCGGCTCGCTGGCTGGAAGGAAGTTGGTCTTTACGAGCAGATTCGCGCTGCCCGCGCCGGAGCGCCGAAGTACATCCTGCACGACGGACCGCCCTATGCGAACGGCGCGATCCACCTGGGCCATGCGCTGAACAAGTGCATCAAGGACTTCGTCGTGAAGACCAAAACGATGGCCGGCTTCGACGCGCCCTATGTGCCGGGCTGGGACTGCCACGGTCTTCCGATCGAGATTAAGGTGGACGAACAGCTTGGCCGCAAGAAGCTGGAGATGGAGCCGGTCGCCGTCCGTCGCGCCTGCCGCGAGTACGCGCAGAAGTATGTCGACCTGCAGCGCAGCCAGTTCGAGCGGCTGGGAATCTTTGGGCGCTGGGACGATCCGTACCTGACGATGTCGTTCGGCTATGAAGCGAGCATCGTAGAGACGTTCTACGACTTCTTCGAAAAGGGCTTCGTCTATAAGGGCCTGAAGCCGGTGTACTGGTGCATCCACGATAGAACGGCGCTGGCTGAGGCAGAGGTCGAGTACGAGATGCACACCTCGCCGAGCGTGTACGTGCGCTACAAGCTGACGAGCGACCCCTGGAAGCTCCTGGGTGCCCCATCCATCGCGCCTTTGTCTCATGCGATGGGTGGGTCTGGCGAGACTCCCGTCTACGCCATCATCTGGACGACGACGCCGTGGACGCTGCCCGCGTCGCAGGCCATCGCCTTCAATCCAGAGATGGAGTACGTGGCGCTTGCCACGCCGGACGCGACCTACATCGTCGCTCAGGCGCTGCTGTCGGAAGTCATCGTCCATTGCCACTTGATGAGCGCGAAGATCCCCGCGGAACCGGCCTCGCAGGCGGACATCGTCGCTGTTTTCAAGGGCGAGCACCTCGAGCGCGCGACCTTTCAGCATCCATTTCTCGATCGCGAGATTCTTGGCGTACTCGCGACTTACGTTACAGCCGAACAGGGAACAGGCGCAGTGCACACGTCGCCTGCGCACGGCGTTGACGACTTCTACACCGGCAAGCGCTATGACCTGCCCGAGCTGCAGTATGTCGATAACGCCGGCAAGCACCGCAACACAGCGGATGTCTTTTCGAACCAAACCGTCCAGCCCTACGAAGACCTGACCGTCTTCAAGTCGAACCCGGTCATCATCGATCTGCTGCGCGAACACGGCGCGCTGCTCTCTGCCACCAGCTTTGAGCACTCCTATCCGCACTGCTGGCGCTGCCACAACCCGGTCATCGTGCGCGCAACCGAGCAGTGGTTCATCGGCATGGAGACGCCCATGCCGGAACCTGAACCCGCCGTCATCCTGAGCGGAGCGCGCAGCGCGGAGTCGAAGGACCCCCGCATTTCGCCCGAAGCGCTAGAAACGCCCGGCGAAACCACCAGTTTCCGCCAACGCGCGCTCGACGAGATCAAGCGCGTCAATTGGGACCCCGCCTGGGGCGAAGAGCGCATCTCGAACATGATCGCCACGCGGCCGGACTGGTGCATCTCCCGCCAGCGCATCTGGGGCGTGCCCATTGCGGTCTTCCTCTGCGACCGGTGCCACGCTCCGTTGAACGATCCCGCGATCAACAAGAGCATCGTCGAGCGCTTCAAGCAGGAGGGAGCGGACGCCTGGTACATTCACTCCGCAGCCGACCTGTTGCCGGCGGGAACGACGTGCCCCTGCGGCGGGACCGAGTTCACCAAGGAGATGGACATCCTCGATGTCTGGTTTGAGAGCGGCGCGAGCTGGCACGCGGTGCTCGACCAGGAGCCATCGCTCAGCTTTCCCGCCGACCTCTACACAGAAGGCGGCGACCAGCACCGCGGCTGGTTCCACTCTTCGCTGCTCACTTCGGTCGCGCTGCGCGGCGTCGCACCGTACCGCACGGTTGCGACCTCCGGCTGGACGCTCGACGAACAGGGCCGCGCCTTCTCGAAGAGCCTGGGCAACGGCGTGGATCCGGTGGACGTGGCAAAGCGGCTCGGCGGCGAGATCATCCGCCTCTGGGTCGCCTCGGTCGACTTCCGCGAGGACGTGGCCGCGAGCGAAAACCTGATGCAGCGGGTCAGCGACAACTACCGGAAGTTGCGCAACACGCTGCGCTTCCTGCTGGGCAACCTGCACGACTTCACACCGGCGACGGACGCAATCCACGATTTTGCGAAGCTGGAGCCGTTGGACCAGTACATCCTGGCGCGGCTTTCTGAGGTAAGTGCGAAGATTCGCGCGGCGTACGACGCGTTCGAGTTTCACCGGGCGTACCACGCCTTGAACGAATTCGTGAACACCGACCTGAGCGCGCTGTATCTCGATGTGCTGAAGGACCGGCTTTACACGTTTGCGCCAAACGCGAAGGAACGCCGCAGCGCGCAGACAGCTCTTTGGCATATCGCTGAGGCGCTGGTTCGGCTTATCGCTCCGATCCTAAGCTTTACGGCGGACGAGGCCTGGGCTCTGTTGCCGAAGGTAGAGGGGCGGGGGAGCAGCGTTCATGTGGCGTTATTTCCGGGTAATGAAGACATAGTTTTGGGTGACTTTTCGAAGGAAATGGAGGAGTGGAAGATACTTCTCGAAGTCCGCAAGAGCGTTCTCGCTGAACTTGAGCTCTATCGCAATGCGAAGACGATCGGTAAGTCTCTTGAGGCCAACGTTGCGCTTTCGTTTCAAGTGTCCAGCCAAGAGGCTCTCATTTGCGAGCGATACCTTCCTTCTCTACCTGAGCTTTTCAATGTGTCGGTGGTAAAGCCTTATAACGTGGCAATTTACGATGGTGCGGAAGCGGCTGGTGTGATCGTGTCTCCGTCGCCGTTTCCCAAGTGCGAGCGCTGCTGGCGCTACGTCCCCGACGTTGGCAAGGAACCCAACTATCCTACCGTCTGCCTGCGCTGCGCGGACGCGCTTGCCGCAATCCACTTCGCTCCCTACGCCGCACAGGAACAAGAGGTTGCGCCGCAGTGAGCGTTTACCAGATGCCGTACCAACGACACAGGCGCGATTGGCGCATCCCGCTTTTGCTGCTGAGTGCCGTAGTGGTCGCCTGCGACCGGCTCAGCAAGCTGTGGGTCGTGCACCATATCAAGAACGGTGCGGCGATCACGATCATCCCCGGCTTCTTCCGGCTGACGCATGTGCTGAACAGCGGGGCGGCGTTCAGCATGTTCGCCGATTCCGTCTCTCCGAACGCTGTGCGTTATGGACTGATTGCGTTTTCGGCGCTCGCCGTGGTGATCGTCCTGGTCATGCTGTGGCGAACCGGCCGGACGCTCGACCCGAGCTCGATCGCGCTTGCGCTTATTCTGGGCGGTGCAATCGGCAACCTTTACGATCGCGCCCGCCTTTATTACGTCGTCGACTTCCTCGAAGTCACGATCGTCCACTACCATTGGCCTGACTTCAACGTGGCCGACAGTTGCATCGTCATCGGCGCAGGCCTGCTTTTGATAGAAATATTTCGACCTCAAACCCGCGCTGAATAAGCCCCTGTCATCCAACCGCTTTGAAATAGGGAAGCCGGCTTGCCTTTAGGTCGAACGTCAGCGTATGTGTGCATCCTGACTCGGCGTTGAGCGCACCGATGAGAGCGTCTTCAAACTCTCCCGTTCCACGCTTCAAGGCGAAGACAGCTTCAAATACCTGTTGTTCATGCTGTATCAGCAGAGAATCGGCGGTAAGCAGCGCCTCAATGCAGTCCGCAATCTGAACGGGTGTCCGCTCAAAGACGCTCGGCAGAACCCAAACGAGTTCCAGCACCACAGCCACGTCGATAAAACCAGGCTCAGATGCGCCGATCCTTCGCTCGAAAATACGGTTTACCAGCAACACTGGTCTGGATCGTCCTGCAGCAGATAGCGCAGGACAACATTTGTGTCGAGCCCGATCATCGCCGAAAGCGCGCTTTCACACTCTTTGCAAGAGCGGATTCGATCTCGTCGAGGGTCACAGTATGGTCAAGCTTAGGAAGGCTCCCTTTTAGTCTGGCTATCGGGGTCACAGGCAAAATGGCGACGACTCCGTCAGGCTGAAAGAAGAACTTGAAGCGGTCGCCTGCCTTGAGATTCAGATACTCCCGAACCTGTTTGGGAACAGTGACCTGGTTCTTGCTGCTGAGCGTGGCTTCCACAATGCATCCTCCTGCTTTACTTCATAGCAAGAGTAAAGCAAGAGCGGCATTAGCTTCCTTGCGGGGCGTTGAAGCCTGTCGTGGATTGAACACCTCGTTCGATCCGCGTGCGCCGCCGAATAACCGCTACTCTGATTCCATCTGACCAAGTTGCACAGTTCCTCGCTGGCATTCCACACAGAACTGACTGAAAATAGAGGTTTGCCCTTTCGTCTCTCACGAACGACTGAGAACGGACACCGCATAACAGCCTCGTATGAATGACCAGATCACAATCCGCGGCGCGCGCACCCACAACCTGAAGGGCATCGACGTCAACATCCCGCATAACGCGCTGACTGTCGTCTCCGGCGTCAGCGGGTCGGGCAAGTCGTCGCTTGCGTTCGATACGGTGTATGCGGAAGGGCAGCGGCGGTATGTCGAGTCCCTTTCAGCCTATGCGCGGCAGTTTCTCGAGCGCATCGAAAAGCCGGATGTCGACTTCATGGACGGACTCGCCCCAGCCATCGCGATCAAGCAGAAGAACCAGACGCGCAATCCGCGCTCGACGGTGGCGACGGCGACGGAGATCTACGACTATCTCCGCTTGCTTTATGCCCGCTGCGGGACCGTCACGTGCCTGCACTGCGGCGGCATCGTCAAGCGCGACACCGTCGACGAGATTGTGGCTACGCTGCTTGAACTGCCCGAAGGCACCCGCGCTTACGCGCTGTTTCCGATTGTGCGAGCGGAGGTGAAGCTGGAGGCTTTGCATGCTTCAAGTATTCAGGCTCCTGCTGTAGCGGAACCGGCGAAGCCCGCGAAGAAGGCCAGCAAGTCCACCAAAGCTACCGCCGCTGCGCCGGTCGTAATCAACATCACCGATTCGTTGAAGGACAGGCTTACGGAGCTTCGCCGGCGCGGCTACAACCGCCTCTACCAGAATGGCAATATCGTCGAGTTTTCGACGCCGGAGTCGCTGCTCGAACTCAACTTCGACCTCCCGATATTCGTACTCATCGACCGGCTCGCTCTCTCTCCCGAAATTCGCGCCCGGCTGGTGGACGCGATCGAGACGGGCTATCGTGAGGCCGGAGAGGTCCGCTTCCATACCGTACCGCGCGACGAAGACGCTGCCGCGCAACATCTGCGCTATTCCGCCGCCTTCGAGTGCACCACCTGCCATCGGGCGTATCGCGAGCCCGAGCCACGGCTCTTCTCGTTCAACAATCCGTTCGGCGCGTGCCCGCGCTGCCAGGGCTTCGGCAACACCATCGACTTCGACCCGAACCTGATCATTCCCGATAAATCGAAGACGCTCGACGAAGGCGCAGTCGCACCGTGGACGACAACCAAGTATCGCGCGCACCATGGTGAGATGAAGCGTGCGGCAGTCGCGGCAGGCATTCCGACAAACGTTCCGTGGTTCGACCTGACTCCGGCGCAGCAGGCGTTCATCGAAGATGGCAAGGGTGCCTTCCCGGGAATACGAGGCTTCTTCGCCGCGCTCGACCAGAAGAAGTACAAGCTGCACGTCCGCGTCTTCCTGTCGAAGTACCGCGGCTATGCGACCTGCCCGGACTGCAAAGGCCAGCGGCTGCGCGCCGAGGCCCGCGCCGTGCTGATCAACGACAAAAACATCTGCGAGGCCGCGGCACTTACCATCACCGCCGCGCAGGAGTTCTTCGACAACCTGCAACTCTCGCACGCGCAGACCGAGATCGCCGGAAAGATTCTCGAAGAGGTGCGGCAACGCATCCACTTCCTGCTTCAGGTCGGCCTCGACTACCTGACACTCGACCGGCTCAGCTCCACGCTGTCCGGCGGCGAGTCGCAACGCATCCAGCTGGCTACATCGCTTGGTTCACGCTTAGTTGGAGCGCTCTATGTGCTGGACGAACCGAGCATCGGGCTGCACACGCGGGATACCGCCAAGCTGATCCACATCATGGAAGAGCTGCGCGACCTGGGCAACACGATCCTGGTCGTGGAGCACGATCCGGATGTTATTCGCGCAGCGGATTATCTGCTCGACCTTGGACCGGGCGCGGGCGAACTCGGCGGCCAGCTGCTGGCGGCGGGCACGGTAGCCGAGGTCATGCACGATCCGAATTCCATCACGGGCAAATACTTGTCGGGCCGCCTGACGATTCCAGTGCCGAAGTACCGCCGCGAGCCCGGCCGCGAACATCTCGTGCTCAAGGGAGCGCGCATCCACAATCTGCGCGGAGTCGACATCGACATTCCGCTGAACCTGCTCTGCTGCGTTACTGGCGTCTCTGGGTCAGGCAAGTCGACCATCGTGCATCAGGTGCTGTATCGCGCGCTGATGCAGGCGCTCGGACAGACGGAGGGGGCGGACCCGGCGCATTTGTATCGCGAGCTTTCGGGCACACAGCATCTCAACGATGTGATTCTGGTCGACCAGTCGCCGATCGGGCGCACACCGCGCTCGAACCCTGTCACCTACATCAAGGCGTTCGACGCGATTCGCGAACTGTTCGCAGCGCAGCCCGACGCCAAGCGCAAGAGCCTCTCCGCAGGTAGCTTCTCGTTCAATGTCCCCGGCGGGCGCTGCGACGTGTGCGAGGGCGACGGCACGGTCACGGTCGAGATGCAGTTCCTCGCCGACATCGAACTCCCTTGCGAAGAGTGCGGCGGCACGCGCTACAAGAACACCGTGCTGGACGTGAAGTACAGAGGCAGGAACATCCACGACGTGTTGAACATGACGGTCAAGGAGGCGCTGGTCTACTTTGCCGCCACGCCGAAGATCGCGGACAAGCTCTACGTGCTGGACGAGGTTGGCCTGGGCTACGTGCGGATGGGGCAGTCGGCGACGACGCTCTCCGGCGGAGAAGCCCAGCGCGTCAAGCTGGCGTCGCACCTGGCGACCGCGCGATCGATCACAAATCGCACCGCCGCGACCAGCGAGACGGCGGCGAAGGCGCGCAGCCGGACGCTCTACATCCTCGATGAGCCCACCACGGGCCTGCACTTCGACGATGTCGCAAAGCTGCTTGCCGCCTTCCGCAAGCTGATCGACGGCGGCGGCTCGCTGCTGGTGATCGAGCACAATCTCGACGTGATTAAGTCCGCCGACTGGGTGATCGATATGGGCCCGGAGGGCGGCTCTGGCGGCGGCCGGATCGTCGCAGCGGGCACGCCCGAGGAGATTGCCGCCAACCCTGCGAGCCACACCGGGCACTGGCTTGCGCCGGTGCTTAACCTACCGGCATCTTTGCCGACACACGAAGAGATCGCCGTTACCGCATGAACCGTCTTCGATCCATTCACCCAAAGCTTCCGTTCCTGAGCGAAGCCGCTCGCGGCTCGAGCGCCGAAGTCGAAGGATCCCGAAGCGTCCCACGCCATGGCAGCCGATCGAATCTTTTCGCCACGGCTCTGGCATGCTTTCTTCTCCTAACGGCCGCAAACGTCCAGGCGCAGCTCCCCGCGGGCACAGTCGATACAACCGCACCCCAGATGTCCCCAGACACGGCGCTCCTGAATCAAGCCAACAAGGCGTTAGAAGATCGCGACTACGCCACTGCCCTGCCCCTGCTTACGAAACTCTCTGCGGCCAACCCTAAAGATGCACACCTCCTCTTCGATCTCGGCCTGACCCAGGACAACCTCGACCACGCCTCCGAAGCGGCCGCAGCCTACCGCGCCTCCGCGGCAGCCGATCCGAAGTTTGCCTCGCCGCACCTTGCCCTTGGCCTTTTCCTCGCCCGCGACGGAAAAGCTGCAGAGGCCCGCACGGAATTTCAAGCCGCTGCCAATCTGGCGGGGACGGCGAAAGACGCCGACACAGCTGGCCGCGCTCTTCGTGCGCTCGCCAAGCTTGATCTGGCAGCGAATGCCGCAGATGCTCGCGATGAACTCCTCGCGGCTCTAAAACTCTCACCCGAGACCGGCGACGACATCCTGCTCTCCGCCGAGATCGCCGACTCGCTCAACGACCTGCCCCTGGCAGAGACTGCCTACCGCCGCTTCCTCGCTCAGATGCCGAACGATCCTGCGGCGACAGCGGCACTCGGACACGTTCTGCTGCAGCAGAAGAAAGCTGCCGAAGCCGAAGCATTGTTGACCAACGCTCTCACCGTCCACCCCGGCGACACGGCGCTCACGGCGCAGCTTTGCACCGTGTATTTCTCCGAAGATGACCCCGCAAAGTCGGCCTTGGCAGTGCCGCTGGCCGAGACGCTGCACCAGCAGCATCCTGTAAACGATGCCGTGACACGCCTACTTGCGCGGCTATATGCCCAAACCGGGAAGCCTGAATCCGCTGCTCCCCTTTATGCGGCGCTACTCGAGAAGACGCCAAACGACCCCACTCTGCTTGACGACGCGGGCTCCAACCTGATTCATCTGAAACGGTTTGCGGAGGCGGAAACCCTGCTGAAGCGGGCCGTAGTGCAGCCAGCGACAGCTTTTCCGACGCCGGAGGACCAGGCGGCTGCTTACAGCGATCTGGCTTTTGCTTCATCCGAGAACAATGACCCAACTGTGACCTTGCAAGCGGTCGAACTGCGTGCTAAAGTTGCGCCCATAACTGCTGGTTCCCTCTTCCTGCTTGCGACCGCGCACGATAAGTTACACCAGGTGAAACAGGCATCCGAGGCGTACAAACAGTTTCTCGCAATGGCCAACGGTAAGTTTCCGGAACAGGAGTCTGAGGTGAAGCGCCGCCTCATCACTCTCGAACATATGCATTAGGCACGCTTCGCACCCAGAGGTGCACTATGAAGCTTACTTGTCGCAGTATCGCTACCGGTCCCGTCCTCCTCGCCTTCCTGTTTTTTGCTTTGGCCTCCATCTCTGCAGAGGCTGCAGCGATCAACGATGCCGTCCCTGACCAGACGTTCATCGCGCAGCTCGAACAAAGGGCCCTTCAGGCCAAACCGCGCGAGCAGTGCTTCCTCTATACCGAGCTGGTCCACAGCATGACCCAGCTCGCCGGAAAGCAATTTGTCGACGGCGATGTTGAAGCCGCCTCCGCCACGCTGAAGAAGGTGGAACACTACGCCGAGTTGATCCATATGAACCTGGCCAAAGACACCAAAAAGCTGAAAGACGCCGAGATGCTTATGCACCACACGACGGTGCGCCTCGGAGATTTTCTGCGGCAGGCATCAAGCGACGATCGGCCCGTATTGCAGGCGACTCTTTCCCGGCTCGACCACGTCCACGACGAGCTTCTGACTCAGGTGTTTGTTCACTAGACGAGGGATTTTGTTTGTCTTTTCCGAACGAAACCTGCTTTTTCCGGGCCTGGGCATCATGAAAAGAGCCGCTGACACGTTGCAGACAGGATGTCAGATAACGCGACGAGTACTTTTTCTTGTCTTCTGCTTTGCTCTTTTTTTACCTCCATCCCTGTTCGCCCAGCGCGGGCAGGACGCGCTCTCGGAAGCCGAGGTCGAGCAACTGCGCGACACCAACCGGCAGCCGAACGAGCGTGTTCTTGCCTTTATCAAGTTTCTGGATGACCGCACCGACAAGATTCGCGACCTGACCACCAAGCCTCGCCGACCCGGGCGTGAGCAGGACATCCACGACATGATGGAACAGTTTGTCTCCATTGCGGACAACCTGGAAGACAACCTGAACGAATACGGCCCCAGACATCGCGACATTCGCAAGGCACTGCCAAAGTTGCAGCGAGCGATCGATCGTTGGGCTTCGGTTCTCAAGTCGCCGCCCGACGACGATGCCTACAACGTCTCCCGCAAGCTCGGGCTGGAATCGCTGCGGGATCTGCGCGAGGACACTGAGCACCTGATTGAAGACCAGAAGACGTGGTTTGCCGCGCATCCGCCGCAGAAAGACGCGAACGGCGATCAGGTTCCCGAGTAGCGGACCTCATGCTACCCTCTGAAAAGCGTGTCTGCCCTTAGCCAAGCCTCTGCTCTCGCTCCTCTCTTTGAGGAGGAGTATCGCGAGCTTCGCCCCCGCGCTCCGATCCCGCCGCTCGATATCCGGTTTCGCCGATTCACTTCGCTGAATACGACCATCCGCCTGCGCGAAGGCCGCTTGCATGTGCGGCTCTCAGACATCCTCGAGCATGCGCCCGAATCGGTCCACCGCGCCATCGCGCACATCCTGATCGCCAAGCTGTACCGGAAGCCCATCGCGCCGCACCACTCCGACCGGTACCGCCGTCATGTGTCTTCCGAGGCGGTCTCAAGGCAGGCTGAGCATGTTCGCCAGACCCGGGGGCGCAAGCGAATCCTTACTGCGAAGGGACGGTACTACGATCTGGATGAGGTCTTCGAGTCGCTGAACACGCGCTTCTTTCATGGTCTGCTTGGGCGCCCGACGCTTACCTGGTCGGCACACCAGGCTCGCCGGATGCTGGGCCACTACGACGCGGCGCACAACACGATCGTCGTCAGCCAGGTCTTCGACCGGGCAGATACCCCGCGATGCGCTGTCGAGTATCTCCTGTATCACGAGATGCTGCACCTCAAGCACCCTGTACGCGTCAAGGCCGGACGCCGTTGTGTCCACTCGCGCGAGTTCCAAGCTGAGGAGAAGCTGTTTCCGGAGTTGCATGCTGCGAAGACTTACCTGAAGCGGCTCTAGCAACAGCCGATCTTTTTCTTTGTTTGTCATTCCCGCAGGAAACTCTGCTTCTTGAACCGGCCAGCTCGTGGTCTACGCCGAAGCTGCCATATTCAGCAGCACTGGTCCCGGAACCTTCTTCCATGCGAGCAGCATGATCAGGCTGCCAAGT